>JBHGBM010000020.1:0-74209 GCA_041946965.1 Bryobacteraceae bacterium
ATCAGGCCCACCTCATTCAAAGTAAAGGGGTAAGCCTACGAAACCGTCAGGAACTTCGGATTAGGTAATCCCCTCCGCTGATGGCTGTTTGCGCCGGCGGATTGAAGAGCATCTCTCCGCCCTCCTTGCGGATGGCCAGGACGATCACACCCAGGTCGCGGCCGATTTGCATTTGCTGGAGGGTTTTACCGGCCACCTCGCTGTTTCCCGAGACGCGCACCTGTTCCATGGTGACTCCCGGGGCGAGGTGGGAAGTGGCGAAATCCAGAAAGGTGACCACGTGGGGGCGCAGCAGCGATTGGGCGAGGCGGTGGCCGGTGATGGCGTAGGGTGCGAAGACGGCGTCGGCGCCGGCGCGGCGCATCTTGGCGTCGGCGCCCTCCTCGGCGGCGCGCGCGGCCACGTAGAGCGCCGGGTTCAACGCCTTGGCGGAGAGCAGGAGGAAGAGGTTGTCGGCATCGGTGGCGAGCGCCGCCACCATGCCGCGGGCGCGCTCGACACGCACCTGGCGCAGCGTCTCGTCGCGGGTGGAATCGGCGTTGAGGGCGATCATCCCGGCGGCGAGGGCGCGCTCCACGCGCTCCGGGTCGCGGTCAATCACAACGAAGGGGACGCCGGCTTCTTTCAGCTCGTCGGCCGCGCCGCGGCCGACGCGCCCGAAGCCGCACACGATGAAATGGTCCTGAAGATTCTCGATCATCCGTTTGAGTCGCCTCCTGCCCAACACGTCGCCAAGCTCTATCTCGATGACCGACTGGGTAATGATGCCGATGCCGACAAACATGGTTCCGACGCCGAACATGATCACGAAGATGTTGAAGATGCGTCCGGCGGCGCTGAGGTCGTGAATCTCCCGGTAGCCCACCGTGGCCATGGTGGTGAGCGTCATGTAGAAGGAGTCGAAAAGAGGCCAGCCCTCGATGAGAGTGAAGCCGGCGGTGCCGAACAGCAGCGTCAACCCGACGGCGCTCACAAAGTAGACGGCCCGGCGAACGAAACGGCCCATGTGTTCAAACTCATTGATAACATAAGGAGCATGACCAGACGATCCTTTTTGCCGGCGGTGGCCGGTTCGGCGCTGGCCGGCAGGGCGGTTGCCTCGGCGCAGCAGGCGAAGTTGAAGGGCCGCTTGAAGCAGGCCGCCACGCGCGGGTGCTTTCGCGGCATGCAGTTCCCCGAGATGTGCAAGCAGGCCGCGCGGCTCGGGCTGAAGGGCATCGACCTGGTGGGACCGGCGGACTGGCCCATCCTGAAAGAGAACGGCCTCATCCCGACCATGGCGCCAAGCGCTTCAAGCATTCGTGACGGGATCAACCGGATTGAGAACCACCCCCGCATCCTGGAGGGCATGCGCAAGAGCATCAACGAAGCCGCGGCGGCGGGCGCGCCCAACGTGATCGTGTTGAGCGGCGAGCGCAAGGGACTGCCGGACGATCAGGGGATCGAGAACTCGGTGAAGTTTTTCAACCAGATCAAGGCCGTGGCGGAAGACAAGGGCGTCACGCTGTGTCTGGAATTGCTCAACAGCAAGGTGAACCACCCCGACTACCAGTGCGATCATACGAAGTGGGGGGTCGAGGTCTGCAAGCGCGTCAATTCGCCGCGGGTGAAGCTGCTGTACGACATCTACCACATGCAGATCATGGAAGGGGACATCATCCGGACCATTCAGGAGAACATCCAGTGGATCGGGCACTTCCATACGGCGGGCAACCCGGGCCGGCATCAGCTCGACGAGAATCAGGAGCTGAACTATAAGGCCATCGCGGAGGCGATCGTCAAGACCGGCTACACCGGCTACCTGGCGCACGAGTACGGCCCGACGAAAGATCCGATTGCGTGCATGGAAGAAGCCATTCGCATTTGCGACGTCTAGCGCGCTCGCGCTGGGCCTTGCCGTGACCAGCGCGGACCTGAACCGCATTCTGGCCAGGTGGAAGCCGGTCCGCATGGCGTACGAGCCCGTGGCGCTCGCGCCGCGCGAGCGGGAGCTTGTGGAGCGGCTGGTGGAGGCGTCCCGCTGCCTGGGCGATATCTACTGGCGGCAGAACGATCCCGAAGGACTGCGGCTCTACCAGACCGCAACCGATCCGAAACTGAAGCGGCTGCTGATGATCAACGGCAGCCGCTTCGATCTCTTGAACGAAAACCGGCCGTTTGCGGGCTCCGCCCCGGCGCCGCCCGGCCGCGCCTTGTACCCGGCGGGCGTTACGCGCGAGCAGATCGAGGCGCACGTTCGCGCGCATCCGGGGGAGCGTGAAGCGACTTACAGCGGCTACACCGTGGTGAAGGACGGCTTCCGCACCGTGCCCTACCACGTGGAGTACCGCGAGTTCCTGGAGCCGGCGGCGCGGCTGCTGCGGGAAGCGGCGGCGTTGAGCGCCGACGCAGCTTTCGCGCGCTTCCTGCGGCTGCGCGCCGGCGCGCTGCTCACCGACGACTACCTGGCGAGCGACCTGGCGTGGCTCGACCTGAAGAACCCGAAATTCGACGTGATCTTCGGGCCGTACGAGACGTACATTGACGAACTGCTCGGGGTGAAGACCGCCTACGGCGCGGCCGTGCTTATCCGCAACGAGCCGGAAAGCGCGCGGCTGGCGCTGTTCGAGCGCTATGTGCCGGAGATGCAGGACGCGCTGCCGCTGCCGGCCGCCGGCCGTCCCTCCAAGCTGGGCCTGGCGACGCCCATGGAAGTGATGGATTCGCCCTTCCGCTCCGGCGACCTGCGGCACGGCTACCAGGCGGTGGCGGACAACCTGCCCAATGATCCGCGCATCCACGAGCGGAAGGGCAGCAAGAAGATCTTCTTCAAGAACTTCATGGACGCGCGCGTGAAGTACGTCATCTTGCCCGTGGCGCAGCGGCTGATGCGCCCGGACCAGGCAGCGCAAGTAAGCGGCGAGGGCTATCTGATCGGCACCGTGCTGCACGAGATCGCGCACGGCCTGGGTCCGGTGTTCGCGCGCGCGGGCGGAAAGCAGGTGGACATGCGCGAGGCCATCGGGCCGGTGTACTCGGCGCTGGAGGAAGCCAAGGCGGACGTAGTGGGGATGTTCACCGTCCCGCTGCTGGCGCGCCGCGGCGCACTGGCGAAAGACCGGCTGCCGGAGTATTACGCTTCCTACGCGGCGGGAATGCTGCGCTCCATGCGCTTCGGCACGGGCGAGGCGCACGGGCGCGCGGAGCTGATGGAGTTCAACTATCTGCGGCAGCAGGGCGCTATTGCGCACGCGGGCGGGCGCTACGCGGTGGACGCGACCCGGATGGAAGCCGCGATCGCCGCGCTTGCGAAACGGCTGCTGGAGATCGAAGCCGCGGGCGATCGCGCCGGGGCCGAGGCGTGGTTCGCGCAGTATGGGCGGATGCAGCCGGAACTTCAACGCGCGCTGGAATCGGCAAGCGGCGTGCCGGTGGATCTCGACCCGGAGTTCTCGTTTCCCGACCGCGTACGCTGATCCGCCATTTGCGAGAATAAGCGCAATGGTGCGTGCTTTTCCACTCGTGCTGTTGTGCCTGCTGCATGTCCATGCGCAGACCTCGCCCACGGGAACCATACAGGGTGTGGTCCTCGACCCGAGCGGCGCGCCAGCCGCGAATGTAAGCGTCCAGGCCCGCAACGTGGAATCCGGAGCCGCCCGCACCGCGGAAACCGGCGAGAACGGCCAGTTCAGCATGGTGGGGCTGCCCATCGGCACCTACACGCTGCGGGCGGAGCGCGCGGGTTTCGCGCCCGTGAATGTCGCGCCTTTCCTGGTCTCGGTGGGCCAGATCGTGGTCCAGCGGATCACGCTCCCGCTGGCCGGAGTGGAGACAAAGGTCGAGGTCACGGAGAAGTCCGATGTGGTGGAGGCCGCGGCGAGCGCCTCGAGCGTGGCGCTCGGATACGACCGGATTGAAGAGGCTCCGGCGCCGAACCGCAGCTATCTGAACTTCGTCAGCCTGGCGCCAGGCGTGAGCGCTTCGAGCGGTTCGAGCACCGCCCGCGTGGCGAGCGCGCCGCGGAGTCCAATGGCGGACAGCGGTTTCAGCTTCGCGGGTCTGAGCGGGCGCAACAACAGCATCAGCATCGACGGCGTGGACAACCGCGACGAGTTCACCGGCGGCAACCGCGTGGCGGTCGGCCTGGAAATGATTCAGGAGTTCCGCGTTTCCGGCGTGAGCGTCGGCGCGGAGTTGGGCGGCGCCGCCGGGGGCCTGGTGAACGTGGTCACGCGCTCCGGCGTCAACCTGTGGCACGGCGACTGGACCTTCTTCGCGCAGAACGAAGGGTTAAACGCGCGCGGGCCGGAAGCCGAGGGAACGGTCAAGCCGCGGGGGCGCCGCTACCAGCCGGGCGTCTCCACGAGCGGTCCCATCCGCCGCGACCGCACGTTCTTTTCGGCGGCGGTCGAATACGAGCGGGAATCCGGAGAGGAAAGGTCCGAAACCCCCGAGGAGGCCGCGGCAATCATCGGCCCGCGCGTCTCGCGCGGGCTTTTTCCGAATGAAGACCGGGGCGCCGAGGCCTCGTTCAAGCTCAATCACCAGCTTGGAGCGCGGGACGGTTTCGTACTGCGCTATGCGTTTTCCCGGGGCCGCGTGGCCGGCGACATGCAGGGATCGGAGAATTTCCAGGACCGTTCCGTGCTGGGGCGCAGCACGACCACGGACCACTCGCTGGCGGGCAACTGGGTCTCGGTGCTCTCTCCCACCAGGGTGAACGAATTTCGCGTGCAGGTGGCGCAGCGGAGCCAGACCGTCCGCCCGAACACGGACGGGCCGATGTTCGAGATTCCCGGAGTGGTGAGCTTCGGGCAGTCGTACAGGCTGAACGGGGACCGCACGGAGAACCATTACCAGGCGGTGGAGAACTTCAGCTTCGTGCTGGGACGGCACCGGCTGAGCGCGGGCGCGGATGTGCACGGCGTCACCCTCGATTCGCGCATCGCCAACCGGTTTGGAGGCATCTTCATTTTTCCCACGCTCGCGGATTTCGCGCGCGGGACTCCGGACGTGTTCTTGCAGGCGTTCGGCGATGCGCGCACGCGGTTGAATACCGTGCCGGTGGGGCTGTGGATCCAGGAGCGCTGGCAACTGAACCCGGAGCTGCTGCTGGAAGCGGGCGTGCGGTACGACCGGCAGCGCATGCCCGCGGGCCTGCCGCCGTCATCCAATAATTTCTCGCCGCGTTTGGGGTTGGCGTGGCGGCCCTGGCCGAAGACTCCGCTGGTGTTTCGCGCGGGCTTCGGCCTGTTCAGCGACCGCTATCCGCTCGCCTACCTGAACCAGGCGGCGCAGAACAGTTTCGAGCAGTACGCGACCGGCGCCGATGCGGTGCGCGCGCTGCAAAGTTCAAAGCCGGTGGCGGGAATCGCGCACCATGTGTACCGGGCGTCGGACCGCTTCCCCTCCACCTACAGCCGCAAGTTCAGCGCCGGTGCGGAGCGGGGCTTCGGACAGAACACCACGCTCACCGTGGAAGCAAGCGCGGTAAGCGGATTTCACCTGCCCCGAATTCGCCATTACCTGCTGGAGCAGACCGCGCGCTCGGAATACCGCGGCGCCCTGATCGCGCTCAACCGCAGAATGAGCCGCGAGTTGACGTTCCTCTTCTCTTACGCCGCAGGCCAGGCGAAGGACGACGCTTCCGACTTCGACGAGCAGCCCTCGGATCCGGACAACCTCCGCCAAGACTGGTCACGTTCGCGGCAGCACCAGCTTCACAGGCTGGGGCTCAGCGCCGTGTTCGAGTGCCCGGGTATGGAGAGCATCACACTGGCGCCGGTGTTCACCGCGGGAAGCGGCAGGCCGATCAACGCACTCCTGACGGCGGACTACACCGGCGCGTACCCTATCAGCGCGAGGCCGGAAGGCATGCCGCGCAACCCGTACTTCGGCCCCGCCACCGTGTCCATGGACCTGCGCGCGATGAAGACGATCCGGGTCAAGCACGAGCGGATGTGGGTGCAATTCGGCGTGGAGAGCTTCAACCTGCTGAACCACTCGAATGCCGTCCGGGTGAGCCCGTATTACGCCGCGGGCCGCGACCGCCTGCCATCGTACGGCGGCCTGATCGAGGCGCAGAACGGACGGCAGATGCAGTTGTTCATGCAGATCGAGTACTGAGGTCAGAAGCTGCGCACGCCGAGCGCCACCACATCGTCCACGCGCATGGTTTCCTTGCTGACAAAGGGCTCGCCGTATCTGGCGCCGATGAGGTTGCCGTAAAAGCGCGCGATGGCCGCGAGGCGCTCGCGGATTTCGCCTTCGCCGGGGAACAGGTCGCTGGCCTCGCCGCCGCCGTATTGCGAGCGGTAGCTGAGCAGCGCGGCCATGCGGCGGTCGAACTGCGCGGAGATGTCCACCACGAAGGTCGGAGTCACGTTGGCGTAAAGCGACGAGTAGATCACCTTGTAAGGGCGGTGAGGGGCGGTAGCGGAGTCGAGCTTCGCCAGCCCCGCGAGGAAGCAGGCTTCACGCGCCATCTCTCCGGCGCGGTAGTGGTCCGGGTGCCGGGCTTCCCAGTAAGGCAGGATCACCAGGCGCGGCGTCAGCTCGCGGATCTTCACCGCCAGGGACATGCGCGCGGCGAGCGTGTTTTCCAGCCGCGCGTCCGGCATGCGCATGTTGCCGCGCCACGCGAGCAGCATGCGGCGCGCGGCCTCTTCGGATTCGGCGATGCGCGTTTCCGGCGTGCCGCGCGTGCCCATATCGCCCGCGGTGAGGTCCAGGACTCCGGCGCGGTATCCCATCTCGGCCATGCGGATCAGGGTGCCGCCGCAGGTCTGTTCCACGTCGTCCGGATGCGCGGCAATGGCGAGGATGTCGAGCGGCATGGTCTTACCAGGTGAGATCGCGGCGGCGGCGGTAGGGCTGTTTGGTTCCCAGAACTTTGACAAGCACCATGCCGGCGACGAAGCCGCCCACGTGCGCGAAGAACGCGACGCCGCCCTGAGTCGCGTGAGTACGCGCGATGGAGCCCACCCCGCTGAAGAGCTGGATGATGAACCAGTAGGCCAGCATCAGGACCGCCGGAACCTCAACCGTAGTGATGAACAGGAAAATGAACACCAGGGTCAGGATGCGCGCGTGCGGGAACTTCACGATGTACGCCCCCATAACTCCGGCAATCGCGCCGCTGGCGCCCACCATGGGGACGCCGGAATCGGGATTGACGATGATCTGCCCGGCCGCCGCCGCCACGCCGGAGAGCAGGTAGAACATCAGGTACTTGCCGTGGCCCAGCACGTCCTCCACGTTATCGCCGAAGATCCACAGAAACCAGAGGTTGCCCAGCACGTGCATCCAGCCTCCGTGCAGGAACATGGAGGTGAACAGCGAGGTCAGGTGGAGATTGGCCGGCACCAGCCCGTAGACTTCGACGAAATGGTTCAGAGAATACGGATCCAGCATGGATTCGTACAGGAAAACCACCAGGTTGACGATGATAAGGAGCACCGTCACCACCGGCCGGGAGTAACTGGGCTGCGCGTCGCGAAGGGGGAACATTTACATGCCGGCGCTTAGGGACCGCGCGTGATATTCGGGATGCACGCGGCGTTCGGCGCGGGCGATGAGGGCGCGCGCTTCGGTCAGGGTTGCGAGGCGGCCGCGGGCCCCGAGGGCGGTGCAGTTGAGAGCGGCCATGGCATTGGAAAACTCGAGTGCTTCCAGCGTGGGCATGCCTTCGAGAACAGCATAGCAGAACGCCCCGTGGAACACGTCGCCCGCACCGGTGGTGTCGATGCAATTCACCACGAAGGCCGGGGCGTACAGGAATACTCCGGCCTCCAGCGCCAGCGCGCCGTGGGCGCCGAGCGTCATGGCGGCGACCCGCATGCCGTACTCGCGTTGAATCATTTCGAGCGCCCGGAAGGGATCGCGCTCGTTAGTCCACTGGGTGGGAAATTCGGAGCTGGTGATCAGGTAGTCCACGAACGGCAGGACGCGGTCGAAGCCGTGGTAAATCGTATCCACATCCACGGTCACGGGGATGCCGGCGCCGCGGGCCAGACGGGCGGCGTGTTCCACCGCGGGAGTGTCGTGCCCGTCGATGTGCAGCAGCCGCGCGCAGGTGATCTGCTCCGGAGCGATCTGGGAGGGGTCGATGCGCAGGCAGTCGGGGCGGCTCCAGAGCACGGTGCGCTCGCCGGTGCTGCGGTCGATGATGATGTAGGCGGACTGGTTGGGACAGTTGCGGCGGATCTGCACGTGATCCAGGTTGATGTTCCACTGGCGCAGGCTGTCCATCTGGATCCGGCCGCGCTCATCGTCACCGATCGTGCCGATGTATTTGGTGCGCAGCCCGAGCTTCGCGCAGGTGGCGATGGCGCTGGCCACCTGGCCGCCGGCGCTGATGATCTCCTCCTGGAACGGGACCTTGCCGGCGTAAGCCGGGAAGTGCGGCACAACCAGGAGGGTATCGGTGGCATTCAGCCCGACGCCCACCACGTCGAATTCGGGCATAAGCCCTATTGTAAGGGGATGCTGGCGGCCGCGTGGACGGCGGCGCCGATCAGCGCGATTTCGTGCCCCGTCGCGACCACCTCGACGAAGCTGCCTTGCAACGGCGTCATGCTGATCATCTCGTGCATGAAGACGCCGAGCAGGCCGGTGTTGACATGCGGCGCGTTGGGGCCGGCCAGGAAGAAGCGCCCCGGCCCTTCCAGGTGTACGCTGGTGGCGCAGCCGGCGGCGAGCGCGCGGTGCCATAGCCGCACGAATTCCGCCGCGCGCGCGTCGCCATCGGCGGCGGCCGCGAACACCTCCTCGGGTTCCAGGTCGAGGAACCGCAGGCGGATGGATCGGCTGCCGACGATGCCTTCCAGGTGTCCCCGGCCGCCGCAACCGCAGTAGCGCTCCTTGGGATCGAGCGAAACCACCATGTGGCCGCCTTCCCAGGGCACGTCCTGCTGCGGATAGCGGCCGAAGCCGACCCCTTCGCCGAGGTACCAGACGCGGATGAGATCGCCGAGCCGCCCGCGCGTCGCGGCGAGGCCGGCGGCGAGGGCGTCCGCGCTGTTGAGCACGCGGACCGAGGCGGGGATGCCCACGGCGGCGAGCGCCGCACGCAGCGCTTCGGCAAGCGGATAGCCCTTCATCTGGGCGAGGTTGGGCGAGTCCTCAACTACGCCGTTGCGAATGATGCCCGGAAACCCCACGCCCACCGTCCCCACCGGGTTGCCGCCGGCCAGCGCCTCCACCTGCTCCCGTATGCATTCGAGGACCTGCTCGGCGTGCATTTTCTGAAGAGTTCCGGCGGGCGCGCCGGGCTCGGGATAGACGCGGGGCGCTCCCGCGAGCCGGTTCGCCTCCACAACGCCGGCCCGAATGTCCGTGGTGGCCAATACTCCGATGCTGATCATTACGGCCCCTAAAATCGCGTCAACCGGCTGATGCCGTTGAAGGCCGCCGCCTTGTAACACTCGGCCAGGGTCGGGTAGTTGAAGACGGTGTCCATGAAATAGTCGATGGCGCCTTTGAGCACCATGACCGCCTGCCCGATATGCGCCAACTCCGAGGCGTTATCGCCGATGATGTGTACGCCCAGCACCTCGCGCGTCTCCCGGTGAAAGAGGAGCTTCAGCCGTCCGGTGGTGTCGCCGAGGATCTGGCCGCGGGCCGTCTCGCGGTAATACGCGAGACCGATCTCGTACGGCACGTCTTCGGCGGTAAGCTGATCTTCGGTCTTGCCGATGAATGAGATTTCCGGGATGCTGTATATCCCGTAAGGGTACACGCCGGGATCGGACTGCACTTCCGCGCCGAACAGCCGGCCCGCCGCAATGCGGCCCTGCTCCATGGAGACCGACGCCAAACTGGGGAACCCGATGATGTCGCCGGCCGCGAGGATATTGGGCGTGCTGGTGCGATAATCCGCGTCCACCTTGATGCGTCCCCTTGCGTCGGCTTCGAGGCCTGCGGCGGCCAGATTAAGGTCGTCCACGTTGCCCTGGCGTCCTACCGAGTAAAGCAGCGCGTCCGCGACAACCTTCTTCCTGCTCCGCAAGTTTGCCACCACGCCGCCGTCGGGGATTTCCTCCACCGTGTCCACCTCCTCGTTCAGCCGCATGGTGACACCGTGATCACGGAGGTGGTAGGAGAGGGCCTCGATCATCTCCGAATCGGCGAAATCCAGCAGGCGCGGCTTGCGCTCCACGATGATCACGCGCACACCGAGCGCGGCGAACATGCAGGCGTACTCGGTGCCGATCACCCCTCCGCCCACCACGATCAGGCTGCGGGGAATCTCGGGCATTTGCAGGATCTGGTCGCTATTGATGATAGTGCGGCCGTTAATAGGGACTTTCGGCGAAACCGCCGGGCGCGTCCCGGTGGCCACCAGGACGTAGGGCGCCTCCAGGTCCCGGGCGCCGCGCGGGCCTTCCACCCGCACATGAGTGGGATCGACGAAAGACGCGGCGCCGTGGACCAGGTCCACTCCGTTGCGCGCCAGTTGGGCCTGGGTGACGTCGAGCTCCGTCTTGATTACGTTCTGCACGCGAAACCCGAGGTCCGCCATGGTGATCCTCTCCTTCACCCGGTAGTTCGAGCCGTAGATGCTCTGGTACCGGTAGCCGGAGAGGTGCAGGACGGCTTCCCGCATGGTCTTGCTGGGGATTGTGCCGGTATTGATGCAGGCGCCCCCGATGACGTCGCGCTGCTCGATCACCACCGCGCGACGGCCGCACTTGGTCGCCTGCGCGGCGGCGCGTTGTCCGGCCGGCCCGGAACCGATCACGATGAGATCGTAAGACTCCATACCTGCGATGCGATTATGGTAACCGATCGTCCGGCGGCGGAAATGTACGGAACCTACCGCTTCTGGCGGCGGCAACGCAGGCGTTCGTTCATGTGGCCGATGGAAGCGAACTGGCCGATATAGGCGGGATTGTTGAACGCGGCGGGAGCCGTCCGGGTGCGGGAAAAGTCGCGGGGACGAAAGAGATCGGAGCAGGAAATGACCGCGACGCCCATAGGGCGGTACTCATAGGTGCCTTGCGCCCAAGCGTACTGACTATCGATCCAAAGGTGGAACCCCATATGACAGCCCGCCATTGTATCGCGGCGCACCTGGAGACCGGTTACGCGGCGGCGCAGCCGTTGTAAGGCGGGGTGTGCGCCGCCCAGTAGTTTGCGGCCGCGCGGATTCGTACCTCGATGCGGTCGGCCGGTATGCCAAGCTCCTGGGAGAGCTGCGCAATGGTTTCGCCTTGGAGGAAGCGGCGGAAAAGCTGAATGGCGAATGGTTCCGATCTCATGCCATCGTTCTGAGCAATTCTCATGCCAAGCGGCGGCCCGCCTGGAACGCGTCGAAATCCGGCAGGGCGTCGAGCGTTCCGCCGCAAGGCGCGACAGTTTCGCCTCGCGGCATCCGAATCCGCGCCGGGGATCGTTACCGTTCGCACCGCCGGCAGAGGAATCCGGTATTAGTAGTAATAGGGACCATGCCGGAGCTATACCCGCACTACATAGAATTCCGCCACGTATGCAAGTCGTTCGACAAGCCCGTGCTGATGGATTCGAGTTTTTACGTGAACGCGGGCGAGACGGTAGCGATTATCGGACGCAGCGGCGTGGGCAAGTCGGTCACGCTGGCCCACATCATGGGGTTCTTGAAGCCGGATAGCGGGAGGGTGATCGTCGCCCACGAGGACATCACCGGCTTTACGGAGCCGGAGCTGCGGCGCATCCGCAGGAAGGTGACTATGGTGTTCCAGTCCGGAGCGCTGTTCGATTCGCTGACCGTGGCCGAGAACGTGCTGTTCTCGCTGGAACTGCGCGAGGACTACAACGAGGCGAACAAGGAGGACATCGTCAACGGCCTCCTGCAAATGGTGGACATATTAGAGGCCAAGGACGCCTACCCCAGCGATCTCTCCACCGGGTACAAGCGCGCCGTCGCCATCGCTCGGGCGCTGGCGGCGCAGCCGCAATGCGTTCTGTACGATGAGCCCACCACCATGGTGGACCCCATCATGTCCGGGCACCTGGGCGACCTCATGGTGCGGCTGAAGCGGCAGTTGAGGTTGACCTCGGTGGTGGTGACGCACGATCTGGACCTGATGTACAAGGTGGCGGACCGCGTGGTGTTCCTTTTCGAAGGGAAGGTGATCTACTTCGGGCCCGTCTCCGAACTGGCGCGGGCGGACCATCCGCATATTCGCGAATTTCTCGAGATGGACCGGGTGGCCTAGCGGCTGCCCAGGCCGACCAGAAACACGCCCACCAGGATCAGGGCGAGGCCGAGGAACTTGCCGCCGGTGAACGGCTCGCCGAAGAAAATGCGGGACCAGATCAGCGTCCACAGGTAGCCCAGCGACACCATGGGATAGAGTACGGAGAGTTCCCCGTGCCGGATCCCCTGAACGAAGAACAGGGAGGAAGCCACAAACAGGGTTATGCCGAGCGCCAGGCGCCAGTTCAGGATGCGAAGAAAGCCCAGTTTGAGTTCGGCGGAGCCGGATTTCAGAAACACGGCGCCGAATGAGCCGATAAACGACGCCGCCAGAACCAGCGCCATCGAGCTGAACGGGGTGGTCACGATCCGTTGCTCCGGCCCAGCACCACCACTCCGGCGACAATGATGGCGATTCCGGCAATCTTGTGCGGGTTTACCGTCTCGCGGAAGAGAATGAAGGAGAGCGCCGTTACCCAGACGTACGTCAGCGCGATCACCGGGTACAGCAGCGAAAGTTCTCCGTCTTTCAGGGCCAGAATCAGCAGCAGCGTGCTCAGGGCGTAAAGCGCGTAGCCCGTAAACAGCCGGGGATCGGTCAACATGCCTATGACCACCCCCGCCAGGCCCGGTTGCGTGACGTGGCCGGCCCCCGATTTCATTAGAATTTGGGCCGCCGCACCAAGAATGGTGCAGCAGAGTACCAGCGCAAGCGACCGGCGCTGGCTCGGCCGGGTTTGGACAGGACTAGTGGCGGCGGTACTCAAGGTGATCCTAGCTTTCCCGTTTTCAACAGAATATCAAGGTTTCCGCTAAAATGGTTGTACTGTGGAGCAAAAGAAGACCACCGCGGTAGCCGACGAGGCGGCCGGCTCGCCGAAGCGCCGCAAAGTTCAAAACCAGCGCGGGTTCATCGCCGAGTGGACCGTCACCATCGTTCTGCTGCTGTTCGGCACCACCACGCTGGTGCAGGCCTTTGTGATTCCGACCGGATCGATGGAGGACACGCTGCTCATCGGCGACCACCTGCTGGTGGACAAGCTGGCCTACGCTCCCCCAGGCAAAATCACCGAACACCTGCTGCCCTACAGCCAGGTGAAACGGGGCGACATCATCGTGTTCCGCTACCCCGTCGATATACGGCAGACGTTCGTGAAGCGCGTGATCGGCGTTCCGGGCGACCGGATTCGTCTCATTAACAAGCAGCTCTATCTCAACGGCAAGAAAATGGACGAGCCCTACGTCTACCACAAGACCGAGTACATCGATTCGTACCGCGATAATTTCCCCAGCGAGCCCAACGCCCATGTTTCCGAATCGGCGCAGGTCATGCTCGAGAAGTACGTGCAAAACGGCGAGGTGGTGGTTCCGGAGGGCGGTTACTTCGCCATGGGCGACAACCGCGACTCTTCGCTCGACAGCCGCTACTGGGGCTTCGTGCCGCGCGACAATATTATCGGCAAGCCGCTGATCATTTACTGGTCGTACGACGCACCCACCGAGGCGCTCGCCTCGCCCGGCATCGGCCTCGACCACATCATGGACCTGGTGCAGCACTTTTTCACCAAGACGCGCTGGCGCCGGACGTTCATGCTGATCCACGCATACCCGCTTAAGGGGTAGTTTCCATGCCAAACAGCCATCATTACGGCCTGATTCTGGCCGGGGGGCGGGGTACGCGCTTCTGGCCGCGCAGCCGGAGACGGAGCGCCAAGCAGGTGCTCAACGTCGTCGGCGGCGCGACGCTGATTCAATCTGCGGTGAAGCGCCTGGCGCCGGTTCTGCCTCCCGAGCGCATCTGGGTGCTTACCAACGACTATCTGCGCGACGAGATCGTCCGGCAGTTGCCTGCCGTGCCGCCCGAGCAGATCCTCTCTGAGCCCGTGGCGCGGAACACGGCCCCCGCTATCGGCCTGGCCGCGCATATCCTACACTCACTCGATCCCGACGCTGTGATGGGCGTGTTTCCTTCCGACCACCTGGTGACCAAACCGCAACGCTACCGGCGGCACCTGAGGGTTGCTTTCCGCGCCGCCGCCCAGGGGCGAATCATGGTGCTGGGAATTCAGCCGCGGTGGGCGGAAACGGGCTACGGCTATATCGAGTTCCCCCGGGGGACGAAGGCGGGCGCCCTGGAACCGGTCCCGGTGATGCGCTTTCGCGAGAAGCCGGATGCCCCCACCGCGCGCCGCTACCTGGCCGCCGGCCGGTTCTACTGGAATGCCGGCATGTTCTTTTGGCGCACCGCCGTGGTGCTGGAGGAACTCCGGCAATACCTGCCACGCACCGCCGCCCTGCTGGCCTCCCTGCCGCGCTTTGGCAGCCGCCGTTTCCACGCTGCGCTGAAGCGCGTGTTTCCACGCTGCGAGAAGATCTCCATCGACTACGCGGTTCTGGAACGCTCCCGGAAGGTATCCGGTCTCGCCTGCGACGATTTCGGGTGGAGCGACCTCGGAAGCTGGAACTCCGTGTACGAGCTGATGCCTCACGACGCGGAGGGGAACGCCCTCACCCCGGGCCTGCTGGCTTACGATAGCCGGGGCAATTATACATTCGCGAAGGGCAAGACCGTGGCGTTGTTAGGTATACACAACCTGATAGTGGTGGACACGCCCGACGCATTGCTCGTCGCCGACCGCGCCCGCGCGCAGGATGTGGGCAAGATCGTCGAGATGCTGGAACAGCGCCAACGCGAAGACCTGCTCTGACCTACAGTCGCGCGAACAACTTGGTAAGGATTCTGACGGCCGTGTCCACCTCGCGCTCGGTGATGATGTAGGGGGGCAGGAAACGCAGCACGGTGTCGTGGGTGCAGTTGATGAGCAGCCCCTCGTTCATCGCGTCAAGCACGATCTGCTTCCCCGGCATGGTGAGGTCGATGCCGAGCATCAGGCCGAAGCCGCGCACCTCTTTGACGAACGTGTGCTTGCGGGCCAGTTCATTCAGGCAGACGTGGAAGTAGCTGCCCACCCGCTGGATAGAGGGCAGCAATTCCTCCAGCACGTCGAAGAATTCGAGCGCCACGCGGCAGGCGAGCGGCCCTCCGCCGAAGGTGGTGCCGTGCATGCCGGGCTTGATGGCCGCGGCGGCGCGCTCGTTCGCCACCACCACGCCGAGCGGCAGTCCGCAGGCGAGCGGCTTGGCGGCCACCATGACGTCGGGCATGATTACGGGCTGGAAGCGCTGGTAGGCGAAGTAGGTGCCGGGGCGTCCGACTCCGCACTGGATCTCGTCGAAGATCAGCAGCGCGTTATGCCGGTCAGCCAGTTCGCGGGCCTTCCGGGCGTAGCTCTGCTGGACCGGATAGATGCCGCCTTCGCCCTGAATGACTTCGATGACGATGGCTGCCGTGCGGGGGCCGCAGGCGGCATCCAGGGCGGCCTCGTCGTTGGCGGCGACGAAGCGGACGCCGGGCAGCAGCGGCTCGAAGTCGGTGCGGTACTTGGCCTGCCCGGTGACGGACAGGGCGCCCATGCTGCGCCCGTGAAAGGAGTTGTCCAGGGAGACGATCTCGTATTTGTCGGGGTTCTGACCGCGCCCGAAAGCGCGCGCCATCTTGAGGGCGCCTTCCATGGCTTCGGTGCCGGTATTGGCGAAGAAAGTGCGCTGCAAGCCGCTGGTCTCGGCCAGGCGCTTGGCCAGCGGACCCTGGTATTCGTGGTAGTAGAGGTTCGACGCGTGCATCATCAGGGCCACCTGTTCGCGGACGACCCTCACGATGCGCGGATGGCCGTGGCCCAACGCGTTCACGCCGATGCCGGAGATGAAGTCCAGGTACCGTTTTCCGGCCGTGTCGTACACCCACGCACCTTTGCCGCGGTGCAGAACGAGCGGATAGCGGTTGTAGTTCTGAAGAAGGTAGTCGCGCTCCAGACCGAGAACGGCATGGACCGGCGGACTTTCGGGTTCGGGGGGGATAGCGCTGCTCACCCCTCCATAATAGCGTGCAGCGTCCGGTGGACGGCGTTACGGGCCGGACTCGCGCTCGCCGGCGGCACGCCACAGCTCGGGCTGTTCCTGCTTCCGGAGTTGCTCGGCCAGGGACTCGGCATATACGTCGATTCCCTTTCTGGAGTAACGTATAAACCCTTCCTGGCGCAGGCGGTTCATTTGGAAAGTGACGATCTCCCGCGACGTTCCCACGTACTCGGAGATGAGCTGGTGCGTGAGCGGTGGAATGCCCATGGAGCCGTCTTCGGCGCGCGAGCCGAGCCGGGCGGCAAAGCGCAGCAGGGCCCGCATGATCCGCTCCGGGGTCTTATCGAGCGCGAAGCTCTGGAGGCGCTCCTCGAAATCGACGCAGCGGTCCACCAGGTTTTGTATCAGGGCCAGGCCGAGTTTCGGCTGCCTTTCGATCTGCTCCTCGATTTCGGCCGTGCTCCAGTTCATGAGTGCGGTGTTTTCGAGCGCCGCGGCGGATTCTCCGCGGCGATCCAGATTCAGGAGCCCGCTTTCGCCGAAGAACTGCTCGGACGCAAAGATTTCGATCACCGTCTGAGTGCCGTCGTCCACCGGTACGGACGTTTTCACACGGCCGCGCACAATCAGGTAGATCCCGTTGGACGGCTGGCTCTCGTCGTAAATCACCTGCCCGCGGCGGTAGTCGATCACGGACTTGTGCGGCAGGTAAACCAGCGCGTCCTCGGGTGGACGGCCTGTAGCGGTCCTGGCGCCATTGTGCATGGAAATCCCTCCCTTATAGTTAGCTTCTCTGGCGACACCCGGCAGCGAGTATGCATGTGGCGCGCGAAAAGAGTTGGGACAGAGTGCCGTCTATGAAACAGCCTACAGGAGAAGTGTGATTTCCGCGAGGGGTGTGGCGGGTGAAAAGCACCCCTGGAAGTAAGAAACAGCACGCGGGAGCAGGACGCAAGGCGCCCCGCTCTCACCTGTGTTAACGGGGGGCGTTGAAGCCCTGGAGAGCCTGGTAGACCCAGATTCCGGCGCCGAGCATCAGCAGGCCCAGCGAAGCGAAACCGAAGCCTTTGGTGTACGGCGAGAGACGTTCGAGTTTCCTAACCACCTTCTGCTGCTCGGCTTCCATTTGGGTTGGCGCATCCCCGAGGAACAATTGATCGTCCTCGTGCATGGCGATCAGGGAGCGGTAAATCATGAGGATCACAAAGACGACCGTAACGGCCGCCCAGGCGATGATGGTGATCAGCAGGGGAGACATGCTCGTTGGCGCCTCCTTGGCTATGTCCTAGATAGAATATCCGAATTGTCCTTAAAGTCAAGATGAATGCCGAAAAAGAGGAGGGGGGAAACGGTGCGCCGTTTCTCCCCCCTTTTGCCGAGGTGAACGCTCTAGAAGCTGAAACGCAGCGCGAGCTGCAACTGCCGGGCGGTGCCCGAGCCGATGGTGCGGTTCAGCCCGGCCGAGACCAGGCCGAAACTGGCCGGCGACGTCCAGTTCGTACCGGGGTTGGCAGCCTGGGTGAAATTGAACAGATTGAAGGCCTCAAACCGCAGGGTGATGGTCTTCTTCTCCGTAATGTGGTTCACTTTTTGCAGCGACAGGTCAACCTGTCCGGCGCCGGGTCCCCGGGCGATGTGGCGGCCGAGGTTACCCCAGGTCCGGCTGGCAGGGGTGGCAAAGGCGGCGGGGTTGAACCAGTGGTCATACCCTTTGTCTGCCGCGTAGATGGAGACGCCGGGGACCAGGTTGGGCCGCGGATCCCGGCTGTTGCCGTCCGGAAGGTCATTGGTGCTGCGCGACATGGTGATGTTGAGCGGACGGCCACTGCGCATGGTCCAGATGCCGCTCATCTCCCAGTTGCCGAAGATGCGCGCCGCCGGACCGCTGGACAGGTACTTCTGGCCCTTGCCGAAGGGCAGTGCGTAAACCCAGTTGCTGGTGAACACGTGGCGGACGTCCTGGGAGCTGTTGCCACGGTCGCAGGCCCGGCAATCGCTGTTCTGCGGCCGGGCGCCTTCACCGGCGCCGACGCTATTGTCGTTGATCGAGTGCGACCACATGTACTCGGTGCCCCAGTTGAGGCCGCGCGAGACGCGCCGGTGCAGCGAGATTTGCAAAGCATTGAAGTTGCTGTTGCCGTCCTGCCGCTTCTCGTCGATGCGGCCAAAGGTCGGCAGCCGGCGGGTGCGGGTAACCGGGTCGAGCCGGTTGATGTCCAGGCGCGCGAACAGCTTCTTGCCCACGCTGGCGCTGTAAGCCACCTGGGTCACGAAGCCGGCCGCGAGTTCCTGCTGCACCGAAAATCCCCAGTTGGCGCTGTACAGGTCGCGGCGATCGCGCTGGAGCGAGCGGGGGGTGACGCCGACCTCGCGCGCCAGGCCAAGGAAGGGAGTGATCGGGTAGGAGAGTCCCGGGGCCTCGTTCCTGGTCAACGAGAAGTTGCTTACGTAGTTGTCGAGGGCCGTGTTGACGTCGTCCACCTGCCCGGGGCCGTGATAGATGCCGCCGCCGGTACGGAAGACGGTTTTGCCCTTCAGCGCCTTGGGCGCCCATGCCAGGCCGACCCGCGGATCGAAGTTGTTGCGGTCCGGGAAGTACCAGGGCGTTCCCATGGGGCAAAAACCATTGCACTCCCACGCGTCGAAGACGCGGTAGCGGTCGCGCACTTCGCTGTTCACCCCATAGAACTCGTAGCGCAGGCCGAGGTTCACGGTCAACTCCGGCGTGACCTTGAAGTCGTTCTGCATGAAGGCCATGTACATCCACTTGCGGGTGCCTTGAACGGGGTATCCGGCGCCGACCGATACCGAGTCCACGGCGTTGTTCAGGAATGCCGTGCGGTTCGGGTAGGTGACCGACCAGTTAGCCCACAGCGGATCGGCCACGTTGACGTGGATGCGCCGGATTTCGCCGCCGAACTTGAGCGTATGGCGGCCGCGAGTGATGGCCACGTTGTCGAGCAGCGAATAGGACGTGCCCGCTTCAATGGCCTTATTGTTGTCGTTCAGCGCCACGAAACCGGAAACGTTGATGGTTTCTTTGGACGGCCCCAGCGTGAACCGGGTCAGCGGTTCGCGGTTGATGCCCGCTTTCACCTCGTTGATGAAGGTCGGGGTAAAGATGCGCTGGTACTGAATGACAAAGTGCGTCGGCTGAAGCGTGGAGTTCTCGCGATCCCCTTCCACGGCCGTAACCGGCGTGCTGACCACCCCGTTGTCGGTGCTGAAGCGGGCGTACAGATTGTTGGTGTCGTTGAAGCGATGGTCGATGCGCAGCGATCCGGAATCCTCCGTCCAGCTATTGCTGCGGTCGGCCACGTAGCGGTCGATATCGGCGTCCGACGTGCGCAGGTTGCCGATAGGATACATCGCCAGGAGCGGCTGGAGGGCGGGGTTGGTGGCCCGGGCGCGGAATGCCGCGCTGGGCACGTCCGCGCGCATGGTTTGCGACAGCCGCTGCCGCAGTCCTTCGTAGTTGGCGTAAAAGAAGGTGCGGTTCTTGATGATGGGCCCGCCGATGTTGCCGCCGAACTGGTTGAGACGGAACGGCTGCTTAGAGGTGTCGAAAGGGTTGCGGGCATCGAAGGCGTCGTTGCGGACGAACTCGAACAGGCCGCCGTGGAATTCGTTCGTGCCGCCCTTGGAAACCAGGTTGATCTGAGCGCCGCCGCCGCTGCCGGATTCGGCCGTGTACAGCGACGAGTTAACGCGGAATTCGGCGATCGAATCCGCGCTGACCACCAGCCTCAGGTCCGCTTCCATAGTCTGGTCCTTCACGCCGCTGGCATCGACGCCGTCGTACATAAAGTTATTGTCGTCGTTCGACCTGCCGGAGAAACGGATGCTCCCCATATCGCCCGCGCCGGTATTGACCGCGCCGGGGGCCAGCATCATCAGGCTGGCCCAGTGGCGGCCGTTTAGCGGCATCTCGCGCACCTGGGTGGAGCCGATGACGTTCCCCATCGCGGCCGATTCCCGGTCGAGCGTGATGGCCTGGGCTTCCACCGAGATCGTGGTGGTATCCGTCGCGATTTGCATGCTGATGTCCAGGGTGCGGCTGTCGCCGACCTGCAACCGCACGTCCTTGTGCGTCACGGGCCTGAAGCCTTGTTGGGTTACTTTGACCACGTAAGTGCCGATAGGTAGGGCTGCAAACGTGTAGTTTCCGGCCGGCCCGGTCTGAACGTCGCGATGAAAACCAGTGTCAGCCGACGTGATTTCCACCGTGGCTCCGGGGATCACCGCCCCGCTGGGATCGGTGACCGTGCCGACCAGCGTGGCGCGGTCCACCTGCCCGAACAGCAGCGGAGCAAGCAGAAAGAGGATCGTTCGCGTAAGCGAAAGTCGCAACATGTGCACTCCTTTTCTTAAGTTCATCAGCGTTACCCGAACCGCCGCCCTGAGTGCACTCTGCTGGTCTGGGATGTTATCGAATACTTAGCGTACAGTCAATAGGGGCAGGGCAGAAAATTACGCCTATGCGGTATGGGCGCGGGCGGCGAGCAGACGGTCGTATTCGCGGCGGATGGTGCGGTAGCAGTCGCAAGCCTGCTTTTCCAGGCCCGCTCGCCAGGGGATGGACATCATGCCGCGGCTGTAGCGGATGAGCCCCTGCTGCTGGAATTTCTCGGCCACCTCGCTGACGCTGGCGCGGCGGACGGCGAGCATCTGGGCCAGCAGTTGGTGGGTGACGGGGAATTCCGCCGGGCCGAGGCGGTCGTCGAGCATTAACAGCCACCGGGCGCAGCGCTGCTCCACCCGGTGCGCCCGGCTGCACGCGAGTCCCTGGGCCAACATGACCATGAAGGCGTGCGCGTAGCGGCGCAGGGCGGCGTCCACGGCGCCGTGGCGCTCGCACTCCGCGTTGAGGATCTCGGCCTTCATGCGCAGGGCCATGGCGGGAACCTCGACGCGCTCGCTGAACGCGGTTCGGCCGTCGCCGAGCGTAAGCGGCAGGCCGGTCATGCCTTCGTTGCCGACCATGCCGACGTCGATGCTTTCCTCCCGGCCGGTTCCCGCGCACACCGAGATCACGCCGCTGAGGGGAAACCAGGCATACCGGATCGGTCTGCTGGAGCGGTTCAACTGCTGGCCGGCCGCCAGCGCCACGGGCTGCAAGTGCGGCCTGAGGCGCTCATAATCCGCGTGCGGCAATGTCGCCAGCAACGCGTTCTGGCCGGGTATGTGAATGACTTTCGTTTCGGCCATTGATGAGAACCAAGGATACGCCTTCCACGTGTTCCGCGCCACTCCCCAACGTGAGGCAACGTACCGCCGGGGCAGCTAGCGTACCCAGTTCGCCATGCCGGTAATTATCAGCGCGTTGGTGAAATCGATGAGGAAGGCCCCCACCAGGGTCACGGTCAGGAACGCCTGCGGCGAAGGCCCGAAACGGCGGTCCAGTTCGTCCATGGCGGCCACCGCATTGGCCGTGGTGCCCAGCATGAACCCGCAATAGCCGGCCGCCATTACCGCCGACTCGTAGTTGCGCCCCATCACGGGGAATGAGATTGCCACACAAAGCAACAGGGCGAGCGCCACCTGGGCGGCCAGCATGACGAAAAGGGGCAGGGCCAGCGCCGCCAGTTCCCACAGGCGGAGGGTGAGCAGCGCCATCACGATAAACAGGTACAGGGCGATGTTGCCCAGCGCCGCCACGCCGCGGCTTTCGAGCCGCGCGAACCCGAAGCGGTCGTCGAAGTTGCGCAGGATCGCGGCGGCGATCATGGCGCCGATGTAGGCGGGCAGGACGGCGCCGGTGCGCTCGATGGCCGCGCTGATGAGATTGCCCGCTCCCATGCAGACCGCGATCGCGATCACGGCGGGGAGCAGGACCGGTCCGGAATCCGCGGCGGCCGCCACCGTGGGGGCGGGGCCGGGGCCCGGCCCGGCAAGGCGGCGCCGGGCGATAAGCCACGCGCCCGTGTACCCGCTGAGCAGGCCCGCCACGGTGATGCCGAAGGTGGCGGAGGCCAGACCCACCACCGCCGCCCCCTGAGTCCCCATTTTCTCGAAGGTCGGGCCGAAGGCCAGCGAAGTCGCCGGGCCGCCCGCCAGCGCCACCGAACCCGAGACAATCCCGAGCAGCGGGTCCAACCCGAAAGCGCGCGCCAGAACGATGCCGAGCCCGTTCTGAAGGACGGCGCCCAGCGTCGCCACTCCGAGGTAGAGCAGCAGTTGCGGCCCGCCGCGCCGCACCACCCGCCAACTGGCGCCGAGCCCTACGGTGGTGAAGAAGGCGATCATGGACAGGTTCCGCAGACTCATGTCCATCTCGAAATTCACCCGGCCGCGCAGCCCGAGTGTGAGAAGGGCATACACCAACCCGCCCGCCACCGGAGCGGGAATGGAGAGCCGCCGGAGCAGGCCGAGCCGGGCGCGGAGCCACTCTCCGAGGGCTACCCCGAGAGCCGCCAGCGCGAGCACGTGCAGGCTGTTCAGGGTGATGGTAAGCGGCATCAGAGCCCCGCGCGCGCCCACAGTTCGTCCACGCGCGCGCGCACTTCGGGCGACATGCGGATCACGCCGGGCCACGGCCGGGAAAAACCTTCACCGGGCCACTTGCGGGTGGCGTCAACGCCCATCTTGGAGCCGAAATTCGGCAGCCGGCTGGCGTGATCGAGCGAATCCACCGGGCCGAGGGTGAACTGGATGTCGCGCTCCGGGTCGATGTTGTTGAGCGCCTTCCAGGCCACTTCGCGCACGTCCTGCACGTTGACGTCTTCATCCACCACCACGATGCACTTGGTGAACATGGCTTGTCCCAGCCCCCAGATGGCGGACATGACCTTGCGCGCGTGCCCGGGGTACGACTTGCGGATGGAGACCAGCATCAGGTTGTGAAACACGCCCTCGGCGGGCATGCACATATCGCGCACTTCCGGCAGTTGCAGGCGCATGAGCGGCAGGAAGATGCGCTCGATGGCCTTGCCCATGTAGTAGTCCTCCATGGGCGGGGGGCCGACGACGGTGGCCGTGTAGACGGGGTCGCGGCGCTGGGTGATGCAGGTGACGTGAAACACGGGGTAATCGTCCGCCAGCGAGTAAAAACCCGTGTGGTCGCCGAAGGGGCCTTCGGTGCGGAGTTCGCCAAGCTCGACGTAGCCTTCCAGCACGATTTCCGCCTGCGCGGGGACCTCCAGGTCGCAGGTGCGGCACTTGACCATATCGACGGGGCTGTTGCGCAGGAAACCCGCGATCATCATCTCGTCCAGGTCCGGCGGCAGGGGCAGGACGGCGGAGAACATGGTGGCCGGATCGGCGCCGATGGCCACCGCCACCTCCATGCGGGCGGCCTGCGTCCGGCGGTAGTGCTCCGCGCCCTGCTTGTGGGTCTGCCAGTGCATGCCGGCGGTGCGCCCGTCGAAGATCTGCATGCGGTACATGCCGCAGTTGCGCTTGCCGGTGTCGGGGTTTTTCGAGAACACCAGGGGCAGGGTGATGAAGCGGCCGGCGTCGCCGGGCCAGCATTGCAGCACGGGGTAATCGAGGAGTGAAAAACCTTCTTCCCGGACGATTTCCTGGCAGGGAGCGCGCGACACCATGCGGGGGAAGAACCCGCCCATTTCCGCGAGCTTGGGCAGCATCTTGAGCTTGCCGATGAGCCCCTCCGGCATGCGCATTTCCAGGTACTCCGAGATGCGGCGCGCCACCGCGTCCATGGATTCGACTTCCAACGCGATCCGCATCCTCCGCTCCGAGCCGAAAGCATTCATCAGCACCGGTATGGAGGAGCCTTTGGGTTTTTCAAACAGCAGGGCGGGACCGCCGCTCTTGACGGCGCGGTCGGCGAACACGGTCATTTCCAGGACCGGATCCACTTCGAAGGGGATGCGTTTCAGCTCGCCGGCGCCCTCCAGGGCGCGGATGAAATCGCGCAGGTCCGTGTAAGGCATCAATTTCTACTATGATTGTTTTTTAGCGCAATACTCAAGGAGAGAAATGTCGAATCGAGTTGCACTGGTGACGGGTTCCAGCCGCGGCATCGGCCGCGCGGCGGCGCTCAGGCTTGCGGAGCGGGGCCACGAGATCGTGGTCGCCTCGCCCGAGCTGGAGTTGAATGAGAAGGTGGCGGAGGAGATCCGGGCGCTGGGCCGCAAGGCGCTGACGGTGGATCTGAACCTGGCTTCGACGGACTCCATCAAGCAGGCGTTCGGGATCGCGCTGAAGGAATTCGGCCGCATCGACGTGCTGGTAAACAACGCCGGCATCACCCGCGACGGGCTGGCGCTGCGCATGAAGCCCGACGACTGGCAGCTCGTCATCCAGATCAACCTGAGCGGGGCGTTTTTCGCCGCGCAACAGGTGCTGCCGGGCATGATGAAGGAGCGTTGGGGACGGATCATTAACATGGCGTCGGTGGTGGGCAAGTCCGGCAACGCGGGACAGGCGAACTATTCCTCGTCGAAGGCGGGCCTGATCGGACTGACGAAGACGCTGGCGCAGGAAGTGGGCAGCCGCAACATCACGGTGAACGCCATCGCGCCCGGGTTCATCGCCACGGACATGACGGCGTCGCTGCCGCAGCAGGTGAAGGACGCCATGATGGCGAAAGTGCCGCTCCGCCGCATGGGCACCCCGGACGACATCGCCCACGCGGTGTGTTTCCTGGCGAGCGACGAAGCGGGGTATATCACCGGGCACGTTTTGGACGTGAACGGCGGGATGTATATGTAGGGGGTGTCGAGCCGGGCCGGGGGGGGCGAGTCCGGGTCCGGGACTGCGTTTTGGGCGTTAGATGTCAACTTGAACGCAGCCCGATTCAACTGTCGCTACCGCGTAGTCAGGGTCTTCAGGTCCTTCAGCACGCTGAGCAGGCCGGGCACCAGGGTGATCACGAACAGCACCGGCAGGATGAAGACCACGATGGGGAACAGCATCTTGATGCCGGCTTTTCCCACCGCGGCTTCGGCGCGCAGGCGGCGGCGCGTGCGCAGCGCGTCGGCGTAAACCTTGAGCGCCTGCGAGAGGCTGGTGCCGAAGCGCTCGCTCTGCACGATCATGGCGGCGAGCGACTTGATATCCTCGATGCCCGTGCGCCGCACCAGTTGCTGGAAGGCCACGGTGCGCTCCTGGCCTGCGCGCACCTGCATCACCACGGTGTAGAACTCGTTGGCCAGTTCCGGGTAGATGTACTGCATCTCCTCGGCCACGCGCGTCATGGCCTGGTCGAGCGCCAGGCCCGTGCCCAGCACGATGCCGAGCAGATCGACGGTATCGGGCAGCGCCTCCTGGAGCTTGCGGCGGTAGCGCTTCACCAGCCGGTGCAGCACCTGGCCGGGCAGCGTGAACCCGAGGATGGCCGCCGCCGCCATGCCGCCCAGCATCTGCATGAAATCGTTGTTCCTCTGGAGCCAGAACATGCCGCCCAGCAGGCCCGCCAGGAACAGAATGGTGAAGATCAGGTACGCGACCACTGCGCCTTTGCGCCGGATGCCGGCGTTGTGCAGCCGCTTCTCGTTTTCGTTGATCCAGTCTTCGCCGCCGGGGACCAGGCTGACCAGCCAGAGGAACTTGGCTACGAAGCCCGCGCCCGCCTTGCGCCTGGGCCCGCGCGCGGCGCTGGTCATGGCGTTCGATTGCAGCTCTTCGAGCCGGTCGGCCAGCGGGTCCTCTTGCGTCTGGAACAGCAGCGTGCCCGACCACAACATCAGCAACAGCGTGGCGAACGCGAGAGTGAAGAAGACGATCAGCATGGCGTCAAACCCGTATGTTGGCGATGCGCCGGATCACCAGAATGCCGACGATCTCGGAAATAATCGCGTAGGTCAGGAACTTGCTGCCGGTCTCATCCGTGTAGAGCAGCTTGATGTACTCCGGCTTCAGCACCCAGAAGCCCAGGCCCACCACGACCGGCATGAGGCACAGCAATCCGGCGGAGAAGCGCTGCTGCGCCGTGTGCGCCTTCAGCTTGGCGGCCATGTTGAGGCGTTCGCGGACCAGGGCGGAAAGGTTTTCGAGCACCGCCACCATGTTCGCGCCCGTCTGCCGCTGGAGGATCAGGCCGGTGACGAAAAACTTCAGGTCGATCAGCGGCACGCGGGCGCCCAGGTTGTGCAGCGCCGGCTCCAGTTGCGATCCGAGCGCCAGCTCTTCCATCAGCTTCTTGAATTCCATGCGCACCGGGTCGGCCGTCTCCGTCCCGATGGTTTCCAGCCCGCTATGGATGTTGTGGCCGGCGCGCATGGTGCGGGTAAACAGGTCGATGGCGTCCGGCAGCATCTCTTCAAAGCGCTTCAGACGGCGGGCGCGCACGCGCATGATGTACACCGCGGGCGCGGCTCCCACGGCGCCCGCGATCAGCAGGCGCAGCAGTTGCAACTGCAATCCGAACAGGCCGAGCACGAGGTAAACGGCGATGACCAGCACGACCTGGATACCGGCGATATCGGCCGCGCGGTATTTCAGGTTGGCCTGGTCGATGTACTGCTGCAAACGCCGCAGCGCGCCGATCCAGCTCATCAGGTCGCCCAGGGCCGCGAACGAGCCGCGCTGCTCCTTGCGGATCAGCTCGCTCGATGCGCTCGACCGCGAGCGCAGGTTCATGCGCAGATCGCGCATGCGCGCGGCCAGGCGTTGTGCCGCGTGCTGCTGCGGCACGGTCCACGTGTAATAGCCCACGCCGAACAGCGCGGCCGAGAAAATCAGAAATGCGACCCAGACAAACAAGGGTTACCTTCTCGTTTCCGTTTCCTTCACCTCGTGCGCCTCGTGGAAAATGGATTGCGAGAGGTGAATGCCATAGGCCTTCAGCCGGTCCATGCACATCGGCTTGACGCCGGTGGCGTGAAATTTCCCCAGCACCTTGCCGCGATTGCTGATGCCGGTGCGCTCGAACTCGAACAGATCCTGCATGGCGACCTGGTCGTTCTCCACACCCACGACTTCGCTGATGGCCGTGACCCGGCGCGCGCCGTCGCTCAGGCGCGCGGTGTGGACCACGATGTTGATGGCGGAGGCAAGCTGCTGGCGGATCACCTTATCCGGCACGTGCTGGCTGGCCATCATGACCATGGTTTCCAGGCGCGAAAAAGCGTCGCGCGGGCTGTTGGCGTGCACGGTGGTCATGGATCCGTCGTGGCCCGTATTCATGGCCTGGAGCATATCCAGCGCTTCGGCGCCGCGCGACTCGCCCACGATGATGCGGTCCGGCCGCATACGCAGGGTGTTGATTACCAGGTCGCGCTGCGAGATGGCACCCGCGCCTTCGATGTTGGCCGGGCGTGTTTCCAGCCGCACCACGTGACTCTGCTGCAATTGCAGTTCGGCGGTGTCCTCGATGGTGATGATGCGCTCCTCCTCGGGAATGAACCGGGAGAGAGTATTGAGCATGGTGGTTTTGCCCGAGCCGGAACCGCCGGAGATCACGATGTTGAGGCGCGCCTCCACGCAGCCGCTGAGGAAGTCCAGCATGCCGGTGGTAAAGGTCTCGTTCTTCAGCAGGTCCTCGGTGGAGAGAATCTTTTTTCCGTAGCGGCGGATGGAGATGACCGGGCCGATGAGGGAAAGCGGGGGGATCACGGCGCAAACGCGCGAGCCGTCGGCCAGGCGGGCGTCCACTATGGGCGAGGAATCGTCGATGCGGCGTCCGATGGCGGAAACGATGCGGTCGATGATCATGCGCACGTGCGCCTGATCCTTGAACCGCGCGTTGGTTTCCACGAGGCGTCCGCCGCGCTCCACGTAGATGTTATCGAACCCGTTCACCAGGATGTCGCTCACCGCCGGGTCGGCGAGCAGCGGCTCGAGGGGTCCGAGGCCGAACACCTCGTCGAGGATCTCCTCGATGAGGCGCTCGCGCTCGGCGCCGGTCATGGGAACGCCCTCGTCGAGCACGAGGCGCTCGACCACCACGCCGACCTGCTCGCGCGCCGAATCCTTGTTGAGCGACTTCAACTGATCCGGCGTCAGTGAACTGAGCAGCTTCTGATGAACCTGGCTCTTGATTTCAAACCAGCGGTCCGCGCCCGAACCGGGCCGGGCCAACGTACGACCACCCAAGAATGACCTCCCTTGTTAGACCTTCGCGGCGGATGCCTTGCCGTTTCCCGGCCGGCCCACAGCCTTGTCCACGAAAGCCCTGAAAATCCTGTCGAGTTCCCCGGCCTGTTCCCGGTTCGCCACCAGCGGCCGGGCGCGGTTGATGGCCGCGAGCACGGCCGAAGAGCCTGGAATTCCGTAGAAAACCGGTTGGTTCAGCGTCTGCTGGATCTGTTCCAGGCTAGCATAGTGCGAATTCACTTTCCGCGTGTACTGGTTCACCACCACGCGGATCTGGTCCTGGCTGAAACCCATGCGCATCAGGAAGGCAATGTACCGCTGCGCGTTGCGGACGGCGGGGAAATCCTGCGTCATCACGATGAAGATGCCTGCGGAAACCTGGCACGCCGCCAGCACGGTCTCATCGGAGATGGAGCGGCCGGCGTCCACCACGATGGAATCGTACTTCTCCACCAGGAAGGTGGCGAATTCGCGCAGCATATGCTCGCCGAAGTGCGCGCGGTTCTCGAGCGCGTCCGGCGGGCCCACCAGCAGGAAGCCCAGCGGGTCGCGCGTGACCAGGCTTTCAAACAGCGACTGGTCCATGCGGCTGAGGTTTTCCGCCACTTCCGCAAGCGTGTACTGGGGGGTGGCGCCCACCTGCATGGCGACGTCGTTGCCCACCCAATCGAGATCGAGCAGCACGGTGCTCTGTTTGCGCTGCGCCAGCACGGAGGCGAAGTTCACCGCGATGGTGGTGGTGCCCACGCCGCCCTTGGCGCCCACGAAGGTGTAGATCTTGCCGAGCTTGCTTTCGCCCGCGCCGCCGCGTCTCGGTGCGCGCTCGAGGCGGGCCATGGCGTCGCGGAACTCCAGCCTCTTGATAGGCTGCAAGAGGAACTCGTTGGCGCCGGCGCGCATGCAGGAGATCACAGTTTCGCCGTCGGCGTGGTAGTGCGAGGCGATCACGTACACGTCCGGCGCGGCCTGCTTCACCTTTTCGAGCGCCTTGATGGCCTCCTCGGTGTCGGCGGAGAGATCCAGCACGAGGGCCGCGTGGGGCTGCCGCTCCAGCTCCTGGAGCACCCGTATGTACAGGTTGGGCGCCACCTCCTGGAACTCCGCCGCGACCTTGGCGTTGGGGATGTTCATCAGGTTATCCCGGACCATCTCCCGGAAATGTTCGTCGCTCGAGGCGATCATCAGCACTACGGCATTGGACATAGTCGAATCGCTTTCTTCACGGCAGGCACGTCCCCGTTTCGTCGCAGCCCGCACCGCCCATGGCCATGGAGGCGCGGAAATCCGGCAGCGGGACCGCGGGCAGGCCGAAGAAGCCCACGAAGCGCCGGAACTCGTAATTGGTTACCGAAACGGAAACCGCGTCGGGCACGCACGCGGTGGAACAATCGCCGCCTTCACAGGAGAAATCAATCAGTTCTCCCGTCTCCGGATCCTTAGCAAAATATTGTACGGTGATGGTGGCCGCGCCGCCCTGGAACTGGTCCATGTCGATCATGCGCGGCACGTGCGTGGTCATGTAGGTTTGCACGTTGGCGGCGTCGCTCTGCCAGCAGTGCGTGGCGGCGTAGCGTGCGCCATCGCGGGTGTAGTCCACCACCGAATGCCACACCCAGAACATTTCGCCCACGAAGATGATCGAGAAGGTCAGCGGAACGATGACACCCGCCGAGAGCAGTGCGTACTCGACGACTTCCTGACCGCCGGTCGCCCGCCAGAAGCGCCGCATTATGTGCCTCCGAACGGGACCCGCACCTGGGGCCGCAGCAGGATGGGATCCACCAGCATATATGGAAAGCGCAGAGGCACCTCGAAGCCGTTGGGAATGGAAACTACGATGTAGTCCGGCCTGGCCTGTCCGCCGGGGGAATCGCAACTGCCCAGGTTGCAGGGGCCCGGAGCGTTGGTGCCCGGATCCACGCACTCCGTGTCCACCTGGAGCATATCCGCGGTGAGGCTCGGAATGGTGGATTCCGCGCCGATCTCGACCGAGCCGCTCAAGGCCAGCGCCTTGGCGGAGACGATGGCGGGGTCTTCGTTATTGCAGAAATCGACCCCTTGCGAGGCGGCGATCTGTGTGGCCACGCTGTAGACGGTCTTCTTGAGCGTGTAGTAGATGTATGTGACCTTGCCCACCTGCACCATGCCCACCAGCAGCAGCAGGATGAACGGCAGCCAGAGCATGGTTTCGAGGATGGAATTACCGCGGCGGCCCCGCCTCATTGGTGCAGCACCACCTTCCCCGGACCGGCCGCCACCGTGAGGCCGTTCTGGCAACCGTCGATGCGGCCTTGTTTCAGCGGCACCGGCGTGGTCAGGTTATCCGCCTGGTTCATGCCCAGGTACATGGCGATGAACCGGCCGTCCTGGTCGTTGGGATTGAACGGCGTGGGCGGGTCGCCGTCCACCAGCGGCTGCAACAGGAACTGCCTGAATCCCAGGACGTTCATGCCTTCGAGGTTGAGCGCATCGACGATGGGGACCGTAATGACGCGCCGGGTGTTGCCGGTGTAAGCGGTGTAGTCGTCCTGGGTGGCCAGGTCCGTGTCGGGCTGGTAGCTGGTAACCAGGTTGTCGATGTCGGTGATGTTGTTCTGGCACACCGTGGGCATGTCCGAGAGAAAGCGCGTGTACAGCCCGCACATCAGGTATTGCACGTGCACGGGCGGCTGCGCGGCGCAGGCGGAGGGATTGGCGCTGGTGCCGCCGTTTGTCCCCCAGACCATTTCCACCGCGCCCACCTGCACGCACGCCTTGCCGTACGCCGAGGAGGGCAGCAGCCCCTGCGCGCCGATGCGGTAGACCTGCTGGGTCTCGTCGAGTTCGGTGCTGTCGTTGAAGCGGTCGATAAGCAGGTACGAGATCACCTGGCCCGTGGTGGCCAGCGGCGCGGGCGGGTTGGCCGGCGGGGCGGACTGGCACTGGTACGCCAGCGTGTACTTCGTGCCCAGGGTAAAGCCGAAATCGGTGGTGTCTTCCGCGTTCAGAGCGGCAATGGCCAGCGGCTCGATGGCGCAGGCGGTACATACCGGAGCGCTGAGTCCCGCCACGGCGCGCGCGGCGATCGGCGTGGCGCGCGATTGCCCCAGCGAGAGCAGTCCCCAGAAGAGCAGGGGCGCCTCCGCAGTCAGGTTGATCTGCACGTGGCGCGCGGTGGTGCCGTCGGCTTCATCGCCGGTGGTGGTGTCGTCGGCTTCGGTGGCGGCTGCCAGGGCGGAGTAGTAGCTGGGGAGCTGCACTTCGCTGGCCAGCATTCCGGTGCTCTGGCCGACCAGCAGCGCGCCGAAGTTGTACTTGGCTCCGTGGCCGGTACTGTCGTCCATGACCTGATTGGCGGCCTCGCCGGCTTTATCCAGCGAATCGCTGGTGCCGATCAGTTTCTGCGCCGCGGCGAGCGCCATGGCGCTTGCCGCCTGGTTCAACTCGCCGCGGATCATGTAGAGACGCCCCAGGTCGAACGCGAAACCCATAAAGGCTAACAGCACCGGCACCAGGACGACCAGCAATTGCAAGGACATGGAGCCGGCGGGCGCACCTCGGGCGCGGCCTACGCGCGCGATCGCAAAGGCACGCCTACTTCGGCTCCTGGTAACCCCTCGGCCCGACAAATTCCGCCCTCGTCTTCGAATCCTGCTGTTTCGGCTCGGCCTGCTTGTCCTTCGCGGCACCCTTCTTCGCCTCCTGCTCGCTCAGCGTGGGCAGGAAGGTCTCGGGGAAATCCGGCAGCTTGGCTTTCTCCTCCGGGCTTAGCGCGCGGACGAAATGCGGTGTAATCACTACCAGCAGCTCGTCGGTGCTCTTGCGGGTGGAGCGGCTGCGGAACAGTTGCCCGAGCACGGGAACATCGCCCAGCCACGGCACCTTGTTGATGCTCTGCACCACGCGGTTGTCCAGCAGACCCGCGATGGCGAAGCTTTCCCCGTCCCTCAGGATGACTTCCGTCTCCGCCCGCCGCTGCGTAATGGCGGGGATCAGGAAGCCCTGCAACTGCACGGCGTTGGCGAAGTCGAGCGAGCTGACCTCCGGCGCCACCTTCAACTGGATCGCTCCGGAAGCCGTGATGGTGGGGGTGAAATTGAGCTGCACGCCGAACGGCTTGAACTGCACCGTAATGACCGGGGAAACCGCGCCGCCGGTGGAGGTGGTGGTCATGGTGGGGAAGGGGAACGAGCCGCCGGCGAGGAAGCTGCCCTCCTTGCCCTCCAGCGTGATCAGGTTGGGCTCCGCCAGGATTTGCAGCAGGTTGCGCGCCTGAAGCGCCTTGATGGTCCCGCCGATATTCAGGTCCGGCCGGAAGATGAAAATATTCAGCAGATCCGCGAAGTTGACCGTGGTGTTCGCGAAGTTCTGATCCTGGAATTGCAACTGGCTGAAGCGCGGCGCCTGGAACTGTTGGGTGGAGGTCTCGCCCAGCATGGTGGGGTTGCGGCTGAACAGGTTGAAACCGAGCTCGGAGAGCGCAATACGGTCCACGCTGGCGAACTTCACCTGCAACAGGACCTGGCGCGGCTCGGGCAGGGGCGGCGCCTGCAACAGGTTGACCACCGTCTTGGCCCGCGTCGAAGCCAGGCTCGCGGCGCGTTTGAGGTCGTCCTGCGATTTCACCTTGCCGGTGAGCACGATGGTTTCGCCTTGCCCGGCGATTTCAATCCCGTTGCCCACCGCGTCGTGCATCTGCTTCTTGAAATTGTCGAAATCCGTGGTGTCCGCGGTCACCGCGACCTGGTAACGGCACGGCTCCTGGCCGGTCTCCCAGATCACCAGCGTGGTGTTCCCCGCCGCCTTGGCGTTGACCATGACTTCGCGCGGCGAGAGCACCACGGCATCCGCGATCTTCGGCTCGGACACCGCCACCCTTTGGATATCCCGCTCGAACTGGAGCAGCTCTCCACGGCCCGTGATCAGGGTGAGATTGCGGACCGGCTCCACCGCCACAAGTCCCGGGATGCCCAGTGCGGCTGCGACGGCCGCGCGGATCAGTGCTTGTCTCATCGGAACAGTTCCTGCACGTGCTTGTCTCCGCGGTAAACGTCGATCACCACCCGCGGCTTCTCCGCCTCTTTCCTCTTGCGGGCCTCTTCTTCAGCCTTGGCCTTCTCCTCGTCGCGCGGCTTTTTCTCGCCGGTAAGCTCCTGCCAGACTTTCGGGTCGTCCAGGTTGGCGGCGACGAGGTTGGTGGTGCGGCCCCGCCTGGCGCGCGCCAGCCGCGCGCTGACCATCGGATCCAGCGCCTCGGTGGTCATGGGGCCGGGCTTCTCGATGGTGGTCTGATCGAGCGGATTGCGCAATGCCAGGCTGATCTTGCCCTGATTCTTGGCGAGTTCGAGTTTCTGTGCGTCGGCCGGCGTGACCACCAGCGTCGCCACAGGCACCTTGGGGGCCTTGGGATCCACGACCTGGCCGGGTTGCGTGAGGCGGCCGATGGTCATGACCTTGACGTTCTGAAGCACCGTGGTGGTGATGGCTTCCGCCATATTGCCGGGGCGGGTGAAGAGCACGTCTACGCGGGAGCCCGGCTGAATGAAACCCGCAAGGCCGGTGACATCGGTGATCGGGACCGCGACCGCGCGGTAGCCCGGTTCGATGGTGGAGGAGATGCCTTCGACCGTGGTGGGCCCGGAAAGCTTGGCGATGGTTAGCGGCTCGCTGGCCGCCACCGGATAGATGAGCACCCGGTTCAGCGCGTCGCGGTCCGCCACGACGGCGCCCTTGGGGACGTCTCTTTCCGCGATCATCACGTACTTCAGGTCGGTCTTCTTCACCAGCGTGCCGGCCGCCATGTCGCGCGTCGCCGCCATGATGCGCACGCGCCGTTCCTGCCTGGGCTGCTTGGTCTTGGCGTACAGGAACCAGGTGAGGGCGGCGGCGGAGAGCCACGCGATGCCGAACAACATCACCATTCTGCGTCGATCCATGTGAACCTCCGGACAGGCGCCGCGAAAAGGCACACTGCCCGCTCCCGGGTTTTACCGATAAATTCTTTTAACACGCTGCGCATACATTAGTTGCCGTATTGACGGGCCAAAAGAGTCGCGGTGTGGTCGCGGTAGAGCCGGACCCACCCGGCCTGTTCGAGCGCCGGCACCAACGAGTAGCCGTTGGGCAGCAGCGCGTGAGTGAAACCGAAGGCCGCCACCTGCTCGCGCCAGCCCGGCCGCACCTGCGCCAGTTGCCCGTAATCTTTCAGGAACGCGGCACCGTAAAGGTCGCTGCGGCCGTCGAAAAACACCTTAATACGGCCCTGAAAGCGGTAAATGAGATAGCCTCCGAACTTGTCCGGCGCCAACAGCCGGGCGGCGGGAGGCAATTTTTCGAGTTGCGCCGCCGCAGCCACCGGGAACTGGTCCGCCGGAAAGCCGGCGCGGGCCGGGAGCAGCGGGAACAGCGCCGCCGCCAGCAGCGGCAGCCAGATGAGGCCGCCATGGCGGGCATCCAGCCTGCGGAGATTCGAGGAATAGGCGAAGAAACGGTGGAGCGGCAGCCGCAGGCGCGTTTCCCTCAGGACTCCCGAGATCGCCCCGTTAGCCAGCGGCAGGCAGATCAGCGCCACGATAGGCAGCGTGCGCGCGGTGCGCAGCCCCGAAGCCACCAGCAGCAGGGAAACCAGAAACCAGGCGACCTGCCGCCGCGCCAGCGCCGCCGCCGCGCCCAGCATGGCGATCATCACGGCGGCGATGATCTGCGTCGCGCCTTCGGCATGGAAATCGAAGCTCTGGAACTCGCCCACGCGGCGCAGGAGCTCGGAATTCGTGACGTAGGCGAACAAATGGCGGTGAAGATGCCAGCCATAGGGATTCAGCAAGCTGCCGGCGGCGGCGGCGACGGCGATGCCGAACCAGCGCCGCGGATTCCCGCGCTCGCCTGCCCAGATCAGGGGACGAAGCGCTTCGCCGGCGGCGAAGATCAGGGCAATCAAGGGGGCAAAAAAGAAGCTGGCGTGGATGTTGGCCCAGAGGGCCGTAAAAACGGCGGCGGTGAGCAGCGGCCGCGAGGGAACGGTGACGGCAAACCACACGGCTGCCTCGAGGAACAGCCAGCTCAGCACGTGCGGGCGTGCCAGCCAGTGGATGTTGCAGGTGGAGAGCATCAGGGGAGCCATCGCCGCCGCGATGAGGAAGTCGCCGCCCACCGCCCAGTGGAGCCGGAACCAGAGCCAGACGCCGAATGCGATGGCCACCGCGTACAGCATGGCCACGCCGGCCAGGCCGGCGGTGCGGTGCAGCAACCCCATGGCTACGTCCGCACCCCACTCCCACGCGAACCAGGGCTCGCCGGCGCGGGTGAAGGAATAAGGGTCGGTACGCGGCAAAGCGCCTGTGGACACGATGACCTCTCCGGTACGGATATGCCAGCCGGAATCGGAATCGCGGAAGAGCTTCTGGTAGCCCTGGAACAGGAACAGGCAGTAGAACAGGGAAACGCAGGCGGCTACTGCGGCGAGGTTGGGAACCAGAAACGCAAAAAATGAGCGCTCGCTCCCCGGGCGACCGGAAGCCGCGACCCCGGCCGCCACATCGACACTACCTCCCGTGAGCACACTTCAAACCAGCCGTTCATGGCTCCGGACGCTACTGCGCGGTGGCGCCGATGCTCGACAGATCCCCCGTAATGCTCTGGTAAAGGCTGACCACGCCCTGGGAAAGCTGATTCACGGTGGTGATCAGCGCCAGTCCCACAGCGGCCACGATCAGCGCGTACTCGACCAGGTCCTGGCCGTCTTCTTCCCTGACCAGACGAATGAGAAGTCTTTTCATAAAGATCCTTTCGCGGTTTGAACCGGCCCCTTCCTGGGAGAGTCTCCCGGGACGGGACCCACGAACAAGCTGCGCACCGCCGATTTCCAGCGGTTCCAACGCGTCTCGACCTGTCCAGCGGGCATGGAAGCCGGCCGGCCGTCGAGTTCAGACACCAGACGGAGATTCTTCAGTGCGGCTGGATGGAGCCTATTGTACCCCAACGCGATTTCCAATTCCTTGCGCGCTTCGGCGTACCGGCCCTGCTCGATGAGCACGGCCCCCAGGTTGTTGTGCGCCGCGGCGGGGCCGTTGGCCTCCCGCCACTCGGCAAGCGCCTTATCTGCTTCAGTGGCGAGCGCCACACCCAAATTGTTACGCGCCAGGGTGTAGGCGGGGTCTAGCGCCAGGGCGGCGCGGAACTCAGCGGCGGCGGCTTCGCGGCGGTCCTGGAGCAGGAAGTTGTATCCCAGGTTGTTGCGCAGGAACGCGGAGTTGGGTTCGAGCCGGACGGCTTCGCGATGGGCTTTTTCGCCTTCGGTATACTGTCCCAGTTCGTCTCGGATGATGCCCAGCCAGGAATACATGTTGGCCACGGCCGGCTTGTGAGACGTCAGGAAGACGTCCAGGCCGCGTGCGGCTTCCAGGCGCAAGTCCATTTTTCGCAACGTCTTAGCTAGGGCCAAGGCGGCGTCGGCCGACTCGGGGAAGCGGGCCGCGGCCAGGCGGCAATGCTCCAGGGCGATCTCGGGGTAGCCGGTTTCCGCGTAGAGGGCCGCAAGTTCCAGCCGGACGGCGAGGTTCTCCGGGTCCGCGGCCATGCGCTCCCGGGCGGCCTTGATGCGGTAATCGCCGTCGCCGGCGTCAATGGCATTGCGCACGTGGCGCTCGAAAACCGGCTGCGGAGGTGGCAGCGGCGGGGTGCGGCGCACCGCCGTGCTCTGCGAGTGATGCCCGCAGGAGAGACCCGCGGCCGCCGCGAGAAAAATGAGATAGCGTGCCTTCATTCCTTAAGCCGATTCCAGCCGGGTGATTACGATCTGATCGCCAGGCTTCGTGCCGGTCTCAACCGCCGTCCCTGCGGGCAATTCCAATATCGAGTGCGCCAGCAGGCACCCGGAAATACGCCACGGCCCCACCGCATGCCGCACCTTGCGCACCCGCTTTTGGCGGTCCAGGTACACCAGATCGATGGGGAACTTCATGAAAAACGTGTGCACGGCCTCGCACGGGACGATCCACAAACCGTCGCCCTTATCCAACCGCTCGTGCTTCAGCAACCCGGTTCTCCGTTTGGCGCTGCTGTCGGCCATTTCGGCCCGCTCCGCTAAAGCGGCATTGCGGGTCTGATTCCACACCGAGACTTTCAATTTCCCTCTTATAACACGAAAGCCGGGCGGGTGTTGCGGACCGGGAGAGGAAAAGCAACTTCTGTGCCGGGAGCGGGTTTGGTTGTACTATAAGACTTTTCCGCGTCCCGTGGAAGGAATACGTCTGTGAACCCGAAACTGGCATGGTTTTGCCTGGCCGCCGCCCTGGCGCCGGCCGCGTTGTTGAACGCCCAAACTACCACCGGCGCTACGTTTGGCGAGGTGATCTCGCTGGGCGGTACGCCCTCGGACGTGGTGCTCGATGAATTGCGCGGGCGCCTGTACCTGGTCAACGACAAGGCCGACCGGGTGGACATCTACGACTACAACGCCAAGCGCGTCATCGCCAGCATCCCGGTGGGCCGCACGCCGCTGGCGGCGGCCATGTCGATGGACAATGCCTGGCTGTACGTCACCAACAACGCCAACTCCTCGCTTTCCGTGATCGACCTGGCCAAGGCGGCTCTTACCCAGACGGTGCTGCTGCCCTCACGTCCGGAAGGTGTCGAGGTGGGGGCGGACGGGCGCGTGTTGATCTCCATGGTCGGCACCGGCGTGGTAGGGGGCGTTCCGCAGGGGACCCTGGTGGTCTTCGATCCCCGGGCCATGCAGGGCCAGCAGTTGATGAACGTGCCGCAGCCCGCCCTCCCCACCACGCCCGCGCCGCTGCCCACCACTTTCCTGCCGCGCCCCATTACCACCTTCCGCGGCAAGTTGCTGCGCACGCCGGACGGCCAGTTCATCGTGGGGGTGGTGACCCCCACGAATTCCTCTACCTATGTTTTCGTTTACGAGGTGGCATCGGGCGTGGTGCTTCGCAACCGCACCACCTCGGGGCAATCCAGCGTCCTGTCGATGGCGCCGGACGGTTCCCGTTTCATGGCCGGCATCGCCATGTTCGACACCGCCACGCTGGCGGTTATGGGGCAGATGAGCAACATCAACGCCCCTTTCAGCTTCACCGGCGGCTTCAATACCTTGCAGAATATCGGCGGCAGCGGGTTTTCTCCGGACGGCACCACCCTTTACAGCGCGTTTAACGTAGCCACTACGGCGCTGCCCGCCCCGCGCCCGCAATCGGCAACGCTGTTGATCTCCGATTCCCGCAACCTGGGTATCCGGCTTGGGATCAAGATGCCGGAAAGCCTGGTGGCGAAGATGGTGGTCACCTCCGACGGCGCGCAGGCGTGGGGGATGTCCGAATCGGGCCTGATCTATCTGCCGCTCGGGAAGTTGTACGACTATCCCATCCTGATGCCGGAAACCACGCAGGTGTTCCTGGCGATGGATCAGTGCAACCGCGGGGTGGCCACCGGCACGCTGAAGATCAACAATCTGGGCAAGGGCCGGCTCACGTTCAGCGTTCCCAATACGGGTTCGGCGCTGGTGGCGCAGGTTTCGGGAGGCATCGCGCCGGCCACCATCACCTTCACCATGGAGCCGGGGCGCTCGGGCATCCAGCGGCGGCCGGGCACCAACATCTGGACCAATGCCGGGACGTATTCCGGCTCGCCGTACACGGTGACCCTGGCCTCGCCGGAAGCCATCAATTTCCCGCCGCAAATCCGCGTCTACATGAATTACCGGCAGCCGGACCAGCGGGGGCTGATCTTCCCCGTGCCCACGGTTCCGAACAACAACAACGAAGGGCTGATCGACCTCACGCTTGACGAGCGGCGCGGCAGGCTGTACATCACTAACTCCGGCTACAACCGCGTGGAGGTGTTCGACATCAACAAGCTGCGCTTCCTGGACCCGATCCCGGTGGGGCAGTTGCCGCATTCCATGGCCATGACCCTGGACGGCAACACGCTCTACGTGGGCAACATCGGCGGCGAATCGATCAGCATCGTGGATCTGGATCTGGGCAAGGTGATTGGGAACGTGGATTTCCCGCCCTACCCGCGCAACGGCACGGCCAACCCGATCTACCCGCGCACCATGGCGATGGGGTACTTCGGCTTGCAGTTCGTCATGTCCGACGGTTCGCTGTGGAAGCTGGTGGGGAACCAGGCGTTGGTGCGGCCGGCCAGCAACGTGATCCAGCAGGCCACCAACGGCAGCGTCCGGATTTCTTCGCCCGCGTACATGGTTGCGTCGCCGGGGAACGATTACATCCTCACGCTGGCGTACAACGGCCTCGGCTTCCTTTACGACTCGAAGATCGACCAGTACACCGCCGGGCGCCTGCTGTTCGGCACGCCCGGCAATCCCATCCAGGGCTATTACGGCGTGCTCGGCGCCGGCCCACAAGGCAGTTACTTCCTGGCGGACGGCCTGATCCTGAACTCTTCGATGACCGTCATCGGCGGCTCGGAACGGCCGGGCACCACGAGTTACACGCCGGCGCCCAACCCGGGACAACCGCCGCAGCAAGTCGTGGTCAACACGGGCCAGCGGCACGTGGCAGCCGTGTCCCCCATCGACGATCACACCTTCATCCGCATGACGCTGCCGGTGCGGCAGAACGTCACGGCGGTGACGCGGGACGACGAGCGGCCTACCATCGAGATGGTGGACCTGAACACCGGCACCGAATCGCTGGCCGCCGTGGCTCCGGAAAACCCCGTACTGCTGGCCTTGGGCACGGGCCGCTACAACACGCAGCCGCGCCAGATGGTGGTGGATTCGCGGGGCGTGATTTACGCCATCACGCTCTCAGGGCTGAGCGTGATTCCGCTGACCCCGGCGGGGGCCGACGTCCGGCCGCAGATCCAGACGGGCGCGCGCGGCATCATCAACTCCAACGACGGCACGCCGAACATCCGGCCCGGTTCTTTCATCACCGTGAACGGACGGAACCTGGGCGCTCCGGCGAAGGCCGATACCATCCCGGCTCCCACCGTTCTGGGCGGCTCGTGCGTGACGTTCGGCGACATCTCCATCCCGCTCCTGCAAACCAGCACGGGCCAGATCATGGGGCAGGTGCCCGACACACTCCGGCCCGGCATTCACATGGTGCAGGTGCGTTCGCTGGCATTGGCGCAAGCGAGCGATGCGGTGCAAGTCACGGTGCAGCGGCCCGAGGGGAGTACGGCAAACCCGGCGGATGCCCCGAACGAGAGCGCGCCCGCCGTGGAGGAGCAGCCGCCCGCAGAGGAACCGCCGCCAGCCGAAGAGCCGCCCGCGGTGGAGGAACCGCCTCCCGCAATCTGATCCGGCAGTTATCCGAACAGTGATGGATTGGCAAACAGGTGAGCACCTGTTTGCTCATCGGCGGGTTTGCGTTCGGGATTCTTGACGCGCTCGCGCGCGCCATGTCCGCGAATTATTTCACCGATTGTAGAAATAATAACCAGAATTAAGCAAGTCAGTACAAATGCACCTAGCAGCACATTTGTAACGATAAGCCAGAATTCCCGAGCGCTCATGATGAAACGGTCCCGTGCATGAACAATGTTATCACTCGCTCGTACAATTGACCAGACTCATGTGCGCTCCGCGCTTCGGTGGCGATGCGCAAGAGCGGCTCCGTGTTTGAAGCGCGCACATGGATCCAGCCTTCGGGCAAGGTAAGCTTGAGGCCGTCGGAGCGGTCGCGCGCGGCTTGCGGGAACTCGTCCTCGAGCGCCCGCATGAGCGATGCCAGCCTGCCGTGCTCGAAGGCGGCCTTGCCGAAACGCCTGTAGAAGCGTGGCAACCGTGCGGCGAGCTCGGACATTTTGCATCCGGTTTCGGCGAGCCGGTCGAGCAACAGGGCCATACCGAAGTAGGAATCACGGCAGTACTGCACGGGGGGGAAGATGATGCCGCCGTTGGTGCCCTCGCCGCCGATCACGGCTTTCACGGCGCGCATCATTTCGACCACGTTGGCTTCGCCGACGGGGGTGCGGTATACGCGCCGCCGGTGTCTGGCGGCCACCTCGTCGATCACGGCCGATGTGGTAAGGTTCACCACCACATCGCCGGGCAGACGCGCGAGCGTGCCGTCCACGGCGAGCGCGAGCACGTCGTCATTATCGAGGACGCAGCCGGTCTCATCCACCACCGCGAGACGGTCGCCGTCGGGGTCATGCGCGAACCCGACGTCGCACGCGTTGGCGCGAACCACCTGCGCCAACTCCCCGAGGGTATCGGGGCGCGGCTCGGCGTCGCGCGGAAAGGGTTTGGAGGGATCGATCGCGATGGCGTGCAGCTCACACCCGAGCGTTTCGGTGAGGAAGCCGGGACTCATCACCGCGCCGGCGCCGTTCACCGCGTCGAGCGCCACGCGGAAGCGGCGGGCGCGGATGCGCTCCGGGTTGACGTGCCGCAGCACGCGCTCGATGTGCAGGCGCGGCGGCGCGGCATAATCGGAGTGCATTCGCCGCATCTCCGCATTGGTGGCGCGGCGGAAATCGCTCTGGTGGTAGAGGTCCAGCAGCTCGCCGCGCTCGTAGTTGTTGAAAAACAGCCCCTCGGAGTTGAAAAGTTTCAGCGCGTTGTACTCCGGCGGGTTGTGGGAGGCGGTAAGCGCGATGCCGCCGCGCGCGTGCGTGGCCCCGATGTACACCTGAATGGTGGGCGTGGGCAGGATGCCGACGTCCACCACTTCGCAACCGGCCGAGAGCAGTCCGCAGGCGACAGCGTGCTGGAGCATCTCTCCGGAAGCGCGTGTATCGCGGCCGAGCACCACACGGCCCGCGCCCACGTATGTGCCGAAGGCCTGCGCGAAGGAGCATGCCAGCGCGGGCGTGAGGAACTCGCCGACCACGCCGCGGATTCCGGAGACGCCGATTTTCAGCAGATGTTCGCGCCTGGGCATCAGACGAAGCTCCTTACCTGTTCCACGAGGGATTCGAACAGCTCGCGCGGGGGGTCGCCGCGCTGCTCGCAAATGATGCGCACCACGGGCTCGGTCTGGCTGACGCGCACATGGAACCAGCGCCCGGGCCAATCGACGCGGAGGCCGTCGGCCACATTGGCGGCGCCGCCGGAGTGGCGCTCCCGCAATTGCATGAGAAGCGCGGGAATGCGCTCGGTGGCGAGCGGGACCTGGCCTTTCAGGATTGAATAGCGCGGATAGCCGCTCAGGATCCGGGAGAGGCTCATGCCCCGTTCGCGCATCATGCTGAGGACGGCCAGCATGGAGGCGATGCCGTCGTAGACGTAAGGGAACTGCGGCAGCATCACGGCGCCGGTGCCTTCGCCCGCCAGCGCCACCTGCTCCGTGCGGTAGGCGCCGAGGGCGTCCATGGTGGCCTGCCGCCCTACCGGCACCCGCACCACCGTGCCGCCGTGGCGCGCCGCGATCTCGTCCAGCAGCGCGGTGCTGGAGAGGTTGGTGATGACCACCTTGCCGGGCCCGCGCGGCAGCAGGTAATCGGCCAACAGCGGCAGCACGATCTCCTCGGAGATGGCCGTGCCGTCGTCGGAGGCCAGGGCCACGCGGTCCGAATCCACGTCGAACAGGAAACCAGCGTCGGCGCGCAGCGGCTTGATGAGCGGCGCCAGTTGCAGGCCCACGGCGTCGCGGGTGGTGGAGGGCTCGTGAGCGAACGCCACGCCTTCCACTTTCTCGTTGATGAGGATGAAGCCGAGGCCGAAGCGCTCATTCACGCGGCGCAGCACGAGCGACGAAGTGCCGTTGCAGCAGTCCACCAGCACGCGGAAACCGCGGAGCGAGCGGAGGTCGTAGGCGGAGGCCAGCTCGTCCAGGTACGAATCGATGGCGCCATCTTCCCGCCGCAGCTTGCCGAGGCGGTTCCACTCCACCAGGTCGAACTTCTTCAGGTGGTAGATATCGAGCAGCTCGTTGGCTTCGGCGGTGGAGAGATACTTGCCCTCGCGGCCCAGAAACTTGAGCGCGTTCCAGTCCGCGGTGTTGTGGCTGGCGCCGATGGAGACGCCGCCCGCGGCTCCGGTGCGGCGTATACAGTGCTGGATCACGGGCGTGGAAGTGAGCCCGAGGTCGATGACATCGCGCCCGCAGGCCATCAGGCCCGCGATGACGCCTTCGCGCAGCATCAGGCCGGATGCCCGGGGGTCGCGTCCGATGACCACCGCGCCGGGTTCCACGAAGGTGCCGAAGGCGGAGGCGAAATCGAGCACGTGGGTCGCGGTCAGGCCCGGCCCCACCACCCCGCGCAGTCCGACCTGGGAAATGCGCAGGGATCCGGAGGTCCGCATGGCCTACTTACCTTCCAGCCGCAGCGTGCCGAACGATTGTGGCACGTGAAACGTCCGCGATCTGGTGGGCTGCCAGGCGATGTACTTGCGGTCCGGCGCGGCGCCCTGGCAGCGGTAGAGATTGACGCGCAGCGTCCGGCCGTTGGCGGGCGGGCGCGGGTCGATGGACTTCAGCGGGATCTTCATCACGCCGTACCAGATCTTCGCCGCGGCATCGATGCGCGCCTGGTTTTCAAAGCCTGAGTTCCATTGCCAGTTGTTGAGCAGCTTTTCCGGAGTGCGGGTGATATCGAGGTCCACCCACTCGCCGCGCGGGGAAATCTCGAATTCCTTGTAGCTGTTGATATTGTTCGCGTCCCAGCCCGCGAAGACTTCGGCCACGTCGTACTCCCACAGGTAGTTTGTCTCGGCCTTGATCTCCGGGTTGGGTTTCAGGTGAAGCGTTTCGTAGGGGCAGATGAAGAGGAAGTAGATGTTCTTGTCCGTCCAGCGCGAGCGGATCTCGGTGCGGTGGCCGGGCACCGGTTTGCCGTCGGGCCCGTTGGCGGCGAACACGCCTGGCACGCCTTTCCACTGCGGCGCATCCGGGTCCGGCGCGAGCGCGAAATCGGCCTTGGCGTAACGGCTGACGATCACGCCGGGCTCGGCGGCGAAGACGAGCGCGGCGGCGGCGGCGAGGGCGAGCACAGTTTTCATTCCTTCTTTAATATACTGTCGGACATGGGTCGACTGTTTAGAGCCTTGCTCGCACTGTCGGCGGCCGCGTTCGCCGCCGAAGATTTCAAGATCGACAGGGATATCCCCTACGACCGGTATCCGGAGACGCGGCTCGACATCGTTCAACCCGCCGCGCCCTCCAAGGACAAGCGCCCCGGCGTGATCGTGATTCACGGCGGCGGCTGGACCGGCGGCACCAAGGAATCGCAGCTCGCCAACTTCTGTCTGCGCTACGTGCGGCAGGGGTTCGTGTGCGCGAACGTGGAGTACCGCCTGGCCAAGTCGGCCACGGCGCCCGCGGCGGTGAACGACGCGTTGCGGGCGGCCGAGTGGTTTCACAAGAACGCGAAGAAGTATAACGTGGACCGCAAGCGCGTAGTGGTCACGGGCGGCTCCGCGGGCGGCCATCTCGCGCTGATGGTGGGACTGACGCCGAAATCGGCCAAGCTCGGTCCCGCCTCGCACGTCCGGGCGGTGGTGAACTTTTACGGCATCACGGATGTGGCGGACCAGTTGGGCGGGCCGAACGAGAGGAAATACGCGGTGACGTGGGTCCCGGAGCAGTCCGGCCGCATGGAACTGGCGCGTCGCGTTTCGCCCATGACGTACGTGCGGCGCAACGTGCCGGCGGTGCTCACGCTGCACGGCGACGCCGATCCCACGGTGCCCTACGAGCACGGGGTCAAGCTCACTAAGGCGCTGCGCGACGCGGGGGCGGCCGCGGAGATGGTGAGCGTGCCGCAGGGCAAGCACGGGTTCCCGAAAGAAACCGTGGATCGGATTTACGAGCAGAACATCTGGCCGTTTCTGAAGAGATACGGCGTCATTCGATAGAAAGAGGTCCTCATGAAACGCTTGTCATGTCTTATGCTTCTGGCCTGCGGAATCGCATGGCCGCAAGGTTCGGTGACGATTTTTGGCAATGTGACGGACAACAGCGGCGCGGTCGTGCTCGGCGCCAGAATTACCGTAACCAACGCGGAGACGGGTCTGGCCCGCACGGCCGCGAGCGATGCGACCGGAAACTATGTGGTCTCGCAACTGCCCATCGGCCGCTACAGCTTGAAGGCCGAAATGCAGGGATTCAAGACGTACCTGCAAGAGAACATCGCCGTGCAGGTGGATGAAAACCGGCAGGTGAACATAACGCTGGAGGTGGGATCGCTCACCGAAAGCATCAACGTGGCGGCCGAAATCACGCAGGTGGAGACGCGCTCCGGCGCGCTGCGCGAGGTGGTGGACTCGGCGCGCATCGTGGAGCTTCCGCTGAACGGCCGCAACCCGCTCCAGTTGCAGTACCTGGTGGCGGGCTCCGGCGGCCGCGCCGGGCAGGACCAGGCGCAGAACGAATCGGTCTCCATCAACGGCGCCCGCACCAACGCCAACAACTACTCGCTCGACGGCGGCGACAACCACGACCCGTACTTCAATACGCCCGCCATTTTCCCCACGCCCGATGCGCTCCAGGAGTTCAGCATCCAGACCAACTCCTACGGCGCCGAGCGCGGGCGCAATGCGGGCGCGTACATGAACGCGGTGACGAAGTCCGGGACGAACAACTTCCATGGGAGCGCGTTCGAGTTTCTCCGCAATGAAAAGCTGAACGCGCGCAACTTTTTCGCCAACAACGTTCCGCCGTTCAAGCGCAACCAGTTCGGCGGCACTTTCGGGGGGCCGGTACGGCGCGACAAGACCTTCTTCTTCGGCTCCTACCAGCGCACCACGCAGCGCAGCGCGCCGGGTTCGGTGACGGCCACGGTGCTGACCGAGCAGCAGCGCCGGGGGGATTTTTCGGCGCTCGGCAAGGCGCTCAAAGACCCGCTGGGCGGCAACTTCCCGGGCGCGGTGATCCCTGCGTCGCGGCTGCACCCGGCCTCGCAGAAGTTCCTCGAAGCGTTCATTCCGCTGCCCAACCGCCCGAACGGGCTGGTTTCGTTTGCCAGCCAGGAAAAACTGGATGACGACCAGGTGCTGGGAAAGATCGACCACCAGTTGACCGGCGCCAACCAGGTCTCCGGACGGCTGCTTTATAACTTCAACAAGCGCGACGAGGTCACCGGCAACATGCCCGGCTTCTTCGCGGCGATCGAATACCGCAACTGGAGCGCGGCGGTGACGGACACTCACATTTTCAGCCCCACGGTGCTCAACACATTCAACTTCTCTTACAACGACATCACCCGCCGGCAGCTTTCCATCGTGCCCGGAAACAAGAGCTGGAACGATTTCGGCGCCAAGTTCACGCGCACCTTCACAGCGGACGCGCCGGTGGGGATGCACACCACGCTGGACGGCTACTTCAATGCGTTCTCGCGTTTTCCGCTCAACCATTTCCGCAAGAACATCCAGTTCTCAGAGATGCTGAGTTGGAACCGCGGCGCGCACTTCATCAAGATCGGGGGCGACGTGCGGCGCTCCATCCTGAACTTGCAGGAGTTCTTCCGCGGCGACCCCTATATGCGTTTCCGCAACACCTATACCGGCGACGCGGCGGCCGACTTTCTGCTGGGCCGGCCCACGCAGATCGAGCAGATCGCCGAAGACAGCAACCGTCCCCGCACCACCGAGATGGACGCCTTTATTCAGGACGACTGGAAAGTCTCCAGCCGCCTGACGCTCAACCTCGGTTTCCGCTGGGATCCCTACATGCCGTTCATCGACCAGACCGACAAGTTCTCGCAGATGCGGCTGGGAGTGCAATCGAAGCTGTTCCCCAACGCCCCGGCGGGAGTGGTGTTCGCCGGGGATCCGGGGTACCCGCGCGGGCTGGTCAAGCGGCGCCTGGGAGAGTTCGCACCGCGCATCGGCTTCGCCATCGATCCGTTCGGCGACGGCAAGAGCAGCATCCGCGGCGGTTACGGGATCTTCTATTCGCAGATCCGTCAACAGGCGCACAACCAGATCTCCAACAACCAGCCGTTCGCCATCAAGCTGACCATCGACAACCCTCCGGGCGGAATCGATAACCCGTACATCGAGACCGGCAATCCGTTTCCGTTCGAGCCGCCGCAATCGAGCGAGGCGAAGGCGAAGTACAAGTTCCTCCTGCCCATGTCCATGCAGCAGTGGAACATCAATTTTCGCAACGCCATCGTGCAGCAGTGGAACCTGAACCTCCAGCGGCAGTTCGCTTCCGCCTACGTAGCCACGGTGGCTTACGTGGGCAGCAAGGGCAACCACCTGTATCTGACCAACGAGCTGAATCCCGCCATTTATGGCCGTACGGGCAACACCAACCAGCGGCGGCTATACTATCCCACGTTCAGCACCGTCACGGATCAGACCGCGCAGGGAAATTCCACCTACCACTCCATGCAACTCACGCTAAACAAGCGCATGAGCCAGGGCGTCACCATCCAGAGCAACTACACCTGGAGCAAACTGCTCGACGACGCTTCCTCGGACGGCTCCACGCCCGCCAACCCATTCGATATCGGGGCGCAGAAGGGCCTGTCGGATTTCGACATCGCGCACCGCTTCGTGACTTCATTCATCTGGGAGATGCCGCGGCTGAAGGGCGCGCGGCCGCTGGTGCGGCACGTGCTGGGGGGATGGGAGACGAACGGCATCATCACCCTGCAAAGCGGCAGGCCGTTCACGATTGTCTCCGGCAAGGACAATTCCGGCTCCGCGGTGAACAACGACCGAGCCGACCTGGTGGGCAACCCGTACCTGGATACCGGCCGGCCGCGCGGCGAACTAGTGGAGCGCTATTTCAACACCGCGGCCTTTACGGCGAACGCCCTGGGCACGTTCGGCAACGTGGGACGCAACACCATGCGGGCTCCGGGGGACGCCACCGTGGATTTCGGCGTGATCAAGGACTTCTTCCTGACCGAGCAGTCGCGCGTGCAGTACCGGTTGGAGACCTTCAACCTGTTCAACCGCGTGAACCTCAACGCTCCGGCGGCCAACCAGAGCGCCAACACGTTCGGGAAGATCACCGGGGCGGGTTCGCCGCGCGTGATCCAGATGGCGTTAAAGTACGTGTTCTGATATGAACCGGCGTCAATTTTTGCAAGGGGCGGCGCTGGCCGCCTCCGCGCCGGCCGCGGCGAAGCGGCCGCCCAACATCGTCTATATCATGGGCGATGACCTGGGGTACTCGGACCTGGGCTGTTATGGGCAGAAGAAGATCCGTACGCCAAACATCGACCGCCTGGCCGCCGAGGGCATGCGCTTTACCGACGCGTACTCGGGCTGCACGGTGTGCGCGCCTTCGCGCAGCGTGCTCATGACCGGCCTGCACATGGGCCACACCACGGTGCGCTCGAATCCCGGAGGCGTGCCCATTCTGGCGGAAGATTTCACGGTCGCTCAGATGCTGAAGCAGGCCGGCTACGCGACCGGCGGCTTCGGCAAGTGGGGCCTGGGAGACGTGGGGACGCCCGGCGTGCCCTGGAAGCATGGCTTCGACCGCTTCTTCGGGTACCTGCACCAGGTGCACGCGCACTTCTACTATCCGAAGTACCTGTACGACAACGAGAAGAAGGTGGCGCTCGCGGGCAACGAAAACGGCAAGCGCACGACGTATTCCCACGACGCGATCATGGAGCAGGCGCTGGGCTTTATACGCGCCAGCAAGGGGCGGCCGTTTTTCGCCTACCTGCCCGTCACCATCCCGCACTGGGAACTGCTGGTTCCGGAAGATTCTTTCCGCGAGTACCGCGGCAAGTTTCCCGAACACCGCTTCGAAGCCGGCCATTACGCCGTGCAGGAGAATCCGCACGCGGCGTACGCGGCCATGATCACGCGGCTGGACCGGGACGTAGGGCGGGTCATGTCGCTGCTGAAGGAGATGGGGGTGGACGATAACACTCTCGTGATCTTCACCAGCGACAACGGCGGGGCCATGCGGCTGCGGGGCGACGATTTCTTCGAGAGTTACGGGCCCTTCCGCGGCAACAAGCAGACCTTTTACGAGGGCGGCATCCGGGTGCCCTACATCGCCCGCTGGCCGGGACGCATCCAGGCCGGAGCGGTGAGCGCGCATCCTTTCGCCTTTTACGACTTCATGGCCACCGCGGCGGAGGTTGCGGGCGTGCGCGCGCCGGCGAAGACCGACGGCATCTCCATTGCCCCCACCCTGTTCGGCGCCGGCCGGCAGCGCGTACACGAGTTCCTGTATTGGGAGCTTCCGCCCTACGACGGCAAGACCGGCACGTTCCCCAAGGTGGATCCCCCGCAGGCCGTGCGCATGGGCGAATGGAAGGCGGTGCGGCCCAAGGCCAATGCGCCGCTGGAACTCTATAACCTCAAGACGGATATCGGAGAGACGCGCAACGTGGCCGCGGAGCATCCCGAGGTGATGGCGAAGATTCGGGCGTTCCTGAAGACCGCGCGCACCGAGCCGTTGCCCCAGCGCATGCCGGAACAGAGCTGGCAATAGCTTTTGCGGAGCCGGCGAGCCGGTGAAAAGGGGCTGGATTCCTCTTCGCGCTGGTGGTAGTATGAACGTGGCGCGAGGGGGGTTCCCATGGGTGATGAGGAACTGAACTTCACCGAGGAGGAAGCCCGCTGCTGGGCTGACGACCCACGCAACCAGGCGCAAGAGGGAAGCGCGTTGGGGTCGCGGCTTGCCGCTGTTCTGCTGCTCACGATCGCTTCGCTGATTCTCATCTGGCTTGCGTATGCCGCGACGGTTTCGGACCGGGTCTCGCCGCCCGTGTCGAACGCCCTGTGGCTCGCGCCGTTCACGCTAACCTCAAACGGGAAAAGGAGGAGACGCGATGCCGGCCATGGTCGAGACTGAAGTTATCGAGGAATCCCCGCCGGAAACCCGCGAAGTCCCCGAGGTCGTGGTGGAGGGCGAAGAAGCGGTTGTCCGCTTGGATACGCCTGAAGGCCTGGAGGAACGCCGGGTGAAGTTGCCGAAGACCACTTGGGGCTGAACCGCCCGCCGCGAGTCCGCGCGATGTTGACCGAGACGCGCTGGTGCAAAGAGCAGGAACTGATGAAGAGCGTATTTCCTCAGTTCAAGCCCTACACACAGGACTCGGAGTTCGGGTTCGAAGGTTACTTGAAAGGCCCGCGATCCGGGCGTATGTACCGGGTCCTGCTGCGGGCGGAGCAGCTCACATATCCGCAATTCCCCCCGAGCGTTTGCGTGGAGCCGCGCATCGGGGAGCACTGGGTGGAGCGGCGCGGCTGGCGGGCGTTGTGCGCCATTCGCAACTGGCAGCCCGCACGCTCCACCTTCGCCAATACCTTGCTGGTCCTCATCCGTTACCTGGATGAGCACGACGGCCTGAATTAACACAAGCGGCCGGAGAGAAGCGGTGTTTTACGCCAGAAACCCGGGGGTTCGGGAACGGCTGGCCGGGACGCTGGTTTCCGTCATAGGCTGCGGCAGTTTCGGGTCGGCCATGGCGGAGATGCTGGCGCGCGCGGGCATCGGACGGCTGGCGTTGATCGATCCGGAGACGTTGGCGGTGGAAAACCTGGGCCGCCACGTGCTGACGGCTGCGGATCTGGGCAAGCCCAAAGTATACGCGCTGGCACGCCGGCTGCGCGAGATCAACCCGGCACTCGAGGTGGATGCCCGCCGGGAGCGGTTTCACGACGCCGGCGGCGTGCTGCTGTGCTGCGCCGACTCGCGCCGCTGCGAGTCGCTGGTGAATGCCGTCTCGCTGGTGAAGGGCCTGCCGGCGGTGTACGTGGGCGCCTACGGCGCCGTCCGCGCCGGCGAGGTGCAGGTGGTGGCGCCGGGGCGGACCGCGTGCCGCGAATGTTTCGCGCAGTTCCGCGGCTACCAGGAAACCGCCGGCCGGGAACGCTACACCGACCCGGATTTCGACGAGACCCGAACCCCGGGCCAGGAAGGGCTTTGGGGCTCCGTGCTGGCGGTGGCCGGGGTGGCGTTCCACGCGTTGCTGGCCCTGCTCGGCGTCCGCGGCGTGTTCGATTACGAACGCCCGCTGTGGATCGTCAACCTGGATTATGACGGGTTCCGGCCCTTCGCCGTGACTTTCGCCAGGGTGGCCCGGGGCTGCGCGGTGTGCGACGAGAGCCGCATCGCGGATCTTTCCGCCGCCCCGGCGAAATAAAGCCGTTGACAACCGCGCCAGAGGGCCATACCATACCTTTCAGGTCTTTAGGGTCCTAATATACTGAATAGTCCCGGCCCGCCAGAAGTTGCAAGGAGGTAAGCCGTGGGCGGCACAACCCAACTCGCTGACGCGGCGGGACCCGCCGCGGGGATCGCCGGCCTGCTTCGCTCGCCGGAAGGCAAAGAAATCCTTACCTGTCTCCAGTGCGGCACCTGCGCCGGAACCTGCCCGTACGGGGACGCCATGGCGTTTCCGGCCCGCCGCATCATCGCCATGCTGCGTGCCGGTCTCCTGGAGCAGGTCTACCAGAGCGACAGCCTGCTGCTGTGCGTGGCCTGTTACGCCTGCATGGCCAAGTGCCCGCGCGGCATCCGGCTCACGGAGGTGCTGCTGCCGGCAGTGAAAGAGGAGGTCTTTCTTCGTCTTCCGGAGACGCCGGCCGAACTGCGCAAGGCGCTGGAAAACACGCTCCGGTACGGCAATCCGGGCGGGGAGCCTTCGCGCAAGCGCGCGGCGTGGGCGAAGACCGCCGCGGCGCCGGTGCGCATCTTCGCGGAGGACCGCCGGCCCGCCGACGTGCTGTGGTTCGTGGAGTGCCAGAATTCGTACCACCCGCGCGGGCAGGACGTCAGCCGCGCCACGGCCCGGCTGTTCCATACGCTCGGCGTGGACTTCGCCATTCTCGGCAACGAGGAGAAGTGCGCGGGCGAATGCGCGCGCCTGCTGGGTGAAACCGGCCTGTTCGAGACCCTGATGGATTACAACATGGCGGTGTTCCGGAAGTACCGGTTCAACCGCATCGTCACCTCCGGAGCGCACGCCTACGACGCTTTCAAGTACATGTATGCGGGGGTGGGGTTCGATTACCCCCTGGAACACACCACGCAGTTCCTGGCGCGCCACCTGGACCGCCTGCGGCCGCTGCTGACCCGCAAGCTGAACCGCACGGTGACGTATCACGATCCGTGCTGTCTGGGCCGTCACAACGGCATGTACGAGGAGCCGCGAGCGCTGTTGCGGGCCATTCCGGGCGTGAAGCTGGTGGAGATGGCGCACAACCGCATGAACAGCATTTGCTGCGGCGGGGGCGGCGGAGGCATGTGGCTGGACACGTACTACAAATCCAAGAACCTGGAGCGCCTTTCGGACCGCCGGGTGAAGGAAGCGGTGGCCGCCGGGGCCGACGTGCTGGCGGTTTCGTGCCCTTACGAAATTTCGCGGTTCGAGGACTCCGCCAAGGTGCTCGGCTGCGACGGCCGCCTGGCGGTCCGCGACATCGCCGAGCTGCTCAACGAAGCTCTCGAGGTGCAGTCATGAAAATTACCGTTCTGATGCGCATGGTCCCCGACGTGGTCGAAGAACTGGAGATCGCCTCCGGCGGAGTCAGCCTGGATCCGGAATCGGTGCGGATGGTTCCCAGCGAATCGGACGAGCACGCCCTGGAGCAGGCGCTGCTGCTCAAGGAATCCCTGGGCGGCAGCGTCACGGTGGTCATGCCGGATGCGCCGGAGGCGGACGCGGCGCTTTACACGGCGGCGGCCAAGGGCGCCGACCGCGTCGTCAAGATCGAGACGGCGGAGAGCGTGCCGGCGACCTCGGCGCGCGCGCGGATTCTGGCGGAGGCGGCAGCGGGCGCCGATCTCATCCTGACGGGCGTGCAGGCGCACGACGACCTCGACGCGCTGCTCGCACCGCTTGTGGCGCGGCGTCTCGGGCTGCCGCACGCCACCATCGTCACCAGGGTCGCGGTCGCGGCGGACCGCAAATCCGCCACCGTGTTGAAAGAATTGAGCGGCGGCGTCCGCGGCGAATTCGAGGCGCCGCTGCCGGCGGTGCTGGGCATTCAGGCGGCCGAGAAGCCGCCGCGCTACGTGCCGGTGGCGAAGGTGCGCGCCGCGGCCAAATCCGTGCGCATCGAGACCGTACAGGCGCAGGCGCCTGAGGACGCCGGGCCGGGCGTGGAGATTCTGCGGATGTACAAGCCGGAGGTCGCAAGCCACGCGGAGATGTTGGAGGGCGAGCCCGAGGAAGTCGCGGAGAAGGTCTGCGAGGTGCTTGCCGCCCGAGGGCTGTTCTAGAGAGGTGTGACATGGCCATCTGGATTCTGGCGGAACACTGGCGGGGAAACATTTCCGAGATTACGTATGAGATGCTGGCGCTCGGCCGCGAGCTGGCCGGCCAGTCGGGCGTGCCGCTCCAGGCGGTGCTGCTGGGGCACGGCGCACGGCCTCTGGCCGGCATGCTCGGCAAGGCCGACTCCGTGCTGTCGGTGGAGGATGCCGGGCTGGCCGAACCGCTGCCGGACGTGTACGCCGCGGTGCTGGCGGAACTGGCCCAGGCGCGCTCGCCCAAAGCCATTCTGGTGCCGCTGACCAACGTGAGCCTCGGCATCGGGACGCTTCTGGCGGACACGCTGAAGACTTCGGCCGCCAACTTCTGCAAGGATGCGTGCGTGGCGGACAGGCGCATCGAAGCGCGCTGTGTCGTTTACGGCGGCAAGATCGAGGTCAGGGTTGCGCTGCCGCGCGAACCCGCTGTCCTGGGGATCTGGCCCGGTGCACGGCCCGTGGATGCCGGGCGTTCTTCCGGCGACGTGCCGGTTGAAGACATCGCCGTGGCCGTTCCCCAATCGCCGGTGGCATTCAAGCGCTGGCTCGACCCGGAGCCCGGGGACGTGGACCTGACGCGCCAGGACGTGCTGGTCGCGGTGGGGCGCGGCATCCAATCGCAAGACAATCTGGCGCTGGCCGAGGAACTGGCCGAAGCGCTGGGCGGCGCGGTATGCGGTTCGCGCCCGGCCATCGACCAGGGCTGGCTGCCGCTCTCGCGCCAGGTGGGAAAGTCGGGCGTGACGGTCAAGCCCAAGCTGTATATCGCGGCGGGCATCAGCGGCGCGCCGGAGCACACCGAAGGGATGAAGGACTCCGCGACCATCATCGCGATCAACACCGACCCGCGCGCTCCCATTTTCAACATTGCCGACTACGGCATTGTGGCCGACGTGCTCGACGTTCTGCCCGCGCTGACCGCCGCTCTCGGCGCGCACAAGAGCTGACGAGGACACCATGCCCGATCCGGCACTCGAGACCATCCTGGGGGCGCCCGGCTACGCGCTCCTGTTGATGCTGACGGTTGTCTCCATCGGGCTGTTCGCGAGGCGCGTCGCGCATTTCGTGCGTGTGCTGCGAAGGGCGCGGCCCGAGAGGCGGCTGGACCGCGTTCCGGAGCGGCTGAAGCTGTTCGCCGTACATGTGCTGGGGCAGCGGCGGCTGTTTGGGGAACCGGTGATCGGCGCGGCGCATTTCCTGATCTTTTGGGCGTTCGTGTTTTACGCCGGGAGCTTCTTCTGGAACCTGGTGCGCGGCCTGTTTCCCTTCCTGCCGGTTCCATACAGCGACGAAGTGTGGGCGGCGGCGTTCGCCGTCGAGGTGATGGGCGCGCTCGGCTTGCTCGCCCTGTTGGCCGCCGCCGTGCGCCGGTACGCATTCACGCCGCCGCGGCTGGAACGCTCGCGCGACGCCACGGTGATTCTGACTTTGATCGCGCTGGTGCTGCTCACTTCGCTTGCGGGCGCCGGGTTCGCGGCGATGGAGAAGCCCGGTGCGCCGCCCATAGGCGCCCTCATCGGCAAGGGGCTGGCTGCCGCGGGACTGCGCGAGGCGGCGCGCGGCTATCTGTGGATGTGGTGGCTGCACATGGCGACGGTGCTGGGGTTCCTCGCCTACCTGCCGTACTCCAAGCACCTGCACCTGCTCGCGTCGCCGTTCGGCGTGCTGTTCGCGGACCTGGACCCCGCGCGCATTCCGGTCTCCTCGCCGGGGGCGGCGAAGCTGGAGGAGTTCACCTGGCGCCAGCTTTTCAGCGGCCTGGCCTGCGCCGAGTGCGGCCGCTGCGACCGCGCCTGCCCCGCGCAGACCAGCGGGGCGGGCCTCTCGCCCAAGGAGCTAATGCACGAGCTGAAGCAACTGGTGGCGGCCGGAAACGGGCGCAGCGTGGATAGCGCGCACGTGTGGGCATGCGCCTCCTGCGGCGCGTGTGTGGAGCGCTGCCCGGTGTTTAACGAGCAACTGCCGGTGATCATCGAGCTGCGGCGGCGCCTGGTGGCCGAGGGCGCGGTGGACGCGCGGCTCCAGGCGGCGCTGGTCAACCTCTCGCGCTACGGCAACTCGTTCGGGCAGTCCGCGCGCAGCCGCGCGAAGTGGGCGCAGGGATTGGGCTTCCCGATTAAGGACGCCCGCAAGGAAGCGGTCGAGTATCTCTGGATTACGGGCGACTATGCCGCGCTGCATCCCCGCGTGCAGCCAGTCACGGCGGCGGCCGCGCGCGTGCTGCACCGCGCCGGCGTGAGCTTCGGCATTCTGTACGAAGCGGAGCAGAATAGCGGCAATGACGCCCGCCGCGCCGGTGAGGAGGGCCTGTTCGAGGTGTTGCGTGAGAAGAACCTCGCGGCCCTCTCCCGGGCGCGGTTCGACCGCATTCTCACCACCGACCCGCACTCGTACCACGCGCTTAAACACGAATACGGCCGCAACGACAGCGTGGTACACATCTCCGAGCTTCTTGCGCGCCTGTTCGCGGCGGGAAAGCTGCCGGTCAACACTTTGCAGCGCGTGACAGCCGCCTATCAGGATCCCTGTTACCTGGGACGCTACAACGGGGTGTACCAGCCGCCGCGCGACGTGCTGGGCGCGGTCGGGGTGAAGCTGGTGGAGATGCCGCGCCATGGGGCCGAGGCCTCGTGCTGCGGCGCGGGCGGCGGCCGCATCTGGATGGAGGACGCCCCCGGCGTGACGGAACGTCCTGCGGAGCGGCGCGTGCGGGAAGCCGCGGCGCTCGGCCCGGTACGGGTGCTCGCCGTGAGCTGTCCTAAAGACCTGGTGATGTTCGAGGACGCGATCAAGACCGCGGCGCTGGATGCCACGCTGCAAGTGAGAGACGTGGTGCAACTGGTGGAGGAAGCCACGCGGCCATCCTCCCAAAGCGCCGGAGCCGGCGTGTAAGGAGGCTTCGCATGCAAGCCTGCGCCTACTATCCCGGATGCGCGCTGCGGGGCACCGGGGTGCCCTATGACGAGAGCCTGCGCGAGTTGTGCCGCCTGCTGGAGATTCCGCTGGCCGAGATGCCGGACTGGAACTGCTGCGGCGCCACGTCATACACGGCCATCGACGAGACGTCGGCGTTCCTGCTCTCCGCGCGCAATCTCTCCATGGCGCGCCAGATGGGCGCCAGGGAGATGCTGGCGCCGTGCGCGGCCTGTTACCTGGTGTTGCGCAAGACGCAGAATTACGCCCGGCAGTATCCCGCGATCGGGCGCCGCATCGCCGAGGACCTCGAATCGGCGGGGCTGCCGCCGCTCGATGGGGTGGCGGTGCGGCACCCGCTGGAACTGCTGTACACCGAAGTGGGGCTCGAGCGCATCCGCGCCAAAGCGGTGCGCTCGTGGCGGGGCGGGGAAGCGGCTTGCTATTACGGTTGCCAGCTCGTGCGCCCGCTGGGAGAGGCCGATACGCCGCACGATCCGCGCCGCATGGACGAACTGCTGCGCGCCGTGGGCGTTTCCACGGTGGAATACGCGCTCAAGACTAAGTGCTGCGGCGGCAGCCTCACCGGCACCATGCACGACATCGGCCTGCGCCTGAATTACATCCTGCTCAAGGAGGCCGAGCGGAAGGGCGCCATGGCCATCGTGACGGCATGCCCGCTTTGCCAGCTCAACCTGGACATGTACCAGTCCGAGATCCGGCGCCAGAGCGCGCACGCGCTGGACATGCCGGTACTCTACTTCACCCAGGTGCTTGGCTGGGCCCTGGGCGGCGAGCCGGACGCGCTCGGATTGCACCGGCTGATTTCGGGACGGAGTCTCATCCGGCAGTGGTTTCCGGCCCGTCAAAAGGAGGCCGCAGCGTATGTTTAACGGCGAAAGACGGATCGGCGTTTACATCTGCCATTGCGGATCGAATATCGCGGGCGTGGTGGACGTGCGCCGCGTGGCCGAGCGCGCCGCGCTGTTGCCGGGCGTGGCGCTGGCGCGGGAGTACAAGTACATGTGCTCCGATCCGGGCCAGCAGCTCATCGTGGACGACATTCGCGAGCGCGGCCTCGACCGCATCGTAGTGGCGGCCTGCTCGCCCGCGCTGCACGAGAAGACCTTTCGGGGCGCCACGGCCGAGGGCGGGCTGAACCCGTATTTCTTCCAAATGGTGAACATCCGCGAGCACAACTCCTGGGTGCATTCGGATAAGGCGGCCGCCACGGAGAAAGCCATCGACCTGGTGCGCGCGGCCGTGGCGCGCGTGGCGCGCCATGCGGCTCTGGAGCGCCGCCGCGTCCCGGTGAATCCAGACGTGCTGGTGGTGGGCGGCGGCATCGCCGGAATCCATGCCGCGCTCACGCTGGCGGATGCCGGCAAGCACGTGTACCTGGTCGAGCGCGACGCCACCATCGGCGGTCACATGGCGCGCTTCGACAAGACCTTTCCCACGCTCGACTGCGCGGCGTGCATCCTCACGCCGAAAATGACCGCGGTGCGCGCGCACCCGAACATCACGCTGTGGACGTGGTCGGAGGTGGCGCAGGTCACCGGCTACGTAGGCAATTTCGAAGCCGTTATCCGGCGCAAGCCGCGCTACGTGATCGAAGAGCGCTGCGTGGGCTGCCTGGAGTGCGTGGAAGCGTGCGTCTACAAACAGCCGAAGTTCACCGATGAATTCAACGCCGGCCTCGGCAAGCGCAAGCCCGTGTACATGCCCTTCCCGCAGGCCGTGCCGCAGGTGGCGCTCATCGACCGCGACACCTGCATCGAGTTCAAGAGCGCGAAGTGCAAGAAGACCTGCGTGGAGGCGTGCGGCGACCGCGAGGCGATCGATTTCACCCAGACCGACCGCTTTGAGACGGTGCGGGCGGGCGCCGTGATCCTGGCTACGGGTTTCCGCACGTTTGACGCGTCGCGCATCGGCTACTACGGCTACGGCGTCTGGCCCGGCGTGTACACGGCGCTCGAAGTGGAACGCATGGTCAACGCTTCCGGGCCCACGGGCGGGGAGGTGCTGCTGCGGGACGGGCGCAAGCCCGGCTCCATCGGCATCGTGCACTGCGTGGGCAGCCGCGACGTACACACCAACCGTTACTGCTCGCGCGTCTGCTGCATGTACTCGCTGAAGCTCGCGCACCTGCTGAAGGAGAAGACCGAAGCGGAGATCTACGAGTTTTACATCGACATGCGCACCCCGGGCAAGGCCTTCGAGGAGTTCTACAACCGCGTGGCGGAAGAAGGCGTGCAGTTCATTCGCGGCCGGGTGGCGGACGTATATCCCGCGCCCGACGGCGACGGGCGCCTCACGGTGCAGGTGGAGGACACGCTGCTCGGCATGGTGCGCAAGCTGCCCGTAGATATGCTGGTGCTGGCGACCGGGCTGGAGGCGCAGCCCGACGCGCAGGAGGTCCGCCGCCTGATGAACATCACGTGCTCGGCGGAAGGGTTCTTCCTGGAGCGGCACCCCAAGCTGGCGCCCGTGAACACTTTCACCGACGGCATCTTTCTGGCGGGCTGCTGCCAGGGGCCGAAGGACATTCCGGATACGGTGGCGCAGGCCGGCGCGGCCGCGGCGGGGGCGCTGGCGCTGATCGACGCCGGCGCGGTGGAACTCGAGCCCAACACTTCCTACGTGCGCGAGGAGCTGTGCTCCGGGTGCCGCACGTGCGTGCCGCTGTGCCCGTTCCAGGCGATCACCTACAACGCCGCCGCGAAGCATTCGGAGATCAACGAGGTGCTCTGCAAGGGCTGTGGCACGTGCGTGGCGGCGTGCCCCTCCGGCGCCATCGGGCAAAACCTTTTCGAAGACGAGGAGATCTTCAGCGAGATCGAAGCGGTGCTGGCGTAGCCTGTTCCATCCCCAGCAACCTGGCGCCTCCGGCCTGGGCGAACGCGCCGGCGGCTTCCAGATGCCGCTCTCGTGCCGTTTTCAGCACCGCGCGAAACTCCGGCATCCCGCGCAGTGAATCCAGCCAGGGATCGGCGGCGAAGGCGGGGTAGCAGAAGAAACCCTGATCCACCGCGCGCGCCAGCACCGGAACGGCCTCGGCCGGCTCTCCCAGGTACGCGAGGTGCCGGGCGAAGTAGTAGAGTTCCTCGGGCCCGTGGCTGATGCCCGCGATGGCCTCACGAGTCGCTTTGAGCGCGTCGGCATGCCTCCCCTCGGCCAGGGCGAAGATAGAGGCAAAGATACACCGCACTGGCGCGTGCGGAGACTTGGATGCATCGAACTCGCGGCAGTGCCGCGCCGCCTCTTCGCGCCTGCCCAACATGATCAGCGCGAGGGGGGCCACGTACAAATGAACTCCGCGACTGGTTTCGAGGGCGTGTTCCAGTTCGAAACGGGCGATATACGTATTCGTGATGCTGGTCTGAACCTGCGGGTCAAGGCGGCGCGCGTACTCGTGAGCGGCGAGCGACGCATCCAGGAGGCCGCAGAAACGGCAGACGTGGGTGAGGCCCGCGAACAGTTCGGGGTCGCTGCCGTGGTGCCGCGCCCGTTCGAGCAATCGCATCATGACCTCTTGCGCACGGCCAAGGTCCGATTCAAGCTGTGCGACGAGGTTGTGGGCGAGCGGCAGTTCCGGGTTGATCTCCAGCGCGCGCCGGAAGGCTGCCTCGGCGCGGTGGAAGCTCCCGGTGTCCTGTCCGAACTTGCCGATCACGCGGCAGCAACGGCCCAGGCGGGCCCACGCGGGGGCGTAATTCGGGTCTTCCTCCACCGAGCGCAGGTACAGGTCACGCGCAACCGTCAAGTGGTTGTAGTCATAGCTGAGCTGGTTGGCCCGGAGATAGTACTCGTATGCCGCGGGGCTGGCGGGCACGTCGCGGTGCAGGTTCTCCGCGTCGCGGCCGCTGAGCGAAAGCGAGAGCGACCCGGCCACCCGCTGCACCACCTGGTCCTGCAATTCGAAAATGTCGCGCAGCGAGCCCTGCGAGGTCTGTGACCAGCACAGCGTTCCGGTGGCGGCGTCCACCAGTTGCGTGCTGATCCGGATCTGGTCGCCGGCGGAGAGCAGGCTGCCGGTCAGCACCAGGTCCACTTCGGTTTCCCGTGCTACGTTTTTCAGGTCCGCCTCATTCGCGTATTTCGCGGCGGTCATGGTGGAGCGGACCAGCAGCGATTGCAGGCCGGAGAGCGACACGGTGATCGCGTCGGCGAGGCTGAATCCCAGGAAGTCGATGTTCGGGTCCGGGCGCAGCATCCGGAACGGCAGCACGATCAGCCGCCGCGCGGGACTGGCGCGCACGGTGGTGGAACTGTCGCAACGCGAGAGCACGCGGCGCAGGTCGCCGGCCATCTCGTCCGCCGATGGATAGCGTCCGGCGGGCGATTTCGCCAGGGCGCGGCGGATCGCCAGGTCGAGCGCGGGCACCGGATCGGGCCCCAGCAGCGCGGCAGGTTGGTCGTACACGATGGCGTGAAAGACCTGCACCGCCGACGGTCCCGAGAACGCCGGGCGGCCCGCGATCATCTCGTACAGGATGGCGCCCACGGCAAACAGGTCCGAACGGGCATCCAGCGTTTGCCCCTGAATCTGTTCCGGGGACATGTAGCGCGGCGTGCCGACCACCATCCCGGGGTCGGTCACGGCGGTGACCGTGGTCTCCGGAGCCCCAGCCGCCGCGGCGAGAGGCCGCGCCAGGCCGAAATCGAGCAGCTTCACGCCGTGCGCGGTGAGGAAGACATTGCCGGGTTTGATATCGCGGTGCAGGAGGCTGCGCGCGTGCAGCGCCTGGACGGCCGCCAGAATGCCGAGCGTAACCTGAATCGCCTCGGCCGGCGCGCACGAGCCGCGATGCATGCGCGCGGCGAGCGATTCACCCTCGAGCAGTTCCATGATGATGAACAGCTCGCCTTCCTGCTCGGCCACGTCGTAAATCTGGCAGACATTGGGATGGCTGATGCCGGCGGCGATGCGAGCCTCGCGCCAGAAGCGGTTGTGGGCGTCGCCCAACGCGCCGCGCTTCACAACCTTGACAGCCACGGGGCGGTCCAGGCGCTCGTCGTGCGCGGCGTAGACCACACCCATGCCCCCCTCGCCGAGTTTCTGTCCGATGCGATAGTGCGCCAGCCGTTCGGTCATGAAGCCAGTTCGCGGAGCACGCGGCCGGCGATCTCGGGCACCCGCCTGGCGAGCGCCGGCGAGAGACCGCCGGGATGCGCCGATTCTACCGCAATCGCCAGAACGGTGAAACGCACTCCAGCCAGGGCGGGCGTGACCGCGCGCAGGAGCCCGACGCACTCGGCCGCGGAGAGATGGTGGGCGTGGCCGCCGGCGGCCGCTGTTTCGACTATGGCAACGTCTCCCGGGAGGCCCGCGTCCAGCATGGCATCAAGCAGGACGATGCGCTGCCGGCCTTGCATAGTCTCAGCGAGGCGCAGCACGTCGGTCCCTCCGGCGATTACCTCGGCATCTTCGGGCAGCCGCGGGTCGACGGCAAGGCACTCGGCCACGCGGCAGCCCACGCCGTCATCGCCCATCAACGGATTCCCGAGGCCGATGATGAGCGTGGGCTTCATGCCATTTGCGCCAGTGCCGGTGCGACGGGCAGCCGCACGGTGAAGGTGCTGCCCTTGCCCGGCTCGCTCTCGACGGAGATGTCGCCGCCGTGCTTGGTGACGATGCCGTAAGCGATGGAGAGCCCCAGCCCGGTGCCCTCACCGCGCGACTTGCTGGTGAAGAACGGGTCGAAGACGCGCCCGATCTTTTCGGGCGGAATGCCGCAGCCGGTATCGGAAATGGAGACTTCCACACCGCCCGCCGCGCTGCGGGTCGCGATGCGTACGGTTCCCTTCTCCTCCATGGCCTGCACCGCGTTGATGAGGATGTTCATGAACACCTGCTGCATCTGAGAGCGGTCGGCCATGACTGGTGGAAGATCGGGGGCGCACTCCTCCTCCACGTTCACGTTCAGGAAGAGAGCCTGCTTCGAGAGCAGCCCGAGCGTGTCCTGCACGATCCGGTTCAAATCCACACGCTCGGGATTGGGATTCGACTGCCGCGAGAATTCCAGCAGGCCCCGCACGATATTCCGGCAGCGCTGCGATTGACGCACGACCTCCTCCAGGTTCTCGCGGTCGGGATCGCCCTGCGGCTTGTCTTCGAGCGTAAGCGCGGTGAGTGAGAGGATGGCGCCCAAAGGATTGTTGATTTCGTGGGCCACGCCCGCCGCCAGTTTGCCGACCGAGGCGAGCCGCTCGGATTCGGCCACGCGGTCGTGCAGCTCGACCACCTTCCTGGACTGTTCGTGTACCTTTTGTTCGAGCGTGCGGCCCCACTCCTCGAGATCGGCCTTCATCTGGCGGAGGCTTTTCAGCATGGCGCTAAAGGAATCGGCCAGCACCGCCATCTCGCCCTGGCCGCCGGTGGGGATTTCCTGGTCGAAGCGGCCGGCGGCGATGCCGCGGGTGGCGGCCACCATCTCGCGGATGGGGCGCGTGATGTTGCCGATCATGTAATAGGTCACCGCGAGGATCAGCAGGAACCCCGTGGTGGCGATGCCGAAAAACGAGAGGATCACGCGGTCGCGCAGGGATGCGAAAGCCGTCTCCAGCAGTCCCACGTAGAGCATGCCCACCACCTTGCCGCTGTAGTCGCGGATGGGCTCATAGCCGCTGATGTACCAGTCGCTGACCACGAACGCGCGGCCGCGCCAGGACTCGCCGCGCCCGAGCACGGCCCGGTTCACCTCCTCGGAGACGCGCGTGCCGAGCGCGCGTTCTCCCGCGTCGTTCTTTACATTGGTGGAAATGCGCAGGTCGTTTTGGAAAAGGGTGACCGTTCCCGCGTCGCGGTTCTCATAACGCTCCCCCTTGAAGACCATTTCCCAAACGCGGTCCACCAGGCTGAAATTACGGCTGAGCAACACTCCGCCGTAGAGGGCGCCGCCGCCTCGCACGGGAGCGGCGGCGGCGAGCACCATGCCGGAAGTCTCCTCGGCGGGGCCCGGCGGCCCGGCTCTGGGCGTCTCGACGGCGCGGAAATGCGCGCGTTCGGCGAACGCCGGATTCTCAGAGGCCAGGAACGCGGCGGACACGATCTCGGTGGCGGCTGCGGTCTTCCCATCCAGCGCCGCGCGCAACAATATCCACGAAGAGAGGTCGTCGCCGGCGCGCGCGGGATTCACGGAGCGCATCACCACCCGTCCGCTTGCGTCCACGAACGTCAGAAAGTCCAGGCCGCCCGTCCGGCGCGTTTCCTCGAGATACGCGAGCAGAGAAGACCTGTCGTCCGCCTCCTGATAGCGCGTGATGGTGGTCCCGGAGGCCGCGATGCGCACCGCGGTCTCCAGGCTCCTGAGGTGTTCCTCATAGACCGCGCGCGCCGTGGCAAGAGAGTGGTCCACGGTGCGGCTGGCTTGCAGCATGATCGTGGAGCTGACGATCCACGACCCGACCGACGAGGTCGCCAGCCCTCCGATGCCCAGGATGATCAGGTAGGTCCAGATCAGCCTGGAGCGCAGCGAGTACGTGCGGCTGAACGGGTCAATGCGCATCGGCTTTCCGCAGCACGTGCACGGAGCACGAGATGCACGGGTCGTAGGCGCGCACCACCATTTCCAGTTTGTGGGTAAAGGCGGGCTCGCCGCGGTCGGTGTTCTGCTCCGCGGTATGGCGCAGGCGGTCTTCCACGCTCGCGGCATTCAGAGCCGTGGGGGTGATCACGTCGGCGGCCGCGATGGCGCCCTGTTCGTCGTACGTGTAGCTGTGGATGAGGAGTCCGCGCGGTGCTTCGGTGATGGCCGTCCCCGAGCCCGCGCGCGGCCGCACGGGAACGGCCGGCTCCGGCGCAACACCCTCTTCGAGCAGGCGCTCCACAAGCCGCAGCGCGCCTTCCACGTCAAGCACCAGTTCCACGGCCTGTGCCTTGTTGTTGTCCAGCGGATTGTCGCTGGGAAGCCGGAGGCCGAGCCGTTTCATGAGGTCCGCGCAGCGGCCGTCGATGATGTCTGCATTGATGGCGAGCCTGGCCAGGGCGCCCACCATGAACGGCCTGCCGCGAAACGTGCTGTGCTTGGCATGCGAATGCGGCACGGGCTGTTCATTAGTGAGGGAGCGGTAATCGGCGGCCTTGACGATTTCGCGAGTGCCGTTGTGGACCACGCCAATCTCGTTGCCGCGGTAGTAGCCGCGCAGCCCGCGGCATCGCAGCGCCGCAAAGGTGGTGGCGGAGCGGCAGATGTTGACTTTCGGCAGTGCCGCCAGCACGTTGAGCGCGGTCTGGCAATCCTCGACACCCTGCTGAAGGCTGGCGTGCAAAGCCGTGAGTGCCGGGACGCCCGGCAGAATCGTGAATCCCCCGGGCACCACGCTCACCGGATGCACGGCGCGTCCCCCGATCACCTCCTGAATCGCGTTGCCGAGCTTCTTCAGCCGGAGCGCGAGCGCGACGGTCCCGGGGTGGTCCGCGGCCATGGCCAACGCGCTCGGGTAGCCGAGGTAATCCGGCAACGCGAGCAGGAACACGTGCAGCGCGTGGCTTTCGATGCTCTCGCCGAGGAACAGCAGGTCGCGCAGCGTTTCGGTCTGCGCGCTCGGGCGAATGCCGAACGCCTGCTCCGTCGCCTTCACGGACGTGATGGTGTGGGCCACCGAACAGATGGCGCAGATGCGCGAAAGGATCGGAGCCACGTCCTGCCAGCTTCGGCCCTTGACCAGGCCCTCCAGCAGGCGCGCGCCTTCGAAGACGTCGAAGCGGACGCTCGATACGGATTCGCCGTCCAGCTCCAGGGTGACGCCGCCGTGGCCTTCCACGCGGGCCAGATGATTCACGGTGATGCGAGCGCTCATGAGCGGCCTCCGGCGGGCATGGGAGCGAAGGTGCGGAGCTTGCGGGCGACCTCCGCGCGCGGGATGCCGCGCTGCTCGAACATGGCCAGCGCGGATGCCAGGTTGACGTCGCTGGCCGGGCCGCGGCATCCGATGCAAGGCGAGTGAAGCTCCGGGCAGCGCGCGTTGCAGCCCGCCACGGTGAGCGGCCCGCAGCAGACTTCGCCGTTCTCCAGCAGCAGACAGTTGTTCTCACGCATGCGGCACTCCGCGCACACCGCGTAGCCGGGCGGCGCGGGCGGGTCGCCGTGCAGCAGCATGGAGACGGCCTGCACGAACTCCTCTTTTTCGATAGGGCAGCCCGGGATGTTGAGGTCCACCGGGACGACCTCCCGCAGGGCCCGCGCGCGGGAGGCGTCATAGGCCGCGCCGGCTTCGCCGTAGATCTCCTGTTTCAGCGCGGCGCGGTCGCCGTCCATTGCGGCCACGCCGCCCCACACGGCGCAGGTGCCGAGCGCCACCAGGAGGCCGGAGCGGCCGCGGATTTCGCGCAGCATGGCTTCATCCCGCGCGGTAACCACGGCGCCGTCCACCAGCGCCACGTCCAGAGGGCCGCTTGCGTGGCCGTTCGAGGCGGCCATGAGGAACTCGCGGATATCGAGGGCGCCGGCGATATCGAGCAGGCGGTCCTCGCAGTTCAGAATCACAAGTTGATCTCCGGCGCACCCGGTGAGGCCGAAGATGCCGGCGGTCGGTTTGCTCATTGCCGCGCCTCCTCAGATCATCTCGGGAAGGTTGATGGCGTCCCAGTAGGTGAAAATGGGACCGTCCAGGCAGGTGTAGCGGTAACCGACGCTACAATGCCCGCACTTGCCGATGCCGCACTTCATGCGGCGTTCGAGCGACATGAGAATGTGGTTCTTCGGAAAATTCAGGGCCAGCAGCCGCTGCAAGACGAACTTGAACACGATGGGGGGTCCGCAGACGGCTGCGTAGGTGCGGACCGGATCGATGGCGACGTAATCGAACAGTTGCGGCAGCAGGCCGAGGCGGTGCTTCCACGAGCCGGTCGGGTCCGAGTCCACCGTAAGCAGGCACTGCATGTCGGTGCGGTCCGCGAGCGAAAGAAACTCCTCGCGGAAGAGCATATCTCCCGGAGTCTTGGCGCCGTACATCAGGATGACGTTGTTAAACCGGTCGCGGTTGTCCATGGCGTACCACAACAGCGACCGCAGCGGCGCCATGCCCAGCCCGCCGGCCACCAGCAGCAGGTCGTGCCCGATGAGGTCGTGCATGGGAAAGCCGTTGCCGTAGGGGCCGCGGATGCCCACCATGTCGTTGGCGTTGAGCCGGTACAGCGCGTTGGTGACGCGCCCCACCCGGCGCACGCACAGCTCGATGGCGCCGGGGCGCGAAGGCGACGAAGAGATCGAGATGGGCACCTCACCCGAGCCCGGCACGCTGAGCATGATGAACTGTCCCGGGCGGTGGGAGAACGCGCGCGCCTCGTGTTCGTTCACCAGCCGCAGCGTGAACAGGTAGTTGTTCTCCACCATCTTGAGGATGCGCACGATCCTCGCCATTTGCGGGTAGTAAGGATTGGCGCTGAGCACGGGCTGGTAAACGGCTTCAGCGGCTCGCGGCATACTGCACCCCCCGTAGCTGGTTGATCACGTCGATGATGTCGATCCGCACCGGGCAGGCCTCGATGCAGCGCCCGCAGCCCACGCAACTCGGCCGCCCGTATTCCGCCACGAAGCCGCGCTGCTTGTGGTAGAAACGGAACTTGATGCGGCTGGCGCGGCCCTTGCGGAAATTCTCGCCGCCCGCCACCTGCGCGTGGTCGAGGAAGAGGCAGGAGTCCCAGCGGCGGCTGCGCGTCCCGTTGGCAGATCCCAGCTCCACCTCGTCGAAGACGTCGTAACAGTAGCAGGTGGGGCACACCATGCTGCAACTGCCGCAGGAAAGGCAGCGCTCCCCGAGCTTTTCCCAGATCTCGCTGCTGTACTCCATTTCGAAGATCTCGGGCAGGTCGCGGATTTCGATTTCGAGACGGAAGCGCTCGTGCTTCTCGTGGGAGCGCTTCTTGTAGGCGTCGATGTCGTTCTGCGTTACGGGCTGGAACAGCGGTCCGGCGGCCAGCACCATGTCGTCACCGCGCGCGGTGCCGAGCAACGCGAGGTAGTAGTCGCCCAGGTCGCAGAAGAACAGGTCGAAGCCGCGCTCGACGAAATCGGCGCGCATGGAGCGGCAGAAGCAATGCTCGTCGGGGGTGCAGTCGATGCCGATGACGGAGATGCTCTTGCGCCGTGCACGGTAATACGGATCGCGATAGCGTCCGCCGAACACGCGGTCCAGGATGTTGAGCGCGTAGATATCGCAGGCGTGTGCGCCGAACAGCACGATGCGGCGGCCGATGCCGGTGGTGGCGGGCACGTATCCCTCGCCCGCGCGGTAGCGGAACATGGTCTCGTAGGGCGGCAGGAAGTATTTCTTCAGCGGCAGGATGGTGCGGTGATAGTCCAGCCGCGCCTCCGACCACCGGTTCAGCGGGCGGAAGACATGCTTGCCGTTCTGCTCCACCGGCGCGTGCACCTCGCCGAACTGCTGGACCACGGAGGCGAACAGGTCCAGCTTCTGCTTGGGAAGCTTGAGAATCTTCATCGCGCGGCCTCCTGTTTCACTTCCAGCAGCGCACGGATCTTCTCCAGCAATTGCGGCGGGTTTACGGGTTTCGGGAGAAAGTCGCGGCAGCCCATCCAGGAGGCGTCGGGCTGCACGGTGAAGTCCGGCACCACCGAATAGAGTGAGCTCACCAAAATCACCGGCACGCCGCGCAACTCCGGAGTGCGGCGTATCTCCTGGGCCGCGAAGAGGCCTTCGGTCCTCTCGGTCATGATGATGTCCAGGATGATCACGTCCGGCCGCGCCATCCGGGCGACCTTCAGGCCTTCCTTGCCGTCCTGCGCTGCCAGCACCTTGAACCCGTTGGACTCCAGGTAAAACGACACGGCTGCAACGAAATCCGTGTCGTCATCCACAATCAGTACGGTCTTCTCCGGCGGCGTCATTCGCACCTCCGTTCTGTGCCGTCTCCTGGCACCCCAGCAACGTCACGCGAAAGGTGGAGCCCTCGCCGGGCCGGCTCTCCACCTCGATGGTTCCTCCCATTTCCGAGACGATTCGCTTGCAGATGGGCAAGCCCAGCCCGGTGCCGGGCGTCTTCTTGGCGTCTTCGCCGGTCACCCGGAAGAACTCGTCGAAGATCATCGGCTGGTACTTTTCGGGAATGCCGACGCCCGTGTCCCGCACCGCCACGATGACCTGGCCGTCGCGCGTTTCGGCCGACACGGTGACACTGCCGCCGGGCTTGTTGTACTTGATGGCGTTGGCCACCAGGTTGTCGAAAAGCACGTTCAGGCAGCTCACGCTGCCTTTCACCAGGTAGCGCTCGCGGGGCATGGAGAGTTCCATCGAAAGGCCCTCCTGCGCCGCCGCCTGCTCATACGTCTGGACGATGTTTGCGATCACCGGCTTCAGGTCGATGACGATGCGCTCCCGCGAGAGCGACTGCCCCTCGATCCTGGCGAGCGTCAGCCAATCGCGGATGATCTGCTGTAGTTCCGCGGTGCGCTTGAGGCAGCGATCGAGCCACTCCCTCCGCTTGGCCTCGGCGTCGGGACCCTCGAGGTATCGCATGGAGTCGAGATACTGGTGGATCGCCACCAGCGGCGTCTGCAACTGGTGGGAGACGAAGGTCACAAAACGCCGTCTCAGCATCAGCCGCTCCACCTCGCAGCGCTGAGTTTCCAGCGCGAGCCGCCGGCGCTCGATGCCCCGGTTCACGATCAGGCGCAGCTCATCAGGCGAGAACGGCTTCGGCAGAAAATCGTACGCGCCCGATTTCATAGCCTCGACGGCGGTGTCGATGGTGGCGTACCCGGTGATAATCACCACCACGATTTGCGGATCGATCTCGTGGATGCGCCCGACCACCTCGATCCCGCTCATGCCGGGCATCTTCAGGTCGAGCAGGACCAGCGCGGGGCGCGAGGCCACGATGCCATCCAGGCCCTGCGCCCCGTCGGCGAACGTGTTGACTTCGAAGCCGGACTTGGTCAGGATCTTTTTGCAGGCGAGACGCATCCCCTCTTCGTCGTCGATCACGACGATCAGGTCGGGCTTGGGCGCCTCGGCTGCCGCCGTCATGGGCCCTCAGGCCGCGGTGGCGCGCCGTGCAACCGCGCGCGTCACGATTTCCAGCAACCGGTTCAGATCGACGGGCTTGGCCAGGTACAGGTCGGGCCGGATCAACTCGGCCTCGCAACTCATCGGGAAGCGCTCGTCGGGGCTTTCTTCGATCGACGACATCATGATGATGGGCACGCCGCGGAACTCGGCATAAGCGTCCTGCCATTTGAGCGCGTGCGTGAGGCTGTAGCCCTCGGTGTCGCTCTCCATCATGATGTCCAGCAGAATGAGATCCGGCTTGTGCTCGGCGAGTTTCTTCAAGCCTTCCTTGCCGCATTCGGCAAGAACCACCTCGTAGCCATGGGTTTCCAACAGAAGTTTGACGGAGGCCCTGACGTCCTCGTCGTCATCGATCACCAATACCTTTGCAGCCATACCGCTACCCTCCCTGGGCGAGCCGCGAAACCAGCGCCGCCGCCGGTTCCACCGCCGCCCGCACCGAACTGTGCATGCGGCCTCCCACGGTGATGCAGTCGGCCGCTTCCACCGCCACGATGATGACTTCGCGCGGCGCATCCAAACCCAGCCGCCGCGCGACCTCCAGCATTTCGAAGATGCCCGTCCCGTGCGGCGCCGTGCCGGGCGCAAACTCGAGCTCTTGCTCGCGGATGATGCGCAACGCGCCGACCGTCGTCCTTCCCGTCTGGACGGTATCCACCACGATGAGGCGTTCCACGCCGAGCACGTCGTCGAGCAGGTGAAATCCCGAAACGGAAGAACAGACCGTTTCGACGTCGCGCAGGCGGCGGGCGACCTCGAAGGCGAAGGCGTCGTCCCCGAGGAGTTCGTTGCCGAGCGCCAGCACGCGCGTTGGCTTACGTTCTGCGGATCCGTCCATCGCCGTCCCGCCGCAGCGTGCGCAGGGGATCGCCCCTGCGGTTGCGCACCGTAACCATGAGCGGCATGCTGCCCGGCAGGGAGTGCGTCGCGCAGCCCAGGCAGGGGTCGTAGGCGCGAAACGCCATCTCCACCATGTTCAGAATGCCGTCGCTCACGTTGCCGTCCTTGATGAGCGAGCGCGCCGCCCGGTCCACGCTCATGGCGATGCGCGCCGCGTTGTTCTGCGTGGCCACGATCAGGTTGGCCTTGGTAATGAGCCCGCGCTCATCCGCCGCGTAGTGATGGAAAAGCGTGCCGCGCGGCGCCTCCACCACACCCACGCCCTCGCCCGGCTTGCCAAGGGGGAAGGTGCGGACATCGGGAGAAGCGGTTTCCGGGTCGGTGGCGAGCTGCTTCATGCGCTCGGCGGCGTAGAGCAGTTCCACCAGCCGCGCCCAGTGATTGGCGAGTGTATGGTGGACCGGCTTGCCCCCCAGCGTTTGCAGGTATTCTTCGTAAGCGGCCTGCGCCAGCGGCGTTGTGAAACCGTCGATCACGTTGAGCCGCGCCAGCGGCGCCACGCAGTACACGCCGCTTTCGGGTCCCTCCTCCAGCCCTTTCCAGCCGGGGCCGGCCAGGTAGGTGAACTTCATGTAAGTCCACGGCTCGGTGTGCTCCGAGATGTGCTGCGCGTAATCGGCGGGCGGAAACTTCTTCCATTCGCGGCCGTCCGGCGCCGCAACGCGCAGCGTGCCGTCGTAGAAATTCAGCCGGTTGTTCTCATCCACCATTCCCATGTAGTAGGTGCGGTGGGTGAAGCTGCCGCCGGTGATCAGATCGACGTACGCCGAATTGCGGAGCACGATCTGGCCGAATACATCCAGCGTGAAGCGGGCGAACTCGACCGCCTCGGCCGCCACGGCGCGGAATTGCGCCAGATCCGCCCCCGTCATCGCCCTGGCTACGCCGCCCGGCAGCCCGAATACGGGATGGATCGCCTTGCCGCCGGCCAGCGCCATGCACTCGCGCAGCTTGCGGCGCATCGCGATCACCTTCTGCCCGGTCTCCACGCCGACCTTGGCCAGCACGCCGAGCACGTTGCGCTCCGCCTTGGGCGCCTGCGGCCCGACGATGAAGTCCGGCCCGCCCAGGAAGTAGAAGTGGAGTATGTGGTCCTCGGTCATGAAGGCGCTGTAGATGAGTTCCCGCACCTTGCGCGCCGCCGGCGCCGGTTTCACGCCGTAGACCGCATCAAGCGCCTTGGTGGACGCCATGTGGTGCGCCGTGGGGCAGACCCCGCAGATGCGCGAGGTGATCTGCGGCATGTCTTCGGCGGGGCGGCCTTTGGCGAACTCCTCGAAGCCGCGCAGCTCCGGCACCTGAAAATAGGCGCGCTCGACGGCGCCCCCGTCGTCAAGGAAGATTTCGATCTTGCCGTGGCCTTCCAGCCTGGTAATGGGCTCGATGCGAATGGCGGGCATCAGGCTTTCCTCCTTGCCGGCAGGTAGGCGGCGGGCAGGCTGTAGCGGTAGAAGGCGCCGAGGGGATCGGGAATGCCGGCCAGGATGCGCTCGATCTCCTGCTCGTCGTTGCTGTCGGCCAGCGACGCGATGGCGGCCGCCGCCTTGCCTCCGAAATCGCGCACGCGGCTGGTGGGCCCGTTACAGCCGGTGCACGGCATGTTGCCCTTGATGCAGGCCGCCTCGCAGCCCGCCCGCGTGACCGAGCCCAGGCACAGCAGGCCTTGCGAGAGCAGGCATTTCTCGGGGTCCGCGGCCATTTCGTGCGGGCGCTTGAATTCGCTCAGCATGAGCTTTTCCGGGCGGGTATCGCGGCGCGTACAGACTTCGCACATGGCCTTGTCCGTCGCGAGCACAGCGCCCTTGGCGGGCAGGTCGCCGCCCAGCAGAATGCCTAACGCCTCGCCCAGCATCTTGGGCGTGGGAGGGCATCCGGGCACGTAGTAGTCCACGGGAATCACGCGGTCGAGCGCGTCGACGTGATCGTGGAACACCGGCAGCCGCAGCTCGTGGCCGTTCAGGCGATGCGCGGTGGCGGGTTGCGCGTCGCCGTACACCGTGCGAAGAATGCTGTCGCGGCCGGCCAGGTTCGCCAGACCCGGAATGCCGCCGGACTGGGCGCAGGATCCGAACGCGATCACGGTTTGCGCCTTGCGCCGCAGCAGCTCGGCCATGTGTTTCTGCTCGGAGTTACGCACCGCGCCGTTGAGGAACGCCACGGCGATGGAGCCGTCCGGCATGGCGGCGACGTCTTTCTCCTTGAAGTCGAGCGCCACCGGCCAGAAGACGATGTCCACCTTCGCGACCACGTCGAGGATGTTCTCGGCCAGGTCCACCACCGCTTCCTCGCAGCCGCCGCAGGCAGCGCACCAGTAAAACGCGACTTTGGGCTTCATGCCACTGCGGCCTCCTCGCCCGCCTTGACGAAGGGACCGAGCGCCCGCACCTTCTCGACCATATCCGTCACGGTCTGGCGCAGGCGTTCGCCTTCCGATGCCGAAATCCACTCCAACCGGAGCCGCTCCTCCTCCACCCCCATGCCGCGCAGCATGCGCTTGAGCAGCAGGTAGCGGCGCAGGCACTTGTAGTTGCCTTCCTGGTAATGGCAGTCGCCGGGATGGCAGCCGCCGATCAGCACGCCGTCGGCGCCGTGCGCGAAGGCGTCCAGCACGAACTGCGGGTCCACGCGCCCGGAGCACATCACGCGCACAACGCGGATGTTGGGCGGATACTTGAGCCTGGATGTGCCCGCCAGGTCCGCCGCCAGGTAGGTGCACCAGTTGCAGAAGATGGCCACGATCTTGGGTTCGAATACATCAGGCATAAGTGAGGATTCCCTCGATTTCGGCGAAGAGCTCTTCGTCCTCGAACATTTGTTGCTGCATGGAACCGGACGGGCACGCCGCCACGCAGGTCCCGCAGCCCTTGCAAAGCGCCTGGTTGACGCGCGCCTGTTTGACGTCCTCCAGGTACGCAATGGCGCCGTACGGGCACAGCGGCACGCAGGTGCGGCAGCCGGAGCAGACCTCCGCGAGCACATACGCCGCGTTGGGTTCGGTCTCGATGCATCCGGCGTCGATCAGCGCCAGCGCCTCCGCCGCCGCGGCGCCCGCCTGCGCCACGGTGTCCGGAATGTCCTTGGGTCCCTGGCAGGCGCCCGCCAGGAAAATGCCGTCGGTGAACGTGCTCACCGGCGCGAGCTTGGGATGCCGCTCGAGGAAGAATCCCTCGCGCGAGCAGGAGATGTTGAACAGGCGGCGGACTTCCTGCGCGTCGGCGGCCGGCTCGAGCGCGGTGGCCAGCACCACCATGTCCACCGGAATGCGCCGCACCATGCCCGCCAGGGTGTCCTCCACGCGCAGCACGAGCCTGCCTTCCTCGGAGGAATCGAGCGCCCAGTCGGTCACCTCCGCCACCCTGCCGCGCACGAAGTGGACGCCCTCGTTGCGCAGCTTCTGGTAGAACTCCTCGAAGCCCTTGCCCGGCGTGCGAATGTCGATGTAGAAGCTGAAAACGTCCGCGCCGGTGTGCTCCTTGAGCAGGTGCGCCAGCTTGAGGGAGTACATGCAGCACACCCGCGAGCACCACGAATTGGTCTTCTCGTCGCGCGAGCCGACGCAATGAATGATGCCGATGCTGGCGGGCTTGCGGCCGTCGCGCATCACCACCTCGCCGGAGGTGGGGCCGGAGGCGTTCACCAGCCGCTCGATTTCGAGAGCCGTGTAGACGTTCGGATAGGTTCCGTAGCCGTAATACGGCAGCCGGCGCGCGTCGAAGGTCTGGAAGCCGGTGGAGAGGATGATGGCGCCGGCCTCGATCTCCTCGGTGCGCTCCTCCATCTTGAGGTCGATGGCGTGCCGCTCGCCGCAGGCCTCCACGCAGGTCTTCTTGCACTTGCCCGACTTGAACTGGATGCAGCTCTCCGGGTCGATCACGGGCACCTGCGGCACCGCTTGCGGGAAGGGCAGGTAGATGGGCTTGCGCTTGCTCAAGCCCATGTTGAAAGCATCCTCGACCTTGGCCTGCTTGTAGACGCAGGCGTCGATGCAGTCGAGGCAGCCGGCGCACAGTTCCTCCCGGATGTACCGCGGCTTGCGCGTGACCTGGACCTTGTAGTTGCCCACGTAGCCTTCCACGCGGCTCACTTCCGACCAGGTCCACAGCGTGATGTTGGGGTGCGCCCGCACCGCGGACATCTTGGGCGTGAGGATGCAGGCGGCGCAGTCGAGCGTGGGGAAGGTCTTGTCGAACTTGGCCATGTG
>JBHGBM010000021.1:0-73098 GCA_041946965.1 Bryobacteraceae bacterium
CCGACGGCAACGACACCACCAACCAGTACTACAACGAGAACGCCGGCCGCACCCGCATCTCCAGCCAGATTTCGCAGGACGCCGTACAGGAATTCCAGGTCGTCTCGAACAATTATTCGGCCGAGTTCGGCCGCGCCATCGGCGGTGTCGTCAACACCGTGACGCGCTCGGGCACCAACGACGTCCACGGCACCGGCTACTGGTTCTTCCGCAACCAGGACTTCAACGCGCGGGACCGCTTCGCCTTCACCAATCCCGATGAGACCCGCCACCAGGCAGGCGGCTCGCTCGGCGGCCGCATCATCCGGGACAAGTTGTTCTATTTCGGCAACTTCGAGGTAACCCGGCGGGACTTCCCGCTGGTGGCTTCCCTCACCCGCCCGCCGCTGTTCGATTCCACCGGCAAGTTCCAGACTATCGGGTCCGACGGCCGGCCCACCTGCGGCGCCCCCGCCACCCAGGCTCAGTGCGATGCCGCCATCAAGTTCCTCGACCGGCAGTTCGGCGTCATCCCCCGCACCGCCAACTCCGAACTGGGCTTCCTGAAGCTCGACTGGCGCCCCTCGGACCGCAACGCCTTCACCGCCAGCATGAATTACCTGCGCTGGCTCTCCCCGAACGGCATCCAGACCCAGGCCGTGCTGAATAACGGCAACGGCGTGGGCAACAACGCCAATTCCACCGTCCGCAACCGCTACGGCCGCTTCTCCTGGACCGCCATCCCGGCCCCCACCGCCGTGAACGAGTTTCGCTTCGGCTGGTTCAAAGACAAGCTCTACGACTACCCCAGCGATCAGCTCACCATCCCCGGCATCGGTTACCTCGGGCTGAGCGTCGCCGGGCAGAGCAACCTGGGTACCGCAACCGATTACCCCCGGCTCAACCCCAGCGAGAACCGCTTCCAGTTCGCCGACAGCCTCACCTGGACCAAGGGCAAACATACGGCGAAATTCGGCGTGGATATTATGAGTACCGAGGATTACGCGGACAGCCTGTACGGCCGCACCGGCTCGTACAGCTACGCGAATTTCACCAATTTCGCCCTGGATTTCACCGGCAACACCACCGGCCAGAAGCGCTGGCAGTCCTATAGCCAGACATTCGGCAATTCCGTGGTGGATACGACGGTCAAGGACTACAGCTTCTACGCCCAGGACCAGTGGCGCCTCACCCCGTCGCTGACCGTGAACTACGGAATCCGGTACGACTACAGCGCGCTTCCGCAGCCCAAGATCTTCAATCCGGACTACCCCGCCACCGGCCACATCCCCTCGCCCAAGAGGAACTTCGCGCCGCGGCTGGGCCTGGCGTATTCGTTCAACGGCAACCGCACCGTGCTGCGCGCCGGCTACGGAATCTTCCACGCCCGCTACCAGACCGGTCTGCTGAACACCCTGTTCGTCAACAACGGCATTTACCAGAAGTCGCTCAGCCTTCAGGGCACCACTCCGGCCGACCTCGCGGTGGGGCCGGTGTGGCCGAACCGGCTGGCCAGCCTCGACCGCACCCCGCCGGCCGGCACGGTGAACCTCACCATGGCATCGGCCAACATGCGCAACCCGTACACCCAGCAGGGCGATATCGGCCTCGAGCACGAGCTGACCCGGAACCTCGGCGTGACGGTCTCCTACATCTGGAGCCGCGGCATCCACCTGTTCACGGTGCGCGACACCAACATCGGTGCGCAGGGCCCCGTGCAGGTCTACCGGATCATGGACGCCAGCGGCAACCAAGTAGGCCTGTACGGTACGGCAACGTATCTGCGCGCCAACCGCGTGGACCCGCGGTGGTCGCGCATCAACGTGGTCGAAAACGGCGGCAACAGCTACTACAACGGCCTGGCGCTCCAGCTACGCAGGCGCATGTCGGCGGGCATGGAGTACAGCGCCGCCTACACGTGGTCGCACGCCATCGATTACGGCATCGGCGCGGGCAGCGACGCCATCTTCTTCAGCGGCGGCCCGACCAACATGTTCAACGGCGATTACCGCGGCGACAAGGCCAGCTCCGCGCTCGACCAGCGCCATCGCCTCGCCGTCACCCACATGTGGACCCCCACGCTTACGCGGAAAGACGGGAAGTTCGCCAGGTACGTGGTCAACAACTGGCAGCTCTCTCAGATCTGGACGGCGGGATCCTCGTTCGGCTACACGCCTTATGTCTACGTGAGCGGCGCTCCTTTCACGGGCGCGGCATTCAACACTACCCTGAACGGTCTCGGCTCCGGCGGCAACGGCACCCGCGTCCCCTGGATGCGCGCCCGAAGCCTGGATTCGGGCGCCATGTGGCGCGCCGACGCCCGGCTGAGCAAGGTTCTCCCCTTCAACGAACGCTACCGGCTCTACCTGAACTTCGAAGCGTTCAACGTGTTCAATCATACTTACTTCGCCGGTACCAGCCCGGTGAACGCTCAGGCCTACACGGCCCGAAACGGGGTCCTTTCTCCCGAACGCGGGCTGGGTGAAGGCGCGCAGAGCCAGGGATTCCCGGACGGCACCAACGCCCGCCGCGCACAAATTAGCCTTCGCTTTATCTGGTAGTTAGCGACCCTCAGCAGGAGGAAGGCGGCCGCCGTCGGGGCGGCCGCTTTTTTTTGGAATACGAGAAAGTACTAAAACCGCCGTTACTTTCGGTTGACGTTTTTCTTGGTACATCCGGTACGCGCAGACCTTGGAACGACAAACAATCCACCCTACAATGTCCCATGAGAACAGCCGATAAGGGATTGCGATGCCTTACGTGCACATCTTCTTCTATCTCCAGCTCCTGGATCTGCTTACGACTCTGATTGGGCTCAATATCGGGGCCTCCGAAGCAAGCCCGTTCATCAGAATGCTGATGAATTTCGGTCCCGCCGTGGGCGTGTTTGCTTCCAAGATGGTCGCCGTGGCAATCGCCATCGCGTGCATCCGGCTGCAAAGGCGCCACGTAATCCGGTGGGTCAGCTACTGGTACGCCGGCCTGGTGATGTGGAACCTGTTTGTGATCCTTGCCGCCAACCCGGCGCTGCGGGCCTGAGGCTGAAGGACTTCAGCGGTACAGGACGCTGCTGCTAAACGCCGCAAAGGCCAGCAGCAGCAAGACATCCAGAATGATGATGCGGAGGCGACTATCGGACAAGGTTGATCTCAGCATGGCTTCCCGCCTGTAAAGGTTTCACACACAGATCGCTGCCGCAGAGGGTGACGCCGTAAAGCGGCAAGTCTTCCTCGCGAGCCAGGAATTGTCCGCTTTCGAGCGACGCGGAATCGCTGTAGCGTGCCATCACCACGCCGTTCGGGCCGTTCACCCGGATGCGAAACTGGCGGCTTGAGGGCTCGTAATTCGCATAGCTGAAGCAGCGCCCGATGCAGGCACGGTCAATGGCGTGATAGAGCGCCACCGTGCGGTAGGGCGCATTCCAAACCGTGTTGATGACCCGGCTGCCGGGAGCGAGGGCTGCCACCGCGGCCTCCAGCCGGTCCTCGTAGGCGTTGATGCCCCGCTCGTCGGCGTACATGCGAGCGAAGAACACCGCCGCGAGCGCTCCCGCCATCGCCACCTGCCAGCGGCGGGGCCGGGCGGCGGCCAGGGCGGCGCACAGCGCCACCGCCAACGCCAAAGACATGCGCTCGGAAATGAAACCCAGGGACGCGGCGTAGCCCGGCAGGTTGATCTTGGCCGGCAGCAGCACGATTCCCGCGGCGGTCAGCGCCGCGCACTGGAGCGGAATGCCCAGCGCCACCCGGAGCACCTTCAGCCTGGCGCCGTACAGCGCGAATACCAGCAGCAGGCCGGCTCCGAAGAAGAAGTACTCGCCGCCGTACACCCAGACCTGGTCGATGGCCAGGGCGCTCCACCACTGCGTGCCGCTCCACCGGCACAGGTAGCGCGCCCGGAGCGCGAACGCGAACACGGTTACGGCGGCCAGCGCCGCGCCGAACAGGATCAGCCGGTAACGCGGCCGAACCCGCTGCGCCATCCACCGGTAGCCCAACACGCACAGCGCCCAGGCCACGGGCAATCCGTGCGCGGTGTAGGCCAAAATGAAAACGGGCACCGAGGCCGGCCACCTGCCGCGCCACGCCAGAGCCATGGCTGCAAAGCTCAGCCCCAGTGACATATAAAAATTGAAAAAGCCCATGTGGAACACCCACCCGTACGCCAGCATCAGGAGCACGGGAAGGAGAAACCACGGGCTGCGGCGCGCCACCGCCCGGAACAGGGCGAACGCGCCCCACAAGAAGACAAGCACGGCGGCGGATACGGCAATCCGCTGCGCCGCGCCCGCTCCCAATATGCGAAACAGGCACCCGAGCAGAAGATCGAACAGGACGTTGGTCGGCTGAAAGACAAGGTGGAGCCCCTCGACCTCCCCCCGCGCGATCAACTCCGCCAGCCACGCGTTGTAGACGTGGCTGGATAGATCTCCCGCCTGGATTCGCGACTGCCACCAGCACGGCGCAAGCGCCAACGCCGAGACCGCCCCCGCCAGCACCCACCGGGGCAGCCGCGTACCACGATTGTCTGCGATCATTTGTTAGCGAAGCGCGCGGCGTTTGCGGCGGCGTGCGACGAAAGCAACCAGGATCACGCCCGCCATCAGCCACAGGACTGTTTGAAGCATCATGTTTTCCATCCCTCGCTGTCCTCCTTTCTTGAACGCCACCGCTCCCTACGCTCGCGGCCCGGAGAAGTTCCCCTTATCGGGCCGCGCGGGTGGCAAGCGGTGAACCTTGTTCTTCTTTCCTACCGCAGTGCCCGGCGCTTGCGGCGCCGCGCCAGCAACATGACCAGGGTTCCCCCAGCCAACAGCCATAGACCCGCTTGCATAAGAGTGCTCATTGTCCGTCCTCCTTTCCTCCTAACTACTTGACTGCCCCCGCCATCAGCGGGAACAGGTACTTGAAAATTTGAAGCAGCGCCGGGCCCGCGGTCACCACCATCATGGACGGCAGAATAAAGAAGAAGATGGGGAAGATCAGCTTCACGCCCACCTTGCCGGCGCGCTCTTCCGCTTCCTGGCGCCGCCGCGTCCGCATGAAATCCGAATGCGACCGAAGCGACTCCGCCATGCTGGTGCCGAACCGGTCGTTCTGCACCAGAATCGCCACGAGCTTGCGCAGTTCCGGTTCTCCGGTGCGCTCCGCGAGGTTTCGCAGGGCATCGGAGCGGCGCTTGCCCGCACGCATTTCCAGCGTCACCAGTCCCCACTCCTCTGAGATTTCCGGGTGGGTGGGCTGTAATTCGCGGCTCACGTGCTGGATGGCCTGGTCGAGTCCCAGGCCCGCCTCCACGGAGACCACCATCAGGTCGAGAGCGTCCGGCAGAGAGAGCCGCAGCGTCTCCTGCCGCTTCTTGATCATTCGTTCGAGGAAGAAACCGGGCAGCACGTAGCCGCCGCCGGCGCCCGCCGCGAGGAACACGATGCGCATCACCATCGTCTTCCCCATGGCGTCCATCAGCAGCAGAGACGCGATCAGGCCGGCGACGGCGCACACCACCTTGATTCCATAGAAAATGCCGACGGCGTTATCGTTGCGGTAGCCGGCGGCGATCATCGCGCGCCGCGTGTAGGAAGCGTCCGCCGGGGAGACAGGCACGAATTCGCCCATTTTCCGCAACAGGCGCGTGACCGCCGCTTCTTCGCCGGCGTCCTCATCGCCAAACACCCTCGGCCCGTCGGCGATCGACACAGGCCCGCCGATCTGGCGCAGCATCCTGCGAGCGCGGCCGTACCGCCGATAGGCCAGGTATGTGGACCCGGTCATCAACGCCGCAAACACAGCTATGGATAGAACCAAAGGCAGTATCATACTTTGATGTTCACGATCTTTTTGATGCAGTAATTGCCCAGCACCTGCGCCGCGATGGAGCCCACAATCAACCAGCGGCCGTCCGGGTCCTTCGCCATGCTCTGAAGGTACTGCGGCGCCACCACCATTAAGCCGAGCATGGTGATGATCGGCAACGCCAGCAGCACGGCGGCGGTGATTCTTCCGTGTGCGCTCGCCGCCTTCACCTGGCCCTTCAGGCGGAACCGTTCCCGAATCAGGTACGAGAGCCGTTGAAGAATCTCGCTCAGGTTGCCGCCGGTCTGCCGCTGCAACAGCACCGCGGAGCAGAAGAAGCGCACATCCAGCAGCGGCACGCGCTCGCTGAAGTTCTTCATGGCGGTTTCGATGTGCGCGCCGAGGTTGTGCTCGTTGAACAGCGTCCGGAACTCCTGCCCCAACGGATCGGGCAGCTCCTCGCCGAGCATCTCCAGGCTGATGGTGAAAGCATGGCCCGCGCGCATTGATCGTGACAGGAAATCGAGCGCCTCGGGCAGTTGCTCCTCCATGGCCGCCATGCGCTTCTTACGCTTGCGCGAAAGGTACAAGTAGGGAATCAAAGCCGTCACCAGCGCCAGAGTGCACACCATGCCCACGCGTCCCAGTGGAGCAGGTAGAAGGAAACCGAGAATGGCGCCCGGAATGGTCGCGGCCGCCATGTTGGTGAACAGCTTCGTCGCGGTCCATTCCATGCCCGCCTGCTGCGACATGCACTCCACCTTGCGGACGATGTCCAGGCGGCTGAGCAGGCCCTCGATCAAGCCGGGCTGCGGCGGCTCCAGGTCCTTGAGGATCTTGACGGTGGCGGTGGTTTCGGGACCGGAGACCGTTTGCAGCATCTCCGTCACCTGCTTCCTGCGCCTGGTCTCATAGAACTTCAGGCCGAGGCTGACCGAAACCAGCACCACGACGAAGATCAAAAGAAATCCGAAAATCAGAACAACAGGCATGGCTTAACCGATCTCCACAACGGTCTGGAACAAGGAACCCGGCATGTTGATGCCGCACGCCTTCATGCGCTCGTAGCACTTGGGCCGGATCCCGGTCGCGCGGAAGCGGCCTTTCACTTTGCCGTCTTCGCCCACGCCGGTCTTGTCGAAGACAAAAATGTCCTGGATGGTGACCATCTCACCCTCCATTCCGACCACCTCGGTGATATGTGTGATGCGCCGGCTGCCGTCGCTGAAGCGGGCCACCTGAACGAACAGGTCGACCGCCGACGCCACCTGCTGCCGGATGGCGCGCACCCCCATGTTCGAATTCGCCATGCCCACCATCACCTCCAGACGGCCCACCGCGTCGCGCGGGCTGTTGGCGTGAATGGTGGTGAGCGAGCCGTCGTGGCCCGTGTTCATGGCCTGCAACATGTCCAACGCTTCCTCGGCGCGAACCTCGCCCACGATCACGCGGTCGGGCCGCATTCGGAGGGCGTTGATGACGAGCTGCCGGATGTGAATGGCTCCATGTCCCTCTACGTTCGGCGGGCGGGTTTCCATGCGCGCCACGTGGGTCTGCTGCAAGCGCAGCTCCGCCGCGTCCTCGATGGTGACAATGCGCTCGTCCTCGGGAATATAGCCGGAGAGCGCGTTCAGCAGCGTGGTCTTGCCCGAGCCGGTGCCGCCCGAGATCAGGATGTTCAGCCGGGCCTTGACGCTGGCCTTGAGGAACTCCAGCATGCCGTCCGTCATGGCGAGCTTCTTCGCCAAGTCCTCGCCGCGCAGCGCGGTGCGTCCGAAACGGCGTATCGAGAGCAGCGGCCCGTCGATGGCGACCGGCGGAATGGCCGCATTGACGCGCGAGCCGTCCGGAAGCCGGGCATCCACCAGCGGCGACGACTCGTCCACGCGCCGGCCCACGCGCGACACCACCTTTTCGATGATCCGCAGCAGGTGGGAATTGTCCTTGAATTCCACCGGCGTGCGATACAGCTTGCCGCCCCGCTCCACGTACACCAGCTTCGGCGTGGTCACCAGGATGTCGGAGATGGTGGGGTCCTGGAGCAGCGGCTCGAGCGGCCCCAGCCCGAACACCTCGTCGAGAATCTCCTCGATGACCCGGTCCTTTTCCACCAGGCTCAGCGGCGTCCGTTCCTCCTCCACCAGCCTGGCGACGGCCGAGCGGATCTCCGCCCGCACCCGCTCGCCGGCGATGGAAGAGAGCGCCTCCAGGTTGATCCGGTCCAACAGCTTTCTATGAAGAGTAAATTTGAATTCCTGATATTCCGGCGAATAAGAACCCGCCGCAAAGTGTTTGGATCCGTCTTGAGTCAACGCCGATTGCGCCGTCGCCATCCTCTTGCCCCCTTTACCCGAACAGTGAAAACCTCTTTTTTGCTTTATCCTCTTCCACGCCGGCCAGTTTCATGGCCACGCGCTGGATGTGTTTGCCCAGATTGCTGTTCCGCGGCAGCAGCCGCCCCTCCGAGTAGCATTCGGAAAGCTCGGGGTAGTCGTTGGGTATCATGGAATGAACCGGCAGGCCGAGCATTTTCTCCAACTCCTCCGCCGTGATCTCGATGCGCTTGGGCACCCGGTTGAGAATGAGCCGAAGCCGGTTCTTGCCGTAGCCGCTGTCCAGCAGCGTTTGGGTGATCTGCTTGGCCATGTGCAACGCGGGCACTTCCAGGGTGGTTACCAGGTAGGCCTCGTCCAGTTCCTCCAGCGCGTCCATGGTCACCCTTCCCAGGCTGCGCCCCAGGTCGGTGATCGTCCAGTCGTACTGCGAGCGCAGGAAACCCAGCACGGTGCGCAACTGCTGCTGTACGAACTGCGCCCGCGCCGCCAGGCCGCTGGGCGCCGGAATGATCTCCACGTTGGGGATGCCGTTGGCCACCAGCGCCTTCCAGTAGCTGGCGTCCAGCCGGTGCAGGTTGTTTACCGCGTCCAAGATCGAATAGGGCGACTTGGCCTTCATCAGGAAAGCGATCATTCCCGCGTCGATATCCAGGTCGGCCACCAGCACCTTCTGGCCGAGCCGCCCGAGCTCGACCGCCAGGTGGCAGGCCAGCGTGGTAGCGCCGCACCCGCCCTTGGCGGAGAAGAAGCCGGCCACCTTCCCCCCGGTGCGCACGCCGTCGCGCCGCTTGCCCTGTTCGGCCGACTTCTTTTCCAGCGCCGCAAACAGATTCTGGCGCAGCGGCGGGAACAGGTACTCGTTCACCCCCGCCCGTAACGACGCCAGAATCACGTTCGCGTCCGCGCTCGCGTTGAGCGCGATGATCATGGTCTCGGCGGCGCTGGCGTGGATCTGCCGCACCAGGTCGTCGAGCGGCTCGCGCCGCTGGGAGATATCCAGCAGGATCACGTCCGGCCGCATCCGGTCCACGCGGTCGATGAAACCATCGAGCGAGGTCGGATCCTGATGGTCGATGACGATCCTGCATGGCGTCGGTTCCAGGCACTCCTGAACTTCCTCTCTCAGTTGCTTGGATACAACCGCGAGCCCTATGGTCAGCGGGTACATGCCTCGCCTCCGGGAGTCCTCACTTCCCGGCTCCTCCGCTGGTTGGCGTCAGGCCGGGATTGGCGGGCTGCGAAGGCGTCACCGGCACCGGCACCAGTTGAATCGGTGGAATGCCGGAAGCCGGCGCGGGCTGGATCGGCTTGTGCTGCTGCTGGAGCAGTTGCTCAACCGGAATGGTCTGCCGCTGCGTCACCACGGGAACCGGTCCGGTGGTTTCCAGTCCCGGAGTTCGCGGCGCTGTGGTGGGCGCGCCCTGCAAGAACGGCAGCGGAAAGTCGACCTGGGGCGTGGGTTGGCCCTTCGGTATCGGACGCACCAGCTCGGGCGTAATCACGATTAGCAGCTCGGAGTTGTTCCGCGAAATGGACTGGCTCTGGAACAGCTTGCCAATGAGCGGAATGTCGCTGATGCCCGGTATCTTGTTCAGGGTCTCGATGGTACGGTTGTCCAGCAGCCCGGCGATGGCGAAACTCTGCCGGTCTTCCAGCTCCACTTCCGTCGTCACCCGGCGGGTGGCCAGGGCGGGAATGTTGAAGCCCTGGAACACCAAGCCGTTGGCGAAATCCAGCGAGCTGACCTCCGGCTGCACCTTGAGCCGGATAGTGCCGCGCGGCGTAATGAGCGGAAGGAAGTTGATGCGCACGCCGAACTCGCGGAAGGAGATGGTCACCGCGCCCAGCCCCGCTCCGCCGCCCTGTAAGGTGGGGAACGGAAACTCGCCGCCGGAGACGAAGCTGGCCTGCTGCCCGTTGATCGCCAGCACGTTCGGCTCGGCCAGAATCTCCAGCAGCCGCCTGCTCGCCAGCGCCTTAATCGTGGCGCCCAGGTCCAGGTCGCGGCGGAACAGGAAGATGTTCAGCGCGTCCGCCACCGAAAAATCCGTGCGGGCGCCTTCCACCGTGATCCTTGGCGGCGTGAATTGCTGGGTGGTGATGCCGCCCGGCGTGTTCAGCGCGCCGGTGCTCATGATATTGACACCCAGGTCGCGCGCCGCGGCGCGGTCCACGTTGGCGAAGCGCACCTTGAGCAGGACCTGCGCTTCCACCGGCGGCACGGTCACGTTCAGCAGGTTCACCACTTTGCCCAGAGTGCCGGCGATGTTGGCGGCGCGCTCGGCCGCGGTCAGGTCCTTCACCGTGCCGCGCAGGAACACGGCCTCGCCCTCAACGGCAAGCGTCACGTCCTCGCCGGGGAATTCTTTCTTAAGCTGCTGGCGAACGTGCTCGACCTTGGCGTTGCTCTGCCGGATGGCGAGGTCGTAGACCACGCGCCGGCCACCCTGCTCCCACATGATCAGGGTCGTTTCACCCGCCCCCTTTCCGTTGATAAGCAGCTCACGCGGGTTCACGGCCACTGCTTCGGCCAGTTCCGGCGTGGCTACGGAGACGCGCTGGATGTTCACGGGGCTGTCAATCACGAGAGACTTGCCCACCGTGACCTCCAGCCGCGTGGAGGGCTCCTGGGCAGCGAGGGGGACGATGGCCAGGAGCAGAAACCGAGACGCGCACCTTAGGGACATTACCGTGCCTCCGTCTCAAACTTGCTTTCGGTTTTCTTGGTACCTTGAATGATTTCCATGACAAATGGCGGCGGCTTGGGCGGAGGCGCGGCCTGGGGAGGAGGCACCTGTGCCACCACCGGCTTGGGACGCACCACCACCGGCCTTTCCACCACCGGCGGCCGTATCGCTCCTGTGAACAGTTGCGCCATGGCCGTGCCGGACGTCTTGGCGACATCGCGGTCCAGCGGATTGCGCAACACGAGTTGAATCGACGCCTGGTTCATCGCCAGGCTGAGGATCTCGGCCTGCTCGGGATTCACCAGAAGGTTGATCACCTGCACCGTTACCGGTTTGCCTTCGGCATCCTTCTTGAAGTCCTGCCCAGCCGAGAGCACCTCGATGTTTTGCAGGATGGTCTTGGTGACGCTTCCCAGCCCATGCGAGACCTGGGCCGGTGGATTGCCCGAGATCAGCACATCGACGCGGCTGCCCGGGACGACGAAGCCAGCCACACCGACCACTTCATTCACACGAACGGCCACGGCACGCATCCCCGCGGGTATCATGGCTGCCAGACCCCCGCCCGCGCCTTTGGCGGCAAGCCGGGTTTCGAGCACCGGCTCGTTGGCATACACGGTGGAGATGACGCCGCGGCCGACCAGGTCCTTCTTGCTGGCGCTCGCCCCGGGGGGAAGCGAGCCGGGCCAGTCGGCAAGACTCAGGTCCGAGTCCTGTAGGACTGTGCCCAGTTCCAGCGTCCGCGCCGCGACGACCACCTTGGTGGTGGTGGGCGCCGCCTTGGCGCTGACGCGGCTCGCCATGAGCCGGTACAGCAGAAAGCTCGCGCCCGCAGCCACTACGAACGCGAACACCAGAACTGATACGAATCGTTGATTCATTGTAACCTTCGGGTTTCTTTGCCCAGTTTTTTCAGCCTCTTACACCCACTGCACTCCAACCAGCGCGGTAGGGGCATGTGCCGCCGCGACATGCCCCTGTTTTGGGGGCTGGTTAGTTGGTCGCGGTGGCGGCGTTCTCCAAGGTCTTGTTCGCCGTGCTCCAGATCTTGTTGATGCTGCCACCGGCGTTGATGAACAGCGCCGCCGAAGCGAGGGCCACGAACGCCATCAGCAAGCTGTACTCGATGAGGTCCTGGCCTTCTTCTTCCTTCCAGAAATTGCGAACGAACGTCATGTGTTTTGCTCCTCTTGTGTCTGTCACGAATCCCGTTCCGGCATCCGCCGGAAGTCAGATTGCGGTTTTGCGGCCGCGCGGCCGCGCTCTATTCCGCCCGGGGCGGAAACCTGTTGGATGGCGGCGCGCCGGAACACCAGCGCATGGCCGTCGTCGTAGACCAGCCGCCACCGCGAAGACTCTTTCAGCGCCCCACCCAGGGGAGCGCCGGCGGGTAACATGATGACCTCCACACCGTACTGGTTCAGGTGAGCTTCCCAGGTGTGGCTCACGTTCATCACGTCAAGAAACTTCTGCCCGAAGCGCGAGCCGTAGAAATCTCCGCGGCCGTCGATAAAAACGCGCGTTTCGGGATACAGGGAATAGATGAGGTAGTCGCCCCACTGCTCGTCGGTAAACACCCGCGCTCCGGTGAGGCTGGCGCCGAGCGCCCGCACCGCCTTGACCGGGAACTGCCTGGCGCTGAATTCGGACCGGAACGGACGCGGCGGCGCCGGGGCGTAGAGAAGCGCGGCCACCAGCGCCACGGCCAGCGCGCTCGCCACGTGGAGCCGCGGGATGCGGTCGGTCTCGCCCACCTCCGCCGAAAGCGCCGCGAAGCAGTGGAGCGCCTTCCGCAGCCAGTCCGCCAGCCTTGCCCGGCGGGCCAGCGCCAGCCATTCCTCGATCGAAAGCGCGATAGCGGGGGCTGAAACCACCATGTAAATCGGTATGTTGCGGCCGGCGAACAAAGCCATGTGCGCCCAGACCCCGATCACGAGCGCGTGCGCGAAACGCCGCCGCGCCAGGCTCCAGCACAGGGCGGCCCCGCCTAGCAGCAGCGCCGCTTCGAACCAGCGCGCCGCCGGATGCTGGAAACTCAGCGACATGAATTCCTGGTTGTGCTCGAACAGGAACGAATCGGAGAGATAGCCGAGAATATGCCGGTGCAGCCGCCACGTGTACGGATTGCAGAAGGTGGCGGCAATGCATGCCGCCAGCGCCGCGCTGTGCCATGCCGCCCGCCGCAGGTGCTCCGCCCGCCGCCCGAAATCGCTCGCGGTGAGCGCCCCGGCCAGCTCGCCCATCCCGTATAGCGCGAGCAGGATACCGCCGGCGACGAAGCCCCCGTGCAGGTTCGTCCACAGCACCATGGGCAGCGCCAGCAGGGTCAGCAGACGGGGATCGCCGCCCGTCCGGACGCGCTCCAGCAAACGGCACCACAGCACCACGAACAGCAGCGTGACCAGGTGAGGCCGCGCCAGCCAGTGCACCGAGGAGCCCGCCACCGCAAACACCGTCACCCCCAAGGCCACCAGCGCGCCCGAACGCCTCCGCACCAGCCGGAACAGCAGCGCGAAGGTCAGGCACAGCAGCACCGTGTTGAGCAGAACCACCAGCGCCAGCCCGCCCTGCCTGTGCAGCCACGCGAAGCTCGTGTCCCACAGCCATTCCCACGCGAACCATGGCTCGCCGGGCTTGGTGAAAGAGAACAGATCGTGGTCCGGCACGCGGCCGTGGGAGAGGATCCACTCGCCCGTACGCAGGTGCCAGCCGGTGTCGCCGTCGCCCAGCAGGTTCTCCGTTCCCTGCATGCGGCCGAACAGGAACAGGACCGGCAACACGAAGACCAGATCCGTCAGCGACGGAAACAGGCGCATCAGCGGATTGGGGCGGGTCGCGGTCATTGCACCAGTGCCACGGACCTCCTCGCAATCGGAGTGGCGGGCTGCACCATGCTGAAGTTGGCGTTGCCCTGCACGCGCAGCGCGCCGGCCACCACTTGAACCGGCACCAGGTAATCGCCGCCGCCGAGAATGGACGTCCACGCCCCGCGCGGCTGATAGATGGCGCCGTAGAAATACACGCTGGCGGAGCCTTGCAGCACGAGCTGCGGGCTCTGTCTGCTGCGCAGCCCCGTGTTGGGACATCCGTCGGGGTTCCCGCAGCTTGTGTCGATATTGCCGTCGGAGGTGTACTTGACTACCGAGTTGGACTGGTCCTGCCACATCAGCACAGGCGTGAACGAGCGGTACTGCGGAGGCACGTCGCCCGAGGTGCGGTTCAGACCGTGAAGCGTGATGCTCACGCCGCTGTTTCCGGACTGAAAACCGGCGGTGCCGTGCACCAGTTGCGACGCGATGGGCTGCACCAGCGCGGGAATCTGAAGCGCCTCGCCCTGGCCGCGGTAATTGGTGTCCGTGAAGATGAACAGCTCGCCCGCGTCCGTGTTGGGCTCCATGGCTTCGGTGCGGTCCTTCAGGACGGCGTTGGAACTCAGGCTGAACAGCGGGCCGCCGCCTTTGACGCCCGCCATCACGTACACACCGGGATCGAAGGTCACCACGGTGGCGGGGTTGGTGATGTTCACGCCGCCGAAGAAAACGTAGCTGCCGAAATTGCCGCCGCCGGAGGAGAAGCGCACGTGCCCCCGGATATCGAGTTTGGCGCCCGTGGCGGCGGTCCCGGCGGCGTTGGTCGCGAAATAGTTGCCCGGCTGAAGGATCACAGGATTGGCCGGATCATCGCTGCCCTGTATCGTGCCGCCCGGAACGGGGCGGTCCGGCAGGCCCGCGGGCGCCTTGGGCTGTCCCTTCCCGCGCATGGGATCCTGGTACCAGCTATTGGTTCCCGCATTGGTCGGGAGCTGGATCCATTGCGAACTGCCGCCGAGGTGGTAGCTGCCGTTGCCGCGGATATACGTGAACGGCGCGTGAATCGTGCCGCCCCCGGAGTTTTCGCCGGCATAGCGGCCGTCCCCCGAGGTTCCGTTCTTCTGGGAAGCCAGGAAAATGCCTCCGTCCGCCTGAAGCGCCCAGTGCCCGTTGTTGTCGTTGGCGCTCACCAACAGGTCCACGCCGCAGGTTTCCTGCGAGGGGCTCTCCATGGGCACGCAGTCGTTCTCCCGGTTGAGCAGCATCAACGAGCCGTAAATGGACAGGTCCACGATGGCCGCCGTGGCGCTCGCACCGATCTTGCCCTGCGCGCTGATCAGGGAGGCGAACAACTGCGGGATGGATTGCGTAACGCGCGTGGTCACCCAATAATTCGCCGTCACGCCCGGTGCGGCCGGCGGGGAGCCCACGCCGGCCTGCACCGTCACGTTCTGCCGGCCGCCTGCGCCGCCCTGCGCGAATCCGTTGCGCTCCGCGTAGAGGCAGCCCGTGTCTCCCGAGTTGGCCGGCGGCACCGGCGTGGGGCTGGAGCAATTCCGGACGCCGGTGCAGTAGACCGTCGAACCGCACACAAAACTTGCGCTCTGGCCGATATTGGCCAGCGTGGCAGTGGCTGCCGCCATGGCCGCCGCGTCGGCGGCGGCTTGCGCCGCCTTGCGGGTGAAGTGCGCCCATCCCAGGTCCACCGCCAGGCCCAACACCCCGCAAAGCGCGAAGGCCGCCAGTGTCACCATGATGAGAGCCTGTCCGCGCCGCGGCATCAGAACTGGATCCTTTCCCGCGAGGAGGCCGGCATCTGGAAAGTCCCCGCGCGCATCTGGCCCGCGCCCGGCCAGAACATCGCCACCATGGTCTGGAACGGATAGAGGCCGGAAATCTGCACATCCAGGCCCGGGTTGTTGGAATTCGCCGGCGGCCAGGTGGTCGTATTTCTCAGGCAGTTGGGCATCAGGCAGGTGATCGAGCCGCCGTTCTGTGAAGTGAACGTCAGTGTCGTCTCGTTCTGGTCCAGACCGACGGCGGAGCGCCGGATGCGGTCCGCGATCTGTCCCACCGTGAGCGGGCAGTTGTTGGGCGCCACGTAGCAGTTGGCGCCGTGCACCACCGCCAGGCGTGTGCCTTCCTTCACCGCGTAAGAGAAGGTGTGGTAGGTCCAGATGCCGCGCGCCATTTCGAAGGTGCCCAGGAGCACGAACATGAGCGGCACGCCGACCAGCGTGAACTCGACCACCGTGCTCCCCTTGCGTCTTCGCATGAAAGTCCTCTACAGCTTCATCTGCGCCGAACGGGAAATCCGGAACCGCCCCTTCAGGCCCGGTATCGGGATCAACTGCGGAGTCTGGTAAACCACCGTGACCTGTGTGGCGGGCAGGCCGTCGGGGCCGCTGACCAAAGCGGCGCTCACCACCAGCGGGTCCGTCCCGCAGGAGGTCAGGTTCTTCACGTTCGGCATGGTTTTGAGTTCAGCGAGCGCGTAGCGGCAGGCGCCCACCGAATCGGTGGCGGCCGATGCGCTCGACGAGGTGTACAGGGCGGCCACGCGGGCGGCGTTGGCCGTGGCGATCAGGCATTGCGCATAGATGCCCATGTCGAACGCCCCCGCGAACAGAAAAAGAATCCACGGGGCGATCAAGGCCATTTCCACGGCCGCGTGGCCGCGCTTCATGCTGCGGCGATCCGGCTTCACGCCAGCCAGCCTCCCACCTCCGCGGCTTCGAGCTTCTGCAAAGCGGAAATATTGTCCCGATATGCGCGGAATTTCATCTGATTTACACTCAATCCCACACGCGGGGGCTCATGGCCGGAGCGCGCCACGCGCACCACGACCGCATCGCAGTGTATGCACTTGCGGCCGAAACCGTGGTTGGCCGGCAGCTCGATCTCGACCGTGACCATGCGGCCGGCGTCGGGCCAGGGCTGCGCGGCATCCCAGACGACCAGCATGCCGTTGCGGCTGATGTTCTCCGTGTACATCGACGCGCGGTGGCAAACACCCCGAGATGTGACGCGGCATCGCAGCCGGATATCCATCCGGGGGCACCCGCGCTGTTCGATCTGTTTCATTCTCTGCGAATGTACCGGCGGGGGAGGGGTGGAACAATATCGTATTTGGGTTACATCGTTTTGTTGTCGAAGGTTAGCAGCGTTTTGGCGCGCGGCTTAAACGAGGGATTTTGAAGAAAATCGAAAATATTTTGGAAAATTTATTGACAAATTAATACCTTTAAGTGCAAAATTGCAGTGTTTCCCATTAATATCGCCGGAAGGTGACGATATGACGCGCGTTCTACTGTACAGCGACCAGCCCATTCTGGCAATGGGGCTGGAATCGGTATTGCGGGGCGTGGAAGGCTTCGACCTGGTTGGCACCTGCTCCTCGGTCGCGTGCCTCTCCGAAAAGCTCGAATCGGCGTCCGCCGATATCGCCCTGCTCGACCTGACCCCCGAGATCACGTTCGGCTCCCTCACGGACCTCAAGCGGCTGGCCCCGCATTGTCAGTTCGTGCTGTGGGTCAACACCATCTCCACCGAACTCGCTTTCCAGGCCATGGGCCTTGGTGTGCGCGGCATTCTGCGCAAGACGCTTCCCTCCGACCTCCAGATCAAGTGCCTGCAAAAAGTGCATGCCGGCGAACTCTGGTTCGAAAAGGCGTTGACCGACAGTTTCCTCTCCGCCCGCCGCGTGGCGCTCACGCAGCGCGAGGGGCAGCTCGTCAGCCTCCTCTCTCAGGGGCTGAAGAACAAAGAAATCGCCGCCACCCTCATGATCAGCGAAGGGACGGTGAAGGTCTACCTGTCGCGCCTCTTCCAGAAGGTCGGCGTGAAGGACCGTTTCGAACTGGCGCTCTTCGGCCTGAAGAACCTGACCACCGGACAGGGCGCCGCCGTGGAGAAACAGGGCCGTCACGCCGAGAAGGTGGCCGGCCTGCGTTCGCTGGTGCTGGAGCGGCCCTCGCAGCCCGTGACTGCCCCGCCGCTGGTTACATCCGGCCGGATGGCCGCGCTCCGCCGCGCCAACTGACCCCGGGCCGCTTTCGACGGCGCGCGTCCGGGTGTGGTACAAATCGGTATCGCTATGAAACCGATTTGGGTTGCTGCGCTACTCGCCGCCGCGGCCGGCCAGGCCGCCGGGCCGCGGGTCCTGGTGTACACGAGGAACTTCGTGTCGTCCGGGAAGGGATTCGTCCACGACAACATCCAGAGCAGCGTCGATGCCATCCGGCACATGGGCGCGCGGAACGGATTTGCCGTGGACGCTTCCGACGATCCCGCCGTCTTCACGGATGCGAACCTGAAACGTTACCGCGCCCTGGTGTTTTCCAACAGCAACAACGAAGCCTTCGCGACCGATGCGCAGCGCGAGGCGTTCAAGCGGTACGTGGAAGGCGGCGGCGGCCTCGCCGGCATTCACTCCGCCACGGGCTCCGAGCGGCAGTGGCCGTTCTTCTGGTCCGTGATGGGCGGCAAGTTTCTCCGCCATCCCAAGTTCCAGAGCTTCACCGTGCGCGTCAAGGATCCCAACCACCCGGCCACCAAAGGCATTCCTGCGACGTTCGAGTGGGCCGATGAGTGCTATTACAACGAGAACCTCACCCCCGGCCTGCGTGTCCTGCTGGTGACCGACCCCGCCAAACTCGACGACCCCAAGAAGTCCGAGTACCCCGGCGACCGCTTCGGCGATTCCCTGCCCCTGGCCTGGTGCCAGACCCAATTCGGAGGCCGGCAGTTTTACACCGCGCTCGGCCACAAGAAAGAGGACTACACCAATCCCATTCTGAACCGCCACATCCTGGGGGGCATCCTCTGGGTGCTGGGACGGGACTAATACCTGCCCGGCGGAAATGTGTGTCGGATCACAGCGCCGGACCCATCTCCTTGTGCGGCGTGTTACGTTGTGAGCGCCCGGCATGGGAAGCACCCAACACCACCAGCCAAGCTGTTCCCCCGAGATGGAGGCGCCTCAGGCGTACCTGCTGAAGCTGGTGGACGCGCTGGGGCTTCTCACCGGCCCCGATGAAATCAAGGCCGCGGCGGCCGAGATGCTCGCCCGGCGCCTGAGAGTCGCTGCCGCGGGCTACATCGAGGTGTCGCCGGACCTCGGGATGATTCCCGCGGCCGGCGGGTATAGCCTCTCCGATTTCGGGGAGTCCGCCCAAGCCGTGCTGGCGGGAGAGGAACTCTACGCCGAGGACTGCGCGAGCATCGGCGCCGCGGCTTGCATTCCGCTTATGAACGCGGGCCGGCTGGCCGCCTTCCTCTACGCCGTCGATCCGCACCCCAGGCATTGGCCGGAAGAGGACCGTTTCCTGCTCAGGGAAACCGCGGAGCGCACTCGCCGTGCGGTCGAGCGCGCCCGCGCCGAGTCCGAACTGCGCGCCGGCGAGGAAAGGCGCCGGAGACTGTTCCAGGCTATCGACGAAGGTTTTTGTGTCGCCGAGTTCGTGCGGGACGAATCGGGCCGCCCCGTGGATTTTCGCCATCTCGAGTGCAACGCCGCGTTCGAAAGGTTGATCGGTTGCGGGCCGGTGGTTGGACGCCTGGCCAGTGAACTTGCGCCGCAAGACTGCGAATTCTGGGTCCGCGCGTGCGCATCGATGGTGGATGCGGGCGCCGGCCGGAAACGCGTGGTCCACCACGTCGCGCAGACGGACCGCTGGTATGAGGCGGCGGCTTTTCCCTTCGGAGGCGGCGGCCGCTTCGCGGTGCTCCTCAGCGACGTCACCGAGCGCAAGCGGACCGAAGCGGCGCTGCTCGAGAGCGAGGAACGCTTCCGTCACCTCGTCGAGTCCTATGCGCATGCCGTATGGGAAACCAACGCCGAGGGAGTGGTGGTCGCCGACAGCCCATCGTGGCGGGCCTTCACCGGCCAAACCTACGAGGAATGGATCGGATACGGCTGGCTGAACGCCATCCACCCGGGCGACCGGGCCTGCGCCGAGCGGCAATGGCGCGAAGCCGTGGCGCAACGCCGCGACGTGAATATGGAATTTCGGCTGAAGACCGCCAATGGCGATTGGCAGTGGACCAATGTTCGCGCCACGCCCATCTACGCGGCTGACGGCTCCCTCGTGAAGTGGGCCGGGATCAACGTCAACATCCACCGGCGCAAGCGCGCCGAGGAATCGTTGCGTGAGAGCGAGGCGCGGCAAAGCTTTCTCGTGCGCTTGAGCGACGCGCTCCAGCCGCTTACGGACCCTGTAGCCGTTCCGGCCGCGGCGGCCCGCGCACTGGCCGAACATCTGGGTGCGGGCCGCTGCTACTATGCGGAGGTCGAAAGCGAGACGTTCCCGGCTTTGGCGAGGCTGTGGCAAGCGGCCGGCATCCCCGGCCTCATGGCGGCGCTCGCCGAGGGCAAACCGGCCGTAGCGGAGAGCTGCGGGGAAACGGACGCGGCGCCGGCCGGCATTCACTCCTGCGCCGTCGTCCCGCTGATCAAGCAGGGCCGCCTGGCCGCGGCGCTCGGCGTCGCACAATCGGCGCCCCGCCAGTGGACGCCCGGCGAAGTCTCCCTGATCGGGGAGGTCGCCGAGCGCACCTGGGAGGCTGTGAAGCGCGCCCGCGGCGAAGAAGCCCTACGGGAGAGCGAAGCGCGCTATCGTGCGCTGGCCGGCGCCACCTCGGAAGCGTTGTTTCGGATGAATCCCGACTGGAGCGAAATGCGCCAGCTCAGCGGCGGGGAGTTCCTCACCGGCGCCGAAACGCCGAGCCGCGACTGGCTTCAGTCGTACATCCCCCCGGAGGACCGGCATCTCTTGCGGGCAGCCGTCGCGGAGGCCATCCGGACCAAGGGCGCTTTCGAACTGGAACACCGCGTCCGGCGTAAAGACGGCAGCCTGGGTTGGGCGTTTTCGCGCGCCGTCCCCCGGCTTGACGCCGAAGGCGGCATCCTCGAGTGGTTCGGCGCCGCCAGCGACATCACCAAGCGCAAGCAGGTGGAACTGGACCTCAAGGAGAGCCGGAACAAGTATCAGGCCCTGATAGAGACCACCAGCGACTTCATCTGGGAAGTGGATTCCCAGGGCAGATACACGTATTGCAGCCCGCAGGCGGAAACCCTCTGGGGAATCAAGCCGGAAGAGATGATCGGGAAGACCCCCTTCGACGTGATGCCCCCGGAGCAAAAGGCGAGCGCCACGGCGGCGTTCGCCAATATGGCGAAATCGCCGCAGCCCTTCAGCGGGCTGGAGTCGGAAGCCTACGATGGGCAGGGCCGCCTTATCCACATCGAGACCAGCGCGGTTCCGTTTTTTGACGATCGGGGAACGCTCCTGGGCTTCCGGGGGATCTCCCGGGATATCACGGAACGCAAGCGCGCGCAGGAGGCGCTGGGCCGGAGCGAGCGGCTCTACCGGGCCATCGGCGAGTCCATTGATTACGGGGTCTGGGTCTGCGATCCCGATGGCCGGAATACGTATGCCAGCGAATCCTTCCTCAAGCTGGTTGGCCAGACTCAGGAGCAGTGCTCCAATTTCGGCTGGGGTGACGTGCTGCACCCCGACGACGCCGAAAAGACCATCGCCGCATGGAAGGAGTGCGTGCGGACCGGGGGCAGGTGGGATATCGAGCACCGCTACCGCGGCGTGGACGGGAAGTGGCACGATATTCTCGCCCGCGGCGTTCCGGTCCGCGACGAGCGCGGCGAGGTGGTCTGCTGGGCGGGCATCAACCTGGACATCTCGGCGCTCAAGCGGGCGCAAGAGGAGTTGCGCAGGAGCAACGCCGTGCTGGAGGCCTTCTTCGCGGCCTCGCCTGGCATCCTCAACATCGACGACGAGGAACTTCGTTACGTGAAGACCGATGCCCTCACCCCAACCTATTTCGGCCTCACGCGCGAGAGCATCGTGGGGAAAAGCATCGCGGAGCTCGCGCCCGAGTTCATGCGGGAATACGGCGCCATGCTGCGCGAGGTGATCGAAACCGGGCAGCCGCGGCTCAACGTGGAAGTGCGCACTCCGGTTGCGGACCGCGGCGGCGAGATGGCTTACTGGCTGGCGTCCTATTTCCCGGTTCCTCTGCCGGAAAACAGGCGCGGGGTCGGGGTGGTGGGCGTCGAAATCACGGAACTCAGGAAAGCCGAGGAGCGGCTGCGGCAGGCGCAGAAACTCGAGAGCCTCGGCGTGCTGGCCGGCGGCGTCGCTCACGATTTCAATAACCTGCTGGTGGGCATCGTCGGTTGCGGCAGCCTGGCCGAAGAGATGCTTCCAGCCGGCCACCCCGCCGTCGAGCTGATTCAGACCGTGATCAGGACCGGAGAACAGGCCGCCCATCTGACCCGGCAGATGCTGGCCTACTCCGGCAAGGGCACCTTCGTGCTGGAGCCTCTGGATCTGTCCGCCATCATTCCCGAGATGGCCGGGCTGATCCGGTCTTCCATTTCCAAGAACATCGCGCTGCACCTCAACTTGGGCCCGGCGTTGCCGTTCATCGAAGCGGACCGCGGGCAGGTGCAACAGGTGTTCATGAACCTCGTGCTCAACGCGGCGGAGGCGATCGGCGGCCGCGATGGCGTGATCACCGTGGTGACCGGCGTCCGGGCCGTGGATGGCTCGTTTATCCGCCTCAATCCCGAAGCCGCGGATCTGCGGCCGGGGGAGTACGTCCTTCTCCAGGTTCACGACACCGGCTGCGGAATGGATGAAACCACCCGGGCGAGGATCTTCGATCCCTTCTTCACCACGAAGTTCACCGGGCGGGGACTGGGGCTGGCGGCGGTCGCCGGCATCGTCCGCGGCCATAAAGGATGCATCCTGGTGAAAAGCGCTCCGGGCCAAGGCAGCGCCTTCACCGTGCTGTTCCCCCGCGCGGCGGCTCCCGCCGGACGAGCCGCCGTCCCGGCGCCCCGGCTGTCACTCCGCGGCTCCGGCGTCATTTTGGTCGTGGACGACGAAGCCCTGGTGCGGGAGATGGCGAAAAGGGCTCTCGAGCGCCACGGCTATACCGTGCTGGCAGCCGATAGCGGCCCGGCGGCCATCGACCTGTTCCGGACCCGCTCGGAGGAGATCGCGCTCATCGTGCTGGATTTGAGCATGCCCAAGTTGAGCGGCGAGCAGACTCTGCCGCACCTCCGAAAGATCCGGCCCGAGGTCAAGGTGATCATATCCAGCGGATACAGCGAGGCCGAGACCATGCTGCTCTTCAAGGACGACCCGATTTCCGGTTTCATTCAGAAGCCTTACACCGCCACCACCATCGCGGAAAAAGTGAAACTGGCCCTAACCTGACGTCCGGCCTACCGGGCGGCTTCAATCTGCGCCTGGCGCGCAAAGTCGGTGGCTTCCCCGAGCAGCCTCAACGCCTCATGAGGCGCGTGGAATCCGCGCGAGCCGTCCGACCGCACCATGTCCAACCGGAGTTGAGCTTTGCGCCGCAGCGGGCCGCCCGCGGTCATGGCCGCTTCGGCCCGCGCCATGGCTCTTTCAGTGCGCTGCTGGATGGCGCGGGCGCGTTCGAGCATTTCCCGCGCCGCCTCCCGGTGGCACGCCGCGCAGGCGCGCGCGCCGGCCGCCAGCGGGCTGCCCGCGCGATGGTCCGTGACCCGCATGGCCCCGCGGCGCTCGCGCGGCATGTGACAATCCGCGCAGGCCACTCCGGCGGCCGCGTGCGTCCCCTGGCTCCACATTTCGAACTGCGGATGGCGTATCGCCAGAAGCGGCGTTCCGGTGCGCGGGTCCGGGTGGTCGGAGTAACCCAGCGCGTCGTAGTGCGCTTCGATGTCTTCGGCGCGCAACCCGCGCGACCACGGACGCGCCACTTCGCCCTTTTCGAAGTAGTACTCACCGTGGCATTGGGCGCACACCAGCACCCGCAGATCGCCGGTGCGCCCCGCCAGCAGCGCCGGCCGGGTCAGCCGCAGCCCGGCGCTGTGCGGCTGGTGGCAATCCTCGCAGCCGATCGGCTCGCGCACCCGCTCCCGCAGCTCGTAATAGGAGAGCTTCTCGAATTGGCCCCCGGCCGCATGGCAGATCAGGCAGCCGCCCGGAACCGGCCGCAGCTTCGGGACGGCGTTTTCGTCCCGGTCCTTCAGCGAAAAGGCGTGGCCGCGGTTCTCGCGCCATTGGACTTCCACACGCGCGGGCGTCCGGTAACGTTCGTAGTCGTTGCTCCAGACATCGGCGGGAGCCCGCGCCGGTTCGCGCCGCACCAGCGCGCGCGATCCAAGGAACGCCGCCGCCGCGCACAGCAGGGCCAGGGCGGCGTACTTCAACCCAGCCTCCGCAAGGCGCGGTCCGCCGCGGCGACCCCGCGGTATTGCGCCTCCTCGAAAATCGAAATCCCGCTCAGGTCGGAGTGCGCATAGAACACCGGGCCGGCCGCGTCCGCCATGCGCCGCCGCTGCCCGCTCGCCAGGAACCCCGGGACAGGCCGCGACATGGCGTGGCCCAGGCGCATGACGTCGATGCGCGAAACGCACTCGCGTATGTTGGGGTGCGCGCGGCCGAGGTCGTGCAGGATGGCCTCCTTCCAGTAATGCCAGTCCGTATCCAGCAGCAGCTTGCGGTTGCGCGTGGCCGGACCGTCCGCCAGCGCCCAGTAAAAGGTCCACACCGAACGCTCCGACGGGCGGCCCAGCCGCTGGTGGGTGGCGACCACGTAGCCCAGCGCCGGCGAATCGTAGATCACGTTGTCCCAGGCGGGCTCGCCTTGCGGATCCGGCGGGCGCTCCAGCGTGAGGTTGGCGGTCAGCCAGGGCGAATACTCGAACTCCGCCACCGGCGGCGCATCCTCCACGACATACGGGGCGAGAAAGGATGGCGCCGCGAACACCACCGCGTCGCACCGGTACCGAGCGCGTTCGGTCCAGACCCGCACGTGGCTGCCTTCTCGTGCGATGCGCCAGGCGGGTTCGCCCGCATGCAGGCGCGCACCGGCGCGCTCGGCCAGGCGCCGGACGATCCAGCCGTTGCCCTCGGGCCAAGTCAGCGGTCCCTTCTCCTCGTGTTCGCGGGCGGCGAAGTAATGTATGCCCGCCCAGGCCGAGGTCTCGGCTGCGGTGGCGCCGTAGTCGTCCCGGCATCCATAATTCACATACCAGTTTAGATATGGAGAGCTAAGCTGCTGATCCCGCATCCATTCATCCATTGAGATGCGATCCAGAACGGAGGCTCGTATGCCTCGCGCCATGGGGATGGTGAACTCGCCGGAACGCCGAAAACCCTCGATCCGCTCCTCAAACCGCCGGAACTGATCCGCTTCCCGTGCTGGCAGCGCGATGGCCGGCTCCAGCCCCTCCTGCCAGCGCCCGTGCAAGTAGAGCCGCTCCTGGGGCGAAAAGCAGAGATAACGCTCGTTCCACCCCTCCGGCGTCAGCACGCCAAGGTCGGCGAACATCTCCCGCACGAGTACGGACTTCGCGCCCGGCACGGGTACGTAGTGCGCCGCCCACGGGTAACTGGAAACCTCGTTTTCGCCCCAGCGGGAGACGCCGCCCGGCTGCGTTTCCAGCTCGAGGAGGATGAAATCGCGGAATCCCCGCTTCTCCAGCCGCCATGCCGCGGAAAGCCCCGCCACTCCCCCGCCCACGATCACGATGGGAACCCGGACTTCCTCGAGCGGCGTCCGGAAAGGTCCGCGGGTGCGGAACCTGTGCCCGGTGCGGTCGCTTTCGTTGACGAACCCGCCGGCTATAGGACGTTCCGTCTTACGGCCCAACCCGATCAACGCCGCGCTGAGAAACATCCGGCGGGAAGGCATTCGCCCGATAGCATATCCTGATTGTTACGAACGCCTCAATACGCTATTATAAATATTCATCCTACTGAATAAATAAACATGGAGAGACTCCCTGTCGGAATCGTCGGCTGGCGCGGCTATAGCGGTGCGGAACTGGTTCGCCTCCTGGCTCGCCACGCGCGCGTCGAGCCCGTGCTGCTCGAGCACCGCGAAGAGTCCGTGCCTCAACCCGGATTCCGCCAACTGCCGTGTACCCGTGAAGCCGCCCGTTCGGCGGGGCTTGCGGTAGTCTTCCTGGCCACGCCGCCCGAAGTCTCCATGGAGCTGGCCCCGGCTATGCTGGATGCGGGCGCGAAGGTGGTGGACTTGAGCGGCGCCTTCCGCCTGCGGACGCCGGAAAACTACCGCCACTGGTACAAGGAGGAGCACACCCAGCCGGCGCTGCTGGCCGAAGCCGCCTACGGGCTGCCCGAATTCTGCCGTGAAACCGTGCGCGGCGCGCGGCTGGTGGCGAACCCGGGCTGCTATCCCACGGCGGCCAACCTCGCCATCGCACCGCTGCTGGCCGCGGGCGTGGTCGACCGGGGGGCGGGAATTGTGTGCGATGCCAAGTCGGGAGTCAGCGGCGCGGGCCGCAAACCCACCCTTAAGACGCATTTCTGCGAGGTGGTGGATAATTTCTCGGCGTACTCCATCCTCACCCACCGGCACGTGCCCGAAGTTTTGCAGATCTCCGGGCTCGAGGAAGCCGAATTCAGCTTCACCGCGCAACTGCTTCCGCTCGACAGGGGGATTCTGGAGACCGTCTATTTCCGCGGCCAAGGCGTCGACAGCGCGGCCGGCCTGGTGGAGGTGTACCGCAAGCGCTACGAAGGCGAGCCCTTCGTGCGCGTCTACAAGCCCGGGCAGGTTCCGGACCTGCACGCCGTGCAGCGCACCAACTACTGCGACATCGGCGTGGTTTACGACCCCGCTTCGCGCCGCGGAGTGGTGGTGAGCGCCATCGACAACCTGGTGAAGGGCGCCGCCGGACAGGCCGCGCAGAACATGAACCTCATTCTGGGATACGGCGAAACGGAGGGGCTGCTGTGAAGGTGCTCGTGAAGCTGGGCGGAACCCTGCTGGATGCCCCCGAATCGCGCCGCGCGCTGGCGGCGCAAATCGCCACGGCGGCCGAGCGCGGCCTCGAGATCGTGGTGGTGCACGGCGGAGGCAAGCAGATGACCCGGTATCTCGCCGAGCGCGGCGTGGAGAGCCGCTTCGTCAACGGACTGCGCGTCACCTCCCCCGAGACGCTCGATGCGGTGGTGAAGATCCTGGCCGGAACGGTCAACCGTGAGCTGGTGGCCAGCCTGGTGGAAGCCGGCGCGCGAGCCGTGGGCATCTGCGGCATCGACGGCGGGCTGGTGGAAGCCGAACAGATGGACCCCGAGCTGGGCGCCGTGGGCCGCATCCTTTCCGCCAACGCCGACCTGCTGCACCTGCTCACCCAGAACGATTACCTGCCCGTGGTGGCCTGCGTGGGCGGCGACTCGCGCGGCAATCTCTACAACGTGAACGCGGACCAGATGGCCGTGGCGTGCGCCGCCGCCTTCGGCGCCGATCTGCTGCTCTTCCTCACCGACGTGGAAGGCGTGCTGGACGGCGAGAAGAAACTCCGCCGCAACCTCTCCATCGCCGATTGCGAGCGGCTCATCCACGAGGGCGCGGCCACCGGCGGCATGCGCGCCAAGTTGGACGCCGCGGTATCGGCCCTGCGGCAGCGCGTGGCCCAGGTTCGCATCGCTCCCGGCGCCGCCCCCGGCGTGCTGGCGCGCGTGCTGGCGGGCGAGCCCGTAGGAACGAGGTTGGGGCAATGATCAGCGGCATCACCCCGGAACACGTCGCCGAAGCCGCCCATCCCCGGCTGGAACTCACCGCGCGCAAGGCCGCCATGCGGGACATAAGCCCCATCCTTACCCTCATTAACGGGTATGCGAAAAAGGGCATCATGCTGCCCCGCACCGAATTTGAATTGTCGGAGAATATTCGCGATTTCACGGTGGTGCTCTCCGGCGACCGGCTGCTGGGCTGCGGCGCGTTGCACTTTTACAGCCCCACAATCGGAGAAATCCGCTCGCTCGCCGTCGCCGAGCAGGCCAAGGCCCATGGCGTGGGCCGCCGCGTGGTCGAAGCGCTGGTCGAGGAGGCCAACCAATACGCGCTGCACGCCGTGTTCGCCTTCACCTACGTGGTGGATTTCTTCAGCAAAATGGGTTTCCGGGAAGTCGAGCGCGGAGCCCTCCCGCTGAAGGCATGGAAGGACTGCCTGCGGTGCCCTAAGTTCCAATGTTGTGATGAAGTTGCAGTCCTGCGCGTGCTGCGGCCGGAGCAGTTTCTCTGGGGCCATCCGGAGGGCGAGAGTCCGCCGCTGTTCCCCCTGCCCACGGTCGCCCGTACCAGTACCCGCAAATAGGGCGGCTCAGGTACCCGCAAAAGACAATCGAAAGGAAAAGCAGAACTTGTAAACGCTTTCGATAAAAAGTGTATATAATCACAAATGGATATCTAAATCCCGAAAAAACAGTCACTTCTGGCGAGGGAACATGAGGGCGCAAACGGTTGACGTAAAGGCTTCCAATGGGCGGGTTCTTTGCTGTACGGTTTTTCGTCCCGGCGGCAAGAAGTTACTGGCAAAAGGGCACGTAATCAGCGAAGAGGATATCCGGGTCCTTGAATCCGAAGGGATGGAGAAAATTTGGGTTACAGAGCTGGAAGACGGGGAGGTCGGCGAAGATGACGCCGTTTGCGCCGTAGCCAGCGAGATGGGGTGCGGGAGTTTCGAAATCCGGCTGGCGGCCGGCGGCAGGGCCAACCTGATGGCCACCGAGAAATCCTGCGTCCTGGTGGACGATGAGCTGCTTAAACAGATCAACTGCACCGCGAGCATGGCCATCGCCACCTCTCTGAACTTCAGTTACGCCGTTCCCGGGCAGCGCATCGCCACCGTGAAGAGCGCGCCTTTCGCAGTCGCCAAGGACCAGCTCGACGCGGTTCTCGGCATCTTGAAGGAGCGCGGCCCGATCCTTCAGGCGCGCCCCATCCGGAACCCCAGCATCGCCGTGCTGTATAGCGACCCGATCGCGGGCGACCGCGCGCGGCAGCTCTTCGAGAACATCACCCGGCAGCGGCTGGAACGTTTCGGCGTGACGCCCACCTTCGTGCTCGGCTGCGTGGAGGACGAAACCCAGGTGGCGCGCGCGTTGCAGCACCTGCTGCGGTCGAAGCCCACCGTCATCCTGGTGGCCTCCACCACCGCCCCGGCCGGTCCCGAGGACATCGTGGGACAGGCCATGCTGCGCGTCGGCGCGCAGGTAGAGCGGTTCCTCGCCCCGGTGGAGCCTGGAAACCTGCTCCTGCTCGGTTACAAGGACGAGGCGCCGATCATCTCCGCGCCCGGCTGCTTCCGTTCCGCCAAGCCCAACGTGGTGGACCTGATCCTGCCCCCGCTGCTGGCGCGCTACCGTGTCAGCGGCTGGGAGATCTCCTGCCTGGGCCACGGCGGATTGCTGGCGTAAGCAGAAAACCAACCGCCGCTCCCTCCCGGTGGCGCGGCGTCGAGCGCGCCGATGGGGCTAAGATATTCCCATGGTCTCAGGTTGGCTTCTCGCCGCGCTGCTGTTCTCCGCGCAGGAACCGCAGCAGCCGGTGTTTCGCGCCGAGACCGCCCTGGCGCTGGTGCGGTTCCACGTGGTCCGCGACAACCGTTACGTGACCGGCCTGAAACCCGAAGACATCGTGCTGCTCGAAGACGGCGTTCCGCGCAAGCTCACGCTGTTCGAAGGCGGCCGGGCCGGGCCGCGCAGCCTGCCGGTAGAGATCGCCGTGGTCTTCGATATCAGCGGCAGCGTGACACGCTGGGGCCTGCTCGACCCGCTGGTGTTCAAGACCGCGCTGCTCGACGGCATGCCCAACGTGCGGCTCTCGGTGTACGGTTTCGGCGGGCGGCTGCATCGGTTCAGCCGTCCGACGCGTGACCCGGAGGCGCTGGCCGCGGCCTTCCGCCGCGTGCTGGATTTCCGCTCCGGCGCGCGCCCCCGGCCGGATCTGATCCCCATCGAGCTTCCTCCCAAACGCAAAGCCAACATGCCCGGCGGCACGTGGCTGTACGAATCCGTGATCGGCGCGGCCCGCGACGCGGCGTCGATGCCGGGCAGCGCCACGCGCATGCTGCTGGTGTTTTCCGACGGCTTTCCCACCACCAACACGCACCCGGAAGACGCCGCCGGCGTGGCGCGCGAACTGGGACTGCCGGTGTACCCCGTGGTGCTGGGCCACGCGCACTTCGTCGAACAGGCCGGCGCGGTGCAGCAGGGCGGCTACCGGCGGGACGGCTCTCTGAAGGAGGGCGCGCGACGCCGGCTGGAGCGCTTGCAGGACAAGGAAGACGACATGCGGGATTTCGCCAGCCTGGGCGAGCTCACGGGCGGCCGCTCCTTCGATCCACCGCTGATCAACCTGAACATGCTGCGGCAGATCCTCGGCGGTGTGGCGGCGCAGGTGGCCTGCGAATACGTGGTGGGCTTCAGTCCGCCGCCGCCGGACGGTCCGCCGAAACGCCACAAGCTGCAAGTGCGGGTCGCGCGCAAAGAACTGGGCAAGGTGCTCGGCGGCACGCGCACCATCGAGCACTGATCTACTTCAGCGCATCCATCTTCTGCTTGAGCTCATCGGCAACGGCGCGGATCTCCTTCGCCGAGCCGGGCGGGTCGTTTCCGATCCGCGGATCGCGCGCGCTGATTTCCGCTTCGCGGTAGAGTCCCTCGATGGCCTTTCGCACGCGCTCAACGAGCCCCGGCGCGTTGCGCCCTTCGGCGAGCGACAGGTAGCCGAACATGGCCTCCGCGTGCAGCCGCCAGATGCGCGCGGTGCGCTCGAGCAGTTCCACCCGCCAGCGCAGGTCCTCGTACTGCTCCGGTTTCATGTACGGCCTGGCGGCGGCGAGCGCGGCCATCGACTTCCTTGCCAGCGCAATAGCCTCTTCCTTCTCCTTCACGATGCGGTCCACCAGCGCCGGATCGGGATGCTGAAGCTTCTCTTCGAGCACCTTGTATTCGGGCTTATCGGGATACCATTTCGCCATCGTGCGCGAGCTGATGTGGCCCACCGCGTAGTCCATCTTCGGCAGCCGCGAGTGGTCCGTGATCCAGAACTGGAGCGGGAAGAACGCCTTGTTCACCGCCTCGAAGGACGGCCGCAGCACCGCTTCCACTTTCGGCGCGGCGCCGGCGCCGTAGCGCAGCAGCGTCCATTCCTTCCAGATCCGCTCGCCGGTGATCTTCGGGTCGGCCGTCAACCTGTAGAGAGTGTAAATATTGATCTCGTTGGGGGTGTAGAGGGCGTCGTAGCCGGCGTGATCCAGCCGCACGTTGTAACCCACGACGCCGGGCTGCTTGAGGTCGTAGCGCCAGCGGTGCTCGAAGTACCCGGGGCTGGCGTACGGGATGCGGTTCTTGCCGGTGAACTCCGAGGAGCCGTCGAATTCGATGATCTGCTTGCGGTCCGGAAACGCGCCGATCAGCGGGTCGTGTGGATAGTAAGGGTCCCAGTCGTGGGGCTCGCACTTGGTCAGCACCATCACGTGCGCGCCGGTCTTGCGGTAGCCGTCCTTGAACCACTGCATCTGCTCCGGCTCGTAAAGGAACGAGCGCACGATGAAATCCTTCTTGTGGCGCCGGCATACGGCGTCGATCAGGTTGATCATGCGCGCGAAGCGCTCGGGCATGCCGAGCGAAGACTGCACCTGCCGGTTGTCGAAGATCTTGTACTGCGTCTCGTGGAAGGTGAGCATCACCCCGTCGAACTCGGGGTAGGTCTTGAAGAGTTCTTCGTAGCGGGCGGTGAGCCACTCGCCGAAACCGGGCCGGTCCATCTGGACGGCCTTGCCTTGCAGAAACGGTTTGGGCACGTTGTCGAGTTCGTGCACCCAGATCCAGCTTCGCAGGCCCAGGCCGCGGGCCTGCCTGGCCAGCTCGCGCAGCCTGGCGCCGCGATCCGTGCCGTCGAAAAGCTGCGAGGTGGCCCCGATCATGCCGTGCGAGAACACCACGGTGTTCACGTCGTACTTCGCGGCCAGTTTCATGGCGCCCGCAACATACGCGGTATCGAGTTTGTGGAACTGCCATGCGCGGTACGGCACCGTGGCAGCCCGCAGGGGGAGGATGGCAGCGAGCGCCGCGAGGAGCATACGTGTGGGCATAAGAGAGCTTTCAGGCTATCAGGATTCGCGGCAGGCGGCTCGATGGCGTCCCACCACTGCGTGGGAGGGTCCCAAACCCTCTGCCCTGGAGTCTCGACGCGAATTGTGTTGACACCGCTTCCCGCCAGGCGCATACTTCTTCGGCAGGAAGGCATCTCTGGACGGGCCCCGCAAGAGGGCCGAAGGGTAGACCAGGAGATTGGGTTTCGGCTAAGGAAGAGGGTTGGCAGGCACCCGCCACCGAACAGGGTCCGCAGGTGGACGGCATCCAGCGCGACAAGGTCATGAGCTACATCGAATCCGGCGTTTCCCAAGGCGCACAACTGATGTGCGGAGGCCATCGATGGAGCGACCGCGGCTTCTATGTCGAGCCGACCGTGTTCGCGGGCGTCCGTGACAATATGACGATAGCCCGGGAAGAGATCTTCGGTCCGGTGATGAGCATCCTGAAGTTCTCGTCTCTCGACGAGGTCGTCGACCGCGCGAACGATACCACCTACGGCCTCGCCGCGGCTGTCTGGACTCGCGACATCGCAAAGGCGGTTGCCGTGGCCAATGGAGTGCGCGCCGGGACGGTCTGGGTGAATTGCTACGACGTCTTTGACCCCGCGGCGCCCTTCGGCGGATTCAAGCAATCCGGCATGGGCCGTGAGTGGGGCAAATACGGGTTGCAGCAGTACACCGAAGTCAAGACCGTGACAATGAAAATCTGATTCGTATTCGATTCGAAACGCCGCCGAAGGAGGGTTCCATATATGGCAAACGCACCTGTGGCGCAGGAAACGGTCCAGGCAATCCGGGCCATGGATGAGGAATTCGTTCGCAACGTGAATTCGGGGGATGTGGAGGCGCTGGTCTCCGCGTTCTATGCCGAAGACGCCGAACTTCTGCCGCCAAACGCGCCCGTGATGAGCGGTCACACGGCGATTCGGCAGTGCTGGAATGGGTTGGTGTCGGCTGGGCTGAACATCTCCGTTCTCGAAGCGAAACGGATCGGGGAATCCGGAGACTTAGCCTACGCGTCGGGCGTCTATGATCTGACGCTGTCACCTCCGGGAGCCGTGAAGAGGGCCGACAAGGGCAAATACGTGGTTGTCTATCGCCGGCAGGCGAGCGGTGCGTGGAAGGCTGTCGCCGACATCTTCAACAGCAGCCAGCCGGCAGGGTAATTCGAGGGGAGCGATATTCGACATTCCCACAGCCGTGGATGCCCGGGGAGTTTCGGTGTCGACTACAGATCCACCACGGCGGGACCGTGCTGCATGCCCGCGTACGGGTAGACGGCCACGTGCACGTCGCTGGCTTTGCCGTGCACGCGCCGCAGCCGCTCGATCACGTCCGGCCAGCGGGTGAGCCCCACCGCTTCCGGCGGAAAATACGGGTTGTCCAGCTCGCGCTTTTGTAGATACTGCGAGTAGAGCAGCACCTGGGCCGCCTCGGGGAAGCGCTTGCGGCGGGCGTCGCGCTGCTCGAACCAGGACTTGCCGGTGTTGAAACGAGCCTCGTCCAGGTAGTGCCAGGCAAACTCGCCCATGGGATTCTGGTTGATCACCACGATGCTCCCGCCGGGCTTGAGCCCGCGCGAGCCCCAGCCGAAATGCTCGTGCAACTGCGAGCCCTTGGGATACGCGTTCACCACGACAACATCGGCGTCACGGGCGTAATCCGTGTACAGATGGCTGACGGCGTAGCGCGCCGCCTCGTGATGCGCCTCCACCACGTCGCCCGCCACCACCCGCACCGCGCGCCGCTCCTGGTTGTACACGCACTGCACGCTGAAATCCACGCCCGCCAGGCGCGCGGCCTCGATCATGTCCTGCCGCTGCTCATTCTGCCGCACGTAGAAGATGGGGACGCCCGCGGCGTTCACCGGCGGCATGCGCTTGCGCTTGATGGTCTGGTGCATGTAGCGGATGGTTTCGTAGCCGCTCACCCCGGGCAGGATCAGCTTGGGCCCGCCGCCGTAGCCGGGCGTGCCGTGCGCCTTGAGCCCGCTGAGCGTGATGCGCACATCGGCCTTGTGATAGTAGGTGTTGATCCGGATGCGATTGCCCGCGGTGGTCGTTCCCACCTCCGCGAGGTTCTCCCAGATGTTGTGGTTGATCCAGGGATGCCGCCGCACGGCATCCTCGCCGAGTTTCTTCGCCACCTCCATGCCGTTCATCTGGTAATGGCAGCCGTAGGCGGTGACAAAGAGGACATTTTCGTCGCGAATGCCCGCGGCGTTCAACTCGCGCACCACGTGCGGCACGAGGTCGTAGGTGGGAGTGGGGCGCGTGAGATCGTCGAACGCGATGGCGGCGGTGCGTTTGCCGGCGGCAATCTCGCGCAGCGGCTTCGTGCCCACCGGGCGCTCGATGGCGCGGCGGATCTCCTCCGCCCCGATGGGCGGCGTGCGCCAGCCCTTCATGTGGCAGACCGAGATGCGCCAGCCGGCGGGAAATTCGAACTCCTCGACGCGGTCGCCGAACCACTCGTGCGTGCGCAGCGCGACGACATTCGCCGCCCTTGCGGGCGCCGCCGCGGCGCTCGCCAGAAACTCCCTGCGGGTAGCCATGGGGCAAGTGTACTGTAGCCGGATGCGGCCGCGCCACGGTTTCAGCGATACGTCTTGTCGTCCACGCGGCTCAGATCCACGCCGCCGGTGAACACCCCTACCGTGACCACCGCGAAAGTGAAAACCGTGGTGCCCGCTTCCAGGTGCCCGCCGAAGGCCTTCTCCTCATCCGTGAAGGTGATGTGGGCGTGGATCTTGCCGCCGACGATGTAGCCGTTCATGCTCGCAATGTCCGCGGGCGCCGCGGGGTCCTTGATGTAGATGTTCTTCGAAGGGAAGGTCCGGTTGCTGACCGAATGGTAGTGATAGCTTCGCACCGAGCCGGCCCCGGCCAGAATCACGCCATTGCGGATCTTATTTTCCTTGACCATCCGCTCCAGGCCGGCGAGCAGGTCGGCCTGGTATTTGAAGCGCAATACCAGAATGCGCTGGAACTGCCCGCTAACGGCATACACCTCCGGCACTTTGTCGCTGTTGGGCTTGGCATCGTCAGCGGGCGTGGTGGGCTTGACGACCTCCGTGCGGGTCCGCTGGCCCGCCGCCGTCCCCGCCGCCGCGAGCACGGCCAGCAACACGATGGAAATGCGCATGGATTCCCTCCCTCCCTCACCAGGGTACCCGTCTCAACGGCTTTCAAGCCACCGCCCGACCGCCGCCTCGTGCTCCGCTCCCCAACCCCGGTACACGTACGGCATGATCTGGTCGTAGGTGGCCGCCGCCAGGGCCGCTCCGTTATCGCGGAAAGGGATCGGCTTCCGCTTCGTGGCTTCTCTCCACGCCCCGAAACTGGCCTTGTCGTACGCGATCACGCGGCGGTGGACGGCTTCGTAATCGACAATCCGCCGGAGGTCTGCGTCCAGCGCTTTCACCACCTCCGGCCGCTTGCGCGCCAGGTTCTTCACCTCCTCCGGATCCTCGCCCTCATGGAAAAGCTGGGGACGGTAGCCGGGATAGGCGACGTACTTCCACGGCCCCTTGCGCAGCATGAACATCGTCGTATTCGAGGACGACCCGCTATACATCGCGTAGGCCCAATCGCGGCTGCGTGATGTGGTCCCCCGAAGCAGCGGGGCGAGCGATTCTCCATCCAGCGCCTTCGGCTGGCTCACGCCGGCGATATCCAGCAGCGTGGGGAAGAGGTCCACCAGCGAGACCAGGTTGTCGATCGTGCGGCCGCGCGTCACGCCCGGCCCGCGCACGATCAGCGGAACCCGCACCGAGGACTCGTACATGTTCATCTTGTAGTACTGGCGGTGCTCCATGTTGTTCTCGCCGTGGTCGCTGGTGAAGAGGAACCAGGTGTTGCCGGCCACGCCCAGCCGGTCCAGTTCCGCGATGACCTCGCCGGTCATGGCGTCCGTCTCGGCGCACATGGCGTAGTAGACCTCGCGGGTGCGGCGCACCATCTCCGGCGAAAAGCCGTGCTCCCAGTTCTTGCTGATGCGCTGGTAAGCCATCACCGGATGGACCTCGTCATCTTCCGGCGGCAGGGTCACCGCGCCGCGATCCACCATCTCCAGCCATTTGCGTTGGGTAGCGAACGGCGGGTGGGGCAGATTCAAACCCAGATAAAGGAAGAAAGGCTGCCCGCCCCGGACGGCTTCGCGCAGGAACTGCTTGCCGAGCGCGACGGTCTCCCAGTCGCGGTGAGGGCGCGCCTCGTCCTCGCGCACCACCGGAGCCGGCATGCGAAACTGCGGAAGCGGTATGTTGGCCGGACCCGTCCAGTCCACGATCCGGTTGAACACGGTGTGGGCGCCGGAAAGATAGTCGTGCTTGCCGAACCCGCCTTCCTTCGTCGCGAACCGGTAACCGGCCTTTTCCAGGTAGGTCTGGAACCTGGGGGTGTCCGGCGAGAGGCCTTTGAAGTTGTTCCAACTCTCCACGTGCTGCGTGTACCGGCCGGTCCACATGTTGGCGCGGGACGGGCAGCAGATCGGGTGGCTGCAATAGGCGTTGCGAAACACCGTGCCCTGGCTTGCCAGGCGGTCGATGTTCGGCGTGGCCCGCCTCATGGCGGGATGGCCCAGGCATCCCAGCACACGTCCGTCCCAACTGTCGGTCTGGACCAGGACAATGTTCGGCCGCCGGCCGGCTCCCGCCGCCAGCGCCGCGGATTGGAGAAACTCTCTTCGGTTCATATGGACCCTTTCATCCGACCCACCGCGGGATGACGTAAGCGTAAAAGGTGGTCAACAGTCCTATGGCGCAAGCCAGGGCCACGCTGTGGCGGAAGGTGAAGCGGAACAGCTCGGCTTCTTCCGAGTGCTTCATCCCCGTGGCCGCCGCCGCCACCGCAATGCTCTGCACGCTGATCATTTTGCCCATCACGCCGCCGCTCGAATTGGCCGCGGCCATCAGCACGGGGCTCAGCCCCAGACGGTTCGCCGTCACCACCTGCAAGTTGCCGAACAGCGCGTTGGAAGAGGTATCGGACCCGGTCAGGAACACGCCGATCCAGCCGAGCAGCGGGCTGAAGAACGGGAACAGGCCGGCCGTGGCCGCAAACGCCAGGCCGAGCGTGGCCGTGGCGCCCGAATAATTCATGACGAACGCCAGCGCGACCACCGCGGCGATGGTGAGCAACGGCAGGAACATCTGCCGCAAGGTTTCCCCGAACACGCGCGCGAACGTGTGCGCCGGCATGGCGGAGAAAGCCGCCGAAAGCAGGCAGGCGAACAGGCAGGCCGTTCCGGCCGAAGCCAGCCAGTCGAAATTGTAGACCGCGGGATACGGCTGCGGCTGCGCGGTCACCGGCGCCGTCCGCAAGACCTGCATGTGGAGCGTGGGCCAGATCACCGGCAGTGTGGCTCTCGAGAGCTGCGCGCGCAACAGCGGCAACCCCCACGCGAGCACGCACGCCGCCAGCAGAGCGTAGGGCATCCACGCGTGCCAGATCTTTCCGAGGGGGTAGGCGGCCCGTGAGCCCTCCCAGACGCCGGAGCGGTCGCGCGGCTGCCACACGCGGAGCAGCGCGACCAGGCAGGCCATGGCGGCGATGGACCCCAGGATGTCCGTCATCTGTGGCCCGATGAAATTCGAGACCAGCAGTTGCACGGTGGCAAACGAGACGCCGCAGACGATCACGGCGGGCAGCGCGCCTTTGAGGCCCTTCCATCCGCCCACCAGCGCGGTCAGGTACGCGGGCACGGCGAGCGAGAGCGGCGCGCAGATCTTGCCCGTCGCCGCGCTGAGCCGGTCGAGCGGCAGGCCCGTGGTAACCGCCAGCGTGATGGTGGGAGTGCCTATGGCGCCGAAGGCCACAGGCGCGGTGTTGGCCAGCAGGCAGAGGCCGGCGGCTTCGAGCGGAGCGAAGCCGAGTCCCGTGAGCATGGCCGCTCCCACCGCCACCGGCACGCCCGATCCGGCCGCGCCTTCGATGAACGCGCCGAAAGCGAAAGCGATCAGCAAGGCCTGCAAGCGCGGATCGGGCGTCAGGCGTCCCAGCGACTCCTTGATGACGCCGAACTGCCCGGTTGCAAGCGTCAGCCGGTAGAGCAGGATGGCGTTGAAGGTGATCCAGCCGATGGGCAGCAGTCCGAAAGCCGCGCCGTACGCCGCCGAAGCCGCAATGAGCACGGGCGGCATGCGGTACACCAGCGCCGCGAGCAGAACGGCCGCCGCCAGGCTGCCCAGGGCCGAGATCCACGCCGGCTTGCGCCGCGCCGCCAGCAGGTAGAACAACACGCACAGCGGCAGAGCGGCAGCGAGCGCCGAGAGCCCGATGCTGCCCGCCACCGGCGTGTAGTTCTGCGTCCACATGGCTACAACACAAGCTGCCGCGCCCGCGCCTCGATCGCGGCGGAGGAAATCCCGTACTTCGCGAGCAGTTCCATATAGGGACCCGACTCGGCGAAGCAATCCGCAATTCCGAGGTAGTCCAGCTTCGCGGGCGCCAGCCTGCCCAGCGCCTCGGCCACCGCGCCGCCAAGCCCGCCGATCACGGTGTGCTCCTCCACCGTCAGTACCCGGCCGGTCTTGCGCGCCGAGGCCGCCAGCGCCGCTTCATCGAGCGGCTTCAGGGTCGAAACCTCCAGCAGATCCACCGAGATCCCGTCCGCCGCCAGCCGCGCCGCCGCCTCCAGCGCCATGAACGCGGGAATGCCGCAGACCGCAATGGTCAGGTCCGATCCGTCGCGCAGTTTCCGGACGCGGCCGATTTCGAGCGGCGGCGCGCCCTCGAACAGCACCGGAGTGGGATTGCGGCAGATCCGTATGTAGGTGGGGCCGTCGCGGCGCAGCGCGGCCGTGAGCGCCTGTCCCGCTTCCACGTTATCGGCGGGGACCACCACGGCGACGTTCGGCATGGCGCGCATGATGGACAGGTCCAGCACCGATTGGTGGCTCGCGCCGTCGTAGGAATCCGAGAGCCCCGCGTACGTGCCCGCCATGATCACCGGGAGATTGTTGTAGGCCACGATGTTGCGAACCTGGTCGGCGCCCTTCAGGGTGACGAACAGCGCGAACGTATTGATCACCGGACGCAAGCCGCACGTCGCCATGCCGGCGGCGATGTCGATCATGTTGGCTTCGGCCACGCCCACGTTGAAGAACCGCTCCGGGTACTGCTTCGCGAACAGCGCCGAGCGGGAGCTGGCGGAAACATCGGCGTCCAGCACCATCATCCTGGGGAACTCCCCGGCGGCGGCGCACAGCGCCTGTCCGAACGCTTCACGCATGGAGATCACAGGTTCGCCTCCAATCCCCGCAGCACGGCGAGGAGTTCCTCGCGTCCCCTTGCGTGGCTTTCATCGTCGACCGGCGCGCCGTGCCAGTGGGACTTGTCCTCCATGAAGGAGACGCCCCGTCCCTTGTGGGTCTTGTAGATCACGGCGGCGGGCCAGTCCTGCTGCCGCCGGATCCACTCGAAGGACCGGAAGATTTCCGCCACCGAGTGGCCGTCGTAAACCTCCGGCGCGACGTTCCAGCGGAAGGCGCGCAGTTTTTCGGGCAGCGGGTCGAGCGGCATGATCTCGTCGCTGGGACCGTCGAGCTGCACTTTGTTGTAGTCGATGAGCGCCACCATGCGGGCGGGTCTGAACTTCGCCGCCGCCATCACCGCTTCCCAGGTTTGTCCTTCGTTCAGGTCGCCGTCGCCCATCAGTGTGTAGGTCCACCAGGATTTTCCGAGCACGCGCGCCGAGAGCGCCATGCCGAGCGCCACCGAAAGCCCGTGGCCCAGCGACCCGGTGCTCATGTCCACGCCGGGGGTGGCGTGCATCGAGGGATGCCCTTGCAGGCGGCTGTTCAACTGCCGAAAGGTGTCCAGCTCTTCCACCGGGAAAAAGCCCCGGTGAGCGAGCACCGTGTAGAGCATGCACGAGGCGTGCCCCTTGCTCAGCAGCAGGCGGTCGCGCTCCGCATAGAGCGGCTCTTCGGGCCGCACCTGCATGGCATCAAAGTAGAGGCAGACCAGCAGTTCGGCGGCGGACGCCGCCCCGCCCCAATGTCCCGTGCCTTTGTCATGCAGCACGTCGAGCACCTTGATACGGAACAACTGGGCAAGATACTGGAGCTGCGCGGCTTTCTTCGCCCGGTCGGGCTCGCGAAGCACTCGCGCGATGTCAAGGCGGCACGCGGCCGCGGCTGAAGTCGTCATGTTTTCCCGTTTCGTACCAACTCGTTCTGAATCTCCAGCGCCATGTCGAGATGCTGCCGCATGGCGCGCCGTGCGCCGCGCGCATCGTGCGCCGCCACGCGTTCCACCACGCGCGTGTGCGTGGGCATGACGCGCTCGAACAATCCCGGCCGCGAGGCCACCAGCATGCGCACCTCGGCCATCAGATCCTGAATGGACTCCAGAAGCAGAATCAGCAGGGGATTGTAAGTGGCCTGCGCCAGGCGCCGGTGGAACTCGGAGTCCTTGAGCGCGAATTCCTTCGGATCGCCCGCGGCCGCTTTCATCTCACGGCAGATCGCCCGCAGGCTGGCGATGTCGGATTCGGTGGCCTGCTCCGCCGCGAGCGCCGCGTTTTCCACTTCCAGGATGAGGCGCACGCGGTGCAGGTGACCGGTGTTCACCTGTTGGCCGCAGGTACGCAGAAAAAGCGTAAGTGGCTTGACCACTTCCTCGCGGCCCACCGCGCGCACCGTGGTTCCGACGCCGTGCCGCGTCTCCAGCAGGCCGCGGGTCACCAGGATGCGAACCGCCTCGCGGAACACCGTGCGGCTCACGCCCAGCCGGTCGGCGAAGTCGCGCTCCGGCGGAAGCCGGGTGCCGACGGCCAGACGCCCCTTGAGGATCTGGTCCTGAATGGCCGCCACCACCCGGTCCACAAGCCCGTCCTTGCGGCCCAGCGAACGGAAGCGGGCCGGCCGATGATCACCGTGCGGGATTGCAGGCATGACGAGCCGGGGCTGACCCGACGATTGTAGGGCGGCGTGGGCTTCAAGTCAAGCCGCGCCGTGGTAGGAGGTTAGACCTCTTTCAAAATTCTATTGACACCTTCGGGGGCTTCCCTTAGAATCAGACCCGATTAAGCTCTTTGCTGGGTTGTAAGGAGGTGCTGTACCATGAAGCTCTGCCTCGTTCTCGGTCTGCAAGCGGTCTTTTCTCTGGCTCCCCTGTGCGCGCAAGTGAATAAGGGCAACCTGACCGGCGTGGTCCGGGATTCCTCCGGCGCGGTCGTGCCCGGAGCCGCCCTGCGCCTCGTCAACGCCGGAACCGGAGCCGTCCGCACGGAAACCACCGGCCAGGACGGTCTGTACCGTTTCATGCTCCTGGACCTGGGCATGTACCGGCTGGACGTGGAAGCGGCCGGTTTCAAGACGTACGTCCGCCGCAACATCGAGCTGACCACCGGCGAAACCACCACGGTGGACGTGACCATGGAAGTCGGCGCCCTCACGGACCAGATTACGGTGACCGCGGAGAGTCCCCTGCTCCGCACCGAGACCGGCGCGTTGGGCACCACCATCACGGCATGGGCCGTCACCGAGATGCCTTTCATCAAGCGCAACCCGGATACCCTGATCCAGCTCTCCCCGGGAATCGCTTTCGCCGCCGGCAAGGCCATGCGCGACCAGGATCCGTGGATGACCTCCGGCCCCTCCAACTTCGTCTCCGGCGGCACCAACATGAAGTCGGAGTTCCTGCTGGACGGCATTCCGAACATGAAGATCACCACCGCCAGCTTCAACCCTCCGGTGGATTCCGTGGCCGAGGTGCGCCTGCACACCAACGCCTTCGACGCGGAGTTCGGCCATTCCGGCGCGGGGTTCGTCAACGTGTCCACCAAGCCGGGCACCAACGATTTCCACGGCTCCACCTCCTGGTACGTGCTGAACGACGCGTTCCACGCCAACGACTTCTTCAATAACAAGTACGGCGAGCCGAAGGACCGCCAGAATCAGAACACCGGCGGCATCTCGATCAGCGGCCCCATCCGCATCCCCAAGCTGTATCAGGGCCGCGACCGGACGCACTACTCCGCCACTTACGAAAGAACGGTCATCAAGGAGAACCACACTCTGCGCTCCATCGTCCCCACCGCGCTCGAGCGCCGCGGCGATTTCTCCAGGACGACGGACCGCTTCGGCCGGCGCTTTACCATTTACGACCCGGGCACGACGCGGCCGCAGGGAAGCGGCTACGTGCGCGACCTGTTCCCGGGGAACCTGATTCCCGCGGCGCGCATCGATAAGTCCGCCTCCCTGATCACGCAGTATTACCCGCCGGCCAACGTCATGCCCGCTCCGGACACGCTGGAGAACTTTGAAACCAGGCGGGGGCACAACCTGACGTGGAACAACTTCTCCAGCCGCGTGGACCACCAGATCTCCAGCGCCCATCAGCTCTTTCTGCGCTTCGGCTGGAATATGCGCGTGGATGTTTTCACGCCCTACTGGGGATGGGATTACGCGGCTTCCGGCAACCCGACCGGCGATGAGGAGGATTTCGACCGCGGCAACATCGCCGCCGGCCTGGGCTACACCTGGCTGTTCAGCCCGCAAACCGTGATCGACTTCCGCACGGGTTTCACCCGCCAGGTGGAGAAGTACCGCACCTATGGCGACGGCTTCGATCTCTCCAAGATCGGCTTTCCCCAGAGTTTTACCGGAACCCTCACCTATGCCACCTTCCCGCTGATTTCGATGACCGATGTGGCCATGCTGGGTTCCAATTTCACGCGCAGCGCGACGCTCGTGAATATGTACCACCCCATGCTGAGCGTGCACACCATGCGCGGCCGGCACGCGCTGAAATACGGCTTCCGTGCGGGAGTGGCGCAAAGAAACCGCTTCGCCCCCGGACGTTCCAGCGGCACCTTCACCTTCAACCGGGTAATGACTCAGGGCCCCGATCCCACCCGCGCGACCACCAACGTGGGACATGGGTTCGCTTCCTTCCTGCTGGGCGCCGCCAGCAGCGGGTCGGCGGAGTACGCCATCAGCCCCGCGTTCCAGAATAAGTACTACGCGTTTTACCTTCAGGACGACTGGAAAGCGACCAGCCGGCTGACCCTCAATCTCGGGTTGCGCTTCGAGCACGATACGCCGGTCACAGAGAGGTTCAACCGCGGGAACTCCGGCGTCGATCTCAACGTGACCAGTCCCATCGAACAGCAGGTGCAGGCCAATCTTGCGAAGAGCCCCATCCCCGAGTTGCCCACGATCCGCGTGAAGGGCGGGCTGGGCTATTTGAACGTGGCCGGCGCTCCTCGCGGAAACTACAACACCAAGTCCCTGTTGTACGCGCCGCGGCTCGGTTTCGCTTATCGCCTGAAGAACTGGCTGGTCTGGCGCGGCGGCTACGGAATTTTCTACGACCCGCTGAACCTCGACAACGGCTCCATCACCACCAACGGCTTCTCATTGACCACCCGGATGCTCAATTCGCTGGACAACAACCTGACGGCCTACCACCGCCTCTCCGATCCCTTCCCCGCCGGCGTGACGCCGCCGCCCGGCGCCTCCGCGGGCTTGATGGCCAACGTGGGCCAGAGCATTACCGCCAGCGCGGCGCCCATCGGCGCGGTCCCCAATTACCGCCAGGCCATCGGCCAGCAGTTCTCCATGGGCTTCCAGGTGGTATTGCCGGGCCAGGTCTCGGTTTCCTCGAGCTATGCCGGCAACGTCTCCCAGCGCATCAGCATCAACCGCAACGTCAACCAGTACGCGAACGAGTACCTGGCACTCAAGACCCGCCTGAATACGCGGGTGAATAACCCGTTCTACGGCCTGATTGCCGACCGCGCCAGCTCGCTGGCTCAGTCCACGGTGGCGCTTTCGCAATTGCTGAAACCATTCCCGCAGTTCACCGGACTTACTCAGAGCCGGCTGCCGTACGGGCGGTCCCACTACGATTCCCTCCAGGTGGAGGTCACCAGGCGCATGTCCGCCGGCCTGTATTTCGGCGCCTCATATACTGTCTCCAAGTATCTGGAAGCCACCGGCTACCTGAACGCCAACGACCCCAAACCTGAAAAGGTAATTTCGGCATCCGACCGTCCCCAGGTGCTGACCGTGCACGGCGTCTACGAGCTCCCCTTCGGCCGGGGAAAGCGGTGGCTGAACTCCAGCCACTCGGCGGTCAAGAGGATCGTGGGCGGCTGGCAGTTGAACTGGCTGGCGGTTTACCAGTCCATGGAGCCGCTCTCGTTCTCCGGCGCGGAGCGGGTGGCGCGTTCCAACGACAATCCTCATACTATCGACAGGTGGTTCGACCCGAAACAGTTCGTGGTGCAGGAACCGTTCACGCTCCGGGCGCTCTCCAGCCGCCTCGCGGACCTGCGCTCGCCGGGCATGAAGAAGTGGGATCTCACCGCGGTGAAGACCATCCCGCTGACCGAGAAAGTGCGCATGAGGATACAGGCCGAGTTCTACAACGCCTGGAACACGCCGCATTTCGGACCGCCGAACACAACCGTAACCAGCGCGGATTTCGGCATGATCACCGGCTACAACACCGATATCTGCGACGCCTGCACCCTGATACCGCCGCGGCAGATACAACTCGGGGCGCGTATCTCCTGGTAAGAGACTTACTAATTAGAGTAAAGGAAGAAATGCAAATGACAAACACCATATATCTTTGCGCGGTTCTCGCTTTGGGCTCCGCCATCGGCTATGGCCAGACCGCCGCGTCCGGCTCGCCGAATGACCGGCTCTTCGCCAGGATTTACGGCTCGGTAGCCGCCGCTAACATCGGAAACGCGATGGGCGCGCCGGTGGAAGGCTGGCCCTGGGAAAAAACCGAGAAGACCTACGGTTTCCTGGACAAATTCGTTGCCGAGGAACCGCCCGCCCGGGCCGACCGCCCCGTGCCGCAGCGCTTCGGCCCAGCCTGGGTCTCCCGCTCTTACCGCCGCGAGCCCGGCTGGACCGAGGACGGCATGGAGCGCTACAAGCTGCTGGCCTCCGCCATCATCCGCAAGGGTGGGCGCATCAACGTCGAGGACCTCGGGCGTGAGTGGGTGGAGAAGATCAACCCCGCCAAGTTCGGTTACAACCTCGGCAACCAGGACCAGGTGATCTATAACCTGCTGAAGTCCGGCATGCCGCCGTGGGAAGTGGGCCGTTATGCCGCCTGGCCGGGCTTTATCGGCACCAGCAAAATGATCCAGCCCATCGGGCTGGTGAATGCCTGCCGCCCGGACATGGCGGCGCGCGATGCGCTCGACGTGGCCCGCATCAAGGACGCGCAGGGCCTGCCGAACAACTACGCGCTCGAAGTGGCCGCCGCCATCGCCGCCGCCACCGCCGAGGCGCTGCGGCCGGGCGCCACGGTGGATTCCATCGTCGAGACCGCCCTGGCGCAACTGCCCAACGAGCGCGGGGCGCGCATGGAGGTGCAGACGGTGCTGGGCTGGGCGCGCAACGCCAAGGACTGGAGGGAGCTGCGCGTGCCGTATGCCAGACGCTACGAGGGCAAACCCGGCTCCAACGCCATCGAGATCCTCGGCGGCGGCCTGGCCTGCTTCATCATGGCCAAGGGCCAGCCGAAAGAAGCCATCCTCTACGCCGTGAACCTGGGCCGCGACACCGACTGCAAAGCCTACACCGCGGGCGGCATCGCCGGCGCGCTGCGGGGCATCGAGGCCGTGCCGCGCGAGTGGGTGGACGTAGTGGAAAAGGCCGTACTCACCGATCCGCATACGGTGGACAAGCGCACCGCGCGCCAGCTCGCCGAGGGCATCTACGCGGCCGCCCTGAACGAGCACCGGCGTGGGAAGACCGCCGGGGCCGAAGTCGACTCGCTGCTGGCGAAATAAGCCCGCGAACAGGAGAACTGTCATGTGCAATTGGAGATCTGTTCTGGTCCTCGGCTGCGTTTTGACGGCAACCGCCGCGCCGCCGGACGACCGTCTTTGGGCGCGCATCTACGGCGCGGTGGCCGGCGCGTGCGTGGGCAACGCCATCGGCGAACCCGTCGAGGGCATGACCTGGGCGGCAATCGAGAAGCAATACGGGTTCCTCGACAAGTTCATCGCCAGGGGCGGCCGGCAGACCGAGCGGACCGTCCCGCAGCGCTACGGCCCGCCCTGGATCTCCAGGGCCTTCCAACGCCAGCCCGGCTGGACCGAGGACGGTATGGAGCGCTACAAGCTGCTGGCCTCCGCCGTCATCAGGAAGGGCGGCAGGGTCAACATCGACGACCTGGCCCGCGAGTGGGTGGAGAAGATCAACCCGAACCATTTCGGCTACCACCTCGGCAACCAGGACCAGATCATCTACAACCTGCTCAAGGCGGGCATTCCTCCGCACGAGGCGGGCCGCTATACGCCGTGGCCCGGCTCCATGGGCACGAGCAAGATGGCCGGCGTCCTGGGGATCGTCAATGCCTGCCGGCCGGATATGGCCGCGCGCGATGCTCTCGACGTGTGCCGCATCAAGGACATGCAAGGCGCAGCCAACGACTTCGCGCTGGAGAACGCCGCCGCCATCGCCGCGGCCACCGCCGAGGCGCTGCGGCCCAACGCGACCGTCGATTCAGTGATTGAGACCGCGCTGGCGCAACTCCCCGACGTGCCTGGCTCCCGCAGAGAGGTGCGGGAATTCCTGCGGCTCGCGGAAAAAGCCAAGAGCTACAAAGAACTGCGCGTGATCTATGACGACCGCTACAAGACCGTGGCCAGCGTGCGGAACGGCATCACCACCGCCATGGAAATCCTCGGCGGCGGGTTGGCCTGCTTCCGCCTGGCCGGCGGCCAGCCGCGCGAGGCCATACTCAACGCCATCAACATCGGCCGCGACACCGACTGCAAGGCCTACGTCGCCGGCGGGCTGGCCGGCGCGCTGCGCGGCATCGATGCGCTGCCGCCCGAGTGGGTCGCCACGGTGGAGAAGGCCGTGGCTACCGACCCCTACACCGTGGATAAGCGCACCGCGCGCCAGCTCGCCGAGGGCCTGCATAAGGCCTTCCTGAACGAGTTGAGCAAGACCAGAACCGCCGTGCAGGAGGCCGACTCCCTGATGAAACCTTAGTCAGAAATTCAGCTTCAGCGCGACCTGCAAGATCCGCGGCTGGTTCAACTGCGACTTGGACACCGTGCCGAAGCTCGAGCCGGCCGGGTTGGTGTTGGGAGCGCCGAAGCGCGGATGGTTCAACGCGTTGAAGGACTCCAGCCGGAACTGGGCGTTGAGCCTTTCGATCGGGCGGAAGTTCTTCAGAATGGCGAAGTCCAGGTTGTTCACGCGGCTGCCGCGGATGTGGGCGAACGTGGTGGGCGTGGTGCGCAGGGTGTAGGTCTGCTCCTTCGGAATGATTCCGAAATTCGCCGTCTTGAACCACTTGTCCAGCGTCCGCGAAGTGCGCGCGATGGTGGCGTCCTGCCCGTTCCACGTCAGGTTGGTTCCGAAACTCACGGGCTTGCCGCTTTGAAGGTTGTAATTCCCCGCCATCTCCCATCCGCCGATGACGGCGTTTACAAACCGGTTGGCATCCGTCAGCAGGCGCCTGCCCCGGCCCACCGGGATCACGTACGACCCCGCCAGCGAGAAGTGGTGCGGCCGGTCCTCGGCATTGAGCGCATGCTCCACCTGGTAGGCGATGGAGTTGAGATAGCTGGAGTCGTCAAACTGCTTGGAGAGCGTATAGGACGCCAGCAGCGAGAGCGTTTCCGAAAAGCGCTTCTCGATCTTGAACTGGAAGGAGTTGTAAGTGGACCTGCCGCTGTCCACGCCGCCGCGGCTGAAACCGGAGAACTGCGGATACGGCAGCAGCAGGCTCGAGATCGCGATGGTACTGCCCGTGCCCAGCCCGGTGCCGGCGAACTGCGGCAGGCCGTAGAACGGGCTTGCCACGCGGTCCTCAAGCCGGAACGGCTGCGCGAGCAGCCGCCCGGAGGCGTCATAGCGCGCCTTGCCCAGTTCCAGCCAGCTCGCCAGCGGGACCTGGTTGGCGGGAACGCTCATGCCCAGCCGCTTGCTCTTGTTGTAGGCGTACCCGGCCTCCAACAGCAGTCCGCCGGAGAGTTCCCGCTGCACGTGAAACGACCACTGCACGGAAAACGGCAGCCTGCGGTTGGCTTCGTCCCAGCGCGGGGCCTGCCCCAGGCTGGTCTCGAGACCGCGCGAGGCGCCCGCCGCCGCCAGCAGGCCCGCGGGGAACGGGCTGTTCAAACTGCCGGCCGGCGTGCGTCCCCCGTCGTTCGAGGAGACGTAAGGGGTGTCGATGCTGAAACCGTTTTGCCCGCCGGTGCCGGTGGTCCGCATGGTGAAGATGCCGAAGCCGCTGCGGATGGCCGTCTTGGGCGTCAGCCGGTAGGCCATGCCCACGCGCGGCTGCCAGGCGCGGTAATCGGTGGCGAAAATCCGGGAAGGCTGCCCGCCGGCACCGGCGAACAACTGGCCGCCGCGCACGCGGAACGCGCCGGCGGGCAATTCCGGTATGGGACTCTTCGCGTAATTGGCCAGCACCGCCGCTTCTACGGGGCTTGGCGTCACCGTGTCGAAGCCGCGGTTGGCGCGGTTGAAGCGCTCGCGGAAGGGCGATTCGAAATCCCAGCGCAGTCCCAGGCTGAGGGTCAGCTTGGGCGAGACGCGCCAGTCGTCCTGCGCGTAAAACGCCGTGTAGCGCTGGCTGTACATGCCGCTGGCATTCACGCTGACCGAACCCGAGGAAGGAAAGCCGAGCAGGAACGAAGCGTCCGCCGAGCCGCTGATGCCGTCGCTGCGCTGGTAGTCGCGCTGCGTGAAGCCGGTCGAAAACGAATAGCTTCCGGCGCCCGCCCCGGAGCTGAACGACGCCGTCTGCAACACCATGAACTGGGCGCCGATATTGAGGGTGTGCCCGCCCTTCACGTGCGTCACGGCGCCCGTCAGGCTGTGGTTGTTGGTGATCGTGTAGCTGGAGGGCGTGCCGCCCAGTCCGCCCGCGATCGAAAACGACGGGAAGGCCTTCACCGGCAGCATCGAGACCACCGCGGGCGAGAAGCCGAGCAACGCCGGGTCGAAGCCGAAGCCGTCGGAAACGCTCGGGCTCTCCCAGCGCGTCAGACCGTAACGCACGTTCAGCACCGTGCTGGGATTGAACACGAACACGTCGTCCAGCCCGGCACCGCGATTGACGCGCGTGGCCAGCGAGCCCGTCGCGGGATTCTTAAAGACGTTGCCGATCGACTCTTCCCAGTGGTTCCAGCGCAGCGTGGCGAAGACCTTGTGCCGCGGGCTGAACTGGTGGTCCAGGCGCGTCACCGCGGAATCGATGGTATCCACCGCCGGCGTGTTGGGCACGAAGTTGTTCACCCCGGTGGCCAGCGCCGGATCCTCGGCGAGGTTGGGCTGCGCCACGAAGGAATACACCTTCTGCGAGATGGGGTTGATGCGCGAGGCGGGAATGCGGTTGCCCGGAAACGCCTGACGCGCGCCGGTGGCCGGGTCCGTGGTGAGCGGGTCATAAATCGTCAGCGGCACCCTCCGCCCGCCGGAGATCGCGGTGGACGTCGAGAAATCGCCGTTGCGCTGGTCCGCCGTGGGCACGGAGCGGATGCTGAACCGCGGCTCCGTATCCAGCATGCCTTCGTAATTGAAGAAGAAGAACGTGCGGTCGCGCCCCTTGTAAACCTTGGGAATATTGATGGGCCCGCCCAACTGCCCGCCCCACATGTTGAAATGCCACAGGTCCTTGGCGCGCCCGGTCAGGTTGGATTGGAATGTGTTCACGCCCATCGAGGAATTGCGGTGGAAATGGTAAACGCCGCCGTGATACTCGTTCGTGCCCGCGCGCGTGGTGACGTTGATGGTGGCCCCGCCCTGGCGGCCATATTGAGCGTCATAGGCGTTGGCCACCACCTTGAATTCCTGAATGGCGTCCGCCGAAGGGATGTAGGCCACACGCGTGGTGGTCTCATTCGGCGAGCCGTCGATAAGAAACTCGTTCGAGGCATCGCCCACGCCGCCGTTCACGCGCAGCCCCGAGGAGGTCCCGTTGGCCGCCGGGTTGGGCAGCGTGCCGTCCATGTCGCGCACGATCACACCGGGCGAAAGCCCCGCCAGCAGGTACGGAATGCGCGTGATGCTGGGCGTGCGAGTGACGGTGGTGTTGGAGATCACGGTGCCGCCCACCGCCGCGGTCGTGTCGATGAGCGGAGCCTGCTCCCTCACTTCGACGCGTTCGGTGGCGCCGCCGACCTCCAGCGCGATGTCGAGCGTCAGACGGTCGGATACCTGCAACGTGACGCCCTGCCGCACCGCGGTCTTGAACCCGCGCGCCTCCACCCGCACCTCGTAAGGACCCGGGATGAGGTACGGGATGCTGTATACGCCCTGGTCGTTGGTCTGGGTCTGCGAGGACACCCGCGTGGAGGTGTTCGCTACCGTGACTTGCGCGCCCGCTACCACCGCGCCGCTCGGATCCGTGACGCGGCCGGAGATGGATGCGCGGAAATCCTGTGCGCCCAGCGTTGCCGCCAGCAGCAGCAACACCGCGATCGGTCTGGACATGACGATCCTCCCTATCCTGTAATCGCCCCGTAAATCTCCGGACGCCGGAACCGTATCGGGGCCCGTTCCGGCCCGCCGCTCAACTGCACCTTTGCCGTGACAATCTGCTCGCCTTCGCCCGTGTTCTGCGCGGCGATGTTCCCCCGCGGATCGACGATCAGGCAGCGCTTGGGATGCACAAACGCCACCCATAGGCCGTTTTCGTAGGCGCGTGTTCGCATCATGATGTCATTGGTCTCGCCGTAGCCGCCCCACGCGGGGAGCAGGATGAATTGCGCGCCCTTCACCGCCAGGATGCGCGAGGTTTCGATGAGCTGCCGGTCCATGCAGATCAGCGCGCCCCAGCGCCCCAGCGGCGTGTCCACCACCGGGAACTCAGCGCCCTTGGTGTTGTAGGGTTCGTCGCCCGCGGTGTGCGTCTTCGAGTACCGCAAGCTCAGCGCGCCCTCGGGCGAAAACAGCGCCACGGTGTTGAACATCTCCCCGCCGCGCCGCTCCGCAAACCCGGCGGCGAGCCACACCTTCAGCTCCGCGGCCAGCGCCCGCACGCGGCCCATCAGCTTGCCGTCAATCGTCTCCCCCACCGCGAAGTACTTTTCGCGGCTGCCAAACGGTTTGTAGGCTTTGTCGTTCGCCACGTAGCCGTCCAGAAAACTTTCCGGAGTGATGATGACCTGCGCGCCCCTGCCCGCCGCCTCGCGCGCGAAACGCTCCAGCTTGCCGAAGTTGGCCTCCTTGTCCCAGCGCTCCGGCATCATTTGCAGCCCGGCCGCGGTGAACTCGGCGGTGCGCTCGCGCGGGACAGCTTTGCCGAGCAGCTCGCCGTAAAGCCCCCGCCTGCGGTTGCGGATCGGCCCCTGCCCCACGCTCCCCAGCGTGATACGCGCCGTGATCACCTGGTCGGAGCCGGCCGGCTCATCCTCGGCCGCGATCCGCCCGCGCGGATCGACGATCAGGCACCGCTTGGGATGCACGAATGCCAGCCACACGCCGTTCTCGTAGGCGCGGGTGCGCATCATGAGGTCGTTCATCCCTCCGTAGCCGCCGTAGGAGGGCACCAGCACCACCTGCGCCCCGCGCAGGGCCAGGATACGCGCCGTCTCCGGCAACTGCCGGTCGAGGCAGATCAGCGTGCCCCACCGCCCCAGCGGCGTATCAATCACGGTGAACGTGTCGCCTTCCGTGTTGAACGGCTCCGCCGGTCCGCCGCAGTGGGTTTTCGAGTAGCGGCCCGCCAGCGCCCCGTCCGGCCCGAAGATCGCGATCGAATTGTAGACTTTCCCGCCGCGCGCCTCGGGATAGCCCGCCAGCAAGTGCAATTTCAGTTCACGCGCCAGCGCGCCGGTGCGGTTCAGATACGAGCCGTTCTCCGCGATCGCGAAGTACTTCTCGCGCGTCAGCCGACCCGCCTGAAGTTCCTTGCTGGTTCCGATGTAGCCGTCCAGGAAACTCTCCGGCGTGACCACCAGTTGCGCCCCGCGGGCCGCAGCCTCGCGGGCGCCCCGCTCAAGCTTGCGAAAGTTCGCTTCCCTGTCCCACGGCTCCGGCATGAAGCGCAGGCCGGCAATCGTGAACGCGGTTTCGACGCCGCGAGCGCACACGCCCGCGCCCGCCGCCAGCAGGGTCCTTCTGGCAATTGAGTGACTCACTGAGATGACAGTATACGCCAGGCGTCAACAGATTCCGTGGCCGCGAGGGAGTGGGGCGGCGAATCACTCCAGAACGATTTCGGTGAAAGACCACGGTCCAACCGCAATGCGGTATTCACCCTGGACCTTGGAAGCAGAACGCGATCTGCGCGGCTCTTTCTCTTCCCCGCTTGCGGCCGAGAGCGATTCCACCTCAGCCCGCCGAAATCCGCGGCCGAGCGCCGCGAGGTTGAACGCCGCCTCGCGTCGCTCGTCTGTGCGGTTCAGTACATATAACACCAGCCGCTTGCGCTCCATGTCCCACGCGGCCTGCGCCTGAAACCGGTCCGCGACTTTCGCCTCGTACCCCTCGATGCGCAGCGGCCACGCGGCCGGACTGCGCGCCACCGCCGCCATCGCCATGCCGCAGGCGGTCAGGTACGCGCGCTCCTTCGGCGTCTCGATGGCGCTCTGGGCATGCGTGTTCGAAAGATTATTGAAGTTGACCCAGGCCACTTCGCCGCCGCGCCGCTGCCAGGACATCATGTTGGCCAGCACCAGCAGGCCGGTACGCCAGCGGGCCATGCGGTCCCACAGAGCCGCGCGCGTGATCCCCACAACGGCGTTATCGGCGCGCTGCTTTTCCACCGTCTCGCGAGGCAGCCACTCGGTGTTGGCGTAGAAAAGGTCGCGCCCGCTGCGACGGTTGTACTCCCGCATGATCGCCAGGATCCCGTCGAGCCCTTCCTCGGAATCCGTGCGGTCGGCCAGAAAGTCGACATCGCGCCCGGCGGCTTCGAGCAGCGCCGCCACGCGCGGCCGGAAACGCCCGTACGTGACCAGGCCGATCTTGATCGTGGGGTCCACGGCCTTCATGGCGCGGGCGTACTGCACCGCCGCCCTGCCGTACTCCTCCACCGTGAACCAGCGGTAGGCTTCGTTGTCCAACTCCCAATACTTCACGCCCCACGGCGCGCTGAAACCGTTGCGCGCCCGCAGGTCCGCCATGGCGTGCGAGCCCGCGGGCCGATTGCAGTATGCCACCCAATCGGCGGCATCGCGCGCGCCCTTGGCGGTGTCGGTGAAGCGCGACATGTCGAAGGAATGCGTGCTGTTGGCCGGCGGCCGGTTGGGCGTGCTCAGCAGGTAATCCTTTTTCGCCGGGTGGTACAGATTCACTGCGAACATCATCTGGGCGCCCACGCGTTTGCACATCGAGGCGAACTCGTCCGTGCCCATGTCGTTGTAGTTCATGCCGCCCCAGAAGTAGGAGGCCTCCGGCTTGCGGCGCGCCAGCGGTCCCACGCCGTTGCGCCAATCGTAGAACGACGCGAAGCAGCCGCCGGGAAAGCGGAACAGCCCGGGCTTCAGCTCTTCGATCACGCGCACCACGTCCTCGCGCCAGCCGCGAAACGCGCGGCCGGGCTGGAGCGAGAAAGCGTCCGCCACAATCGATGCGCCCGGCGGGATCCAAAGGCTGAACGTCGCGTAACCCTCGAAATCCTGGTTGCGGAACTGCGCCATCGCGGGCGACCACTCCGTCCCGATCCCCCGCAGCGGCATGGTGAGGATGGGCCGGTCCCAGCGGCCGCGCGGATAGAAACGGATCTCCGCAGCCACGGGCTTGGCTTCGCTGCGCAGCAGGCCGCTAAACCGGTAAGTCTCGCCCTTGCGCAGGTACTTGCCCTCCTGCGCCAGCGCCCCCCATTGGGCGGGATCCTCGTTGATCAACCGCACCGCCTGCACGCCGTGGGTGGTTTCGGGCACCGGCTCGAGCCGCACGTTGCGCACCGGCGAGCGCAGGATGAAAAACGTGGAGTCCTGGTCGATGTGGAACGGCCCTTCGCCGCCCGGCGCGGCGAACCAACTGTTGTGCTCGTAGCCGGAGTGATACCAACTCATGCGCCGCCAGTCGGTTTCGTAGCCCTGGGAATGGTCGCGCTCATCGCGCCACAGCCCGAACCACGTGAAGCTGTTTTCGCGGTAAGGCATGTAGGGCTCGAACGACCGGTTGAAAAGCATCTCCGCCATCATCGGCTCGATCTGAAACCCGTAGCCGATCTCGACGAAGTGGCCCGCCAGCAAGCGGCTGACGGGCTTGGCGGCGAACTCCTCGGCCGTCACGCGAAAGCGCGCCTGGCCCGCCACGAGCACGGGCAGCGCGAGCAGCGGAAGAAGGCGCCGCATCTCAGTCCGCCAGCGGCAGCCACACCGACATGTGCGACATTCCGCGATTCGACCACGCGAAATACGGGATCAGCCGCACCGTCATGGACCGCGAGGGTCCGGGCCTCAGGGTGCGATAAAGCAGGCCGGCCCACTCGCCCTCCGGCCGCACGCGCGCTTCGGCTTCCACTACCGCCACGCCGCCCAGCAGCGATTTCTCAAACCGCGCGGTCATGCGCGCGCGACTGCTCAGTGTGATTTCCGAAAGCCGCACGCCCGCCGGCAGATCCGGCGATTCCAGCGCATACACCACCGGCCCGCGCATCACGGCCACCTGGTTGCGCGCGCTCTCCACGTACGGGTTCGCCGCTACCAGCCGCGGCTCCATGGGCAGCAGCAGCTCGACACGATCCCCCGCCCTCCACACGCGCCGCAGCGCGGCGTAGCTGCCCGCGGCCGGCTTGCGCCCGTCCAGAGTCGCGCCTTCGGCCCACCCGGGGATACGCACCATCAGCGAGGCCTCGCGCGGCGGCGCCTGCTCGATGGTGAACCGCACCACGCCATCCCACGGAAAATCCGTCGCCTGCGAAACGGCCATACGGCCTCCGGCGATCGCGGTCTCGACGCGGCTGGCGCCGAACAGGTTCACCCAGAGCGCGTCCGCCGATTTCGCGTAAGCCCAGCCGCGCAGGCCCGCGATGGTTCGCGCCAGGTTCGTAGGGCAGCAGTAGCACGGCAGCACCGGCGAGCGCAGCGGGGGGTCCTGCGTGCGCACCACGCGCGGCACTTCGTCGGCGTGGCGCCGCAGCGGATTGGCATAGTAGAAATCCTTCCCCTCGATCCCCATGCCGGAGAGCATGCTGTTATAGAGCACCAACTCCACCACGTCGGCATACTTCGCATCTCCGGAAAGCCCCAGCAGGCGCCAGTTCCACATGGCGTTGGCGATATTCGCGCAGGTCTCGGTATACGCCAGCCGGTTGGGCAGTTCGTAATCCAGTCCGAAGGCCTCGTGCACGTCGTCATTGAGGCGGGAGCGGCCGCGGAACAGGTTTCCCACCGCGCCGGTGACGTACATCTTGCGGGTGGTCACGTCCGTCCAGATGCGGCCCAGCGCATCCAGCAGTTCCTTCTCGCCGGTCTCCCCGTACACGTCGGTGGCGCCCGCGTAAAGGTAATTCGCCGTCACCGCGTGGCCCACCGCCTCGATCTCCTTGCGCAGCGGCGTGCGGGTCTGGTTCTGGTCCGACCCGCCGCGCGCCGAGCCGCGCATGTCCACGAACGTCTGTGCGAGCTCCAGGTACCTGCCGTTGCCCGTAGCACGGTAGAGATCCACGGCGCCCATGATGTTGGAGGGGTTGAAGCCGAAGTGCGCCAGCCGCGCCGGCCTAGGCTGGAAGGTGGCATGGAGATAATCCCCCACCTTGATGGCCACATCCAGGAAGTTCTTCTTCCCCGTCATGCGGTAGTGCGTGCACGCGGCCGTCATCAGGTGGCCCATGTTGTACAGCTCGTGGTGGTTCAGCAACTGCCACCGTTCGGCGCGCTTCAACCGTATGGGCGTGGAGATGTACCCGTCGGGCTCCTGAGCCGCGGCAAAGGCCGAGATCATCTCGTCCATGCGCCGGTCGAGCGCGGGGTCTTTGGTCGAGGCCCACACCAGGGCCATGGCCTCCACCGTCTTGTACACATCGCCGTCGCTCCACCAGTTCAGGCGCTTGACGTCCAGGTTGGGGCCCTTCACGAAGCTGGCGTACTGCGCGCCGTTCGCGGGATTCCCGATCGCCTCGAGAATCACCGGAAGCGCGTTCCGGCGGACGGTCTCGAATCGCTCCGCCCAGAACCCGCCCGTCCAGCGAACCTCGTTGAGATCCAGCGCCTTCAGTTTCACGTACGGGCCGGCGGCGGTCTGGGCCACTGCCGCCGCCGCGGCCGCAAGCGCAATTACGAATGGCTTCATCACCGGCATTATAGTGAAGGAACAGATGAACAGGCGGAGCTTTCTCACCGGAGCCGCGGGCGCCGCCTTTGCGCCCCACCCGCGCCGCAACGTGCTGCTGATCTATTGCGAGCAGTTGCAGCACGGAGCCGGATCGTTTGCCGGAGGCCCCGCGCGCACGCCGAACCTTGAAAAACTCGCCGCCGCCTCCGCCGTCTTCCGCACCGCCTGCACCACCACGGGGCTCTGCTCGCCCAGCCGCGCCGCGCTCTTCACCGGACGCCTCGGCCACCGCACCGCCCTCGACGACAATTGCGGCGTGTGGCACTCGCGGCTTGACGCGCTGGACCCGCGCCAGACCACGCTCCTCGAATGGGCCCGCCGCAAAAACTGCTTTACCGGCTGCTACGGCAAGTGGCACCTTGGCCCGGACGGTCCCATCCAGCGCGGCGTGGACCGCTATCCCGCCTCCGGCTTCGAGCGCAACCGCCTGCGCGCCAAAACCCAGAAGCCCGATTTCGAAGCTCCCAAGCGCTATTACGATAAGACCCGCGCGTTCCCCGAGAAGCCCGGCTTCTACCAGACCCAGAAAGGCGGCTACGAGCAGTCCCCGACCGCGCAGGTGGCGCGCCAGGCGGCCGCGTTTCTCAAGGAGGCCGCCGGGGCCCGGCGTCCCTTCTTCCTCACCGTGAGCTTCACCGCGGTGCATCCTCCCTACCACGTGCCCGAGCCTTTCGATCGCATGTACGGCTGGCGCGCCATCGAGCTGCCCGCCAGCGTTCATGACACCTTCCGCGGCAAGCCGCCCTACCAGAACGACATCATGTGGCCGTTTCACGACACCGCCCACATGAGCGAAGACGACTGGCGCCGCGCCATCGCCTACTACCGTGGTTTCGTCAGCGTGCTCGACCGCGGCGTGGGCGAGGTGCTGGACGCGGCGAAGGCCCACGGCCTCTGGAAGGACACCCTCGTGGTCTTCGTCGCCGATCACGGCGACATGTGCGCCGCCCACAACCGCTTCGACAAGGGCCCCTACTGTTACGACGAGGTCCTGCGCATCCCGCTGTTGGTGCGCGCGCCCGGCGCCGCCCCGCGCGAAGTGCGCCGCCACGTCTCCTCCATCGACCTCAACCGAACCATCGCCGAATGGGCCGGCTGGGAGCCGGACGCACCCAACACCGACAGCCGCTCGCTGCTGCCTCTGATCGAGCGCGGCGACCCCGGCTGGAGCGGCCCCGACCAGGCCTTTTACCGCTACGAATGGTATGACGGCCTGTGGTTCGGCATCCGCGCCATCCGCACCCACGATTTCAAGTACTGCTTCAATCCCGCCGGCGTGGACGAGCTTTACGACCTGCGCAAAGACCCCGCCGAAATGCACAACCTGGCGGGCGCGCCCGGCGCGCAATCCGTTGAAAACGAAATGGCCCGACGCCTTCTCGCGCACCTGGAGGAATGCGGCGACGCCGCGGCCGCCGCGAAGATGAGGGCCGCCCGGCATTGACGCGGCGGTGCGCCGCGAAGGACAATGGCCCAGAAGGATGGCCGAAGGGTTCAATCACATCGATTTGCGTGTGCCTCCGCGCCGTTTCGAGAATTGGGGCGACTTCATGCGCCGGGCGCCCGAGTACTCGATCGGCCTGGAGGTGATGGACGACACGCCCGGCCACCGCGGCCACTGGGTCCATTTCGATCACCACGCGGGCGTCATCCGCGAGGTCACCATGAGCGCCGCCATGCAGGCCTACATCGCCGTGCGCCAGGGCCGCCTCATGGACCGCTGGCTGCGCCACCACTGCCCCGTCCCTGTGTACGTGTGGAACGCCGACCAGGATGTGTGCCTGGCCGCCTTCGTGCTCGAATACCACGAGTTTCTGGAGCGCAGTGAAGGCACCCCGCTGCTGCGCTGGATCGTGCAGTACAACAATAAGATCGACGTGTGCGGCGGGCTGTACCCGGTGAACCTGGACGAGCTGGTGCGCAATCACTTCACCTGGGTCTTCGAGCCCTACCGGCAGCAGCGCATGGCGGGCAAGTCGATGGGCGACGAGGCGCTTATTCGCGGCACCATACGGGAAGTCTGCGACCGTCTGCTCGCCCTGCTCAACGGACGCGCCGGCATCGCCCCCATCACCGCGGCGCCTGAGATCCTCTACGCCTCGCCGTGCAAGTACGTGATCGCCGACGAAAAGGGCGACCCCGCATCGCGCCTGGTGCTCGCCGCCGCCGGCCACACCAACCTCATCAGCCTGATCTGCAAGCGGCCCAACGGGCGCTATACCTACAGCGTCATCCGCGGCTCGCCGTACGACGAGGACGTGTTCCAGATCGACAAGCTCATCGAGGCGTTCCAGGCCGCCGAGGACCGGCCCGGCGAGCGCATCTGGGGCGGCTCGAACCTTGCCGCCGGGTCCGACAGCGAGCTCGGCAGCAGCCTGCCCTGGACCCGGCTGCGCGACATCGCCGACCCCATCGTAAGCGAGGCGCTCGCCAGGCTCGCGAAATGAGAACTATGGATGACGCCCGCCTCATCCGGATCGTGGATTCCGCCATGGCCGAGGCGGCGCGAAGAAGCGGTCCCTGGCTCGCCTGCCGCCCGGGCTGCACGCAGTGCTGCATCGGGCCGTTCCCCATCACGCAACTGGACGCCGTGCGCCTGAGCCGCGGGCTCGCCGAGTTGGCCGCGCGCGACCCCGAACGCGCCGCGCGGGTCCGCGAGCGCGCCCGCCTCGCGGTGGCGCAGATGAGCGCCGATTTCCCGGGCGACCCCGCCGCAGGCATAATCACGCGCGACGACGAGAGCTTCTGCGAGCAATACGGGATCGACCCCTGTCCCGCGCTCGACCCGGAAACGGGCACTTGCGATCTGTACGCCGCGCGCCCCATCACCTGCCGTACCTTCGGACCCGCGGTCCGCTCGCACGGCGGCGAGGCGCTTTCCACCTGCGAGCTGTGCTACAAAGGGGTCCCCGACGAACGGATCGCCGCCTGCGAGGTGGACTTCGATCCCGAGGGCCTCGAGGCGGCGCTACTCGATCAACTCGAGCCGCGCGGCGACACGTTCGTCGCCTGGGCGCTACGGTAACGGAAAGGATACCCGCCGCTCGCGGTTCAGCCGCTGGCTCAGCTCGCGATCAAGCTTCTCCAGGGCGGCGGACTGCTGCTTGTGATCGGTCCCCAGCCAGTGCACCTGCGCGCCTTCGGTCCAGTACGCCAGCGCCGCCCGGATCACGCCGTCTTTGAACGCCAGCAGATAAAGCGGCGGCCCGGCGGCGGCCTCAGCCGCCGGCTCGTATACCCGCACCCGCGGCAACGGCGGCGGCGCCATCGTCTGATGGATCACAATGGCCGGCTGGGGCCCGGCGGGGTACGCACTTACAACCGTCACGGCGGGCTGCGGAGCGTAGTACGGGTAATTTCCGTAATAGCTGTAATATGGCCCGTAATAACCGTATGCGTAAACGGGCCGCGCGAATCCGAAAGACCGCCCGTGAAAGCCCCGGGCGTGGAACCCGAAACCCGGGCCGCGGCGAGCGAAGCCACCGCGCTGCACCGCCCCCGCCGCGGCAGGCAGCAACAACAAAGCCACGACCGCAACCTTCCTCAAGGCCCGCCCTCTCCCTCCCCAAAGGTTAGCACCTGAGAAGACCCCTTGCGGGACGGCACATGGCGAAATAAAATAAGCAGGCATCAGGGGTGTCCAATATCCGAATCTTGGAGGTCTGTATGCGGTTGTCGAATGCGCTGCGGCCGTTTGCCGTAGCGGGGATTATTGCCGGTTTCGCCGCAAGCCTGTACGGACAGGCAGTCAGCGGCAGCCTGCTGGGTACGGTCACCGATTCTTCCGGCGGCGCCGTTCCCAATGCCAAAGTTACCATCACCGAAACGAGCACCGGCATAAGCCGGTCCATGCAAACCAACGCCAGCGGCAACTACGTCTTTCCCACGCTGGAGCCGGGCACTTACCGCGTCGCGGTGGAACTCACCGGCTTCCGCACGGCGGTCAAGGAGGGCGTGAACCTGCTGGTCAACACCACCGTCCGCGCCGATCTGACGTTGCAGCCGGGTGCCGTGAGCGAATCCGTCACGGTCATGGCCGAGGTGCCCATCCTGCAAACCGACCGGTCAGACACCGGCCGCAAAATCGAGGCGGTTCAGATCGCCAACATGCCGCTGGGCTACAGCCGCAACTTCCAGTCGCTGCTGAACCTTGTCCCCGGCGCCACGCGTTCTTTCCAGCCGCACTCGGAGTTTTTCAACTCCCAGGGATCCCTCACCACCCAGGTGAACGGCGTCAACCGCCTGGCGAACAACGTTCAGTTCGAAGGCGTCGATAACAACCACCGCACCGGATTGCTCACCGTCCTGATCCCGCCCATCGAGGCGCTCGAGACCGTGGACGTGAGCACCAGCAACTACGAAGCCGAGTTGGGGCGCGCCGGCGGCGCGGTCACCAATATCATCCTGAAGTCGGGCACCAACGACCTGCACGGCGCCGTCTACGCCTTCCACAGCGACAGCGCCCTGGGCGCGCGGGAAACCTTCCAGCCCTCCAAGCCGGTTACGACCTATAACTATTACGGCTTCAACGTGGGCGGGCCCATTCGCAAGAACCGCACCTTCTTCTTCGGCGATTTCCTCCAGGTGAAGGACCGCCGCGGCGACGGCTACATCATCTCCGTACCTATCGCGCCATTCCGGACGGGCGATTTCTCCAGCCAGCCGTCGCGCGTGGTGTACGACCCCGCCACGGGCAACCGCGATACCGGAGCCGGCCGCCAGCCGTTCGCCAATAACCAAATACCGGCTGCGCGCATCAGCCCGATTACCCAGAAAGTCCTGGCCATGGTGCCGCTGCCGAACCTCGGCTCCGGAATCACCAACAACTACGCCAGCTCCACCACCCGCAAGAAGGACAGCAACTCCTTCGACGTGAAAGTAGACCACCAGCAAACCGAGAAGGACCGCTTTGCGGCGCGCTACAGCATGCAGCGGCCGGTGGTGACCGATCCCGGACGCTTCGGCATCGCGGGCGGCGGCGGCAAGGGCTTCGCCGCCACCGGAGTCAACCGCACCCAGAGCGCGGCCATCAATTACACGCGCCTGCTGAGCCCCACCTTCATATCCGAATTCCGCGTGGGCCTGAGCCGGTACAGCAACGTGGCGGAAAACCTGGATTCCGGCACCAAAGCGGCGGAAGCCATCGGCATAAAAGGCGCCAACCTCGACCGCTGGTCGAGCGGCATCAGCTCTATGAACATCAGCGGCTATGCCAACCCGCTGGTCGGCTACTCCGGCAGCCTGCCGTGGAACCGCGCCGAAACCAACATCGACTTCGTCAGCAACTGGACCAAGGTGACCCACAACCACACCGTGAAGTTCGGCGTGGACATCCGCCGCTTGCGCGATGAACTATTGCAGACCCAGGACGCGGGAGGGCCGCGGGGCGAGTTCCAGTTCCGCAACAACCAGACCAGCACGCCCGGCGCCGCCGTCCTGGACCAGGTGAACGCCATGGCGAGCTTCCTGCTGGACGTCCCGCAGACTTTCCAGCGCGACCTGGCCATCGCCTTTCCGGCCTACCGCGCCACCATGTTCTTCACCTACATCCAGGACAAGTGGCAGGCCACGCCCAAGCTGACTCTGGACTTCGGCCTGCGCCACGACCTCTATCCGCCCGCCACGCCGCGCCTCCCTGGAGGATTTTCAAACTACGATCCCAACACCAACAGTCTGATCGTAGCCGGCATCGGCGGCAATCCCATGAACCTGGGGCGCAAGACGTACTACCGCGATTTCGCCCCGCGGTTCGGCGCCGCCTACCGTTTCAACAACAAGACCGTGCTGCGCGCCGGTTTCGGCCTGAGCTGGATCCCCTTCCCCGATAACAAGTACGCCTGGGACAACTTCCCCGTGAAGCAGAGCAACTCTTACCAGGCGCTGGGCAGTTACGGCCAGGCGCAGAGCGCCCCGGGAGTCTACGGCTCCATGGCCACCGGCTTCCCCGCCCCGCAGCCGGCGGTGATCCCCTCCAACGGCATCATCGTGGCGAACACGCCGCAGTTGCTCTCGCAGAACATCAACAGCGTGGTCCCGGCCGACTATCGCGAGGGCTACATCGAGACCTGGAACATCGCCCTCCAACGGCAGTTGCCCGCGAACTTCACCATCGAGGCCGCTTACGTGGGCAACCATACCGTGCGCGCGCCGGTCAGCTACAACGTGAACGCCGCCATCACGTTCAATTCCGGCGCGGCGGGACGCCCGCTCTACCAGAAGTTCGGCAAGAACGCCGATGTCAACTGGCGCTATGCCGGATATAGCAACAACTACAACTCGCTTCAGGTCAAAATCGACCGGCGCTTCAGCGGTGGCTTCCTGCTGACCACGGCATACACCTACGCCAAGGCGCTCGGCTATTCATCGGAAGACGGCGGGCTGTGGAACTACATTCAGCCGCGCCGCAGCTATGCGCGGCTGGATTTCGACCGCACCCACACCTTCGTCCAGAGCTATGTTTACGAGCTGCCCTTCGGCAGAAGCAAGCGCTGGCTCAGGGAAGGTCCCGCGCGGTGGGTCCTGGGCGACTGGCAGGTCAACGGCGTGCTCAGCCTCATGACCGGCAGGCCGCTGACGTTCGGAACCACCGTCTCCGCGAACACTCCCGGCACCAGCCTCACGCCCGACCAGATCGCGCCCGTCAGAATCCTGCATGGCATCGCCGGACCGGGCGGTTCCGTTACGTGGTTCGACACCTCGTCCTTCAAGCAGCCGCTCGATGCCGACGGCAAGACGGTTCACTTCGGCAACATGGGACGGAACAACATCTCTGGACCGGGCCTGGCCAACCTGGATCTCTCGCTGTTCCGGAAATTCCAGATCACCGAGCGGTTCGGCGGCGAATTCCGCGTGGAAACCCTGAACTTCACCAATACGCCGGCATTCGGAAATCCGAACACCACAGTGGGCAGCGCGGATTTCGGCAAGGTCACCGGCACCCTAGCGGGGTTGATCGCCAACCAGGGTGTGGGCGGCACCGGCGCGCGCTCCATTCAATTGGGGCTGAAGCTCAGGTTCTGATTACGGCGTAAGCAGCACCTTGAGGGCGCCCTTCCGGCCGGCATGCTCAAAGGCCGCGGGCGCCTCGCTCAAGCGGTAGCGCGCGTGGATCATCGTCTCCACATCCACCGCGCCCTGCGCGAGCAGGTCCAGCGCGGGCGGGAACTGCCCGCAGCGCGAGCCTACCAGTGTGATCTCGTGGACCACGGCCGCGGCCGTATCGAGCGGCACGTCGCCATGCACCGTGGATTTCAAAATAATGCACCCGCGCGGGCGCGTCATGGCCAGCGCCTCGCGCAACCCGTCCGCCGAACCCGTGGCTTCCACCACCCACTGATAAGAGCGCGGCGGTTTCCGGTCCGCGCGCCCGTAAGGGTCTACCCGTTTGCCGCTCGCCCGCAGCACCTGCTCGATCAACAGCCCGAGTTTGCCGCGGCCCAGCACCGCCACCGGCTCGTCACCCGGAATGCTGACCTGTTCCAGAATCTCGCAGGCCGCCGCAACCGGCTCCGCGAACGTGGCGCGCTCGGTGCTCACGCTCTCCGGCGCCACGTGCAGGTTGCGCTCCGGCAGGGTCAGGTATTCGGCGAAGGCGCCCGGGTGCTTCACAATCCCCAGTACCGTGCGGTTCGGGCAGTGCCGCCCCAGGCTGCGCGCGCACCACTCGCACCGGCCGCACGCCAGGTTGATCTCCCCCACTACGCGCTTGCCCCTCCACGCGGGGTCGTCCGATTCCACCACCTCTCCCACGAACTCGTGCCCGGGCGTGCCGGCGAAGCCGTAGTAACCACGCTGCAACTCCAGGTCGGTATTGCAGATGCCCGCGCACAACATCCGGATCAGCGCGAATCCCGCCGGACGCGCCGGTACGGGAATGTCGCGCACCCGGACACGCCCGCCTTCGATGTGTACGGCCAGCATGAGCCAAACAGTATAGCGCCGCCCGTTATAATTGGGCTTCATGTCTGCGGAACTGGTTTGTTTCGAGCGCGCCTGCCGCGCGCGCTACGCCATCACCGAGGTCATCTACAATTGCCCGCGCTGCGGAGGGCTGCTCGAAGTCGAGTCCCCGCGCCCGGCGCAATCCGCCGGCGCGCTCAAGACCCTGTGGCGCGAGCGCCGTACCTCCAACGCCCCCCTCGATCAGAGCGGCGTCTGGCGCTACCGTGAGATGATCCCTTTCCTGGAAGACTTCTCTTCCGTGGTCACCCTGCGCGAGGGCAACACGCCGCTGCTCGACGCGCCCCGCGCCGCCGAATATGCCGGGCTCGACCGGGTGGTCTTCAAGCACCAGGGCTTCAACCCCACCGGCTCGTTCAAGGACAACGGCATGACCTGCGGCGCCGCCCAGGCGCGCCGGCTCGGCATGACCCGCGTGGCCTGCGTCTCCACCGGCAACACTTCGGCCTCCATGGCCGCCTACGCCAGCGCCGGCGGACTTCAACCCATCATTTTCATCCCCCACGGCAATATTTCTTACGGAAAACTCGCCCAGGCGCTCGAGTACGGCGCCCGCACATTCCAGGTCGAAGCCAACTTCGACCAGATCCTCGCGCTGGTGCGCACACTTGCCGAACGCCTCGGCATCTACCTGTTGAACTCCATCAACCCCTTCCGCATAGAAGGCCAGAAAACCATCATGGTCGAAATGATGGATCAGCGCGATTGGAACCCGCCCGACTGGATCGTGCTGCCCGGCGGCAACCTGGGCAATATCTCCGCCTTCGGCAAAGGATTGAGGGAGATGCGCGACGCCGGACTGATTCCCCGCCTGCCGCGCCTGGCGGTGGTTCAGGCCGAGGGTTCGGCCCCGTTCTACGAGCTGTTCCACTCCAAAGACCGCGCCGTGCTGCGTCCCGTGCGCGATCCGCACACCATGGCCACCGCCATCAAGATCGGCGACCCGGTCTCCTGGCCCAAGGCGCTCAACGAAGTCCAATGCTCAAACGGCACCGTGGAGCGCGCCAGCGAGCAGGAAATCGCCGACGCCAAGGCCATCATCGGGCAGTGTGGCATCGGCTGCGAGCCCGCCTCCGCCGCGACCTTGGCGGGCATCCGCAAACTGCGCGCCGCCGGTGTCATCGGCCGCGACGAGGACGTGGTTGCGGTGCTCACCGGCAACGTCCTCAAGGACCCCGACTACATCTACCGCTACCACACCGGACAACTGGACGCCGACGGCCACCGCATCGCCCCAAACTTCGGAAATCACCCCGAGGTGGTCCCCAACGACCCGGAGCGGATTGCCGCTACCCTCAAATGAGGGTATAGTTAATACCCGTAATTTTCCATAGAACTCATAGTACAAATCAGGGTTGCAATGGACTATACGTTATGGTACTTATGTACCATGCTCGGTAAGAAGGCGCTTTCCTCTCCCAGCGATGAACAGAATATCAGGCGCGAACTCGAATACCTTTACCACCGCCGCTCCGCGGTGGAAATGCTAATCCGCTCCCTCGAACAATATGACCGTTTCCGGTCCCAAGGCGAGACCCGCAACCACAAGCCGGCGTAGATCCGTGCGCCTCGCCGCGCCAGCGGCTTAACCCGTCGAGCCAGTTCCTCGTAACCCATCGCCCCGGGGGATATGTCCGCACGACGGCCCGCCCATCTACCGCAAGCCAAAGACAAAAGTGAGACCTGCTGAAAGCTCTCCGCCTGAAAGGGCGGAGGGATTAGAGCCGGAGGCAAGAGCTAAAAGATCACTACGGCGATCTGCGCGTCGGTTTCGATCTCGTCGCCGGTTGCATTCGCGCTGTGCTGCGGCACCTCGGGCCGCTCCACCAGCGCCAGCGATTTCACCATTCCGGTCAGCATCAGGTCGTTCACGACTTTGGCGCGCTCGCGGTCGATCTGCGAATCGATCTTGTGGATGAAGGTGCGGTTCTTCTCGGAGAACTCGATGCCCGTGTCGTGCGTGGCGGCGCACACCCACACGGGCTTGCCCTGGAACGTAACCGGACGGCGCCAGATGCGCAGGTGATGGCGCATGGCGAAGGTGTTGTTCATCTTCTGGAACACCAGGTCCGGCGGCCGGCCGTCCAGCAGCAGGATGGAGACAGGCGCTTCCTTGTAGCCGCGCTCCTCCACGATGGCGCGAAACGTCTCCAGCTTCGATTGCCCCGAGAGCGCCGCGGCGCCGCTCCATCCCGCCTCCGCAAATGCCTTCCGCACCTGCTCCTCGGTGCCGATATACATCAGGTTGGTGATGTCGGAGGGCTTGGGCGGGTTCTGGGCGACGGTCTGGAACGGCTGCTTCACGGCGATTTCGATGAGATCTTCCTCGCCGGTGACCGGATCGAGCGCGGGCGGGCTCGCGGCGGGAACTTCCAACGGGGCCGTCAGCATGATCGTGAATTCCACGCCGGGTTCGTACACAATCTCCGGCTGGGTTTCCTTGAAGAACGCGCCCTTGGCGGCTCCCAACACGCTCGCCAGAGCCGCGAACCGCTGGCCCACCATGCCGATGCCCGCATCCATCCGCGCCGTCAGAGTCTCCGACGGCAGGATGCCGGCGATGCGGCCTCCCTCCGCCACCGATTCGCGGGCGTTATCCACTTTGGTGATGGTGGCGGACATCTTCAATTTCTTCCCGCCGGTTTCCATCTCCTGGAACGCTAAGCCGATCACCGCCCGCTTGTTCGGGTCCGTGACCGGCAGGGCTTCGGTGACGACGCCGCGCACAATCGCGCCGGCGGGCACGGCGAACTCGCCGCCCGCCACCACGGGCGCGATCACCACGGCCTCCACCGGATCCTTGGCGCGCGAAGTGTCGCTGGCGATTTTGGTCTTCAGCCGGACATGCATCTCGGCGCCGGTGGGAAGCTCGATAGCGAGCCCCGCCGCTGCCGCCAGCAGCACCAGGCTACTTCTCACGCAATTCGGAAACAGGGCCATCGACGTCCTCGATGCGGATGGTGAGATTGCGGCGCGCATCCAGCAGCGCCTGCGAAAGCTCGAACCGCGCGGCGATCATGCGGTCCTCGGACTGATGAGGCGGAATCTTGTCCCGCATGAGAAGAGAATCGTTGTACTTCTGGCCAAGCAGCTTGTAGTACTCGAACAAGCGCTTCGCGTCCATCTCGGACACCACCATGCCCTGGTACGCATTCCCGTCCGCCCCGGTGATGCTCACTTCAACCGTCCGCACCACAAAAGCATAATCGGCGGGGTTGACAAAGCGGAAATCCACTACCGCGATGGAGCTGTTCTCATCGAGCGCGGCCGTGCGCACCTTGACGATGGAGCCCTTCAACTCGACATGCGCGCCGCGCTGCCGGTAGACCACGGCCGCCACCACGGCGAAAACGACGACCACGCCGATCCCGAGGGCGGCCCAAAAGCGCTTGCCGGGCATTCCTTGATTATAGGCTGCGCCCGCGCGGGCTGATACAATCTTGCCGATGAATCGCCGTACCTTTTTAGAATGCGCCGCCGGAGCGCTAACCTCTCCCCTGGCGGCCGCCCCCCAGCGCCCGCCCAACGTCGTGCTGATCTTCTGCGACGATCTCGGCTGGGGCGACCTGGGCTGCTACGGCGGCCCGATCCGCACGCCCAACATCGACAGCCTGGCCCGCGACGGCGCCCGCTTCACTCACTTCTACTCCGCCAACCCGGTCTGCTCGCCTTCGCGCGCCGCCCTCATGACCGGGCGCTACCCGACCCGCGTGGGCGTGCCGCGCGTGTTCTTTCCCGCCGACACCACCGGAATGGATCTCTCCGAAACCACTATGGCCCAGGTGCTCAAAGGCGCGGGCTATAAGACCATGGCCATCGGCAAATGGCACCTCGGGCACCTGCCGCAGTACCTGCCCACCAGCCGCGGCTTCGACGAGTACTTCGGCATCCCGTACTCCAACGACATGAACCCGCGCCTGCTGCTGCACAACCTGGAAACGGTCGAGCAGACCGCCACTCTCGAAACGCTTACCATGCGCTACACCGAACAGGCGGTGAAGTTCATCGAGCGATCGAAGGGCGGCCCGTTCTTCCTTTATATGCCGCATACCTTCCCGCACATCCCGCTGGCCGCCTCGCCGCGCTTCCGGGGAAAATCGCCGCAGGGTTTGTACGGGGACGTGGTGGAGGAAGTCGATTGGAGCGTCGGCCAGGTGCTCGCGGCCCTGAAGAAGAACGGCGTCGAGAACAACACCCTCGTCCTGTTTTCGAGCGATAACGGGCCTTGGTACCAGGGCAGCCCCGGGCCGCTGCGCGGGCGCAAGGGCTGGACTTACGAGGGCGGAGTGCGCGAGCCGTTCCTGGCGCGGCTGCCGGGCCGGATTCCGAAAGCCACGGTGTGCCACGGCATGGCTGGCACCATCGACCTGGTGCCGACGCTGGCGAAGCTGTGCGGCGCGCCCATGCCGCAGAAGCCCCTCGACGGCATCGACATCTGGCCCCTGCTCTCCGGCCGGAAACAGGAACTCGAGCGTGAAATTTACCTCTTCTTCGACAACTGGAACGTGCAGTGCGCTCGCATGGGCAATTACAAGCTGCACGTGGCGCGCTACAACAACATGGCATATAACCCACCGCCCGTGGGCGGACGTGTCAACCTCCCGTTGAAGAACCCGGAGCTCTACGACGTAGTGCATGACATTGACGAAAGCTACGACATTGCGCCCGAGCGCCCCGAGATCGTTAAGGAAATCACGGCGCGGATCGAGCGGGCCGTGGCCACGTTCCCCGAGGAGGTGCGGAAGGCGTGGGCCGAGACGCAGGCCCGGCAAGCAGGAAGTTCCGCCGTAGGGGCGCTGCCGCGCCTCGCGCGATAATTAAGGAATAGCGTAACCGCCGCCCATGGTTCCCGACATTCAGAACGCCATCTTCAACGTCGCCCTTCTGTGGATGCTGACCACCCCGCACGAGTTCGCGCATGCGTGGACGGCCGAACGGCTGGGCGACGACACGCCGCGCCTGGACGGGCGCGTAACCCTGCACCCGTTGGCCCACGTGGACTGGATCGGCACCGTGATCCTGCCACTGGTGACCTCGCTGCTCGGGGCGGGTTTTCTCGGCTGGGGCAAGGCCGTACAGACCAATCCCGCGAAACTGCGGGGCGGTCTGAACGGCCTGGCGCTGGTCGCTCTCGCGGGACCGTTCAGCAACGTGGTCTTCGCGTTCCTGCTGGGCGCTGCCGCCGCGCTGCTAAGCGATATCGCCCCCGCCTTCGCGAGCTTCGCGCGGCATGGCGTCTGGCTCAGCCTGTATCTCGCGCTGTTCAATATGCTGCCCGTCCCGCCGCTGGATGGCTCCAAGCTGCTGCTCGCCGCGCGGATTCCCGTAGCGGTCTACAATGAGCTGGCGCGCTTCGGCTTCATGCTGGTGATCGTGGCCATGACCGCCTCGAACCTCGGGCGGTACATGTCGCTGTGGAGCTACCTGGGCGCGGATACGATTTTCGCGGTGTTTCGATAGCGGTCAGATGTTGATCGCGGACATCTCTCTACTTCATATAGAACAGGCTCAAGCGCGGCAGGTTCAGGCTCTCCAGCAGATCGCGCTCCAGGTACTGCTTCTCCAGCATGGCAAGTTGCTCCGCGGTCATCTTGGAGCGATACGGGCGCAGTTGCGCGTCGAGCGCGCGGCGCGCCTCGAGCAGCCGTTCCTCGGTCGCTGCCGCGCGCGCCGTCGCGATCATCTTCTCTTCGAGCGCGGTGAGGCGCCGTTCCAGGTCTTCCAGGTCCGGCTGCGGCTCGCCGGCCAGCCGTTCGAGCGCGGCGGCGATTTCCTCGAAACCCGCGGCCCGCACCGCATCAGCGTTGCGCCGCAGGTAATCCGCCAGTTCCTCGCCGGTGAACGGCGGCGCACTCTCGCGCCGCGCGGGTGCGCTGCCCGCCATGGCCTGCGCGGCGGTCAACACGGTCTGGGCGCAAAACGCCAGCGAGTTGACCATCTGGGTCTTGGACTTGCGGCTGCGCCAGTGCTCGAAGGCCGCATCGATGCCGCGCAGCACGGCCTCCAGCGGGACGCCCGCTTCCTTCCAGCTTTCAATCAGCGCCCAGTCGAGCGGCGAAAGCAGGAACAGCCCCGTGCCGCGGGCCCGCTGGAAGTGGTCCTCGATCTCGGTGAAGTAGTTGAAGTAGTTGTAGACCCAGTCCTGCTGTTCGCTCACGTGCGCCCGATCCGTTCCCAAATCAGCCGGAGCCCCTCCAGCGTGAGGTTCTCGTCGATGTTCTTGAGGTAGCGCGAGCCGCGCGCGATGAGCGCGGCCTGTCCTCCGGTCGCGAGCACCGTCGTCCGCGGCCCAAGTTCCGCGAGCAGCCGGTCCAGAATGCCGTCGATCATGCCGAGCGCGCCGTAGTACAGGCCGGCCTGCATCGCCGCCACGGTGTTGCCGCCGATCAGCTTTCCAGGGGCGCGGAAGTCCACCAGCGGCAGGCGCGCGGTGCGGCTGAAGAGACCTTCCGCCGATATGCCGATGCCCGGCGCGATGATGCCGCCCAGGTATTCGCCCGCAGCCGAGACCACGTCGAACGTGATGGCCGTGCCCAGGTCCACGATCACGCACGGCCCGCCGTGGCGCGCGAACGCCGCTACACTGTTCACCAGCCGGTCCGCCCCGACTTCCGCGGGATTCTCGTAGCGGATCTTCAGCCCGATGTCCGTTTCGCTGCTGACGAACAGCGGCCCGGTTTGAAAATACCGCTGCGCCATCTCGTCAAGCGACGTATCGAGCGGCGGCACCACGCTGGCGATGATCACGCCCTTGACCGAGGCGAAATCGAGATCCGCGAGCGCGAACAGGTTACGCAGCAGCACGCCCCATTCGTCCGAGGTCTGCGCGTGCACCGTGCGCAGGCGCCAATGCGCGATCAGCTCGCGGTCATGAAACACGCCGATGGTGATGTTGCTGTTGCCGACGTCAAGAGCTAAGAGCACGTACTCCTCCGCTGACGATGATGCGTTCCTCGCCTCCCGCCCCGCGCACGCGCAGAAAGCCGGAAGGGTCGAGGCCGGCTGTAACGCCCTCGAACCCCTCCACCACCACGCGTTTTCCACAGGCATAGGACGAGCGCCGCGTGAACAATTCCAGAATGGTCTCCACACCGCCCTCGCGCAACATGCGGCAAAAGGCATCCACGCAGGGGATGAGTTCCACCAGCAAATCTTCGCGCGAGTGCTCGCGCCCGGTAACCAGCCGCAGCGAAGTGGCCTCTTCGGCGAGTTCCGGAGGGAAGGCGGTGTGGTTCACGTTGATCCCGATGCCCGCCACGGCGCCCTGCACCAGGATGCCCGCCACCTTGCGCCCGCCGAGCAGCACATCGTTGGGCCAGCGCAGGTCGCACGCGAGGTCCGCCACGCGGGCGATGGCTTCCGCGGTGGCAAGCCCCAGCGCCAGCGTCAGCGCCGGCGGGCCGGGTGCAAGCACAATCGAGCAGTACAGCCCCGAGCCGAGTTCGGAGTGCCACGTGCGCCCGTGCCGGCCCATGCCCGCGGTCTGCGCCCCCGCGACCACGACGGAGCCTTCCGGGCAACCCTCCGCGGCGCGCATGGTGGAATCGAGCGTGGCGAAGTACTCGATGTCGCGGCCCGGCAGCCGGCGGCGCACGCTTGCGATATTCACGCCAATTCCAGCCGGAAGCTGATGTCGGTGGCGCGCGCCGAGTGCGTGATGGCGCCGCTCGAAACGTAATCCGCGCCCGCTTCCGCGTAGGCGCGCACGTTCTCCAGCTTGATGCCGCCCGAAAGCTCCACCTTGGCGCGTCCCGCAATCACGCGCACCCATTCGGCGGCTTCGGCAGGAGTCAGGTTATCGAGCAGCAGGCGCGGCGCCCCGCAGGCCAGCGCTTCATCGAGTTCCGCGCGCGTGCGCACTTCGATCTCGATGGGGAGACCGCCGGCGCGCGCTCTCTCCAGCGCCGCCCGCACGCCGCCCGCCGCCGCGATGTGGTTGTTCTTGATCAGAATGGCGTCAAACAAGCCCATGCGATGGTTCACCGCGCCGCCCGCCGCCGCCGCCATCTTTTCCAGACGCCTCAGCCCCGGCGTGGTCTTGCGCGTATCCAGCACCTTGCAGCCGGTGCCCTCCACCGCATCCGCGTACGCCCGCGCCGCGGTCGCGATGCCGCTCAGCCGTTGCAAAAAATTCAGCGCCGTGCGCTCGCATTCGAGCAGCGTGCGCGCGCGGCCGCGCACGGTCGCGATCACCTCGCCGCCGCTCACCCGCTCGCCGTCGCCCCGCAGGACCTGAAGCTCCTCCACGCCGCCGCGTTCGCCATAGATCAACGCCAGCAGCTCCATGCCCGCCAGCACCTGCGGCTCGCGCGCCAGGAAGCGCCCGCGCGCCATGCGGTCCGCCGGCACGCAGGCCTGCGAGGTGACGTCGCCCGCGCCGATGTCTTCGGCCAACGCCCGCCGCACCGCATCCACGATCTCCGGGTGGGCCATGGTCACTCCAGCGCCGCGCGGACCTTGGCGAGCTGCGCCTCGTAGTCCGCCAGCTTGCGGCGGATGCTCTCCACCACGTGCGCCGGAGCGCGGCTCAGAAAGGTCTTGTCGGCAAGCTGCCGGTTGGAGTTGGCGATGTTCTTCTCGAGCTGCTCGCGCTCCTTAGCCAGCCGCTTGCGCTGCGCCTCCAGCTCAGAACGCGGCACGTTCAGCACCAGGTCGAACTCCGGCGTGGAGCGCACCGCGCCGGCATCCTTGGGAGCGGCCCCGGCCGCCAGCGCCAGCGTCACGTTGGCCAGTTTCCGGATCGCCTCGGCGTGCTTCCGCGCCACCTCCAGCGCGTCCCCGCGCGAATACAGCGACCCTTCGAGCGGCGCCTTCGGATCCAGCTTCATCTCCGTGCGCAGCGTGCGCGCCAGCGTGACGATGTCCTGAAGCGTTCCGATCTCCCGCTCCGCGGCTGCATCCGTGTTTTCGATCCGCGCCTGCGGATATTGCGCCAGCGCGATCGACGCCGGACGCGCCGCGCCGCCCTTCACCCGCTGCCACAACTCCTCGGTCAGGAACGGCATCACGGGATGCAGCAGCCGCAGCGCCGTCTCGAACGCGGCCAGGATGTTGCGCCAGTCGTTATCGATCCCCGAGTTCTCGCGGAAGCGCAGCTTCTTCAGCTCCAGGTACCAGTCGCAGAACTCGTGCCAGAAGAACCGCCACAGCGCCTGCGCGGCTTCGTGATACCGGTACTGCTCGATGGCGCGGTTGGCCTGTTCCGCGCAGGCGTTCAGGCGGCTGAAGATCCAGCGGTCTTCAACCGAAGCCTCCGCGCGGGCGCCGCTCCAGTACGTTTCCAGGGCGTCGGGGACCCACGGCTCCACGCCCGAGCGCTCCATGTTCAGGAACAGGAAGCGCGCCGCGTTCCAGATCTTGTTGGCGAA
>JBHGBM010000022.1:0-103682 GCA_041946965.1 Bryobacteraceae bacterium
GCCATGATTTCGTTGCCGGTGGCGGTGTCCAGGTTGCCGGTGGGCTCGTCGGCCAGCAGGATCGACGGGTTGTTGACCAGGGCGCGGGCCACGGCGACGCGCTGGCGCTGGCCGCCGGAAAGCTCGTTGGGCTTGTGGTACATGCGACGTTCCAGGTCCACCTGGCGCAGCGCGCCCTTGGCCATTTCGATCCGCTTCTCAGCGGACATGCCGGCGTAAATCAGCGGCAGCTCGACGTTGTGCAGGGAGGTGGCGCGCGGCAACAGGTTGAACGTCTGGAATACGAACCCGATCTCCTTGTTGCGGATGCGGGCCAGCTCGTCGTCCGACATTTCGCTCACCAAGCGGCCGTTGATGTAGTACAGGCCCTTGCTGGGTGTGTCCAGGCAGCCGATCAGGTTCATCAGCGTGGATTTGCCCGAGCCGGACGGCCCCATGATGGCGACGTACTCGCCCCTGCGAATGGTGATATCCACACCGGAGACGGCGTGAATCTCCTGATCGCCCATGATGTACGTCTTCCACAAGTCGTACGTCCGGATGACGATGCCTTCGCGCTTGAGCTGTTCGCCGCGCTCGATGAGTTCCTTTTCTGCTACCGCCTGAGTTGCCATGCCTCGGTTCCGTTCCTATGAAAAATTAGGTTTTCTGCTCTGTGGGGGTCTTGTTGTCCACCTTGACCTGCGCGTCATTGCGCAGGGTCCGGATCACCTGGTAGGTGCCGGTGACGACCTCGTCGCCTTCCTTGAGTCCGGAGAGCACTTCGATATCCGTAGCCCCGGTGATGCCGGTTTCCACTTTGCGGAAAGCGGCCTTGCCGCCGGCGACGACGAACACGCCTTGCAGTTCCTCTTTGCGGGCCTTCTCCGCGGCCGGATCGGACTTCGGCGCGGCCTGCGCGGTCCCCGACGACTTGCCTTTCGGTTTGGCCTCCAGGTCGCCGCGCTGCCGCACCGTGAGGGCCTGAATGGGGATCGTCAGCACCTTCTGCCTGGTGGCCGTGGTGATCTTGGCGGTGCAGGAAAGGCCCGGCCGGATTTCTTCCGGCGGGCTGTCCAGCGCGACCACGACCTTGAAGTCCTTAGCCTCCTGGCTGGAGATGGCGCTCTGGGAGGCCGCCAACCCGGTGGAGCGCAGGATAGCCGTGTTGCCGATCTCGATCACATGACCTTTGAACGTCTTGTTGGGGATGGCGTCGATGGTGATATCGGCGATCTGGTCCAGCTTGACGTTCACGATGTCCGTCTCGTCCACCTTGACCTCCGCTGTGATCAGGGACATGTCGGCGATGGTCATGATCGTGGCGGCGGGCGAGTTCTGGATGCCGGGCACCACGGTTTCGCCCACCCGCACGGGAAGGTTGGTCACGACGCCATCGAGCGGAGCATAGGCGTCGTGCTTGCGGAGTACGTCCTGGAAGCGCGAGAGCATGGCGCGGACCTGCGCCACCCGCTTCTGGGTGGCGGCAAGCTGGGCGGCCACCTGCTGCCGCTGGGCGCGGGCCTGCACAAGGCGGGTCTCGGCTTCGCGCACGGCCGCCTGTTGGGCCTCATAAGCGGCCTTGCGGGTATCGAAATCCTGCTGCGCGATGAGCTGATCTTTCAGGAGTTGCTGGCCGCGCTGGAATTCCACGTTGGCGCGTCCCAAATCCGCCCTGGCGCGGTCCACTGTGGCCTCCATGGTGCGGATGTTCTCGTCAGAGGCGCGCAGGGCGGCTTCCGAGGCGGAGGATTCCGCCTCCGCCGACGCCAGCGAGGCGCGCTGCGCGGTCACGTCCGCTTCCGGTTGCACGTTTTCAATGCGAGCCAGCAACTGGCCTTTCCTTACCCGTTCGCCTTCCTTGACCAGGATCTGGGTCAACTGACCCTGGGCGTTGGCGCCGATGTTGATGTAATTCCTGGGCTTGATTTCGCCCGAAGCCGTGACTACGCTGGCCAAGTCCTGACGGACCACCTTGCCGGTCTGAACCGTGACCAACCCGCGGCGGCTGTATACCGTACTGGCGTAGACACCCACACAAATCGTTACCACGGCGACGGCGATAAGGAGAATCTTCCACTTCCGCTTCACGGGCGCGCTCCTGTCCTTTGGACACCAATAGAGACGTTGTCGGCTTCAGGCAAGTTCAAAATAATCCCGGTTCGCCTTCATTTTACCATCCGGACAGCCGTAACCCTTTGGGCCCTTTGAAAATAGACGATGGAGTCCGGCGCGGTTAAGCGAAAAAGTTGCCCATCTGGCGGAATTTCTTGTAGCGATGCTGCACCACTTCCTCGGGACTGAGCGCTTGGAGCGCGTTGAGGGAATCGCGCAAGACTCCCCGCAGCGCTTCGGCGGTGGCGTCGGGATCCTCGTGGGCGCCGCCCCCGGGTTCCGGGACAATCGCATCGATCAGGCCGAATCTCTTCAGGTCCTGGGCGGTGAGTTTCAGGGCGGAGGCGGCCAGTTCGGCCTTGCTCGAATCGCGGTAGATGATGGCCGCGCAGCTCTCCGGCGAGATCACGCTGTAGACGGCGTTTTCGAGCATGATAACGTGGTTGCCCACCCCCAGGGCCAGGGCGCCGCCACTGCCGCCTTCCCCGATGCAGATCGCCACCACGGGGACCGCCAGCCTGGCCATCTCGCGCAGGTTGCGGGCGATAGCCTCGGCCTGGCCGCGCTCCTCGGCGTCGATGCCGGGATAGGCGCCGGGCGTGTCCATAAAGGTGATGACCGGGCGGCGGAACTTGGCGGCAATCTGCATCACGCGCAACGCCTTGCGGTAACCTTCCGGCTTGGGCATTCCGAAATTGCGGAAGAGTTTCTGCTTGGTGTCCCGCCCCTTCTGTTCGGCCACCACCATGACGGGCCTGCCCTCGAAGAAGGCGAACCCGCACACCACCGCCGCGTCGTCGGCGAAGCTCCGGTCCCCGTGGATCTCGTTGAAATCGGAGAACAGGCGCTCGATGTAGTCGAGCGAATGCGGCCGCTTGGCATGCCGTGCCAGCAGCACCCGCTGCCAGGCCTCGCTCTTGGGCGGATCGGCCTTGGTCGGTTCTGGACTCATTGCCACATATCTTAGCAGCCGGGGGCGGTTGTGCGCTTTCCGCGCTTCGGCGCTTCCGGCCGGTTCGCAATCGGACGGAGACCCCGCGGCGCCTACTTGTGTTCCGGACGGGGTCGAAATCAAACTTAAAGATAGGAGGGGTGACATGAAAATCAGTTCATTGCATGATCTTTACGTTCAGGAACTCAGGGATTTATATCACGCTGAAAATCAGCTTATTAAGGCATTGCCGAAAATGGTGCGGGCGGCCGGCGCCGCGGAGTTGCGCAGTGCTTTGGAGGAGCACCTGCAAGCGACCCGTCAACAGGTGGAGCGGCTGGAACGGATTTTCCAGAAGCTGGACGAATCTCCCAAAGGCGCCAAGTGTAAGGGCATGGAGGGGATTATCGGCGAGGGCGAACAGAAGATGGACGGGGACGCGCCGGAGCGGGTGCGCGACGCGGCGCTGATTTCCTCCGTCCAGCGGGTGGAACATTACGAAATCGCGGCGTACGGAACGGTACGCACGTACGCGCAGCAACTCGGCTACGGCGACCATGCGGAACTGCTCCAGCAGACGTTGAATGAAGAGGGCCAGGCCGACAGGAAGCTGACCCAAATCGCCGAATCCCGTGTGAACATGGAAGCGAATCGCACCGCCTGACGCCCTGGGTGAATCCAATCTCTGCAAAGGAGGGGCAAAGACAATGTGTGACTATTCATTGATGGCTGTACCCAACCGGCTGGCGCGGGAACAGGAGGATCTCATCGCACACCGGTTCCCGACCGGGTCGATGGGCATGGCGTCCGGGGAGGATGTGCGCCGTTCGCTCGAGCGGGAACCGGCGGTGGGGCTCTGGGAGGCCTTGAAGGCCGTTTTCAACCCGGCGCCGTCCAAGCAGGTGGCGGCGGTCTGCATTCCACCGGGGGCCAGGCTGATGCTGTACGACATTCCGCGGCGCCTGCAAAACGACCTTGGCGTGGAGGCGCAGGAGGAGGTGACCTTCACGCAGATCAGCGCCCAGGTCAGCAGCTACCGCGACGCGGTGCGCTTCCGCAACGGGCGCATCCTGCGGTTGCAGGAATTGCGCGAAGGCCAGAGGGTGAAGGTGTTGGATCTCTCCAGCGGGGAACCGTCGGCCTTTGAGCCGCGTGCAGACCGGGAACTGATGAGGCAGTGGTGAGGTCCTGGAGGACGCCCGTCCCGCGGCGAGGCGGGGCGGGCGTCTCAGGCGCTGCGCGCCGGAAAAAACAACACCCCAGGCATTCGTAATACTGAAATACCAGTTTCGCGATTTTCTCTTTACAACGTCCCTCACGGGTTCTATAATTTCGCGACAGGTGGTATTTCAGATGAACCTCCGGCTGCTTCCGCTGATTTTCTCCCTGATTTTGGCCGTCACCATGCTCGAAGGCCAGGAAACCCGCAGCACGATTCATGGACGCGTTCTCGATCCGCAATCGCGAGCCATTGCCGGGGCCGCCGTCATGGTCACCAACGTGGAGACCAACACGAACACGCGCCTGGTGACGAATGAGACCGGCTATTACGAGGCCAACCTGCTGCTTCCCGGCTTGTACCAGGTAAGCGCCGAATCGCCCGGCTTCAAGCGTTCCGTGCGCGGCGTGATTACGCTGCCGGTTTCCACCCGGCTGGAAATCGCCATGCAACTCGAACTGGGCGCGGTGGCCGAATCCGTGGTGGTCACGGCCGAAGCTCCCATTCTCGACACCAGCACAGTGTCCTCCGGGCGCATTTTCGACAATCGCTCCATGATGAACCTGCCCGTGCTCGGCAATAGCGCCATTCTCTTCGCCAGGCAAGTTCCGGGGGTCCAGACCACGGGCATCTCGAATTACGTCGGCCTGCATTCCAACGGCAGCGGGGCCTACGGCATCAACGGCAAGGTGGGCGGGCAGGAGTTTTCGCTGGACGGCGCGCCGGACTTCGGAAACGGGCGTAACATTGGGTATCTCCCGTGGTCCGATACGCTTCAGGAGTTCAAGGTGGAGACTTCGAACTTCGACGCGTCGGTGGGCCACTCCACGGGGCTGTTCGTTGCCATGGTTTCCAAGGTCGGAACCAACGATTTTCACGGGACTCTGACCGAGCAACACTGGCAGCAGCGTCTGAACGGCACGCCGTTCTTCGTGAAGCAGCAGTACTACAACAGCATCGCCGCCGCCACGGCCTCGGGAGACACGGCGCTGGCGCAGCGGCTTCGCTCGCAGAACAAGCAGCCTTCCGGCCACTCCAACAATTTCGGAGCGACGCTGGGCGGGCCGGTGATCATTCCGAAAGTGTTCAACGGGAAGAACCGCCTGTTTTTCTTCTTCAGCTTCAACCAGACCATCGACAAGAAGACCGATGAGAACAACGTTTTCAACCACACGGTTCCCACCATGGCCAACCGCCAGGGGGACTTTTCGCAGTTGCTCAACGTGGACGCCGTGCGGTACCAGATCTACGACCCGCTTACCATCCGGCCCGACCCCGCGCGCCCTACACACTACATCCGCGACCCGTTCCCCCGCAACATGCTGCCGCAGGCGCGCATCATCAACCCGCTGTACAGCACTTACTCGAAGATCATGCCTCCCCCGAACAACGAGTCGGGCAACCCCAGGCTCGAGCCGGTGAACAACTACCTTTCCACGGGCTCGCCTTTCGATTGGGACTACAAGGCCTACACGAACAGGGTGGATTACCGCCACTCCGACCGCCACCGGTTCTTCGGCCGCTGGCACTGGAGCGACTGGATCAACTGGAGTTTCGATTGGGGTTGGGCCTGGCCGGCCGCGAGCGGCTTGCAGGGCGACCGCTCCAACCAGCACGATGCCGCCGGCGCCGCCGACTGGGTTTGGACCATCAGTCCGGCCACGGTCCTGGATGTTTCGGCGAGCGTGAACCAGTACCGGAAGGGGGAGTACCACACGGCCGCGTTCGATTACAAGCCGAGCGACGTGGGCTTGCCCGCGTACATGGACGCCAAGGCGGGCGACAACCACAGCCTCCCGCGAATCACCTGGAGCGGGTATGACCTGCTCGGCCGCAACGTATATCCGCTCAAGTATTTCATGACGCGCAGCGCCAAGGCGGAGATCTCCCACGTGCGGGGCAAGCACACGCTTCGAGGCGGCTTCGAATGGCGCGGCCAGTCGCAGTCCAGCCGTTCGCCCAGCAATGCCTCGGGAAATTTCAGTTTTACAAACACCTACACGCGCCGGAACGACGACACCAACACCCCGGCCGGGGATTTTGGCCATTCCTGGGCCGCTTTTATGCTGGGCCTGCCCGATACCATGACGGTGGACACCAACGACAGCTATTTCCTGACGATTCCTTACTACGCCTGGTACGTGCAGAATAACTATCGCGTCACGCCCAGGCTGTCCCTGAACCTGGGGCTCCGCCTCGAGTATCAGCTCGGATCGAGCGAACGCTTCAACCGCGCGATCTCATACTTCGACTCGAGCCTCAAACTGCCCATCTCCGACGCCGCACAGGCCGCGTATGCGAAAAGCCCGGCGCCGGAACTTTCCGCCGCCGGCTTCGTCGTTCGAGGCGGCCCCGTGTACCCGGGTGTGAACGGCGTTCCCAGCCGGCTGGTGAACAACGAGGCCGGGTGGCTGCCCCGCGTGGCCGCCGCCTGGCAGGCCAGTTCCCGCACGGTGCTCCGCATCGGCTACGGCATGTTCTACGACAGCATGGTGGCCGGGGGGTCGCTCGACCAGACCGGATTCAACCGGACTACCTCGACGCTGACCACGACGGATTACGGCATGACGTGGCGGGTGGGCGACCCGCGCCGCGGCATCTCGCCGCTCACGGACCCGTTCCCCGTCCGCCCGGACGGCACCCGCTTCGACGCGCCCGTCCGCAACGCGCTCGGCTCTATGGCGACCGTGGGAAGCGGCTGGACATTCAACAGCTTCAATGCCAAGAGCGCCCGCCAGCAGCGCTGGCGCGTGGGGGTCCAGCAGCAGTTGACCGCCAACATGGTTTTCGAAGCCGCTTACGCCGGGTCCTATACCGGCCGCATCGCGGTGGCGAAAACGCTCTCCGCGCTGCCGGAACAGTATTGGGCCAGCGGGCTGGTGCGGAACAACGCCGTGGCCACCAACATGAACGCCAACGTGGCCAATCCCTTCAGCTTGTCCAATTTCGCCGGCATGGCCTCTTCCGACCCGCTGATCTACCAGAACATGAGCACCAAGGCTTTCTTCACGGGCAGCACCATACGAAAGAACCTGCTGCTGCGGCCTTACCCGCAGATGAACAGCCTCAGGCAGGCCGACGCCGCGGACGGCGCGGTGCGCACGCACGCCATGGAGTTGATTCTGGAGCGGCGCTTTTCCCGGGGTTTCAACCTGAACGCGTCCTACACCCGGTTGTACAGCCGCGAGAAGCTGACCTACATCGACGAATTCGATGCCGGCCCCTCCTGGCTGGAAGGGAGCTTCGGCCGTCCTCACCGCTTCCTGGCGAGCTCCGTGTGGGAATTGCCGTTCGGCAAGAGCCGCCATTTCCTCTCTCAGCCCGGCGTTGCCAATGCGCTGTTGGGCGGCTGGCAGATAGGGGTCACATACGAATACCAGCCGGGGCCGCTGCTAAGCTGGTCCAATCTCTTCTATTACGGCGATATCTCCAACATCAACACCGGCCCCCGTACGCTCGACCGCTGGTTTAACACGGCGGACTTCGAGCGCGTCTCCTCAAAGACGCCCGCCGCGTTTCATCGCAGGGTTTTCCCCAACCAGGTCCCGGGATTGCGCAGCGACATGACGAACAACTGGAATGCCAACGTGCAGCGCGAGTTCAAGATCAAGGAACGCCTGGCATTTCAACTGCGCGTGGAGGCGCTCAATCTGGCCAACCGCTCGCAGTTCGACGTTCCCGACACTTCGCCGCTTTCGAGCAACTTCGGAAGGGTGACCAAGCAGACCTCGGCCATGAACCGGTTTCTACAGTTTCAGGCACGGCTGCGCTTCTAGGCCCGATGCGACTGGCAAAATCCGCTGTTCTCATTCTGGCGGCCTCCGCCGTGCCGGCCTTGTCCCAGCAAGCGATGGAGCGCCGCCGGCACGATCTCGACGTGCTCGGCACAGTCCTCCTGCCGAGCCGGCCGGCCCCGAGGGGCCGCATCAACGCCATCGACCGGACGTGGGAGGACTGGGTGCGGCGGACGGGTGAACTGCCTCCGGATTTCGAGGCGATGCGCTCTTTTCCCGAGCTGCCGGATCCGCTGGAGGGGATCAAGACCGCCGCTGAATGGCAGCGCCGGAGAGCGTGGATCCGGGAGCAATTCGAATACTGGGTCTATGGCAGGATGCCGCCCACTCCCGGCAACCTGCGCGCGACGGTCACCGGCGCGCACCAGGAGGATGGCGTCACGGTGCGGGATGTGCGGCTCGAGTTCGGACCCGGCCTCCGCGGCAGTCTGCGGGTGCAGGTGATGATCCCTCCGGGCAAGGGGCCGTTTCCCGTGTTTCTCACCAACCACCCCAGGACGCATCCGTGGGTGGCGCCCGCGGTGCGGCGCGGTTACATCGGGTGCATCTACTTCGCCGCCGATCCGCGCTATGGGAATGACGACGATTCGGACAAGTTCATCGACGTGTACCCGGAGTACGACTTCTCCTGCCTGGGGCGCTGGGCGTGGGCCGGCATGCGCGCGGTGGACTATCTCCACACGCTGCCCGAGGTGGACAAGAAGAAGATCGGCATTGCCGGCCACTCGCGCAACGGTAAACAGGCGCTGCTGGCGGCGGCGTTCGATGAGCGCATCGGGGCCGTGGCCGCATCCAGCGGCAACACCGGGGAGTGCGATCCGTGGCGCTATACCACCGACATGTTTGCCAACGAGAGCCTGCAACTGCTTCAGGGCGCGCGACCCCACTGGTTCCACCCCCGGCTGCGTTTCTTCGCGGGTAGGGAGGACAAGCTGCCGGTGGACCAGCACATGCTTCTCTCGCTGGTGGCGCCGCGCGGGCTCCTCATGTACGCGGGCTACGCCGAATCCGCGGGAAACCCCTTCGGTTTCGAACAGGCGTACCGCGCCGCCAGACGCGTGTATGAATTTGCCGGGCGCGGAGAGAACATCTGGCTGCACTTGCGCGACGGCGAGCACCCCACCACCGCCGGAGACGTTGAGAACTTCGTCGACTTCTTCGACACGATTTTCGGGCGCCAGACGCACGCGCGATCGGAGACCTGGATCCACGGTTATTCGTTCGAGGGCTGGCGGAAGGTGTCGGGGGAAACCATCGATCCGCTTGCGTATCCGGCGCGGGGAGCCGGCGATTCGCTGAAATCGGTGGCCGGCGCTCGCGATTGGGAAGTGAAAAAGAGCGCGTTGCGCAAGAATCTGCTGTGGGCGCTCGGCCAGGAGCCCGCGGGCATTCGTCTTCCGGCGCGGAAGACGCTCACCGGCCCTTCGGGCACGAGTACGGGCTGGCTCGCGGTGCTTTTCAACCGTCCCGCGCCGGACCTCTCCGGGCAGGGACCGTTGGCACGCGAGGGAATGGGGTTGGCCCGGGTGCCTTTCGGAGACGATCTGGAGGCGAGCTTGTTCTATCCGCTCGGCCCGGATGGAAAGCCGAAGGCGGGCAAGTGGCCGGTGGTTGTCTGGCTGCACCCCTACACGTATCAGAACGGCTGGTCGGCGGGCGCGCCCTGGGTGTCGAACACCGCCGATTACATCCTGGATCACCGGCCCAGCTTCCCTTCGTTGACCCAACGCGGCTTCGCCGTGCTGGCATTCGACCAGATCGGCTTCGGGACGCGCGTGCTCGACGCGCGCAAGTTCTACGAGCGTTACCCGAAGTGGTCGTTGATGGGCAAGATGGTTTCGGATACGCGCGCGGCGGTGGATGCGGTTTCGGCGCTCGAGGCCGTGGATCCGCAGAGGATCTACCTGTTGGGCTATGCGCTGGGAGCCAAGGTCGCCCTGATGACGGCCGCGCTGGACAGCCGGATCGCGGGGTTGGCCACGGTCTGCGGCGTGGACCCGCTGCGCCTGGACACGCCGGACAGGGGCGTGGAGGGCATCCGGCATTACTCGCACCTGCACGGACTGCTGCCGCGGCTGGGTTTTTTCGCCGGCCACGAGCGGCGCGCGCCCTTCGATTACGACGAGGTGCTGGCGCTGGCGGCGCCCAGGCCGGTGCTGGTGGTCGCGCCCGAATTGGACCGCTATGCCCGGATCGCGGACGTGCGGCGCGAGATCGAAGCCGCCCGGCATGTCTACCGGTTTCTCGGCCGTGAAAGCCGGCTGGAATTGGAATCGCCAGAGGACTTCAATCGCTTCCCGAAGCGGCTTCAGGAACGGGTGTTCGACTGGCTGGCGCGGCTGTCCTCTACCACAGCACCTTAGCGCCGAGCTGGATCTGCCGCGCCGGATTGGCGCGGTTGGCCACGTCGTTGATGCGGCCGAACGAAGCGGTGCCGAAGCTCGTGCCGGGGTTGGCGAAGGCCGGGTGGTTCCACACGTTGAACGCTTCGCCGCGCAACTCGAAGCGCAGCTTTTCGCCGAGGCGCGTGGTCTTGAGCACCGAAAGCGACCAGTCGTGCAGTCCCGGCCCGAGCACGTCCGGCAGGGTCCGCGCGAGATTGCCGAAGCGGTAGGGCGCCGGATTGACGAACTGCTTCACGTCGAAATAGCGACCCAGGCGGCCCGAGACGGGGCCTTCCAGCTTGGGCGACGTTCCGGTGCTGTCGGGCCGCTGCCCGCCGCCCTGCGACTGTGTGGTGTTCGTGTTGCTGGTGACGGAGAGCGGGAAGCCGGTCTGCATCGTGCCGATCCAGTCGAGTTGCCATCCCTCGATCAGTTTTCGCGCGACCGGGTTGGAACCGCCCGTCCAGCGCCGTCCCGGACCGATCGGAACCTCCCAAACACCCGCGACGGTCAGCCGCTGCGGCGTGTGTATGGTCGAAAGCGACCGCTCCGCGGCCAGGTTGTAGTTGTTCTGGCGGTTGCCCACGTTGTCCAGCAGCTTCGAATTCGTGTAACTGCCGAGGAAGGTCAGGCCAGCGCCGAACCGCCGTTCCACTTTCAGCAAGAGCGCGTGATAGGTCGAGCTTCCGTCGGTGAACTCGCGCAGCGTGACCCCGGTGAAATGCGGGTACGGGCGGAGCAACTGGGCCCTGGTGGTGGTGGAGGCGGCCAGCGAACCGATCGAGATGTACGGCGCGAACGGGTTCGGGACCCGCGCGATCAACTGGTCGCCAAGCTGGAGTTGTTCGGTGGTGAGCTGGTTGACGTTGAGGTTGCTGTTCTGAAGGTGGATGCCGCGGTTGCCCGAGTAAGTGGCTTCGATGAGCAGCCGCCGCACGGGTTCCACCTGGAAACCGAAGCTGTACTGCTGGGAGTAAGTCATGGGCCGCCGCACGTCGGTGAACGACACGCTCTGGCCCACCAGGGACATCAATCCTTGCGAAGCGCCCACGGCGGGAAGCAGACCGTTGGGGAACGGGTTGCGCAGCAGGTCATAAGGAGTGATGCCGTCGATGCTGGTGGTCATCGGGGTGGCCACGCTGAAACCCGGCGAGGCGCTGGTTCCGCGCCCCATGGTGGTGGTGCCGGCGTAGTAGATGCCGTAGCCGGTGCGGAGGACCACCCTCGGGTGCAGTTGGTAGGCGAGGCCGAACCGCGGCGCGAAGTTGCGCCACATGGCGTCGGTCTGGCCGCGGGGGTTGCCGTCCACGCCGGCGAACAACAGCCCGCCGCGCAGTGACAGCCCGGGAACGCGGCCTTGCAGGGGGCTGGGGGTGTCATAAGCAAACCCCCGGGTCATCTGGTTGTACCGCTCCGTGCGCGGCGCTTCGTATTCCCAGCGGAAACCCAGGTTCAGCGTCAGCCTGGTGGTGAGCCGCAAGTCGTCCTGCACGTAGGCGCCGTAGTAGACGGTCTGAAACGCGGGGGCCACGTTCTTATCCACGCTGCCGCTGGCGGGCGTTCCCAGCAGGAAGGATGCCACCGAATGCCCGCTAATCAGGTCGCGCACCGGGTCGGGGCCGCGCGTGCGCGCCTGGTCGAAGGAAAACGTGCCGGAGGCGTAGCCGACGTCGTAGCCCACGTCGCGAATCACGCGCGATTCGAAACCCCACTTGAGCGCCTGCTGGCCCGTCATTCGGGTCATGCTGACCTGGAGGGTGTGTACGTCGGTGAGGTCCTCGGCGTCGCCGGTGCGGCCGAGCGTCTCGTAGCCGCTAATCTGAAACCTGGGGAACTGCTGGCGCACCACCTGCCCGGAGAGCGCGGTGGGGAAGCCGAGGGAAGAAAGCTGGAAGTCGCGGGGCAGATACTGCGTGATGTTGCCGTAGCGCGAGACGCCGTAGCGGATGTTGAGCAGGGTTTGCGGTCCCATGGTGTTGACGTAGTCCACCGCGCCGCCGCGGCTGAGCCGGTTCAGGAAGCGCGATTTCGTAGCCAGGGTGCGGAAAATGTCGTCATCGCCAAGCCGCGGGCGGCGGCTCGCCGAGACGCGCACGAACAGGCGCTGCTTTTCATTGAAATTGTGATCGAAGCGGGTAACAAAGGAATCGTAGTTATCCGGCGAGCTGTCGCCCCAAAAGAAATTGTCCACTCCGGAGCGCCCCACTCCGGGCATGTTCGGCTGCGCGAACTGTTCGAGCAGTTTCACCGCTACCGGGTCCATGCGCGCGGCGGGGATCCGGTTGCCCGGAAACGGGTCGCGCACAAACGCGTTGGCGACATTCGGATTCGCGCGCTGTGAGAAGGGATCGTAGATCGCCAGATAACGGTCCAAGCCGTCGTAGGTGCTCGAGAAGTCCCCCTGGCGTTGCGCCGCCGTGGGCACCGTAGTCAGGTGCGTGGTGGGGTCCGACTGCCGGATGCTCTCCCAACTGCCGAAGACAAACGTGCGGTTCCGGCCGTCATAAAGCTTGGGGAGATAGACCGGCCCGCCGGCGGTCCCGCCGAACTGGTGGAAGCGCTGCCGCGGCTTGGTGCCGCCCACGCTGTTGTTCAGGAAACTGTTGGCTTCCAGTATGTCGTTGCGGAAGAACTCGTGCAGCGAGCCGTGGAACTGGTTGGTGCCGGCCTTGACCACGGCGTTCAGCACGCCCCCGGCGCCGCGGCCGAACTCCGCGTCATAGGTGTTGATCTGAACCTTCATTTCCTGCACGGCGTCGGGCGAGGGGACGAAGGCCACCTGGCTCACGGCGTTCATGTTGGGGATGCCGTCCAGCAGGATGTTGTTGCTGTTGGCGCGGCTGCCGCCCATCGAAACGTTGGATACGGCGCCATTGTCGAACGGACGAGTGAACAGGCGGGTGTCTGTGGGCACCATCCCGGGAGTGATGCGCGCCACCAGGTAGACGGCGCGTCCGTTCATGGGGAGATTGACGATGTCGGTCTGGGCGACCACCTGGCCGACGGAACTCGAGGCCGTTTCGAGCACCGGGGTATCGGCGCGAACCACGACGGTTTCAGTGATCACCCCCGGCTCGAGCACCACGTTGATCTCCACGCGGTCCTGCACCTTGACAATCACGCCGGACCGCTGGAAGGCACGGAACCCCGCCGCCTGCACCGAGACCGTATACGCTCCCGGGAGCAGGAAGGGGATGGTGTACGCGCCGGCTCCGGTGGTGGTGGCCTTCACCGCCGTGTTGGTGGCTTCATTGGTGACGGTCACCTCGCAGCCGGCGACGATGCCGCCGCTCGAATCGGTGACACGGCCGAGAATGGTTCCGCGGAATTCCTGCGCCAGCGCCGCCGGCGCCGCGATGAGAGCGCAACAGAGTACGAGTTTCTCCCACATAGGGGTGCAGTATATCAGGTTTGGGAGGCGGATCACGCGGCCGGTCTCCGAGCCACGGCGGGGAGCGGTACAGTACGCAGGATTTGCGTCCTGGACCCGGTGGCGTAGACCTCGATTCCGTCCTCCAGCAATCGAATGCGGCGCCAGTTTGACGTTCCGTAGCCCAGGGCCGCCGTCCGGACCTGGACGGCGCGGCTGGCGCCCAGGTCGAGATCCTCGATCTGATCGCGATGGTTGTGGCCGGCCAGAACCAGCGCCACGTTGGGCGCCGCGGCGACGGCCTGGCGGATCGCCTGGGAGGTGGCGTCCGCGCCCAGCGGGATATGCATGGCGAGAATGAGGACGGCATCCGCGTTCGCCCGGGCGCTGGCGCGGAGCCAGTAAAGCTGTTCGTGCGCCATCGCCACGGCCGGCCGCTCCGGCGAGCCCGACGCCGCATAGCCGTTATCCAGGACCAAAAAGACGTAGCGCGTGCGTCCCGCCTGTTTCACGAGATGGTAATAGGTCCCCTCGCGAAAGCACCGCGCGGTCCGGATCCAGGAAGCCCGCGCGGCGCCCGCCAGCCACTGATCGGCGGCGGGTTTGGCGCCGCCGGGCGCCAAACCGTAGTGCTGGATATCGTGGTTGCCGAGGGTGAGAAATACGGGAATCGGGCTCTTCGCCGTGGCGCGCCGGAAGGCCTCCACCTGGCCGCGTACCACGCCGCCATCCGCCGCGGTGAAACTGAAAGCATCCGTCAGATCGCCCGTGATCAGTGCGAACGACGCGCTCGCCGGCCGCCCGGCGCCGGCCAGCAAGGCCGCCAGCCTGCGTTCGCCATCGGCGAAATGCTCGCGCGCCTTCACCAGCGGCGCGGCCACGCCCTTCAGGTCGAGGACGTGGGTATCGGTGACGTGGATGAAATCGACCCGCGGCGCGCGCTGTTGAGCAGTCAGTGCCCCGAGCAGGATGAAGATCGCGAGAACGCTCTTTCTGGTCATCACCCTCCATGGTAGGCCAGGACGAGTTGGCCTAGACCGCGGGCGCGGGGCTTGCGGCCCAATACTCCGAGCGGGTGATTTCCAGCCAGTCGTCAGCGGTGGCCGCGAAGGCTTGCCGGGCGCGCTCGGGAGCCCGCGCCGCGATGGCTTCGAGCAACGGCAGGTGGCCGCAGGCGTCGCGCTCCAGGCTTTGCGGATCGACACTGGCGATGCGGATGGCCGTGAAGGTGAAATAGGGCAGGACGGCGCGCCGCAACGCGGCAATCAGGTACTCGTTCCCGGTCATTTCCCAGACCAGCGAATGCCACTCGATGTCCTCGCGGTTGAACCTTCGGACATCCTTGGCGCGAGCGGCCTCCGCCATGTTCCGGTAAATGCGCTTGAGCTTTTCGACCTGCTCGGGCGTGCCGTTTTGCGCGGCTTCGGCGGCCGCGAGCGCCTCCAGGGCACGGCGGACGCGGTACACCTTTTCCACGTCCTCCAGGGTCATCTTGGTGACATAAGTTCCCAGGTTGACCTTCTTGACGACGTACCCTTCCGACTCGAGCTCGATCAGAGCCTCCCGAACGGCGGTGAGGCTGGCCCCCAGCGCGGTGGCCAGTTTGCGCTCCACCAGTCGCTCGCCTTCCTTGAGCTTGCCGCTCAGAATCGCCTTGCGGATCTCGTGGGCGATTCTCCCCCGCAGCGTGTGCGGCGTGAGTTTCGCGAACATCTCAATCCAGTATAGAAGATGAGTCAAGCGGAACCAGGTGTATACTATCCCCTACCGGAGACGAAACTCCGGTGCGGAGGATGTTCGCCATGCCTGTTCCCCATTCCCGCCGCGAGTTCCTTTATGGCTTGAGCGCCTCCGCCGCGGCGCTCGCTCCCGGCCCGCCGGATGAGGCGTACTGGGGCGCCATCCGCGCGCAATTCGCATTCGATGAAGCATGCGTTCCCATGAACGCGGCGAACCTGTGCCCCTCGCCGCGCGCGGTAGCCGAACGGGTTACCGAGCTCACGCGCGATATCGACCGCGACTGCTCCTTCCAGAACCGCGCCAAATTCTCCAAGCTCCTGGAAGAGGCGCGCGCCAAGGTGGCCGCGCACCTGGGAGTATCGGCCGGCGAGATTGCCCTGGTGCGCAACACGAGCGAGGCCAACAACACGATTAACAACGGCCTGCCGCTCAAGCACGGCGATGAGGTGGTGCTCTGGGACCAGAACCACCCCACCAACAACGTCGCCTGGGACGTGCGGGCCGCGCGCGCGGGCCTGGTGGTCCGCCGCGTGTCCGTGCCGCGGCAGCCTCGCGAGGCCGGCGAGCTGGTGGCCGTGTTCGAGCGGGCTTTCTCGCCGCGCACGCGGGTCCTCGCCATCACCCATGTCTCCAACGTGAGCGGCGTGCGTCTGCCGGTGCGCGAGCTATGCGACGCCGCCCACCGCCGGAGCATCTTCGTCCACGTGGACGGCGCGCAGTCCTGGGGCGCCCTGGCGGTCGACCTGCGCGCCCTCGATTGCGACTCCTACAGCGGCAGCGCTCACAAGTGGTTCATGGGTCCGAAGGAGGCGGGCGTGCTTTACGTCCGCGCGGAGCGCATCGCCGGGATCTGGCCCAACACGGTCGGCGCCGACTGGGGCAAGGATGCGGAGACGAAACTGAAAGGCGCCCGCAAGTTCGAATCCCTCGGCCAGCGGGATGATGCCTGCCTCGCCGCGGTCGCCACCACCGCCGACTTCCATCATCGGATCGGGCCGGAACGCATCGAAGCGCGCGTTCTCGAACTTGCCACCCGCCTCAAGGACGGCCTCGCGGAGACCGGCGCGCGTCTGGTCACCCCGCGCGAGAAATCGCTCAGCGCGGGCGTGTGCATCATCGAGGCGCCCGACGGCCGGGCGCCGGTGGTCTTCGAGGAGCTTTACCGCCAGTACGGCATCGCCGGCGCTCCCACGGGCGGCCTGCGACTATCGCCCCACATCTATAACACTCCCGCCCACGTGGCGCGGGCTATTCGCGGCGTCAACGCCTTACTGGGGAAAATAGTGTAATCTTATGCCCTTCCGATGTTTGCCGAAGATCATTTGGCTGCTGGCCGCGGCGCCGCTCGCGGGCCAGCAGCAGCCGGTTTATGAAATCCGCCGCGCGCGGGGGCCGATCACCATCGACGCCCGGCTGGATGAGGCCGCCTGGAAGCAGGCGCCCACGGCCGGACCCTTTCACTTCAACTGGTGGGTGAAAGGCGAGAAAGAGGCCACCGACGCCCGCCTGCTGTGGGACGACGAGAACCTCTACGTCTCCTGGTACTGCCACGACAAGCACATTTCGGCCTCGGTAACCGAGCGGCACGGGCCGGTCTCTAACGACGATTGCGTGGAGATCTTCATCAGCCCCAATCCCGCCAAGGTTCGCAATTATTACACCTTCGAGATCAATGCGATCGGGGCGATGCTGAACCGCTGCCGCACGGATTGGTGGACCGGCCCGCCCACCTGGGAGCCGGAGGGCGTCCGCTACCGGGCTACCTGGCACGGCGCCGCGGTGAAGAAGGAATCTCCGGACGACGATCACTGGGTGGTGGAACTGGCGGTTCCGTTTCGCAATTTCGCGCGCGACGCCGCACACACGCCTCCCCAGCCCGGCGATACCTGGCGGCTGAACTTGCAGCGCCTGGGCGGCATCACAAACAAGCAGAGCAGTTCCTGGTCTCCCATCGCGCCGCCCAGCCACACGTTCCACACGCCGGAATCGTTCGGCACGGCGCGCTTCGTCAGGCGGTAGATCCGGGTCCCATCTGCGTTCACCTGTGTGCATCCGCGGCCCTTCGTGTATTTCGCATTCTTCTGTTTCGCTGTTGCCCGGCCCGTGTACGCGCAGTAGACTCTGGACTTGGGGTCCCGGCCATGCGTCAGGCGCTTTCCCATTACGAGATCGTCGAGAAGCTCGGCGAGGGCGGCATGGGCGCCGTTTATAAAGCCCGGGATCCGCGGCTGAACCGGTTCGTGGCGCTGAAAGTCCTCCACCCGGACCGGGCCTCGGATCTGGAGCGCCGGCGGCGGTTCATTCAGGAAGCCCAGGCGGCGTCGGCCCTGAACCACCCCAACATCCTCACCATTTACGACATCGGCTCGGCGGACGGCGTGGACTTCATCGTGATGGAGTACATCCAGGGCAGAACGCTGGACCAGGCGCTCCCCCGCAAAGGATGGAACGAGATCCTATCCGCCGGGATCCAGATCGCCGACGCCCTGGCCGCGGCGCACGCCGCTGGGATCGTGCACCGCGACCTCAAGCCGGGCAACATCATGGTGAGCGATACCGGCGCCGTCAAGGTGCTCGATTTCGGCCTGGCCAAGCTGCTGGAGCCGCTGTCCGCCGAGTCCGCGGAAACCCGGACGTTCGCGGCCGGGACACGGCCGCACACCGAGGAGGGGGCCATCCTCGGCACGGTGGCCTACATGTCGCCCGAACAGGCCGAAGGCGGCCGGGTAGACGCGCGCAGCGACATCTTCGCCTTCGGCTCGGTGCTTTACGAAATGGTCACCGGCCAGCGGGCATTCCGGGGCGAGACGCGGCTCTCCACACTCTCCTCGATTCTGCGCGACGAGCCGAAACCGGCCAGCGCCATCGTGCCGGCCGTTCCGCGGGAACTCGAGCGGATCATCGCGCGCTGCCTGCGCAAGGATCCGGAGCGCCGCTTTCAGCACATGTCGGACCTCAAAGTCGCGCTCATGGATTTGAAAGAGGAGTCCGAGTCCGGCAGCCTTGCGGCCGGGCCGGCCGGGCCTCCGCGGAAGCATGTGTACTCGTGGATGATCGGGGGCGCCGCCGTGCTGGCTCTGCTGCTCGGCGCCGCCGCATGGTGGCTTCTGCGCGGGCGCGGCGGGACCGCCGAACTGAGCATCGAGCGCCTCACGTACGATAAGGGCGCCACCCTCGGCCCCACAATTTCGGACGACGGCAAACTGGTGGCCTACTTCTCCGACCGCGGCGAAGAGGGAAATCAGGATATCTGGGTTCAGCAGATCGCCGGCGGAGGGGCGCTGAGGCTGACCCGGCACCCCGCCGTCGATATGAATCCATCGTTCTCGCCGGATGGCTCCCGCATCGTCTTCCAATCATCGCGCGACGGGGGCGGCATCTACATTGTGAGCACCCTGGGCGGTGAAGAACGCTGCATCGCGCCCGGCGGCGTGGATCCGCAGTTCTCGCCGGACGGTTCCACGGTGGCGTACGTTCAGACCGTGCCTTCCGGCCGGACGCTGTTGAACAGGATGTTTCTGGTTTCGCCGGAAGGCGGCCCGCCACGAGCCTTCCAACCCGGATTCGGGGTCGCGACGATGTTCGGCCGATCCCTGAGCTGGTCGCCGGACGGCAAGCGCATCCTCTTTCCGGGCCTCAAAACAAACGATCCCGGAAGCTTCGAGTGGTGGGTCGCGCCGCTCGACGGCGGTGAGCCGGTGGCCACCCACGCTCTGAAGAACCTGCCATCCACGCCTCTGCTCGCGCCACTGGCCTGGGCGGGGGACTATGTGTACTTCTCCGGCGGCACGACCACCGAGGGCACAAATCTCTTCCGGGCGCCCATTCGGCACGGCTCCTGGCAAATCACCGGCCCTCCGGAGCGCCTGACGTCCGGCCCCGGGATGCAGTACAGCGCGTCCATTTCGCGCGATGGCCGGATCGTGTTTCCCAACCTCACCTGGCTGGTTAACATCCAGAGCCTCGCGATTGACCGGAAAACCCATACCGCGGCCGGTCCTCCCCAGCCGGTAACCACCGACGCTACCGTCAAGTTCGCTCCCACGGCACCGGCGGGCGCCGGCAAGCTGGCGTTTGTGGCCTTCACCGGCATCAAGGCGGGGCGCCGCCGGGAATTGCGGATAAGGGACCTGGCGAGCGGCGCCGAGTCCGCGGCCGGAACGTTTGAACCGAATTCGCGCACTGCCGTGCGCTTCAGCCGCGATGGTTCGATGCTCGGTTACACCGTAGAGGCCCGGCCGGGCAAGGCAGCGACGTTCGCCGCCAGGACAACCGGCCTTTCCGCACGGCAGCTCTGCGACCGCTGCTCCATCCTGGGATTCTTTTCGAACACCGCGCAGCTCGCCGTGCTGCGAACCCCGAACCACGTGTTGCGCCTGGATGCCGGCGCGGGCGCGGAATCCGCGCTGCTGGCCGACGCGGAGGGCGCCGTGCTGGACGCCGATCTCTCTCCGGACGACCGCTGGATGGCGCTGCTGATCGAAAAGCCGGACGGTTCCTGCGGTCTGCGGATCGCGCCGGTGAGAACTGCCCCGGCGCCGGTTGCGGAGTGGATTCCGGTGCTCGATCCGCCCGTTTGGATCGGCCCGGTACGCTGGTCAATCAGCGGCGATGGCCTGTACTTTCTCGCGGAACTGGACGGCTATTCGTGTATCTGGTACGCGCCGCTCGATCCGGCCACCAAGAGACCCGCCGGGGCCCCGGTGGCTTTCTATCATGCCCACACCAGCCGGCTATCGCACGCGGGACCGCGCGGCGCACGCGAGTTTACGGTGGCGGCCGACCGGATCTTCGTGAATTTCGCCGAGACCAGCAGCAACATCTGGATGGCGAAACTCGGCAGGAAATAAAGCATCGTCTCACTGTCGGGGTTTTCCACAACTTGACGTAAAATTCGTCGCAGATGTAAGCTAAGCGGGTCCGATATTCCCACTTGTATAGGGAGGGGCGGGAATGACCTGCCGCTGGATCCGTGCCGCAAGAGTCGCGTTGGCGATTGCCGCCGCCGGTTTTCTGCAAGCGCAATCGCCTTGCGTGTCCTGCCACGAGGAGGAGTCCAAGAAGGCCGCGGCGTCGGCCCACGCCGGGGTGAGCTGCGCTACCTGCCACCCGAAGCACGAGGCCTACCCGCACGCCGCGGGTACAGCCAAGCCCTCCTGCGCCCAGTGCCATTCCTCGGTGGCGGCCGAGCATGCCGCCAGCGTTCACGGCCGCGCTCTGAAGGCCGGAAACGCGGGTGCTCCGGCTTGCGACACCTGCCACGGTGCGGCGCACCAGACGGTGCGCGCGCGTTCTCAGGATTTCCGCAAGGGCGTGCCGGAGACCTGCGGTATGTGCCACGACGGCGTGGTCAGGCAGTTCCAGGCCAGCGTGCACGGAAAGGCGCTGGCGCAGGGTTTGCCCCAGGCGCCGGTGTGTACGGACTGCCACGGCGAGCACGGAATCCAGAAACCCACCAGCCGCGCGTCGCTGGTGCATCCCAGCCACATCCGGGAGACCTGCGCCGCCTGCCACGCCAACGTGCGCCTGTCGCGCAAGTTCGGACTCCCTTCGGACCGCGTGGTCAGTTTTGATGCGTCCTATCACGGGCTGGCCTCCAAGGCGGGATCGCAGACCGTGGCGAACTGCGCGAGCTGCCACGGCTTCCACAACATCCTGCCCTCTTCGGATCCGAAATCGACGATTCATGCAAAGAACCTGCCCGCCACCTGCGGCAAGTGCCATCCCGGCGCCGGCACGCGCCTCGCGTTGGGGCCGGTGCATCTGTGGGAGGGCCGGACCGAGCCGGCCTCCGTGCGCATGGTGCGGCAGATCTACATGGTGCTGATTCCCGTGCTCATCGGGCTGATGCTGCTGTATAACGCCGGCGACTGGATCCGCAAGCTGCGGCGCATGCGGCTGGACGGCTACGCGCCGGCGCCCTCTTCCCGCTATGCCGACGTCCGCATGTACTTCTTCGAAAGGGTGCTGCACGCGCTGCTGGCCGTCTCGTTCCTCACCCTGGCCTGGACGGGATTTCAGCTTACCTATCCCGAGGAGTGGTGGGCGCGGCCGTTCCTGCAATGGGAGGAGCGCTGGTCGGTGCGCGGCGTGGTGCATCGCGGCGCCTCGGTGGTATTTCTGCTGACCGGCGTGATGCACGTGGTCTCCCTGGCGGCCAGCCGGCGGTTGCGGCTGCACTGGCGCAACCTGTGGCCGAACGCGGGCGACGTGACCGACGCGCTGCGCGGTTTCGCCTACAACCTGGGACTCAGCTCGCGCCGCCCTCGCCTGCCTTCCTACAGCTTCGTGGAGAAGGCCGAGTACTGGGCGGTGGTCTGGGGCGGCGTGGTCATGGGCGCCACCGGGCTGCTGTTGTGGGCCGATAACCTCACCCTCAAATGGTTCTCCAAGGCAGCGCTGGATTTCGCCGTCGCGCTGCACTTTTACGAGGCGGTGCTGGCGTGCCTTGCCATTGTGGTCTGGCACTTCTACGTGGTGATCTTCGACCCGTACGTCTATCCCATCGACACCGCCTTTCTGAACGGGTACGGCGTGCGCGAGCACGAGCCGCCGCTGTTCGAAGAGGCGCGGGCCGGGAAAGCGTCGCGATGAGGACACTCCTTCTGGGACTGTTGTTGGGCGCCGTGGCGGGCGCGCAGAAACCGGCCGAGCTCCCCGGTTCGGCCGAATGCGCCGGGTGCCACGATGAGGGCCGCCGGACCGGCAAGCGCGAAGCCGGCGTGCCCCCGGCGTTCGATGCGGCGGCGTTGCGCGCTTCGCCGCACGCCTCGCTCGAGTGCGCCTCCTGCCACGCGGACCTGGCGAAGAAGGAGATGCCGCACCCGGATAAGCTCCAGCGCGTGGATTGCGGCGGCTGCCATCCGGACCAGCAGAGCCAGTACGAAGCCAGCCTCCACGGCAAGGCGGCCGGACGCGGCGACCGGCTCGCGCCCGGGTGCAAGAGCTGCCACGGCACGCACAACGTGGTGCGCGCCTCCTCGCCGAAATCCCCCATCTCCACTATGGAAGTGCCGCGGCTGTGCGGCGGCTGCCACCGCGAGGGCTCCGAAGTGCAGTTGACTCGCAAGATGCCGCAGCCCGACGTGCTCGACAACTACCGCGACAGCATCCACGGCGAAGGCCTGTTCCGGCGCGGCCTGACCGTCACCGCCGTGTGCACGAGCTGCCATACCGCGCACTTCGTGCTGCCGCACAACGATCCGCGCTCGTCGATCTCCAAGGCCAACATCGCCAAGACCTGCACGCGCTGCCACGCGCAGATCGAGACCGTCCACCGCAAGATCATCCGGGGTGAGCTGTGGGAGAAGCAGCCCCACATGATCCCGGCGTGCGTGGACTGCCACGAGCCGCACAAGGTGCGCCGCGTCTTCTATCCGCAGGGCATGTCGGACCGCGATTGCCAGCGCTGCCACGGCAACCCCGAGCTGAAAGTCACGCGCGCCGGACGCACGGTTCCGCTGTTCGTCAACCAGGACGAGCTTTCCCGTTCGCGCCACGCGCGCGTAGCCTGCGTGCAGTGCCACACCGGCGGCACGCCTTCGGCGGAACGCCCGTGCGGCACCATGGCGCCGGCCGTGGACTGCTCCGTGTGCCACGCCGAGGCCGTCTCGCAGTACCGCGAGAGCCGGCACGGCACGTTGCTGGCGCAGGGCAGCCCGGACGCGCCCGCCTGCCGCGATTGCCACGGCACCCATGGGACCCAGGGACGCAACGAATCGAGCTCGCCGACCTTCTCGCGCAACGTACCGGCGCTGTGCGCCAAGTGCCACCGTGCGGGACAGAAGGCGGCGGTGCGCTACAACGGCAAGCAGCAGTACGCGGTGGAGCACTACCGCGAGAGCATCCACGGCAAAGGGCTGTTGCAGGCGGGGCTCACCGTTACCGCCGATTGCTCCGATTGCCACAGCGCCCACCACGAACTGCCCTCCAAGGACCCGCGCTCGAGCGTCAATCGCGCCAACATCGCCCGCACCTGCGCCAAGTGCCACCGCGGCATCTACGAGCTGTTCACCGCCAGCGTGCACGCCCCCGAGGTGACCCGGACCAACAAGGAACTGCCGGTTTGCAGCGAGTGCCACTCCGCCCATAGCATCCAGCGCACGGATCTCACCAACTTCCGGCTGCACATCATGGACCAGTGCGGGCGCTGCCATCGCGAGATCAGCGAGAGTTACTTCGATACCTTCCATGGCAAGGTATCCAAGCTGGGTTACACCACCACGGCGAAATGCTACGACTGCCACGGCTCGCACGACATTCTCCCGGTGAACAACCCGCGGTCGCGCCTCAGCCGCGCCAACATCGTGACCACCTGCGGGCGCTGTCATACCAGCTCGCACCGGCAGTTCGCCGGCTACCTGACGCACGCCACGCATCACGACCCGTCCAAGTACCCGTTCCTGTTCTGGACCTTCTGGGGCATGACCGCGCTGCTGGTGGGGACGCTGTTCGTCTCCGGCGTCCACACGCTGCTGTGGCTGCCGCGCTCGCTCCAGTACCGGCGCATGTTCCCCCACCCGCGCAATGGAGAAAACCAGCTCTACGTGCGGCGCTTCGAGCCTTACCAGCGCAACCTGCACATCATGGTGATTTGCAGCTTCCTCAGCCTGGCGCTTACCGGGATGATTCTGAAATTCTCCTATGCGCCCTGGGCCAAGGTGCTGGCCCGGCTGCTGGGAGGTTTCGAAACGGCCGGCTACATCCACCGCCTGGGCGCGGTGCTCACCTTCGCCTACTTCGGACTGCACCTGTTCGACCTGGTGCGCAAGCGCCGCCGCCACGGCAAGCCCTGGCGCGAGTTCATCGCCGGCCCGGAAAGCATGCTGCTCAATCGCACCGACTGGCGCGAGTTCGTGGGCTCGCTCAAGTGGTTCCTCAATCGCGGGCCGCGGCCGCAGTACGGCCGCTGGACCTACTGGGAAAAGTTCGATTACTTCGCGGTGTTCTGGGGCGTATTCATCATCGGCGGCACGGGGCTCCTGCTGTGGTTCCCGGTGTTTTTTACCCGCATCGTGCCGGGCTGGATGGTGAACGTGGCCACCACCATCCACAGCGACGAAGCGCTGCTCGCGGTGAGCTTCATCTTCACCGTGCACTTCTTCAACACGCACTTCCGGCCGGAAAAATTTCCGATCGACACGGTGATCTTCACCGGCGGCATGCCGCTCGAGGAATTCAAGCGCGACCGCCCGCGCGAATGCGAGGCCCTGATGGCGGCGGGCGAACTGGAAAACCACCTCATGCCCGCGCCCTCGCCCACGGTGGAAAAGCTGTGGCGGCGTTTCGGCTACGCCGCGCTCGGCACCGGGCTGGTGCTGATCGGGCTGATCATCTACGGCATGTTGTTTGCGTACCGCTGACATCATAGCCATGGCCCATCAGCAGAGGTGGTGTGAGGTGTATACTGGGCGGGCCGGGACCTGGAAATGGTTATTCGATGGCGAGAGGAGAGCCGGGATGGGACGTGATTACTGCCGGCCCGTGGCGGGAATTCTGGCGGCGGCGCTCTGTGCGCCGATGGCCGTGCGCGATGCGGCGGCGCAAGTAAGTTCGCCGCCGGCGGGGAAGAAGATCCAGTGGACGCTCGGTATCTACACTGGGAAGTCCCCGCTGGAGCTTCGACCCGCGCGGACGTTGAAGAATCCGGTCTTGACGGGGGCGGACGTCACGGACATGAACGTAGATACCCTCGCGCATCCGTTCCTGGTGATCAAGGACCGGCGTTACTACGTGTTTTTCACGGCCAAGGACCTGAAGTCCGATAAGGGCGGCATCGGGCTGGCCGAAAGCAGTGACGGCGTGCGGTGGAAGTTCCGGCGGACCGTCATCCGCGAGCCGTTCGTGCAATCGCACCCGTACGTCTTCCTCTGGCAAGGTGACTACTATCTGATCCCGGAAGCCCACACGGAGACAGCCGTCCGGTTGTACCGGGCGACGTCGTTTCCCGACCAGTGGAAGTACGTGGGGAACCTGTTGGAGGGCGAACACTACATCAGCCCGACACTCGCCCGCTACCAGGACACGTGGTGGCTGTTTACCTCGCCCGGCGGGTCAAACGATACGCTGCGGTTGTTCTACGCCGCGGATCTTCGTGGGCCGTGGAAGGAACACCCTCTGAGCCCCATCGTGAAGAAGGACCTGCGAACTGCTCGCCCCGCCGGCCGGCCGTTCGTGTTCGGCGGCGCGCTGTACCGCCTGGGGCAGGACTGTTACCCGACATACGGGAGAGCGGTTCGCGCCTTCCGGATTACGGACATCAGCCCCACGGTGTATGCCGAGACCATGGTTGAGACGCCCTTGGTCGAGGCATCCGGGACCGGCTGGAACTCCCACGCCATGCATCACGTGGATGCACAGCAGACGGGCAAGGGGCAGTGGATCGCGGTGGTGGACGCCCGTGGCGCTCCGTGAGCGAGGTCGAGGTGCGCGGATCTCGAGAGAGATAGCTCCTCACCACGGCGGAAGCTCGGTGGAGGCCTCCACGCGCACGGGCGCGTCGCCCACCTGCTCCGGGGCCAGCGCGAGCGAAAGCGGCGCGGTGGTGAGCTGCGGCCGGTACGGCACGCTGGCCACCACGCTGTCGCCGGCGTAGATCTTGTAGGAGCGAATCGGGTCCGGTCCGGCGAGCGCGGTATTCCATTTGACGATCACACGGCCGCTGTCGCGCTCCACCGTGGGCGCGGCGGGCTGCACCAGGCCCCGCTGCCGTTCCTGGAAATAGTTCGTGTTGGTCCCGTGCCGGTCCGCCACGGCGCTCTCGATGCGTTCACGCTCCCCGGACGTGGTGGGGTCGAGTTGCGAGGCCGCCAGGTTCGCTGCGAGCTGGTCGGCTTCCGGCCTCTCACGGTCGATCTTCCCTATGCCCGCGATCACCACCGCAACGCCCGGCACCGACAGCGGATACCGGATCAGGTCCTGGCTCTCCACTCCGCCCGGCATGCCCACCGACAGGATCAGCTCCGAGGCCCTGTTCGGCTGCCGCTGCATGCCCGTGTACACGCCGCCCGCCGAAAAGACCTTCATGGCGATGATCCCCATGCCCTTGGCGCGCGCCAGCGGCACGGCATTGTACTGGTGCGAGGAGTACTGGCGGTCGTTAGCGTTGAGCGCCACCAGCATGGTATCGAGGATGTTCAGCTCGTCGCGCCGGATGGCGTACATGAGCACCGGCGAGCTCTGGTGCCCGGTGATGCCGATGTGCCGCACATAGTGGCGCCGCTCGGGGTTGAGCCCGGTGTAGTTGGTGCCGTCGCGGAAATCGAGCAGCCCGGCCAGCGCGCCGATGCGGTCCGGCATCTTGCCGCCGCGCGCATCCAGCCCTTCATAGATCTGGTCCACCTGCTGCACGGTGGTCAGGTTGTGGATCTGTATGGCGTCCAGGTAGGCGTTGTCCGGGATCCAACCCTTGCCGTCGCCGAACAGCGTGGTGAGCGAACGCAGAAGCTCGGTGACGGCCTGCTGAGCGTAGCGCTGCCCGGTCTTGCTGGCGATGTACAGGCTTTCCCGCAGCGCCGCGTTGTAGTCCGGGTGGCCGGGCGTGACAGCCAGCCGCCAGTAAGCTTCGCCGTAAATGCCCTGGCTTGGCCCGTAGGCGTTGGCGGTGTCCAGGTAATTCACGCCGAGCTGGATGGCGCGGACCACGATGTCGGGAGTGTCCATGCCCTCTGCCGGGAATTGCAGCGAGGCCTGTCCGCCCAGGCCGTAAGGCACAACCCACCGTCCCGTGCGGCCCAGCGTGCGGCGGGTCAAGTGGGAGAAGGATGGAGCTTGCGCACGCGCCCTGCCCGCGAGCGCGGCGGCGCCCAGCGCCTGGAAAATCTGCCGGCGGTTCAACATGCAAACGAGTTTAGACCGCCTGCCCGGTTCGCACAACCCGGATTACCCCGCGCGGCGGACTCCACTTTGGCGTCCCAGGCGGCCGCTGCCGCCAGCCAAAGCAACATACGTTTCATAGGTTTTTGGCTTATCATAGATCAAAAGCGAGCACATTTCACTTTTTCAACAAAGTGTAGGAGTTCGCCTGTTTTGGCATTCATCTTGCACTGGTTGTCTGTGGCAATCAGCCAACATTAGGAGGCCCTTGACACCAAAGGGGTTTGTCTCAATTACGGTAGAACGATGCAAGGGCTGCGGCTTCTGCGTCGAGTTTTGCCCCACTCACGTTTTGTCGCTCTCCTCGGCATTCAACTCCAAGGGCTACCATCCACCCCACGCGGTGGCGCCGGAGAAGTGCAGCGGCTGCGATCTGTGCGGCATGTATTGTCCTGATTTTGCGATATTTGGGGCCAAGTATGCACGCTGACCCAAAAGGCGTCCTGACCGGGGTGCACTTCATCGACGGCGACCACGCCTGCTGCGAGGGGGCTCTCGCCGCGGGTGCGCGATTTGCCGCAGGATACCCGATTACGCCCTCGACCGAGGTGGTGGAGCGCTTCGCTTCGCGCATCCCGACGGTTGGAGGGGCCTTCATCCAGATGGAAGACGAACTGGCCGCTTCCATCGCCATTCAAGGGGCGGTGTGGGCGGGCGCCAAGGCCTTCACCGTGACCTCAGGGCCGGGGTATTCGCTCATGATGGAGCACATCGGCCTCGCGGCCATGACGGAGACCCCCTGCGTTTTCGTGAACGTACAGCGCGGCGGCCCCTCCACGGGCCTGCCCACGCTGCCCGCCCAGGCCGACATGATGCAGGCCCGCTGGGGCTCGCACGGCGACTACAGCACTATCGCGCTCTGCCCCAATTCGCCCCAGGAATGCTTCGACCTGACCATCAAAGCCTTCAACCTCTCCGAGCAGTACCGCATGCCGGTGATGGTAATGATGGACGAGGTGGTGGGACATATGACGGAAAAGGTCGTCATCCCACCGCCGGAGCAGATCGATATCTATCCGCGGCGCCACACCTCCCAAAGCCCCGAGGATTACCGGCCCTACGCGCCGGGGCCGGACGGCATCCCGGAGATGGCGCACGCCGGCGAGGGCTACAACTTCCACATTACCGGGTTGACGCACGATGAGCGCGGCTACCCCTCCATGACCGTGGAGACGCAGGAAAAGCTGGTACGCCGGCTGGTGAAGAAAGTGGAGCCGCTGGCGGGCGGCGGCGCCCTGTTCGAGGCCGCGCACCTGGAAAACGCCGAAGTGGTGGTGATCTCCTATGGCATCACCTCGCGCGTGGCGCAGCGCGCCCTCGACCTGGCGCGGGAGCGCGGCGTCAAGGCCGGCAAGTTCCGCCTGATCACCGCCTGGCCTTTCCCGGAGAGCCACATCGCGGAGATGGCGGCCAAGGTCAAGGCCTTCGTGGTCCCCGAGCTGAATCTGGGACAGATGGTGAGAGAAGTGGAGCGCGCGGCGCAAGGCCGGGCGCGGGTGCTTTCGGTGACGCATGCCGGCGGCGGCGTACACAGGCCGCAAGCCATTCTGGACGCGATCCTGGAGGCAGCGCGATGAGTACGGCAATCATAGATCCGCACGAGGCCGTCAACCCCGTCGAACAGTTTCTGCGCACCGAGCGCATCCCGCACATCTGGTGTCCCGGCTGCGGCATCGGCACCACGGTGAACTGCTTCGCGCGGGCGCTGCTGGATTCCAAGCTGGACCTGAAGAAGGTCGTGGTGGTGAGCGGCATCGGCTGCACCGGCCGCGTGGCGGGTTACGTGGATCTGGATTCCTTCCACACCACCCACGGGCGCGCCATCCCCTTCGCCACGGGGCTGAAGCTCGCCAACCCGGAGCTGACCGTGGTGGTCTACTCCGGGGACGGCGACCTGACGGCCATCGGCGGCAATCATTTGATCCACGCCGCGCGCCGCAACATCGACATCAAGGTCATCTGCGTGAACAACATGATTTACGCCATGACCGGCGGCCAGACCGCCCCCACCACGCCGGGCGCGGCCACTACTTCGACCAATCCTTACGGGACGTTCGAGCCGTCTTTCAACCTGGTGCAACTGGCGGAGTCGGCGGGCGCCACCTACGTGGCCCGCTGGACCACCTACCACGTGAAACAGTTGAGCCGCTCCATGACCGAGGTCCTGCACAAGAAGGGCTTCTCGTTCATCGAAGTGCTCTCCCCCTGCCCCACGCTCTACCAGCGGCGCAACAAGATGGGCGACGGGCTGGACACCATGAAGTATTACAAGGAAGCCAGCAAGACCCGGCACGGCGCCCCCACCGGCGAAGTGCCGCTCAGCAAGCAGGGCGAGATCATCGTGGGGAAATTCGTGGACCGCGACCGTCCGGATTACCTCGAGCTGATGCGCGCCCGTTACGTGGAACAGCTCGGAGAACGCTACGTGGAACAGGAGTGCTCGACCGTATGCGGCTGACGGAAATTCGCGTCGCGGGATTCGGCGGCCAGGGTGTCATCCTCTGCGCCACCGTGATCGGCAAGGCGGCCGCTATCTACCATAACGAATACGCCACCATGACCCAGAGCTTCGGGCCGGAGGCGCGCGGCGGCTCCTCGAGCGCGCAGGTGATCCTCTCCGACGAGCCGATCCTGTATCCGTATGTCACGCGCCCCGACGTGCTGGTGGTCATGTCCCAGGAAGCCTACACGCGCTTCACCCCCGAGCTGAAGCCGGGCGGCATGCTGCTCATCGAGCAGGACCTGGTGCGGGTGGAACGGGTGCCGCACGGCACCCGCTGCTACGGCGTCCCGGCCACCAGGCTGGCCGAGGAGTTGGGCCGCAAAATGGTGCTCAACGTGGTGATGGTGGGCTTTTTCGGCGCGATCACCGGGCTGGTCGGCGTGGACGCGCTGCGGCAGGCCGTGGCGGATTCCGTGCCGCCGGGCACCCAGCCATTGAACCTCAAGGCATTCGACAAGGGCCTGGAATATGGCATGACCCTGCTCGACCAGCTCAAACGGGGCGAAGTCGAAGGGATTCCCGCAACTCAAGAACACGAATAAAGGAAAAGACGCGATATGGCAAGCACGTTTTCCATCCCCCCGGACGGGGAAGCCATCCAGGTCCGGGATGGCAAGTTCATCGTACCCAACCGGCCGATCATTCCCTTCATCGAAGGCGACGGTGTCGGCCGCGATATCTGGCGCGCCGCCAGCAGGATCTTCGATGCGGCTGTCGAGCGCGTCTACGGCTCCGAGCGCAAGGTCGCCTGGTGCGAAGTGTACGCGGGCGAGAAGGCGTTCCAGCTTTTCAATAGCTGGCTGCCGCAGCAGACCCTGGACGCGATCCAGCAGTTCCACATCGCGATCAAGGGCCCGCTGACTACGCCCGTGGGCGGCGGCATCCGCAGCCTGAACGTCACGCTGCGGCAGTTGATGGACCTTTACGTGTGCCAGCGCCCGGTGCGCTACTTCCAGGGCGTGCCTTCGCCCATGAAGCGGCCGGATCTGCTGAACGTGGTGATCTTCCGCGAAAATACCGAGGACGTTTACGCCGGCATCGAGTGGGCCCAGGGGACGCCCGAGGCGCAGAAGGTGATCGAGTTTCTGACCAGAGAAATGGGCAAGAAGATACGGCCCGATTCCGGCATCGGCATCAAGCCCATGAGCGTCACGGGCTCCAAGCGGCTCATCCGCCGTGCGATTCAATGGGCGCTCGCCAACGGACGCCAGAGCGTTACGCTGGTCCACAAGGGCAACATCATGAAGTTCACCGAGGGCGCCTTCCGCGACTGGGGTTATGAGCTGCCACGCACGGCACCGCGCCCAAGTACGCGGACCAGGACGTCATCAACCCGCTGAGCGTGGTGCTGAGCGGCTGCATGATGTTCGAGTTCATGGGCTGGAAGCCGGTGGCGGAGTGCATTGAGAACGCCATCACGGAAACCATCCGGCAGAAGTTCGTCACCTACGACCTGCACCGCCAAATGGAAGGCGCCACCAAGGCCAAGACCAGCGAGTTCGCCTCGGCCATCGTGCGCAACATGAACGCCCGCGCGGCGGTGTAGCCCCTCAGCTCACCGCGGTGCGGAGCTCTTCCACGGAACTCATGGGGGGCTGCTGGAAGGCGCGCGAACCCTGGGTGCGGAATTCGTAGCGCTCGATGGCGATGGCGGCGCCCGTCTCCGACGAGCGCACCACGCAACCGTAGATCATCAGCTTCATCGGGCAGACATCGTTGAGCAACGCCGGCCAGTTCATCGAGAGTTCCACCGGCAGGCCCACGGTGAGCGGCATGTCCGTGGTGATCCAGACGCCGCTGCTGCTCATGTTCAGCGTGCGTCCGTGGCCCGTTTCCGCGATCCGATGACCGTAGAGCATGCGGTAGCGGACCTCCTGTTCGATGTGGAAACGGCGCTTGGTGCGACGTTCGTTCTTGCCGTTACTGCCGTATTTCGGCTCGTGTTGCATGTGCCACCTGCCCGGAGTGAATCCGTGTAAGTGGAAAATAACAGAAGCGTTAGGGAGGCTCAATACCGACTTTGGTTAATCGGGTAACGTCATCCGTTTGGTAACCGAAACCCCCGCGAAGCTCTGCATCTCGGCCTCCCAGGCGGCGATTTCCACCGCTGGTCCCGTGACGGGAAAGGCCGCTTTCAGCAGGAACTGCCCGCGCGCCGCCGGAAGGACGAAATAACGGCGAAAAACCTCGCTCGCGTCGGTTTCAATATTTGAAATCAGCGAACCGGCACGTCCGTAGAAGCGGAAGGTGAGCCGCGAGATGGACCGGCTGTTGTCCAGGCCGGTGATCTGCAATTCCAGGCCTCCCGGCGAGCGGGCGGCGGAAACCGAGGCAAACGCCACGGGGGCCGGAACGATGGTCACGCTCTGGCGCTGGGTGAATTCCCCCAACCGCAGCGTCAGACGGATTTCGCCCGCCGTGCTGCCGGTCTGAAACCCCATGGAAGCGAGCCCCGAAATGCGGGCGGCGCGTTCCCCCTCTGTCACGCTCACCGGCAGCAGGCGCCCTCCTGTGGCGAACACCACCGCGGCATCCTCGCCGAGGCCCGCGGCGGGGAAGAATTCGATGCGCAGGTCGCCTTCGGCGCGCGTGCGGGAGACTGCGGCCAGAGGAACTTCCACGCGCCCCTGCGCGGCGCTTTCGGGACGCTCCAGGTATACCTTCAGCTCCGGCTGGGGCAGCGGCGGCTCGACCGCCAAGGCCCGCAGCGCCACGCGCCGCCCGGCGGCGTCCAAAGCGCCCGCCATGGCGCCTGCCGCGGGCGACGAGCACAATACTTCAAAAACGTGCCGCGCGCCCGCCGCCAGCGCCAACTGCGCGGGCGCGTCTTGCAGCCGGAATCCGGCGCCTGAAACGCCGATCTGGACGCTGATTTCCCGCCCCGAGCGGTTCTCCAGCACCACCCGGCGGCGCGCGGAGGCGTCCCGCTCCACCGTGCCGAAATCCAGAACGGCGCCGAGCGGCTGGAGCGCGCCGTCCTGCTCCAGCAAGGCCGGCGGCGCGGCCACGCCCTCCGCGCTCAGGATGACCGTGGAAGTATTGGCTCGCAGGACGGCGCTGTAGGCGCCTTCGGCCGGCGGCTGGAACCGCACGGTGAATTCGAACGCTCCGCCGGGGCCGAGCGACGTGGGAAGCCGGGGGGCTTCCGTCACGGAAAAACCGGCGCCGGCGGCGGCGAGCGAGGTGATCACAACCGGCTCGTTGCCCGCATTCCTGACGCGCAGGCGGGCGTCGAGCGCGCCGCCGGCGGGCGCCGCACCCAGGCTGTGGCGGGTTTCGATACGGGCCTCGCCGGCGTAAAACCAGAGCTGGCCCCAGGCAGGCAGGGCCAGCAGGAAGAGCACCAGCCTCACGGCGCCACCACCACGAGCGAAGGCGCTCCGATGGAAACGGCAGCCGGCGGCGAAGCGGCGGAGACGCCGCCGCCGGCTCCGGCTCTTCCCCGCGCGCTCCAGGCTCCGGCCGCTCCGGCGGCGGCTGCCACGCCCAGCAGAATCCACTTTCCGCGGCCCCGCCGCGCGGCGCGCGGCGCCGCCTCCGCGATGTATTGCAGCGAGATGGTGCCCGCCCGGACCTGGTCCTTAATGGCGATGATGCGAATTTCGAACGGTCCGGCCACGCGGTTGAACTGGATGCCCTGCGCGGACGCACGGCCGCGCTCGTCCGTCACCTGAACGTCGGTGCGCAAGCCGCCCGAGAACACCCCTCCAGGCCCGTCGTCCGGGAGGTGAAAGCTGACGCTGGCGCCGGGCACGGGGCGGCCGGCATCATCGGTGATCTCCACCGCCAGCGGACGCGCAAGCTGCGCGCCCGGAGCGCGGACCGCACCATTGCCTTCGACGATGCGGATCAGCAGTATGGCCACTGCGAGCACAGGGCCCATACCCATTTAGTGGTACGTAGCGTGCGGCGCTCTCAGGAGAACAGTGGTGATGTTGTCCGGACCCCCGGCGTCCCGGGCGGCCTGAACCAGGGTGCGGCAGATATGTTCCAGCGGCTGGCCGGCACCGGATCGCAGGATCTGCTCGATGCGCGCGGGTTCCACCACGCCGTGCAGGCCGTCGCTGCACATCAGCAGCATGATCCCCGGCTGCACCGGCACGCTGTAGTAGTTGATGGTGAGTGCGTGGCTGGCGCCGATCGCCTGGGTGAGCACGTGCCGCATGGGGTGGTTGCGAAGGCTTTCCTCGTCCAGGCCCAGCGGCCGGCCGATCTCGTTGATCCAGGTCTGATCGTCGGTCACGGCGCGGAAGCCGGCGGCGTCCAGGACGTAAGCGCGGCTGTCGCCCACACTGGCCACGGCGATTTCGAATCCCATGTCGAGCGCGGCCACCAGCGTGGTGCCCATGCCCTCCAGGCTGGGATCGGCGGCGGCAGCCTGGTTGACCCGGCGGTTGGCCTCCTCCACCGCCGCCAGCAGCACGCGCGAATCGCGCTGCTGCGCCATAAACACGGTTTCCGCTACAGTTTCCACCGCCATCCGTGAAGCGCACTCGCCGGCGCGGGCCCCGCCCATGCCGTCCGCCAGAATGTAAAGCCCCAGTTCCGGCTCAATGTGGCAGTAGTCCTCGTTATTGGTCCGGACGCAACCGACATCGGAGAGAGCGAAGGCCTCCAGCATCAAGCACTCCTTGCCTATGTTACAGGATCAGGCGCAAACCGAATTGTAATACCCGTCCGTCGTTCAGCGTATTGGTTATTTTTCCGAAAGCGGGCGAACTCAGGTTGCGCTGGGGTTCATCGAACTGAGGATGGTTGGTGAGGTTGAACGCCTCGCCGCGAAGCACCAGCGTGCGCTCGCCCCGCCCGCCGAAGCGCCAGGACCGCGAAACGGCGGCGTTGAAATTGGCGATGCCCCCCTTGCGAAAGGTATTGCGGCCCAGGTTGCCGCGGTTCTCGCCAACCCGCACATACGCGAAACGGTCGCGCCGGATGATCTGCGGGGCGGTGTCAGGGTCGCCCACCGTGCGGCCCAGAATCGAGGGGTCCAGGATATTGGGACGATCGCCCGGCCCGCCGTCCACGTTGCCGAAGCCCGGGGCGTCGCTGCCCACGTAAAGCGTGAGCGGCGTTCCGCTCTTGGTCAACAGGGAGCCGGAGATCTGAATTCCCCGCAGCATGCGCCCGCGCCACGGCAGCTCGTAGGAGTAGTAGACCAGCAGGGAGTGGGTCGAATCGAAGTTACTGAGCGCCTTCTTGTCCTGGATGGCGTCGAACTGCGACTGGCTGCGTCCCTTGACAAGGTCGTTGTTGGCCGCGGTGCCGGAGTAATCCGCGCCCCCGTCGAGCGCCTTGCCGAAGGTGTAAGTCGCGCCCCAGACCAGGCCGTGCGTGTAGGGTGCTTCCAGCGTGGCCTGCCCCGCATCCAGGTAAGAGGCGCCGCTGTTGACGATGTACTTCACGTCGTAGTAGCGGGAATCGGCGCGGCGCTGGTCCACGGTGGCGGTGGTCAGCGGGATGCCGGCCACCGGGATGCCGCGGTTTTCGATAAATCCGTCCAGCATCTTGAAGCCGCGGCCGCCCACGTACCCAAGACGCAGCATCCAGGCGCCCGCCAGCTTGCGCTCCAGGCTCAGGTTGTACTGGTGGACATAAGGCGAGACCAGGTCCGGTGAGAAGAATGTAGGCGAGGTGCGGCCGCGGGGGCCCTCCAGATCCACGCCCGCCAGCGGATTTAGGATGTTGGGATTCTGCACCTGTATGTAGCGCGCGCCGGGCAGGTTGTAACGAACCTGGCCGTAGGTGACCGGAGGAATCTGGGCGAAAGAGACCGTGTAGCCCGCGCGCAGCATCCATTCGCGGGGCGCTTTCCAGGCGAGGGAAAACCGCGGGCTGAAGTTGTTGCAGTCGCACCCGTAGGGGACATGATCCAACCCGTGGACCTCCACCGGCGCGGTGTCCAGGTTGTAGCGCATGCCGTAGTAGATTTGCAGGCGCCCGCTCAGCTTCCACTGGTCCGCCCAGTAGAGGCTGGCGTTCCAGTTGCGGAAGCCCCGGCTGAGGGAGCCGAGCATGACCTCGTACATGGTGGGGGTGCCGAAGCGCATGTTTTCGATGGCGGTGCGGCCGAAATTATTGCTGAACCAGATGACCCCGCGGCCGTTGCTGGTTTCCGAGCCGTTCAGTTGCAGCCGCAGGAGGTCGCCGCCGTAGGTCATGGCGTGGCTGCCCGCGCCGGCGCGCTGCGTCACCACCACGCCCCCGCGGAAGCTGTTCACGGCGCGGTGAATGGGGAACTGCGAATCGGGACCGAGTTCTTCCACCTGGTAGCCGGTGCGCACGCGCGGCCCCACGGCGTTGGGCTCCGGGCGCAGGTCGCTCATCACCCGCGTGAAGCCGCCGCCGAAAGCGGCCTCGAGCGCATCGGACGCCTGGAGGCGCCAGGTGGCGCGGCTGCGGTGCGTGTGGATTTCCGTATCGGGATTCTGCCCCGCCACCAGTTCAAAAGCCTGGATGGCCTGCCGTCCGAGCGTGTGCGACAGGATCAGCCGGCTCCGCGCCGGGGTGTTGCGCTCCAGCCGCAGGCTGGAATCGAGTTCGTCGATGCGCTGCGGCGCGTTGGTGTTGAGCGCCCGCTGGTCGAAATCCGGACGGTTGGGCAGCAGGTTGGGATAGGCGCCGAGCAGGCGTTCCACGATGGCGCGCACCGCCGGGTCCGCGGCCGTGGGAGTGCGCTCGGAGCCGAGCGGAACCAGCACGTTGCCGTTCACCATGCCGCGCGTCTTGCGTCCGGTGAAACTCCCGGTCAGGGACCCGAGAGGGCCCACTCCGCCGGTGAAGCGCAGGCCGTATTGGTTCTGGCGCGAGGGCTGGACCGGCCCCACCTGGAAAAACGTGCGCGCGTTGAACACGCTGTTTTGGAGCGATTCAAACAGCTCGCCGTGCCATCCGGCGGCACTCGAAGCCGGCCTCAGCACGGCGGCTTCCCCAGCGGGCCGCCCGTGCTCGGTGGCATAATAATTGGCCTCCACAGGCGGCTGCGGCACGATGGTGACGTTATCGCCCAGCCGTATGTTGTTGACCTTCAGCGCGTCGTTATCGATGCGGTTGGCCTGCACGTTTTCGTTGCGCAGAGACGAGGCGCGGCTCAGGTTCGCGCGCGGAGCCGGAGCGGGCGCCGGTTTGGGCGCGGGGCGGCCATCGTCGGCCACGGCGGGAACAAGACCCAGCAACAACAGGAGGAACCGCATTGATGTGATGCCACATTCTAACATCCGGGCCTTTCCTGCCGCTGCTATCGAACTACCATGGAGTCATGAAGATCGGCATCGATCTGGGCACCACCAACTCCGCCCTGGCCTACATCGACGAGCGCGAAGCCGGCGACCGCGATTTCCCTCCCGTACACATTTTCCACGTGCCGCAGATGGTGGCCCCGGGCCGCGTGGAAGCCGAACGCACCCTTCCCTCGTTTCTCTTCCTGGAAGACGGCCAGCCGGTCGGCGTCTATGCGCGCGAGCAGGGTGCGCTGGTGCCCACGCGCCTGGTGCATTCGGCCAAATCCTGGCTCTCCAACCCGGACGTGGACCGCACCGCGAAGATCCTGCCATGGGATTCGCAGGAGACCGGCCGCGTGCTCTCCCCGGTGGACGTCTCCTCGCGCTTCCTGGCCAAGTTCCGCGAAGAGTGGGACCGCGCCATGCCGCAGCCGCTGGCCGCGCACGACATCGTGCTCACCGTGCCCGCGTCCTTCGACGAAGAGGCCCGCGAGCTGACCGTGATGGCCGCCCAACAGGCGGGCATCGAACGGCTCACGTTGCTGGAAGAGCCCGCGGCGGCCTTCTATTCCTGGATCGCGAACAACTTCGCGCGCTCGCGCAAGCTGCTGCGCGACGGCCAGATCGTGCTGGTGTGCGACGTGGGCGGCGGCACCAGCGACTTCAGCCTCATCCGCGTCAGCCGCGAGGGCGACCTGGTCGACTTCACCCGCACGGCGGTGGGAAAGCACCTGCTGCTGGGCGGCGATAACCTGGACCTCACGCTGGCCTGGCTGGTGGAAACCAAGCTGGGCGTGCCGCTCTCCATACGGCAGCGCAGCGGACTGCGGCGGCAGTGCGCGGCGGCCAAGGAGCGGCTGCTGATGGATCCCAATCTGCCCGCGGTGGAGATCACGGTGCTCGGCGCGGGTACGTCACTGATCGGCAAGTCGCTCAAGACCGCCATCGAGCGCGAGGAGGCGCTCGAGCTGGCGCTCGAAGGTTTCCTGCCGATGACCCCGCGCGGCGAGCCGCCCAAGGAGGAGAAGCGCAGCCTGTTCCGCGAACTCGGTTTGCCCTACGTTTCCGACCCGGCCATCACGCGCCACCTAAGCGCGTTCCTGGAGAGCGCGGGCCAGATCCCCGACGCCATCCTCTTCAACGGCGGCTTTTTCATTCCCGACGTCCTGCGCAGCCGCGTGGCGGACGTGCTGGAACACTGGTACGGGCAGCGCCCGGAGGTCTTCGAGAACCGCGACCTGGACCTGGCGGTCTCGGTCGGCGCGGCTTACTACTCCTACGTGCGAACCACGGGCAGCGGCGTGCTGGTGCGGGGCGGGCTGCCGCGCACGTATTACATCGGCATCGGCGAGCCGCGCGAAGACAGGATCGCCGCGGTCACGCTGGTGCCGCGCGGCGCCGAAGAGGGCGTCACCCTGGAGATCGACGACGAGCGGCTGCAACTGGTGGCGAACCGCCCCGTGTCTTTCCGCCTTTACAGCTCGCTCACGCGCACCGGGGACGCGCCCGGCAGCGTCGTGGAGTTCGCGCCGGCCGACGCCGATTTGCACATGCACGCGCCGCTCAACGCGGTGATCCGCTTCGGCAAGAAGTCCGGCGAGCGTCTCATCCCGGTGAAGCTCGGCGCACGGCTCACCGAAATCGGCACGCTCGAAACCTGGGCCGATTCCAAGATCAGCGACAATCGCTGGCGGCTCGAATTCGAGCTCCGCAAGAGCGCCGAGGCGGTGAAGAAGCCCGCCGCCGCGGTGGTCAGCCAGGAGGCGGTGGCGGCGGCGCTCGACACCATCACGGCGGTCTTTTCCACCTCGGCGAAATCGCCCGTGCCGCCGGAAGAGCTGCCCGCGAAGCTCGAGCAGGCGCTCGGGCTGGGCAAGAATTCCTGGCCGCTCGATGCCATCCGCAAGATGGCTGAGGCTTTCCTGGCGGCGGCGGAGGGCCGCAAGAAAAGCCCGGCCTTCGAGCTGCGCTGGCTGAACCTCGCCGGCTTCTGCCTGCGCCCCGGGTTCGGCTTTCCGGGCGACGACTGGCGCATCGAGCAGGCCCGCAAGATCTACGCCCCGGGGCTCCAATACAAGAGCCAGGTGCAGAACGAGATCGACTGGTGGATCTTCTGGGGGCGCGTGGCGGGCGGGCTCAACCGCAACCAGCAGGCCGACATCTACCAGCGCATCGCGCCTTTCCTCTTGCCGAAAGGCGGCAAGCCGGCGCGCGTGAACACCGCCCTGCTGCGGGAGATGTGGCGCACGGCGGCCAGCCTGGAACTGCTGCCCATCGGGACCAAGACGGAACTCGGCGAGGCGCTCATCCGCCGCGTGAAAACCGGCGATTACCGCGAAAGCGAGCTGTGGTGCCTCTCGCGGCTGGCAGCACGCAAGCTCTTCTACGGCCCCATCAACCTGGTGGTCCCGCCCGCCGTCGCGGGCCGCTGGGTGGAAGCGCTGCTACGCGCGGAGCACGCCGCCGAGGCGCTCGCGGCGATGGCGCGCCGCACCGAAGACGCCACCCGCGATCTTCCGGCCGCAACTTTTGAAGCGGTGCGGCGCAAGCTGGCGGCCGATCCCCAGGCGGCGCGGCTGCTGCCCATTCTGGAAGGCGAGGAAGAGGACGAGGCCACGCTGGGGCGCATCTTCGGCGAGGAGTTGCCTTCCGGTCTTGTCATTGCGCAGAATGTGCCAGAATGAATCTAGGAGGTTTCTTGATGCGTCTGGCGAAAGTTTTGCTTCCGGCTTCTATTGTTGCCGCCGGCTTGGTGGTTTCCACAGTCCCGTCTCAAGCCAAGATGGAGTACAGCAAGAAAGAAAAGAAAGGCTGCACATTCTGCCACGTTAAGGCCGGATCCAAGGACCTGAATGACGCCGGCAAGTACTACAAGGAACACAACCATTCCCTCGAAGGGTACAAGCCCGCAAAGTAACAGTCTTTTCCTGGCCGCGTTGTACGGCTGTACGGTGTTCCTGGGAGCGTTTCTGCTCTTTCAGGTGCAGCCGGTCGCGGCCAAAGCCATTCTGCCTTGGTTCGGCGGAGCGTCGTCGGTGTGGAACACGTGCATGTTGTTCTTCCAGGCGGCGCTGGTGGCGGGCTACGGGTACGCTCACCTGGTCAGCCGGCTGGAGGGGCGCCGGCAGGCGATCGTCCACGGCGCGCTGCTCGCGGCGAGCCTTCTGGTGCTGCCGCCCCTTCCCGGCGCCTGGTGGAAGAGCGCCGCGGTGGAGCACCCCTCGGCGCGCATCCTGCTGCTTCTTGCCGCAACCGTGGGGCTGCCTTATTTCCTGCTTTCCAGCACCAGCCCGCTGCTGCAATCCTGGTTCGCCCGCACGCACCCCGGCCGCTCTCCCTACCGTCTTTTCGCGCTCTCCAACTTCGCTTCGCTGCTGGCGCTGGGCACCTATCCCGTGCTGGTGGAGCCGCGGCTCGCGCTGCCGGCGCAGGGATGGATCTGGTCGGCGGCCTACGCCGGCTTCGCCTTGCTCTGCGGCGGGTTGGCGTGGAGCGGCTCGCGCGCGCTGCCGCCCGCTTTGACGGCACACGGGAAGGCGGCGCCGCCCCGCTGGGACGTCCGGGTGCTGTGGGTGCTGCTGCCCGCCGCGGCTTCCATCCTGCTGCTCGCGGTTACCACGTACCTGACGCAGGATGTAGCCGCCATTCCGTTCCTGTGGGTGCTGCCGCTGTGCATCTACCTGCTCAGCTTCATCATCTGCTTCGACGCGACGCGCCACTACCGGCGGCGTCTCTACCTGCTGATGCTGCCGGTGGCGCTGGGCATCATGGCGTACCTGCTCTCGCCGTATCAGCCCGGATACAACGTCTTGCAGGTGGTCGCGGTCTCGAACGCCTGCCTGTTCGTGTTCTGCATGGTGTGCCACGGCGAGCTGGTCCGGCTGAAGCCCGAACCGGCGCGGCTGACGGCGTTTTACTTTTCGCTTTCCGTGGGAGGCGCCCTGGGCGGCGTGTTCGTCGGACTGGCGGCGCCCAGCCTGTTCGTGGCCTACCATGAGTTCCCCATAGGGCTCGCGCTCTGCGCCGCGCTGGCGCTGGCCGTGCTGGCGCGAGAGGGCCTGCGCCGCTGGACCTTGGCCGCCGGCCTGGCGGCGCTGGCGGGCTACGCCGGCTTTCTCGGCTATTCGGCGCATTCTCCCATCACGGGCTGCCGCCTGGCGGTGCGCAACTTCTACGGGCTGGTAAGGGTGTGGGACGTGGATGAGGAAGACGGCGCGGGCGTCCGCCGCAAGCTGGTTCACGGCCACATCAACCATGGCGAGCAACTGCTCTCCAAAGAATATCGCCGCAGCCCGGTGACGTATTTCTGTCCGGAGACCGGCATCGGACACGCCATGAGGGCCTCGGAGGCGCGCGGCCCGCGCCGCATTGGCATCCTGGGCCTCGGCGCCGGCGTGCTGGCGGCGTACGGGCGGCCCGGCGACACGCTGCGCATTTATGAGATCAATCCCCTGGTGCTGGACATCGCCTCGCGCGAGTTCACCTACCTGAGTGATACACCCGCGCGCGTGGAAACCGTGCTCGGCGACGGGCGGCTGGCGCTCGAGCACGAGCCCGCCCAGAACTTCGACGTGCTCGTGATGGACGCCTTCTCGGGCGACTCCGTCCCCGTTCACCTGATCAGCCGTGAAGCCTTCGCGGTCTACTTCCGCCACCTGAAGCCCGGCGGCGTGCTGGCGGTCAACATCTCCAACCGGTACCTGGGGCTTGGGCCGGTTATGGAGCGCGCCGCGCGGCACTTCGGGCGCGTGCCGGTCGAGTTCCAGTTCACGCCGGACGACGAAGACGTGGTGTGCTTCGGCGCCTCCTGGGTGCTGCTGGTGGAGCCCGGCTCACCGCTGGTCCGCGAAGGCGCCGTGCTGAAGGAGAGGCGTGACTTCCGCATGTGGACGGACGGATATTCGAACCTCTTCGGCGTGCTCAAATAACCTCATGAAGCTCGTTTGGGCGGCGCTCGTGTTGGCCGGATGGGCGGCCGCGCAGCCGGTCACGTTCGGCGTCCTGGCCGACGTGCAGTATGCCGATAAAGACACCGCCGGCCGGCGCGCCTACCGTGCGGCATTGCCGCGACTGGAAGAGTTCGTCGCGGACCTGAACCGGCGCAGCCTGGACTTCGTGATCCAGCTCGGTGACCTGGTGGACGGCGGCGCGGAAAACTACGCGCGCGCCATGGCCGTCTTCAACCACATCCGCGCGAAGAAATACCACGTGCGCGGCAACCATGACGCGGAATTCGCCAAACCGGGCTGGTACGATTTCACCGTGCGCGGCTGGCGCTTCCTCGTGCTCGACGGCATGGATCTGAGCGTCGCGGATCCGGCCGGACGCGCCATGCTGGCTGGGCTCACGGGAAAGCCCAACGCGCAGGAGTGGAACGGCGGCGCCGGACCGAAGCAGTTGCAGTGGCTGGAGCGTACGCTCGGGGAGGTGGACCGCCGCGGCCGGCGCGTGGCGGTGTTCTGCCACTTCCCCGTGCTGGAGGCCGCCGCCACGCCGGCCCACCTGCTGTGGAACGCGGCGGAGGTGCTGGCCACGCTCGAACGCCACCGCTCGGTCGCGGCGTATATCTGCGGCCACGATCACCGCGGGGGACGCGCCCAACCGGACGGCGTCCTGCACCTGACGTTGCCGGGGATGGTGGAAGGCGCGGGCTACGAAGTCCTGGAGGCCGGACGCACCCTGCGCAGCGTGCGGTAGCGCTCGCGCAAAGTCTTGCGATACGCCGGCAGCCGCAGCCCCGCTTCGGCGGCCCGCGCGCGCAGCATCTCATCGGCAAGATCGAGCCCCGCCCTCAGGCGCGCGTCGGCACGGCTCAGGAAGGCCTGATCGTACTCGAAGCCGAACTCGGTCAGCGCGGGCAGCGGCCGGCTGTAGTTATCCGGCAACCCCAATGCGGCGAACGGGAAGTCTGACGCCCAATCCGTGTGGTAGCCCCCGCGCATGTTCGACGGGTTGACGGAAACCTGCGCGTGCGTCACGCAATTGGCCGCCGGGATGCCGTAGCGGGCGCGCAGCATCTCGGTGAGCATGCCGGCTACGCGCACCTGCGCCGGACTCACCGCGGCCTCGGCGGCCTCGAAGGAGACCCCCAGAAAGCTCTCGTTCAGGTCGATGTACAGGCGCCCGCCGTCGGCCCACACGGAATGGCCGGCGTGGTTGGCCGCCTGATCCTCCGGCACCACGCGGTAGACTCTGCCGAAACGGTCGATCAGGAAATTGTATGCGCGCCGCCGGCGCACGAAATCGAGCACCGACTCGCCCAGGCGCTTGAGCACTCCATTCTGGTCCGCCTCGAACGGCGCCTGGCGGCTCTCGGTGGTGTGGAAGACGATGCCCGCCGGCTTCGGGCCGCAGGAACGCGCGCGCGTGGGCGCGGCCGCGCAGGTTTCCACGCGCAAGCCGTTGCTGTAGGTTTCGGCGCAGGCGCTTTTTTCCACCAGCCAGACGCCTGAGGGCGCCTGGATGCGAACCGGCGGCGGTTGCGGGCGGGGCGGCGACACCGGCCGCGCCCGCGCCACGGCGGTGCGCGCCAGAAACACGCCGGCCAGCGCCACCGTCAGAGCCGAGGTGGCGAGCACGGTGCGCACGAGCGTGCGGCGCCGGCGCGGCGCCCGGGCGTGCGCCATGGTTCTCAGAAACCGCAGCCGGGCGACGGGATCGTGAATGCAACCCGCCACGCTTTCGACAACTTTTGCCATTTCAGTGACGTGCGCGGCCCGCCACGGCCGGGCCGCAACCTTCAGGCAGCGGTAATCCGCATCAACACAGCGCCGCCATCAGAGCGCCGCGCGCCGTCGAGTTCAGCGGGTCCGCCGACATCCGCACTTCCGACAGCCGCACCGGGAGATCCTGCGATTGCAGCGCGCGCGTGAACTGCTCCAGGAAGCCCGAGGGCATGGAGGTGCCGCCGCTCAGCACCAGCGGGACGGACTGGTCCAGCTTGGGAAGCCGCTGCGTGGAGGAGATCTGCGCCCGCAGGGTCTCGACCAGAGTGGCGATCATGTCGCGGTAATACACCGTGAGCGCGTTCTGCACGCGGTCGCCGTTCAAGCCGTTCAGCCGGAAGGACTGCTCCTTGAGCACGCGCATCCGGGTGGCCAGGTCGCCGGTCACCATGGCGGCCTGCGAATCGATGAAATCGCCCGCCTTGGGCACGCTGAAGCTGATCACCGGCACGGAAAGCACCGCCAGGCACACGTTGCACAGCCCGCTGCCGCAGGAGATGCCGATGCCGCTGTAATTGGCGCCGCCCAGCTCGCCGAACACCACCGCGAGGCCCTCTTCGATGGGCGTGGCTTCATAGCCCAAGTCGTTGAGGATCTGCCGTATGGAGGCTTCGTGGAAGGCCAGCCCGCCATCGCCCGCCGGCGGCGGCGCCGGCACGCTGAAGAACACCTTCTGGCCCTCCGCTGCGGCCTTGCCCACCAGCCGCGTCACGATGCTGCGCAGCACCGCCAGGCTGTGCGGCTCCTGCGGGTTCAGCACCCCGCCGCGCATCGGCCGCCGGGTTTCCACGTGAAACACCTCGGCGAAGCGCTGCGCGTCGTTTCCGGCCACCACGATCTCGGCGCCGCGCACTTCGTGAAACACGTTCTCCCGCTGGAGCAGGTTCTCGGCCAGCTTGGAATAGGGCAGCGTGAGGAAGGCGTTGAGCTGCGAATCGTACTGGTATTTCTTCTCCCCGCTGCGCGCCACTACGATGCGGCTCGTGCCGATATCGAGGCCGAGCGGCTGGTTATAGTTCTGTTCGGCTTGACTCACAATTGGCTCCTTGAGATTTGGCATTACTCGTATGGCAGCGCCTGCTCGCGGCGGATCTTCTCCGCAAAACGCCGCATGCGCCGGATGTCTTCCTTGTCGAGCGCCCGCCGGCGCGCCCCGCCGCACAGGCGGAACGCCAGGGCGCAGATCGCGCAACACAGACCCGCGACGAGCATGCGGCCGCCTATCTGCGCGCGGTGGCGCGCTCCAACACGGCCGCCAGGCTCATGCCCGGTCCGGTCCCGCCCTGCGGCACGCAGAAGGCCGCCGCTTCGGTGATGCGCTGCGCCTCGGCGTGCTTCTGCTTCTGCCAGTTGCGGAATCGATCCTGCTCCGCGGCGATCTCGTCCAGGTTCGCCTGGATGCGCGAAACGTATTGCTTGGTCAGCCGGTCGAGTTCCGCCTGGATGCCGGCGTTCTCCTCCAGCTTGGCGGCCTCGAAGGCTTCCATCCGCTTCCTTTGCTCTTCCTCGTAGTCGTTCAAGGCCCTCTGCCGGACTACGGCGTCCTGCAACAGGTTTTCGACTTCCGCGCCGGCCGCCTCGAGCGCCATCAGCACCGAGCAGCGCTTGGCTTCGGGCGACATGCCCGAGAGGTGCGCGCTGCTCACCATCTCGGCCACCTTGAGGATGCCCCACTCCAGGCGCCGCGGCTTCACCGCCGCGCTCTGGTAAATGTGCTCGAACGAGGCGGCGGATTCGACGGACTTCGACGGCGCCGTTTCGGTTTCCTGGGCGGCGGGCGGCTCCACCACGGCCGCAGCCTGGCCGTTGCCGTTTTGGTACCCGCCGTTCGGTCCCAGGGTGTCTTCATTGAGCGAGAATGAGAAGAAGCGTTTGAACATTTCTGAACTCCGAAGCCCGCCTGAGTGCATTCCTCCTACCACACCCATGCCATTGGAAACACTGCTTGTAAGTCCGGAGACCGGCGACGAAATCCTGCCCGCGCCAATTTCTTGCCGGGGCGGCACGCTATGATCGGATCAGGTGGCCCTGCTCCTCAATTGCACCGGCATCGCCAAATCGTTCGGCGCGCGCCCGCTGTTTGAAAACCTCTCGCTCGGCATTTCCGAGGGCGAGCGGCTCGGCCTCATCGGCCCCAACGGCTCGGGCAAGAGCACGCTGCTCGGCATCCTGGCCGGACGCCTCGAGCCGGACGGAGGCGCCATCTCACTGCGCCGCCAGACCCGCATAGGATACGTCGCCCAGGAGGTCGAGTTCCCGGCCGGCGCGACAGCCCGCGCGGTGGTGGCCGAAGCCCTGGCGGGCGAGCACATCGAGGAGGCCGAGCGCGAATCACGCATCAACGTCACCTTGGGCCGCGCCGGGTTCGAGGTCCACTCCGCCGCCGTCGAAACGCTCTCCGGCGGCTGGAAGCGGCGCCTCGCGATCGCGCGTGAACTGGTACGCGAACCGGACCTGCTGTTCCTGGACGAGCCCACCAACCATCTCGACCTGGAAGGAATCCTGTGGCTCGAACGGCTCCTGGGGGAGGCGCCCTTCGCCGCCGTGGTGGTCAGCCACGACCGCTTCTTTCTCGAGAACGCCGTGAACCAGATGGCCGAACTCAACCGCGCCTTCCCCGAGGGTCTCTTCCGCGTGCCTGGCAATTACAGCCGCTTCCTGGAGAAACGCGAGGAATTTTTGGAGGCGCAGGCGCGCCGGCAGGAAGCGCTCGCCAACCGCGTGCGGCGCGAGATCGAATGGCTGCGCCGCGGTCCGAAGGCGCGCGGGACCAAGGCCAAAGCGCGTATCGGCGAGGCCAACCGTCTGATCGGGGAACTGGACGATGTCAGCGCGCGCAACGCGCGCGGCGCCGTGGAGATCGACTTCACCGGCTCCGACCGCCGCACCCGCCGCCTGATCACGGCCGAGAACATCGCCAAGAACCTGGGCGGCCGCACCCTGTTCCGCGATCTCAGCTTCGTCCTTTCCCCCGGCGTGAAGCTGGGCCTGGCGGGCGCCAACGGCAGCGGCAAGACCACCTTGCTGCGCCTGCTGGCCGGCGAGATCGCGCCCGATGAGGGCGGGATACGCCGCGCCGATGCGCTGCGCATCGTCTACTTCGACCAGGGCCGCGAGCAGCTCGACCTGGGCCAGACCCTGCGCGAGGGCCTCGGCGCGCGCGAGGACCAGGTGCTCTTCCGCGACCGCCCCATCCACGTGGCCGGCTGGGCCAAGCGCTTCCTGTTCCGCCCCGAGCAGCTCGACCGGCCGCTGGCCAGCCTCTCCGGAGGCGAGCAGGCGCGCGTGCTGATCGCCAGGCTCATGCTCAAGCCCGCCGACGTGCTGCTGCTCGACGAGCCTACCAACGACCTCGACATCCCTACCCTGGAAGTGCTGGAAGAGAGCCTGCTCGAATTCGGCGGCGCGCTGGTGCTGGTGACCCACGACCGTTACCTCCTGGACCGCGTCTCGAACGTGGTGTTGGGGCTGGGCGGCCCCAACGGCGCGCGGGTCTTCGCCGATTACTGGCAGTGGGAGCAGTCGCGCGGGGAGCCGGAAGACCGGCCGCGCGCCGGAGCCGCGGCGAAACCCTCACGCACGCCGCGCAAGCTCTCCTACACGGAACAGCGCGAGTGGGAAGGCATGGAGGAGCGCATCCTCGCCGCGGAGGAGCGCGTGGGGGAGTTGGAGCGCGAGATGCACGCCCCGGACGTGGTTTCCGACCCTGCCCGCCTGGCCGCCTGTTACGAACGCCTGAAGGCCGCCATGGGCGACGTGGAAAGCCTCTACGGGCGCTGGGCGGATCTGGAGGAGAAGCGCAACGCCCTACAGCAGGCTTAGGCTCTCGCCGGGCGGCCGCGGGGCGAACGCCTCGAGCGCGCAGTAGAACGAAATCACCGGGTCGGAGGAGTTGCGCAGCTCCTCCATCACCGTGCGCAGGCCGATCGGGTCCATGAACACGCGCGCAATCAGGGTGTTGGCCGGCAGAAACCACTCGATGCGGCTTTCGCGCTGGTAACTGTTCTGTTCCAGGAAACCGGCGTAGGCGCGCAGCACCATCTCGCGGTCGGCGCCGTTGGGGACCACGTTGACCAGGTCGCTGTAAAGCTGGCATTTCTGTACGAAGAGCAGCGAGGCGCCTCCGCTGGAATCCTCGCGCCACTCGGCCAGCGACCCGAGGTATTCCTTCAGCCGCGCGTGCCATTCGGCCGCGGCCTTCTGCTCCGGCCCCAGCGGCATGCCGCCCGCGCCGAACAGCAGCGCGTTGTAGCGCCGCACAAAGTCCTTGCACTCGGCGCTCTCGCAAACCCTTAGGCCGCCGGCGGCCCCGGCCACTTTCGCCGCCAGAACCTCGTCGCCGGCGATTGGCCGCACATCCGGCACCCGCAGGCTGTCATTGAAGAAACGCACGGCGTCGGCGACCTGCTCGGCTTCGGCCAGCGGCGTGCCCGCGGCGGCAAGGCCAAAGCTGGCGCCGCTCGAAACCGGTTCGGAGCTGTCCGCGCAGCGCTCCGCCTTGAGATGCCGCACCAGAAACGCGCGATAAGCCTCCACCAGCGGCTGCGCCCCGGCCTCGGAGTTCCCAGCGGTCCTGACCAGGTCCAACATGGCGCGGCTCAGCCCGCCGCGCCGCGAGATGGCGAAGGAGAAGGAGCGGTCGTCGCCCGCCATGTTCTTCAGCGCGGCGGCGAAGCCCGCGGCGAGGGCCTGGAACTCGGCCGCGTTCAGCCTGGCGGAAGCCAGCAGCCGGGCCGCCGGGGCAAGCTGGAGCGGCGATTCAAGCGCGCCCAGGCGGCTCTGGAGAAGCTTGAACGGCTCGTCGGCGGCCTCGTTGGGGCCGAACGCGCGTCCCGCGATCTCGCCCAGCAAAACGTAGTAGCTCGACGGGTCGTACACCAGCGGGTCCTCGCAGCCCAGCCGTTGCAGCTTGGGGGCGGGGATCTCGAAAAAAAGCTCGCGGGCCTTGGCCGGGTCGAGCGGGATCAGGGCGCGGACCGCCCGGCACTGGAGCGAAAGCGCATCCAGCCCCTGCGCGAACGCGCGGTCCATCAGGCCGTTGGGGGTCCCGCGGAGCGGCGCCACGGCGGCTTTCTTCAGCGGCTGCTGCGCGCCGGCCGCGCGCCGGAAGGCGTCTTCAAGAAGCTCCCGCTTCCACTCGCGGCCGTTCACCTTGTCCGCGATGCGGATCAGGGCATCGGCCGCGAACTCCGGCGCCAGCCCGCGGGCGCGGTCCACCAGCGCCTCGACCTCCGCGGGGCGGGCCGGGGCAGCCGCGGCGAGCAGAATGAGGGCAAGGTTCACCATGGGCGGAAACCCTTATTTTAGCGAGACCCGGCTCCAATCCGTGTACACCCGTGCCCGCGACCTTTGATAGAATCTACCCGATCCCGGAGGTACCAACGAGATGCGCATCCTTTTCGCTGTTTTGCTCGCCGCGGGCGCCTATGCCGCCGACGTCGCGGGGAAGTGGAACGTCACAGCCTCTTCGCCCAGCGGGCGCGAGTACAAGCTGGAACTCGAAATCAGGAACAACGATGGCAAGCTCACCGGAAGCATGACGTCCTCCCAGGGCTCCGTCGATCTCCAGGACATGCAGATCAAGGGCGACGAGCTGACCTACAAGATCCCTGTGGGGGAAGGCGGCTACCTCATCAAGCTGACCGTCGCCGGCGACTCCATGAAGGGTTCCTACACGACGCCGGATGGGACCACCGGTCCGGTCGCCGCCGTCCGTGCCGCCTCCGCCGCGGCTGCGCCCGCGGGTGTGACCGGCAAGTGGAGGATGATCGCCAAGGCCTCAACCGGCAAGCAGTACGACGTGACGCTGGATATCGCTGCCAGCGAAGGCAAGCTGAGCGGCACCCTCACCGCGCCCGAGGGCGCCGTCCCGCTCACCGAACCGAAGCTCGAAGGAGACCAGTTCAGCTTCAGGGTTGTGACCGACGACGGAACTTACGCCATCAAGGCCACCCTGGCAGGCGGCTCCATGAAGGGCAGCTACACCGGCCCGAATTCCGAAACCGGCACGCTGGAGATCACCAGGTAGTCTCATGCGAGCCGCCGTTCTTGCGCTGTTGCTGGCGGCGGCGGCCAGCCCCGCCGGCCGCACCGGCTGGTTCCGCGAAGCGCGCTTCGGCATGTTCATCCACTGGGGGCCCTACTCGCAGGCCAGCGTGGAGGCCTCCTGGCCCATCATGACACCCGAGCGGACCGCGTTCGGCGTCATCTCCGAGCCCGCTTACCGCGACCTGGCCAAGACCTTCAACCCGGTTAAGTACGACCCCAAATCCTGGGTGCGGCTGGCCAAAGCCGCCGGGCAGCGCTACATAGTCTTCACGTCCAAACACCACGACGGCTTCTGCATGTTCGATTCCGCTTACACCCGGTACAAGATCACCAACACGCCGTACAAGAAGGACGTGGCCGCCATGCTCGCCGAGGCCTGCCGCGAAGAGCGCATGCCCCTGGGCTTCTATTACTCTCCCCCCGACATGGACCACCCCGGGTACCGCGACACATCCAAACCCTCCAGCGCCAACTGGCGCGGCGAGCCCTGGCGTCCCGAGTGGCCGCTGTATCTCTCCTACATGGAGATGCAGCTCCGCGAACTGCTCACGCGCTACGGCGAGGTGGCCCTCATCTGGTTCGACGGCCTCGGCGGCAAAGCTTACGATCCCTGGCGCATGCACCGCACCGTCCGCGAGCTTCAGCCGACGGCGCTCATCAACAACCGCGTGGGCCTGCCCGGCGATTTCGGGACTCCGGAACAGCGCGTTCCCGGCGAGCCAAGCGACCAGCTTTTCGAAGTCTGCATGACCATCAACGGCACCTGGGGATACAACCGCAACGACACGCGCTACAAGTCCGCCATTCAGCTCGTGCGCATCCTGGTGGATACGGTGAGCAAGGGGGGCAACTTTCTGCTCAACGTGGACCCCACGCCGGAAGGAGAGATCCAGCCGGAGTTCGTGGAACGGCTGACCGCCATGGGCAAATGGCTCGAGGTCAACGGCGAGTCGATTTACGGCGCCTCGGCCGGCCCGCTCCAGAAGTTGCCGTGGGGCCGCACTACCTCGAAGGGCGACACGGTGTACGTGCACATCTTCGACTGGCAGGGACCGAAACTGGAACTTGGGGGCTTGAAGCCGCCGGCCTCGGTCACCCTGCTCGCGAGCGGAAGAAAGCTGCCCTTCCGCGTGCGTGACGGCGCAATCGTGATCGACCTGCCCGAAACCGCTCCCGATGCGTGCGTGACCGTACTCGCGCTGCGCCCCCGGTAACCCTCCGGGCCGTACAATCAGACGAAGAGAGGCGCCCGTGTCCGTCGTTCTCGTGGTAGAACATGATGCCCCGGTGCGGTCGCTGCTACTGCGGGCGCTGGAAAGCGCGGGATACCCGGTGCTCGCCGCGACACGGCCCTCGGAGGCGTTGCGCGTGCTCGAGAGCCCGGCGCAGATCGATCTTCTGCTCACCAGCGTACTGTTGCCCGAAATGTACGGAACCACGCTCGCGGCCCGGGCGCGCAGGACGCGGCCCGATCTCCGCGTCCTGTTCATCTCCGCCTCGCCCACGCACCCGGTGGTCGTCGAGGAAGTTCTCCCGTCCAGGGACGGTTTCCTCGCAAAACCCTTCACGGCAAGACAGTTGATTGAGGCCGTACGAACTGCGCTGCTTCCGGCGGCATCGGCGGGCTGAGTGCGCGGTCACGGCTGAGGCGCCTGGCTTCCGGATACCAGGGCATAGAAGGAGCGGAGGGCGGCGCCGTAGCCTGGCGCGCGCGGAATGTCATTGTGCCCGCAGCCCTCGGCGGTAAAGAAACGCTTGGGTTCCGGGGCGATTTCGAACAACGCACGGCCCAGCCGGTAGGGCACGATGTCATCGCGATCGCCATGGATCACGAGCAACGGCGCGCGCACCCGGCCGATGCGGGAGCGCGAATCGTAGCCGGGCGCGAGCAGCGGGCCGAGCACCGGCAGCACGGTGGCCGCCAGGCTGCCGGCGGAAGGGAACGGAGCTTCCAGAATGAGGCCGGCGCACGGCCGGCGCGACGCCAGTTCCACCGCCACCGCCGTGCCCAGCGATTCCCCGTGCAGCACGATGCGGTAGCCGCGCGCGGCCAGGTAGTCGTAGGCGGCATCGGCGTCGCTGTACAGGCCGGACTCGGAGGGGCGTCCCTCGCTGCGCCCATAGCCGCGGTAATCGAGCAGCAGCACCGCGGATCCCGACGCGGCGATTTCGGCCGCGTGCCCCGCCCGGTGGGTGATGTTGCCCGCGTTGCCGTGCAGGAACAGAGTGGCCAGCCGCCCCCCGGCGGGGATCCACCACGCGTGCAGCCTGACGCCATCGGCGGCGCGCAGCCACACGTCTTCCCCGCCCGGCTCCCAGCAGCCCTCCGGATACCGCATCGGGTGGTAGGTGGCGAGGTAGGCGAGGTACTTGCCCGCGACTCCGGCAAACGCAGCGGCCACCAGCAGCCAAAGCAGATATCGCATCCTGCTACGCCAATTCCACCAGCACCTGCCCCGCGCGCACGGTTTCGCCCGCCGTCACTTGCACGTTCTTGACGACCCCCGCCACCGGCGCGCCCAGGTTGCTTTCCATCTTCATGGCTTCGATCACGATGAGCGGCTCGTCGCGGGCCACGGCCATGCCCGCTCTGGCCGGAACCGCCGTGATCAGCCCCGCGATGGGGCTGCGCAGGATCTTGTCTTCGGGCAGCACGTTCGGCGGGCGCGGCTTCAGCACCGCTTCGGGGATGGACAGGGAAGGCTCGGCGGGTTCGGCCTGCTCCGGCGCCGCGTCCATCACTTCCACGTCCACTTCGTAGGTCTTTCCTTCGACCGTTACTCGCAGCTTCACCGTCGGAATCCCCCCGGGTCCGGAAACTGCCGCACCGCCCGCGAGGGCAGGCTGTGGGAGCCCTGAATGGCCAGGCGCCCCAGCCGCGTCCACGCACTGGACCGCTCCGCGACCGGCCGGATGCGCAGGATGCGCGCGCGCTCGCCGGCCAGCGCCCGCGCCACCGCCGCGATGATGACCTTATGATGCTCCGGCATGGCTTACAGCGGTATCAATCCGTGCTTCTTCTGCGGCCGCCAGTCGCGCTTGGTGGCCAGCGCGTCCAGCGCCGCGGCCAGGTAGGCGCGCGTCTCCGCGGGCTCGATGATATCGTCGATCAGCCTCCGCCCGGCGGCCACGTAAGGCTTGGCGAAGGTCTCGCGGTACTGCTCGATGAGTTCCTTGCGGCGCGCCTCCCGGTCCGCGGCTTCGGCGATCTCGCGGCGGAACACGATCTCGGCGGCGCCCTCCGCTCCCATGACGGCGATCTCCGCCGTCGGCCAGGCGATGGCCCGGTCCGCGCCCAGGTCCTTGCAGCACATGGCGATGTAGCCCCCGCCGTACGCCTTCCGCACCACGATGCTGATCTTCGGCACGGTGGCCGCCGAATAGGCGAACAGCAGCTTGGCGCCGTGCCGTATGATGCCGCCGTATTCCTGGTCCACGCCCGGCAGAAAGCCCGGCACGTCCACCAGCGTCACCAGCGGGATGTTGAAGGCGTTGCAGAAACGGATGAATCGGGCCGCTTTGTCCGATGCGTTGATATCCAGCGCGCCCGCCAGCACAGCCGGGTTGTTGCCGATGAGCCCCACCGCCCGTCCCGCCACGCGTCCGAACCCCACCACGATGTTGCAAGCGAACTCCTTGTGGACTTCCAGGAAGTCGCGATAGTCCACCAGCCGCGTGATGATATCGCGCATGTCGTAGGCGGTCCTGGCCTGCTCCGGCACCACGTGGTTCAGCCCGGCGTCGTACATGCGCGCGGCGTCCGGCTCGGCGCGCGGCGGGTCCTCCAGGTTGTTGGATGGCAGGAACGAGAGCAGCTTCCTGGCGATCTGCACGGCTTCCAGGTCGTGCTCCGCCACGAAATGGACCACCCCGGACTGGTTCATCTGCGCGCGCGCGCCGCCCAGCCGGTCGGGCGTGACCACCTCGCCGGTCACCTGCTTGATGACCTGCGGCCCGGTGATGAAGATCTGCGCCTGCCGCGTCTGGATGATGAAATCGGTGAGCGCCGGGCTGTACGCCGCGCCGCCCGCGCACGGCCCGCAGATGAGCGACACCTGCGGCACCACGCCGGAGAGCATCACGTTGCTGTAAAAGATGCGCGCGTAGCCCGCCAGGCTGTCCACGCCCTCCTGCACGCGGGCGCCGCCGGAATCGTTGATGAACAGGAACGGCGAGCCGGTCTTGAGGGACTGCTGCATGGCCTCGGCGATCTTGTCGCCGTGAACTTCGCCCGCCGAGCCGCCCGCCACCGTGAAATCCTGGCTGGCCACGTGCACCAGCCGCCCGGCCACGCTGCCGCTCCCGGTGATCACGCCGTCGCAGGGCAGTTCCTTGCCCGCCATGCCGAAGAAGGTGGCGCGGTGCTGGGCGAACAGCCCGAATTCCTGAAAGCTCTTGCGGTCCAGCAGAAGGTCCAGGCGCTCGCGGGCGGTCAGCTTGCCGGAAGCGTGCTGTTTTTCGACCCGTTCTTCTCCTCCGCCCAGCCGCAGGCGCGCCTTGGCCCGGGTGAGGTCCGCGATCCTCTCGTCGATAGTCATGCTCGAATGAAAGCCTATTGTATCCGCGCGCTCATTTCAGAAGCTGGAACAAGTTGCTGTAATCGTCGGTCCACAGCCGGACGCGGCGAGCGCCATGGCCGGAGTCGCCGGAGACGCTGTTCAGGGCGGCGTGCCGGCCCATCAGCACCCACACGGCCCCATACGTGGCGCTGCGCGGCTCTCCGTTGCTGCGGACCACCACGGCCGGCAGACCCACCGCCTCCGCCGCGCCGCGCAACACCGGGACCAGGTCGACGTACTTGTTGGTGGCGTGAAACGCCAGCACTCCGGTGGGCGCGAGGTGCCGGCGGTACACGAGGAACGCCTCGCGGGTGAGCAGGTGTATGGGAATGGAGTCGCCGGTGAAGGCGTCCACCACCAGGATGTCGAAGCGCTGTGCGGTCTCGCGCTCGAGCACCAGCCGGGCGTCGCCGGTGGCGATCTCCACCGCCGCGGGACACTCGTTCAGGTACCGGAAGCGCTGGCGGGCGACCCGGATCACCTCCGGGTTGATTTCGTAGAAGCGGAAGGTGTCGCCCGCGCGCCCGTAGACCGCCAGGGTGCCCACCCCCAACCCGACGACGCCCACGCGGCGCGGGCCGGGCACGGCATGGAACAGCATGCCGGCGCCGGAGTAGGGTCCGTAATACGTGGTCGGAATCCGGCCGGCGCCCAGCGCCAGGAACTGCGAGCCGTGGATGATGGCGCCGTTGTAGAGCGTTCGCAGCGCGCCTTCCCCGCGCCCGTCCGCCACCTCCAGCGAGCCGTAGAAATTGCGGACGGCTTCGATCTTGCCGCCCGCCAGCGAGCTGCGCAGATACATGGCGAGGATGAATCCCACCGTCGAGACCAGCGCCAGCCGCACCAGTTGCCGGGGTCCGGCGTAGCCGTACAGCAGGGCGAGCGCCAGCAGGATGCACCCCACTACGCTGACCGGCAGCTCGTAATATCCGGAGAACAGGTGCGGCGCGGCCAGCCCGGAAAAGGCGCCGCCCGCCGCTCCCCCGGCCGCCACGGTCAGGTAGAACGAGGTCAACCGGGCCGGCTCCGGCTTGCGCCGCGCCAGTTCGCCGTGGCAGAACATGGCGGAGGCGAACAGCCCCGCCGAGAAGAGCCCGACGGTCCAGATCAGCGCTCGGGCGGAAGACTGCTGCGCCAGTCCGAAACTGATGGCCAGCCATCCCACGGGCAGCAGGAACCGGAACAGGCGCGGGCGATACCACCCTTCCCGGTCGAAGCACAGCACGAAGCTGAGCAGGTAGATGCCCAGCGGCAGGATCCACAGGAACGGGGCGGGCGCCACACTCTGGCTGAGCTGGTTGGCCGCGCCCATCCACATGGCCGCGGGACAGGCGGCCAGCGACGCCCAGATCAGCCGGTCGCTCCACGGCGCCTTCGATTCCTCGGCCGCCAGGCGCGGGAATCGCGCCGCGCGCCACGCCGCCCCCACCGAAAGCATGGCGAAAGCCACGTAGGCCGCCGACCACGCCAGCCGCTGCGAGCGCAGCGTAACCAGCGGCTCCATCGCGAACGGGTAAGCCAAGAGCGCGGCGAGCGACGCCACGTTCGAGAGCGCATAAAGGCGATAGGGCGCCTTGCCCTCGCGCGCGTACCACGACTGCACCAGTGGCGTGCTCGTCGAAAGCACAAAAAACGGCAGCCCCACCGAGGTGGCCAGCAGCGCCAGAACGGCGGCGAAGGGATGATCCGCGGCGAGTCTTATCCAATGTGCGCCCGGCGCCAGCGGCAGCGCCGTCAGACTCGCGCCGGTCAGCACCGTGTGAATCGCCGCCTGCCCCTTGCCGCCGAAGCGGCGCGCGAGCCAGTGGGCGTACGCATAACCTGCCAGCAGCGCGCTCTGAAAGAAAACCATGGAGGTGGCCCACACCCCGGCGGCGCCGCCGAACCACGGCAGGATCGACTTCGCCACTACCGGCTGCACCAGGAAGAGCAGCAGCGCGCCCGCGAAAATCGCGGCAGCGTACAACATGGTCAGATCAGTCTATCGCAAAGCGGGCCGGCTCAGGGCCTGCGATGGATGCGGACCGCGATATCGCCCCAGAACTCGGGAATCGCCAGCTCGAGGCCATAGCCGAAGTGCCGCAGCGGCCGCACGTCGCCCGTGTCGCGCCGCGCCGTCTCGCCGGTGGCGGTGTTCCACCATTCGATGTCATACTTGCCCGCCCCGAGTCCGGTGACGTTGGCGCTGGCTCCGCTCTGCGGGGGGCCCTTCACGGCCTTCCCGTTCACGATGCGGAAGGCCAGGGGGTCGTGAATCCAAAGCAGGGCCTGATCGTCCGCAACCACGCCGTAGACGTTCAGGCTTACGGGAAGGTTCGGCCGCGAGAGCCCCGGCGCCTTCCACTCCCGCGACGGAAAATCGGCGCCGCGCAGGAAGCGCGCCAGCGCCGTGTAGTGCCGGTAGAGGTTGTAAGGCTCGATGTAGTTGTGCCACCACCAGTACATGCCCGTGCCCGCCGCGCCGCTCAGCGAGGTGGACCAGATCGTGTCGTGGAAATGCTTGCCTTCCGGATCCACCCCCACCGGGCCTTCGATTCCCTGTTCCCCGAAGAAGAAGGGCTTGCCGAAGCCGCGCATCAAATGGCCGGTGTCCTGCCAGCTATACTGCGCGGCATCGTATTCCGGCCCGAAATAGGAGTGGCCCTGGACGATATCGATCTGGGGAAGCGCGAACATGCGGCGATCGCGCCAACTGGTGGTCACCAGGTGCCGCCAGGGGTCGATCCGCTTCAGATAGGCGCCCATCTCGCGGTGCCAATCCGCGTTGGCCGCGGAGTCGAAACCGTCCAGGTTATCGACCTCGTTCCACAGCTCCCAGGCCACCAGGTGCGGATCCCAGCCCCAGCGGGCCACGCTGTAACGCAGCCTGCGCCGGACCAACTCACGCGCCCGGGGGTTGGTGAGGTAATCGATGGGCTCGCGGCACGGCCCGCCGTTTTCCGCGTTGTAGGGGTTGCGCGGCCAGCGGTGCTTCATTTTGCGTTCCCACCAGACCACCATTTCAAACGCGATCTGCCAGTACACGTCGAGGCGCTCGCAGGCCGCGGCCACGGTGTCCAGACGCCACGCCGAGGCGAGGTCGTAGCGGCCCAGCCCGGTCACGGTGGTTTCGAGCGGAAAGCCGGTAAAGCTGCCGTCACCGGGTGGCGCGGGCTTCGCCGGATCGCTGGGAACGTAGTACTCCTGCCACAGCCGCACGTAATTGCCGCCCGCCGCCGCGAGTTTTTCGAGCAGCCGGTCGAAGTAGTAAGTGCCCTCCCGCGCCTCATACATGCAAAGGTTCTGGCCGATGGGGAAGAACACGCGGCCGGCGGCGTCTTCCAGGTAGGCTTGATTCCGGGGACTCACGCGAATGTAGCCGCGCGCCGCCCGGGGCTGCACGGTGACGGCATACTCGGGGCTGCGCGCCACACCGCCGCCTTCGCGCAACTCCAGCGTGATCCGGTGCGGCCCCGTTTCCGCGCTCGCGAAGCGCACCCGCCACTCCGGCCCGCCGGCCGGCTCCAGCAGTTCGACGCGCTCCTTGGGCGGAGCCTCCGGGTTGCGAAGCGACCTGCGGTAATCCTGAAACCAGAACCCGGGCACGGTTATCTTCCTGCCCGAAGGCGCCACCACCACGGCGTTCAACTCGACGGAATTGGGGTCGAACGGGTTGGCGGGCGCCCGCTCGGGCCGAAAGGCGATTTCCATCTTCCCGTACTGGCCGGCGGAGGGAGTGATCACGCGGACGCCCTCCCAGCCCGCCCCGCACGCCAAAGCCGGGAACAGGATCGCAACCGGCGCCTTCAACCCGAATCGCGGCAAGAAGACCTCCTCACGGGTCTACGATTGTAAGGCCGGCGGCGGAGCCGATCAAGCGGCTTCCTGCTGAAGGCGTTAAGGCCGCGGATGCACACGGATGGACACGGATAAGAAAGAATTTCTCCGTGCTTATCCGTGTCCATCCGCGGCTCAGAGAGCACTAAATGAATCCGAATTCATCCGGTTAATACGCGGTTGCCCCGCCTGGCCCGGCGGTGATAGACTCGGGGGGTCTGTTTCCTCCGAGACAGACTTGGGTCACATTGGGCTCACACTTTCGGGTGTGGGCCGTTTTTATTTTCCGGAGTGGGTGGCGGCGTACTGGCAGGCGCGGAAGAAATCGACGCGGCCCGCGCCGAGTTCCGGCCCCAGTGGCTGCGCCTGAGCCAGCGCGTCCCCGGCTTGTGCCTGGTTGAGGTTCCGGTCCAGTTGCGCGAGCAGCGCCACGCCGCCGGAAACCAGCGCCGTGCTGAACGAGGTGCCCGAAACCATGGCCCAATTCTTTCCGGGATAGCTGGTGATGAGGTTCTCGCCGGGCGCCGCGACGGCCACCAGCATGCCGCCATAATTGGTAAACGCGCTGCGTTCGTCGTTGGGTCCGGTGGAAGCGATGCCCTCCACCTTCTTGTACCCGGCCGGGTAGACCACCGTGAGCTTGCCGGAGTTGCCGGCCGACGCCACGCACAGCACGCGGCGCGAGTTGGCATGACTGATAGCGGCCTGCAACTCATTTGAATGCGATTCGAGACTGAAGCTCATGTTGATGACGGTCGCGCCCTTGTCTACTGCGTAGTAAATGGCGCGGATCACATCGTACAGGCTGCCCTGGCCCGATGCGTGGAAGGCTTTGAGCGGCATGATGCCCACGCGCGGCGCGGCCAGGTGAACCAGGCCGGCGACCATGGTCCCGTGTCCGAAGGCGCCGTAAGCCTTGACCTTGGCGAGTTCCTTCATCAGAGAGGAGTCCAGGATGGCGACCGTGGATTGATTGACCTGCACCGCGGAGGCGTTATCCAGGATAGCCACCGTGGATTGATCCACCACCCCGATATCGTCGAACTCGGAAGGAACTCCGGCGGTGTTGCGGGTGAAGTCGTAACCGGGCTGAATGTAGTTCGCCAGTATGGTGTGGCGGGGGTCGATGCCCGTGTCAATAATGGCGACTGTCCCGGTCCCCATAACGCCCCACGCGGTCTGCGCCTGGGAGAGGCGGGTCTTGGGCACGGCGTATTGGTTCACATAAGCGTCCCACGCCGAGTCGTTGTAAAAACCGATAAGCTCCCGGCTGTTCGGAACTGCGTCCAGTATGGCGACGGTGGACTGGGCCAGTCTGGGATCCTCGGGCAGGAGCACGTCGTGGTTCGGCTCGATATTGCCCACATCCGGATCCGCCTTGCCAACCGCAATCACGCCGGAAACGGGACGGGCGCTCGGGTCCTGCAAAAGCGCGATCCCGCATTCCGGGGATGTGGCGACGACAACCAGCCCGAGGCGGGCGGCGATGCGATCCAGTTTGGCGGCCGAGGCACGCACGATATACCGCGGCTCGGCTCCGGCCGGCCAAGAGGCCAACAGGAGACAAATACCTGCCCACGCCAGCAGCCGGGGTTTCACTTCAGTCCTCCTTTGTTCTCCTCGACCGCCCGCTGCCCGCCTTTAGGGAAGAGCCAAGGTCCCCGGCGAGCGGAATTCGCAGCCGCAGGTTGCGATGCGGAGTGTATTCCATCTGAAACTCGCCGAATTGGTTGGACTTGGCCTGTGCCACAACCGTCTTGCCGGAAACCAGGTACACCGGCGAATCGGACACGGGGGTATCCGGAGCTTCGCGGTTCGCGATCTGTCCCACCAGCGTGATGCGTGAGGAACCGCGTTCGAATTCCTGCCGCAAGTCCACCGCATAGCGCCCCGTTTCGTAAAGCGTCTGGCGGGTCAGGCGGTGGTGCGAACGCACGCCGGCAGGCATCGGCTCCAGGAAACTGTCGAAGATAAGCCTGGCGGCGGAGCGTGGCGTGATCTCGACACGTTCCGGGCGAGCCAGCGCGGCAATCGCCTTGGCGCAATGAACCACATACTCCGGAACCTCGGTTAAGGCTTCGGCACGGGCGATGGGCGCCAGTTTTGCGAAAATGTTGGCCGCGCGTCGGCATTTTTCACACCCTGCGTCGAGATGGTCCTGCATGGTCCGGGCTTCTTCGTCCGCGACTAAACCGCGGCCGAAATCCGCCCATCGCGAAATGTCAAAGTGCTTCATCGACCTCCCACCGGTTTGGCTGGAACCGCCGGGGGCCGCGACCATGCGTCCTGAGCCATTCGCTCACGCACAGTATGGCACATCCCGGCCGAATCACCCAATAGAACCAGTACTACCAGTACCATGGGCGGATATCAGACGCGCAGGTCCGCAACGAAGGAAACTACCAGCGTCACCACCAGCACGACCTCCAAAACGTCCCACGCGGAAAGAAAACGTAATTGCATCGAGAGAGCTTTCACCTGGCTGACTCCATCCTCATAGGGTGTCTGAGCACCGCTATAAATATATGCGTTTCCGACAAATTAGACATGGGCCGGGCAGCCCACCAGGACGAACGGCGCCCAGTAGTAGGGGTGCGGATAGCGTTCCCGCAGCTCCGCCATAGCCTGCCGCAGCGCGTCCGCCGAGCCGGCGGCCGAGCCCAACCGGGCGTAGAACAGCTCCATGAATTCGGCAGTGCTCCTGTCGTTTACGTCCCACAGCGTCACCAGTACCGAACGCGCCCCGGCGTACAGCAGGCCGCGCACCAGGCCTAGCAGTTCGTCGCCGCCCACCACGACGTTCAACCCGGTGCCGCAGCCGCTCAGCGAAACCAGTTCTGCTCCAAGTCGTAACTGATACAAATCAAATAGAGTTAACTGCGAGTCCCCAAGCCGGATGGAGGAGAACATGGGGTTGTCCTGGCGAAACAGGCCGTGGGTGGCGATGTGGATGAAGCGGCTCTCCGCTCCATGTTCCCGGAGCCGGGCCTCGCTGGCCTGCGGCCCCAGATACAGGCGAGCCCCGGGCAGGGCACGGGCCACCGCCTCGCCTTCCTCGCGGATGAACGGCGCCAGGGCGTCCGGCACCGCCAGCACCAGCGAACCGCCCCCCGCGCGAGGCGGCTTGCGCGCGCACAGCGCGTAGACGCTCGCGCTGGGAGCGTAGGAAACGGCAAACTCGTCGGCCAGGTAGCGTTGGCCGTCCCAAAGCGCGTGAAACGGAAGGTAGTGCAGGAAGCCGTGTGGCGCCACCACCAGGCTGCCGCCGTCCATTTCGCGGCGCACCGGTGCCACCAGCCGGCGGTAGAGCTCACTCAGGTGCTCCCGGGTGGCGGATTCGAGCGCCGGCCCGAAAGTCCGTATGTAGCGCCCGCCCAGGCGGAACTTGGAAAGCTGGAACCGCAGCAGGCGGAAGGCGTCCCGCACCGGCGCGGCGGGGCCCAGCGGCACGATCCGCAGCCGGCCGCGTCCCACCAGGCAGGCGTACATGGCCTCCCGCGCCAGGTAGTACTCCAGGAGCAGCGTGCCGGGCGGCAGGCTGGCCTGGATGACCTCCAGGTCCACGGTCTGGGCGTTCTGCAACGCCATGAACTCGTGGTCGGCCGACTGCATCTCGCCGAAGGCGTGGGCCAGTTCGTCCTCGTAGTGGCGCGCCCGCCGCCTCAGCGTCTCCACCTGCCCGGGACCGCCCCCGCGGGTCTCCCGCAGTTCGATCTGCCGGTAGGACCAGTTCAGCTCCTGCCGCAACTGTCCGATGCGCCCCGCCACGGGGCTGGAGACGGTGGCCGGCAGCGCATGGGCGCGGAACGCGATCAGGTCCGCGAGGCTGCGCGATTTGGCCTGCTCGATGTAGCCGAAGGCGGCGCGCGGTTCCTCCAGCGACATCTCCACCAGGCTCTCGTAGACCGCCAGCTTGTCCTTGAGAAACGCGATCTTCAGCTCTTCGCCGCGCAGGTTGCTGCGCAGGCTCTCCAGGCGGACGTGCGCTTTGCGAAACGCGTCCAGCGCCTGCTCGCGGTTGCCCCGGGCCTCTTCCACGCACCCCAGCACGAACCAGCCCTGGTATTCGAGCGCCGGCGCGGCGGCGGACTCGGCGCGTTGGAGCGCCGACCGGGCGCGGCCGGCGGCACGGTCGAGGCGTCCGGCTTCGATATCGAGGCGGGCTAGCAGCAGCTCGCAGACCGCCGCCTTGCCGCCGAGGGAAGAGGCGGAGAAGAACTGGAACGCCGCGCGGCACAGGCGCCGGGCGGCCTGAAACCTGCACGCCTGGTAGAGCACCAGCGCCTTGTACAGGTCCATCAAGGCCGGCCAGACGCGGTTGCCCTCCTTCACAAACTGGCCGCGGGCGTCGGCGAACAGTTCCACCGCCCGGTCCGTGCGGCCCTGGTGGCTGGCGGCGATGGCCAGAAACGCGGTGGCCTTGGCCGCCTCGTAACCCAGTCCGAGCTGGCTGAAACGCTCCAGGGCGCGGGCCGCCAGCTCCTCGCCGTCTTCGCTCAGGTTCAGCTCCAGGTACATCTCGGCCTGGTCCAGGTCGCAGAGCGCCTGGTGGTAGTGGTCGTCGAGGCGCTTGCAGTGCTCTCGGGCCTGCCGGTAGAGTTCGATCGAGCGGGCGTACTCGCCGCGCAGGTAGTAGAGGTAGGCGATGTTGTAATCGGCCTCCGCCACCAGCAGCGGCATGCCGTGGCGGCCGCACCACTCGCGCGCCTCGCGGTAGTGCTGGAGCGCGCGCTCGAAATCGTTCAGGCTTATGGCGCACACCGCCATGTTGCTGAGCGCTGCGGCGATGTCGGAGGGCGTGCCGCTTTCCAGGAACTGGAGATACGCGCGCTGGTACAGTGCCTGGGCCTCCTCGAAGCGGTCCTGGCGGTAGAGGATGTTGCCCGCGTTGGAATCCAGGCGCGCCAGCCGCAGGCGGTCTCCCTGGCGCTCGAAGATTTCGCGCGCCCGCGCCGCCCATTCGAGCGCCTGGGGATAGCGGCCCAGGTAGATGAGCGTGTGCAGCGCGCCGCTCAGGGTGCGCCCCACGTCGGTCTCGCGTCCCAGCCGCTCCAGGATGGCGAGCGCCGCCTCGTAGCGTTCCAGCGCCCGGGCGTATTTTCCGCGCGCGTAGAGCACGTGGCCGGTGGCCCGCTGGGCCTGCGCGCGGCAATACTCGTCGCGCATGCGGCCGGAGAGCCAACGCGCCGCCTGCGCCAGGTGGCCGGCCTGCTGCAAATCCACGCGAGTCAGCTTGACCACTTCCTCGTAGAGGGCATCCACCAGCGCGGGCGTGTGCAGCTCCGGCCAGGCCTCCGCCAGCGCCCGGCGCGCGTTCGCGTCGGGTTCGTTCGCCAGGGCTTTGACCAGCTCGGCGGCGTCCATCAGAACCCCGCCTCTTCCAGAAGCTGCTGGAGGCGTTTCAGGCAGCGCCCGCGGATGAACCCGATCGAGCCCGTCGCCAGCCCCAGCCGCCGCGCCACCTCGGCGTAGGGGAGCGCGGGGGTCTCGTAAAACAGCAGGCGGATCATCTCCCGGCAGCGCGGGGAGAGCTTCGCGACCGTTTCCCGCAGAATCTGTTCGCGCTCGGCTTCCTCGAGCAGTTCCGGCGGCACGGCCAGCGTTTCGGCCACTTTCTCCGGATCGGTTCCATCCGTGCCGGCCGTGACGGCCTGCTTCTGCTTCCAGTGGTAGCACTTGTGCGTGGTCACGCTGATCAGCCAGGAACGCAGCGAGCCGGCTTTGCGCAGCTTCGGCATCTCGCTGAACAGTTCCAGGCACACGGCCTGGAAGATGTCCGCGGCATCATCCGGGCTGGCGTGGTACTTGACCGCGATGGAGTAGATCAGCCGCTTGTAGCGGTCGATCAGGGTGCCCCAGGCTTCCTGGCTGCCGTCGAGACACTCCCGCACCAGGCGCTCGTCGCTGATGCTGGCCGGCTCTTCGCTGAACAGGTCCCGCAGTCCGGTGTTCATGGGGCGCGCCAGTAAAGCTCCTCCACGTTCCACAGCGTATAGTGATCGAGGATGGCGGGGCGGAAATTGCCCAGGCCGGTCTTCGCTCCCACCAGGATATTGGGACTCGCCACGCAGATGATGGGCAGCTCCCCGGCGGCAATCTGCTGCACGCGATCGTACAGGCGCTTGCGCCGGGCCGGGTCCATCTCCACCATCTGCCGCCGCATGAGGGTGTCGATTTCGGCCTCCCAAGGCGGTGCCGGACCCCGCCCGTTGAGCCGCCACAGGTGCGTGCCGCCGCTCGAGAGCCAGACGTTCATTTCGGCGGTGGGGTCCACGTCGCCGCTGCCCAGCCCTAGCACGGCCGCTTCGTAATCGAAGGTCTTGAGCAGCCGGTCGAGCAGGGCGCGGAACTCCAGCGCGGCCACGTTCGCCCGGATGCCGATCTGCTTCAGGTCGTCCTGCACGATGGTGGCGATGCCGGTGCGCTCCGGGTTGCCCGCACCGGCGGCGATGGTGAATTCCACGCGCGCACCGGTGCGGTCGAGCAGCGCACCTTCGCGGTTCCACGAGAAGCCTGCGGCTCTCAGCAACTCGCGGGCCCGCCCGAGCGAGCGCGCCGGGTGGGGCAGCGTCGCGTTCACCCACAGCCGGTTGCCCGGCGTGACGTGTCCCCACAGCGGCGCGGCGCGGCCGTTGTACACCAGCTTGACGATGCCCTCGCGGTCGATGGCCGCCGAAACCGCCCGCCGGAAATTCGCATCGCCGAACCACGATTGCTTCGACCTGCCTTCGTTCAGGTTGAAGAACAGGAAGTTGTACTCGAGGCCCGGGCCGAGGTCGTGAAGCGCGTAGCCCCGCCGCTGCTGGTTCTTCTCGAGCGCGGCGAAGTTGCGCGCGCCGATGCGGCTGACCACGTCGGTTTCGCCCGCCTCGAAGCGCAGCACCTGCGCGTCCTCGCTCCCCACGAAGAGGAAGGTCAGGGTGTCCAGGTACGGCAACCTTCGGCCGGCGCGGTCCTTCTTCCAGTAATAAGGGTTGCGCTCCAGCACGATGCGCTGCCCCGGCAGGTACTGCTTCAGCCGGAACGGGCCCAGGCCCGCGATGGCGCCCGGCGCCACGTTCAGGCCCCACGCGCGGGCGAGCTTGCCCTCCCGGTAGGGCTGCTCGAGCAGGTGGCGCGGCAGGATGGCGATACTGTCGAAAATCCGTTCGGCGGCGGCGTACGGTCCGGCCAGGTCGAAGACCACCGTGTAGGCATCCTGCTGCCGCACCGCGATGGGACGGCCAGCTACCACCAGCAGGTCGCGCTGCGGCGAGCCGGTCTTGGGATCGAGCAGAACCTGGAAGGTGAACACCACGTCGGAGGCGTCGAAAGCGTGGCCGTCGGAGAAACGCAGGCCGCGGCGCAGGTGCAGCACGTAGCGGCGCCCGCCGTTGGCCACGTCCCAACTGCGCGCCAGGGCGGGCTCGGTGCGGTGCGTCTCGCGGTTGATGTGGATGAGGTCCGCCATCATCCGGTTGATCACCTCGCGCGAGGCGCTGTCGGGCGCCATGACGGGATTCAGCGTCTTGGGCTCGGCGCGTTGCGCCACCACGAGGCCGCCGCCCGCGCGTCCGGGCTCGCGCGCCGTGGTGAGCAGATCTTCGGCCGGCGCGACGGCCGGCGCGAGCGAGGCCAGGCAGCCAAGTAGTGCGAGCGGTGCCAGATTATTCGCCGTCAAGCAGAGAGTTCGCCAATACGAAGTATCCCGTAAACACGGGAACCAGCGCCACTCCGGGCAGCAGCATCCACCAGTAGGAGACCAGCACCGCGTACTGCTGCGCGCCCGCCAGCATGTTGCCCCAGCTCGGCGCGGGCTCCCCCACCCCCAGTCCCAGAAAGGACAAGGTGACTTCGGCGAGCACGTAGCGCGGCGCCAGCAGCGTGGCCTGGGTCAGCACCACCCCCGCCGTCTCCGGCAGGATGTGGCGCCGCAGCAGGTGAAAATCCGAAGCGCCGAAGCCGCGCGCCGCGAGCACGTAGCCGCGCTCCCGGGCGCTCAGCACCACGCCGCGCACCAGCCGCGCGGGGCGCGCCCAGCCGAGGGTTCCGATCACCGCCACAATCAGCAGGAAGGCTTGGGCCGGCTCCAGGCTGAGCGGCAGAAAGGCCCGCACCCCCAGCAGCAGGTACAGCCACGGCAGCGCGAGAAACAGCTCCGCCAGGCGCATCAGCAGATCGTCCGTCCAGCGGCCGTAGTAACCGGCCAGCGCGCCGGCGAGCGAACCGAGCAACAGCGTGATGGCGGTGGCCAGCAGTCCCGCTCCCAGCGAGATGCGGCCGCCGTGGAGCAGGCGCGAAAACTGGTCGCGCCCGAAGCCGTCCGAGCCCAGCAGAAAAATGCGCGCGGGCTCATCCACCCCGAACAGGCGGCCCTGGTGGAAGAAGCGCACCGGGTAGGCGCGTCCCTCTTCGATGACGGCAGGGCGCGGCAGGAGGCGCAGCGTGGACGGCGGCTGGTAGGGGCGGCCGCGGTTCTGAAGCGCCGGCTCATAGGGGGCGATCCACGGCGCCAACAGCACGGCGGCGTGCGCGGCCACCAGGAAAATCAGCGCCGCGCGTTTCATGAGGGCCTCCGGATGCGCGGGTCCAGCGCGTAGAGCAGCAGGTCCGCCGCGAAATTGCCCGCCAGCAGGAAAACCGTCGAAAGCAACACGCCGCCCAGCACCACGAACACGTCGCGCGCCAGGATGGCGTTCAGCAGCAGGGTCCCCAGTCCCGGCCAGTTGGTGATGGCCTCCACCACCAGCGAGCCGCTCACCAGCGCGCCCAGCGAAAAACCAAACAGGGTGGTGAGCGGGTTCGCCGCCGCCGGCAGGGCGTGGCGGAACAGCAGCCGCGCGGGGCCGATGCCGTGCGCCCGGGCCGCGCGGAGGAACGGCGTTTCGAGCGTCTCCGCCACCGCCGCGCGCACGTGCCGCACCAGCACCGGCAGCGAGCCCAGCACCAGCGCCGTCACCGGCAGCACCATGTGAAGCGCCACGCCGGACCCGCCCGGCGAGGTCATGCCGCCCGCCGGCAGCCAGCGCGTCCGCACCGCCAGCATCACCAGGGCGAGCACCAGCAGCACATCCGGCACCACCACCAGGGTTCCCGTCACGGCGGTGGCCAGGCGGTCCGGCCAGCGGCCGCGGCGCGCCGCACACCACGCTCCGAGCGGTACGGCGATCAGCCACGCCAGCAGCATGGCGGCGCCGTTCAGCAGCGCCGTGCGCCGCGCGGCGGCCCACAGCATGGGGCCGGCGGGCGCGCCGTAGGCGAAGGAGTAGCCGAGTTCGCCGCGCGCCGCCGAGCCGAGCCAGCGCCAGTAGCGCACCGTGAGCGGCTGGTCGAGCCCGTAGCGCGCCCGCATGGCCGCCACGCTCTCCGGAGATATGCGCGGGTCCAGCCGCATTTCGCTGAAGTAGTCGCCGGGCGCGAGCTCGAACATGAGGAACGCCAGCACCGAGACACCGGCCAGCAGCAGCAGCGAGCGGGCCAGCCTGTGGAGGAAGTACCTCACGCCGGCATCTCCAGGATCTGGGAGGCCACGTGCGCCGCCACCGCCGGATCGTGCGTGATGAAAACGTAGCCCAGTCCGTGCCGCTCCTGCAAATCCGCCAGCAGGTTGAGCAGTTGCGCCTGAATGGAGAGATCCAGCCCGGAGAGGGCCTCGTCCAGAATGAGCAGCCGCGGCTCCATGGCGAGCGCGCGGGCCACGGCCAGCCGCTGCCGCTGGCCGCCGCTGAACTGATGCGGTTTGCGGCAGGCGGCCTCGCGCGGGATCCCCACCTGTTCCATGAGGGCCAGCGCGCGCGCGTCCCGGCCGCGCGCGCGCGAGATATCCAGCGGCTCCCGCACGATCTCGAGCGCCGTGAAACGCGGGTTCAAGGTGGCCGCGGCATCCTGGAACACGAGCTGCGAGACCAGACCCGGGGCGCGCCAGACCTCGCCGGCATCGGGCCGCTCCAGCCCAGCCAGAATGCACGCCAGCGTGGATTTGCCCGAGCCCGAGGGCCCCGTCACCGCCACCGTGCGTCCGGCTTCCACCAGGATATCCACCGGCGCCAGCGCGCGCACCGCGCCGTAGCGCTTCTCCAGGCGGCTGCCGCGCAGCAGGGGTTCACCCATTTTGTCCCCGCACGAGCGTTTCGGCATCGGGAATCACCGGCAGCCGCCGGCCCCGGTATTCCGGGCGCGGCGCGCACGCCAGCAGCGCGCGCGTGTAAGGATGCCGCGGTTCGGCGAGCGCCGGCCCGTCCTCAACCACCCGCCCGGCATACATCACGATCACCCGGTCCGCGAAACCCGCCAACAGGCGCGGATCGTGCGTGATCCACAGCAGCGCCGCGTCGAGCGAGCGGAACAGCGCCGCCACCTCCGCCGCCAGGACCGCGTCCAGCGCCGAAGTGGGCTCGTCGGCGACGATCAGCGCCGGCCCCGCCGCCAGCGCCTGCGCGATGGCGGCGCGCTGCCGCTGCCCGCCGCTCAACTGGTGCGGATACGAGCGCGCGATGCGGCCCGTCTCTTCCGGACAGAGTCGCTCCAGCATCGAGAGAGCCTGCCCGCGCCCGCGCCCGTGCGCGCGCGCCACTTCCGCGATCTGGGTCTGGACCCGCATCACGGGGTTCAGCGCCAGGGCGGGCTCCTGCGAGATCAGGGCGATCTGCGCCCCGCGCACGGCGCGCCATTCGCGCTCTCTCATGCCGAGCAGCTCGCGCCCGCGGAAGCGCACCGAGCCGGCGGCGGGCAGCATTCCGAGCAGCGCCATCGCCATGCTCGTCTTGCCGCACCCCGACTCGCCAAGCACCCCCACGCGCTCCCCCTCGCTGATTCGGAACTCGACCCCGTTCAGCCGCAAGGGCACGCGCAGATCGCGGACCTCCAGCATTCGTGTGTATGTTAACGCACAACCCTCTAACGGCGTCACGCGCAGGTGCTACACTGCCGGACATGAGATCTCGCTTTTCCGGGGTTTTGGTGTGCTTGTTGTCCCTGGCGGCCGCCTCGTTGGCTCAGGAATACCGCAGCACGATCACAGGGCGCGTGGTGGACGCACAGCAGGCCGTGGTGCCCGGCGTAAAGATCGCCGCCGCTCAGGTCGAGACGGGAGCGAAATACGAGACCGTCTCCGCCGCCGACGGGCAGTACACGCTGCCGTTTCTGCCGCCCGGAGGCTATACGCTCGCGGCGGAAATCGCCGGCTTTAAGAAGTACGTGCGCGAAGGGATTCAGGTCCGCACCAACGAACGCCTGGGGCTGGATATCACCCTGGAGGTCGGCGGTGTGAGCGACACGGTCACGGTGACCGCCGAAGCCCCGGCGCTGCAAACCACCACCGCTTCCACCGGCCAGGTGATTAATTCGCGCCAGATCGAGAACATGCCGCTCAACGGCCGGACTCCTCTGGTGCTTGCGCAGCTCTCCTTCGGGGTGATCCCCAGCAGCAACCCTACCCAGGTGCGGCCATTCGATAACAGCGGCCCGGCCGGCTTCTCCATGGGCGGCGCTCCCAATCAGACCAACGAGCTGCTCATGGACGGCGCGCCCGACACGACCGCCAACAGCCGCGTGGCTTATAATCCGCCAGTGGACGCCGTGGCGGAACTGAAAGTGGAAGTCTTTCAGGCCGACGCGGCCTACGGCCACAGCGGCGGCGGCACCGTCAACATGGTGCTCAAGGGCGGCACCAACGCCCTCCACGGCACCGCTTACGAGTTCAACCAGGTTTCGGCTCTGATGGCCACGCCGTTCTTCACCAACCGCGCCGGCCAGAAGAAGGTGGTGACACAGTTCAACCAGTGGGGCGCTAACGCGGGCGGCCCGATCTACATTCCCAAGGTGTTGGACGGCCGCAACAAGCTGTTCTTCTTCTTCGCGTACGAAGGTCTGCGCGACGGTATGCCGCAACCCTCCATGGGCACCGTGCCCACCGCGGCCGAGCGCAACGGCGATTTCTCCGAGCTGCTGAAAGTGGGCAACGCCTACCAGCTCTACGACCCGCTAACCGGCGTGAAGGAAGGTTCGCGCGTCCGCCGCACACCTTTCGCCAACAACATCATCCCGTCCTCACGGCTCAGCCCGGTGGGCAAGGGGTTGCTCCAATTCTGGCCGGAATCCAACAACCCCGGCCGCCCCGATGGGCAGAACAACTACATCTCCCGGCAGGTGGAACGGAATTTTTTCAACAACGAATTGGTGCGCATCGACTGGAACATCAGCGACCACCACAAGATTTTCGGTAACTACCGCCACAACAACCGCGGCGACGAGCGCAGTTTCTTCAACAACATCGCCAATGGCAACACCTTTCACCGCACCAACTTCGGCGCCCTGCTGGACGACGTGTACACCTTCACTCCCACCCTGCTGCTGAACACCAGGCTGAACTGGACGCGGTTCAACGAAGGCAATCTGCACTACAGTGACGGCTTCGACATCACTACCATCGGCATGCCCGCCGCGCTCGCCGCGGCTTCTCCCAACGCCAGCCTGCCGGCCATCCTCATCGACAACTACACCAGCCTGGCCGACGCCGACCGCACCAACGAAACCCGCTTCGATATCTTCCAGGTGTTCACCAACCTCACCAAGATCGCAGGCCGCCACAGCATTAAGACGGGCGCAGACCTGCGGCTGCACCGCGAAAGCGCCTATAACTACGGCAACTCCACCGGGGCTTATAATTTCAGCACCAACTGGACGCGCGGCCCGCTGGACAACGCCACCGCGGCGCCCATGGGACAAGGTCTGGCCAGCCTGTTACTGGGCCTTCCCACCGGCGGCAGTTTCGACCTGAACGCCACCCGCACCAACCAGGCGGGTTATTACGCGTTCTTCTTCCAGGACGACGTGCGGGTGAAACCGAACCTGACCCTGAATCTCGGGCTGCGCTACGAACGCGACCTGCCGACCGTCGAGCGATGGAACCGTTCCGTGAACGGGTTCGACAGCACGACGCTGCTGCCGCTGAACGCCCCGGCTTCCGCCGCCTACGCCAAGGCGCCGATTCCGGAGTTGCCGGTAAGCCGCTTCCGCGTGGCCGGCGGCCCGCTGTTCGCCGGATCCGGCAACCGCGATTTTTACAGGACCAATTCGCACTACTTCAGCCCGCGGTTCGGCTTCGCCTGGACGCCGGCTGCCCTGGGCGGCAAGACCGTGTTGCGCGGCGGAACCGGGGTGTTCGTCTTCCCCATAGGCATCACCGGCGCCAACAATCAGCTCGGTTTCAGCCAGAGCACCTCGCTGGTGGCAACGCTTGACGGTTATCTGACCCCGGCCGCCACGATGTCCAATCCCTTCCCGAACGGAATCGAGCAACCTACGGGCTCCTCCCTCGGCCTGATGACGTTTGCGGGCAAGAACCTCACTTACACCAACCCGAACCTGCTCAATCCCTACACCATCCGGTGGACGTTCGATGTGCAGCGCGAACTGCCCTGGAAGACGGTGTTCGAGATCGGTTACATCGGCAACCACGCCGTACACCTGGCTTTCGACCGTTCCGTGAATATCGTGCCGGGCAATTTCTACAGCGCTTCCCCGGTGCGCGACCAGGCGGTGATCGACAACATGACGGCCAACGTCGCCAACCCCTTCGCCAACCTGATTCCGGGCACGGGACTGAACGGAAGCACCGTGGCGCGCAACCAGTTGCTCAAGCCTTTCCCGCAGTTCACCGGCGTGACCGCGCGAACCATGAGCGACGGCAGCTCCTACTTCCACATGTTGCAGATGCGGCTGGAAAAGCGCTTCGCCGCCGGGCTGCAGCTTCTGGCCAACTTCCAGCGTTCCAAGCTGATCGAGAAGCGCAGCCTGCTGAACGATTTCGACACGGCGCCGGAGAAGCGCATCGCCGACGAAGACCGCCCGTATCGCATGGTCCTGAGCCTCAACTACGATCTGCCGTTCGGACGCGGCAAGGCCATCGCCCCGCGGGCGGGCCGCCTGGCCAACGCGCTGGTGGGCGGTTGGAACGTGAACGCTATCTATGTGAACCAGTCTGGAAGGCCCATCAGTTGGGGCAATCTGCTGTATTACGGCGGCGACATCCGTTCGGAGCCGCGCAATATCGACCGGGCCTTCGACGCGACCCGCTTCAACACCAACTCGCGCGAGCAGCTCTCGTGGAACGTGCGGCGCTTCCCCTCACGTTTCGCGAACCTGCGCGGCGATGGGCCCAACAATATCGACGCGTCGGTGATCAAGCAGTTCCCCATCCGGGAGAAGCTCAAGCTGCAATACCGCTGCGAGTTGTTCAACCTGATGAACCACGCGCAGTTCAGCCGTCCCAGCACTTCGGCCACCAGTTCCGGGTTCGCCAAGATCACCGGCGTGGACAACCGCTCCCGCGTCATCCAGATGGGCCTGCGGATGGTCTGGTAACGGTCAGAAGCGTTCGAACGTGCGCGCCGCGGCGTCCACCGGCGCCCGCAGGCGGATCTCGCGGCTCGAGGTTCCCACCCGGATCTCGTAGCGTCCGGCTTCGGCGCGCCACTTCCCCGCCCCGGCATCGAAGAACGCGAAGGCGCTGGGGCGCAACGGGATCTCGACCCTGCGGCTCTCTCCCGGCTTCAGTGAAACCTTGAGAAAACCCTTCAGCTCCTGCGGCGGGCGCGGCACGGAGCCCTTGGGCGGCGCGACGTAAACCTGTACCACCTCGGCGCCCGCCCGGCCGCCGGTGTTCTTCACCGTGCAGGCCACCCGCAGCGGCTTCCGCACGTTCAGGCCGGAAAGCTCGAAAGTGGTGTAGCTCAGCCCGTGGCCGAAGGGGAAGCGCGGTTCGATGCCCTTCTCATCGAACCAGCGGTATCCCATGAACACGCCCTCTTTGTAGTCGGCGGCGTAGGCGTAGGTCGCTTTGCGCTCTTCGGGAGCGAACCCGGGCGCCGCGGGCGGCTTCTCCAGGACGAGACGGGGCGGCCACAGCCCCAGCGCGTGGCAGGCGTAATCTTCCAGGCGCTTGCCGAAGGTGAAGCTCAACTTGCCGCCGGGGTTGGTCTTGCCGGTGAGGACATCGGCGACGGCGTCCCCGGTGGATTGCCCGGCGTACCACGCCGCCAGGATGGCGGGGACACGGTCCACCCAGGGTTCCACCGACACGGCGCCGCCCGAGAGCAGCACCACGATTACGTCCCGGTTGATCTCCGCCAGCCGCGCGATGGCCCGCGCCTGTCCGAAAGGCAGGTCGAGGGTGGTCCGGTCGTTGCCCTCGCCGTGCTTCGGGTCCTGCGCGAAGAACAGCACGGGACCGGGGCGCGCGGCGACCGCGAACAGCGCCTCGCCGCCCCCTTCGATCCACGGCACGTGCTCCACGGCTTCGCCGAGTGCGTTGCGAATCCCTTCGAGCGGCGTGATCTGGAACGGCGGGCGCACCGCGCCGGACCCTCCGCCGAAGGGCACGGTGACGGCCGCCGGCCCGCACGCCAGCACGCGGCGCACCTTGTGAAGCGGCAGCAGCCCGCGGTCGTTCTTCAGCAGCACCATGCCCTCCGCCGCCAGGCTGCGCGCAAGCCCGCGATGGCGCGGCGTTTCCACCTCGCCTTTGAGGCGCTTTTGCGGGTCGAGTACGCCGGTGCGGACATACAGCCGCAGGATGCGGCGGACTTTCTCGTCAACCAGGCTCTCCGGCACCTGCCCGGATTTGACCGCGGCCAGCAGGCGGCCGTCGCCGAAGACGTAGGCGCAGAAGCCGGTGACCATATCGGTGCCGGCCAGCGCCGTGGGCACGGTGTCGTAGGCGGCGCGCCAGTCGGTGAGCATCACGCCGTCGAAGCCCAGCTCGTCTTTGACGATCCCCTGCACCAGCCGCCGGTGGGCGGCGTTGTGAACCCCGTTCAGCAGGCTGTTGGCCGTCATCATGGTCCACACGCGGCCCTCGGTGATGGAAAGCTCGAAGGGAAGCAGGTGGATTTCGCGCAGCGTGCGGTCGTCCAGGTTGGAGCTGGTCGAGTGCCGGCGCGCTTCGAAATCGTTGGCCACCAGGATGGCGGAGCAGGCGGCCACCCCGGCATTCTGCACGCCCCGGATATAGGCGGAAGCCATCAGGCCCGCCAGCAGCGGATCTTCTCCCAGGTTTTCGAAATTGCGGCCCCCCAGCGGCGACCGCATCAGGTTCATGCAGGGCGCGAGCAGCACGTGCTGGCCCATGGCGAGCAGCTCATCAGCGAGCACCCGCCCGAACGTGGAAGCCGCCCCCGGATCCCAGGTGCAGGAGAGCGCGAGCGTGCACGGCAAAGACGTGGTTTGAACGCCCTCCTCGAGCGGGCGTATGCCTTGCCGTCCGTCCAACATGCGGATCTGCGCGATGTTCAGCCGCGGGACGCCGCCCGCGCGGAACAGATTGACCCTGTCCTTGGTCACATTGCCGTGGCACAGCGCGGCCTTCTCTTCCAGGGTCAGGCGCCCCAGCAGATCTTCCACCCGCTTCTCGAGCAGGGCGGGGAGTGATGCGGCACCTAGCACGAAGGCGCGCCGCGTAGTGAGAGTCTTCATCGAGGTTACAGCTTCCAGCCTTCGCGGTACGCGCCGCTGAGCAGGGCCGTGGCTTCGGGGTCGTTGGGGAATTTCGCCGCGGCGGCGTCCCACTCCAGCCGCTTGCCGGTGCGCTGCGCGATGACGCCCAGCAGCGCGGTCTCGGTAAGCAGGGCGCCAAACTCGAAATTGCAGTTGGGGGGCTTCGCGCCCTTGGCCGCCGCGATCCATTCCCGGTAGTGTCCTTCGGTGCGCGCGAGGGTTGGCGGAGGCGGCGCAAAACCTTTGTTCGAAGTCGCGCGCGGTCCGCCGGAAAAGCCGCTCAGCATTTCGCCCTTGTCGCCCACGAACAGGATGCCGTCTTTCGCCGTTTGGCCCGGCGGTTTCAGCCCGCCGTCGTACCAGACCATGCGGACGCGCGGGAACTCCCAGGTCACAATGGAGCACGCCGGGAAGGTCTCCGGAGTTTCCGCGCGGCGCCCGCGCACCGCGAGGCGGCTTTCGGCGCGCTCCAGCGCGGGCGTCAGGATAACCGGCACGGAGGCATGCACGGCGATGGGGTGCTCCAGCTTCAGCGCGCGGAAAAAGACGTGGAAGCTGTGGCACGCCATGTCCCCCAGCGCGCCCGTGCCGAAATCGTACCAGCCGCGCCAGCGGAAGGGATGATAGAAGGGGTGGAACGGCCGCGCGGGCGCGGGTCCCAGAAAGAGGTCCCAGTCGAGCGTCTCAGGAACCGGAAAAGCCTCCTGCGGGCGGACCAGGGCCTGCGGCCAGATGGGCCGGTCCGACCACACGTGTATCTCCCGCACTTCCCCCACCGCGCCGGCGGCGAGCCACTCGGCGGTCGAACAGGCGCCATTCGACGCGCACGACTGCACGCTCATCTGCGTCGCCACCCGCTGCTCGCGCGCGGCCGCGGCCAGCGCCCGGGCCTCCTGCGGTGCGCGTCAGCGGCTTGGCGCAATAGACGTGCTTGCCGAGTTCCATCGCGGCCAGCGCCACGAACGCGTGAGTGTGGTCCGGCGTGCCGATCACTACCGCGTCGATGCCCTTCTCCTTTTCCAGCATCACGCGAAAGTCGCGGTACGTTTTGGCTTGCGGATAGCGCGCGAACGTCTTGGCGGCAACCGCATCGTCGACGTCGCACAGCGCCGCCACGTTTTCCGATTCGCAGTTGCGCAGGTAGTTGGCGCCCATGCCGCCCACTCCCACTCCGGCGAGGTTGAGCCTGTCGCTCGGCGCCTGCCCGGGGTGGCCACCCAGCACGTGGCGCGGCAGAACGGTGAACGCGGCCACCGCGCCGCGACGCGAAAATTCAGCCATGCGGCTATCTTACTTCGCTTCGATGATGTAGGTCGGGGTAAGCCCGGCGGCGGTGGAAAAGCCCGTGCCGCCGGCCGAGATCCAGCTCGAACAGCCCTGGACTTTGCCGAGGTAAGCGTGCGGGTGCACGTCCACCTGCAATTCGCGGAACTCCAGGTGGCCGTAAGTGACCATGGGGAAGACGGCGCGCACCGGGTCCACCTTCTCCTGGACCACGTAAGGGAAGCGGGTGGCCTGCTTCAGGGCGCGTTCCCAAGCGGCGGGCTCCATCTCCCAGCCGAAATAGGTGTGCTGGTCGCTGTAATCGTCGTTGGGCTTCAGCACCAGCTTCTCGCGGTTCTGCACGATGTACTCGGGCAGATCGAGGGTCTGATCGCCGCGGCTGGTCTTGCCCTGAGTCACCAGGCGCGTCCACGGCACGTGATCCTTGATGGCCTTGCGCTCGGCCTGCGGAAATTTGGCGATGAGCGCATCGTCGGTCAGCAGCCCGAACATGGCTTTCTTGTGCGCCAGCTCGGAACGGAAGCTGTTCACCACGCATACCGCGCGGTCGCGGTAGGCCTGCACCAGCGGGTGCGAAAGGTCGAAGCGCATCAGGAATTCCTGCACGCTCACCCGCCGGTACACCAGGTTGATTTCGAAAGCCCCCCGGCGCAGCACACGGTTGCGGTATTCAAGCTGGTCCGGCGCCACGATTTCCGCCTGGTAGCCTTCGCCGCGGAACACCTCGCGGAAAAGCTCGTACTCGCTCTGCCCGGAATACGGAGTCCGGAATTCGACGATGGCGATATTGGGCTTCTGCCGTCCGCCGAACTGCTTATAGGCCTTCAGCAGCGCGTTCAGGAGGTGTTTCTTGCCGCCCAGCCGCTGGAGGTTGTACCGCTTGCGGAATTCCTTCACCGGAGGCGCCTCCAGAAACAGATCGGTGAGCGCCTCGGCGTACCCCGCGCCGCTGGGCGAATCGGCGTTGTACTGCACGAACTGAAGCGAGCCGTTCACCAGGTGCGAATCGAGCCTCGCGGCCACTTCCAGCGCGTCGTAGCCGGGGTCGATCCCCGCCAGCATTTTTTCCGCCGGAAGCAGTTCCAGCCGGGCCAGAAGGGCCGGGTTGGAAAGAACCAGTTTCTCCATCCGGTCTATGGCGGAGATCAGCACCTCGCCGGTTTTCACCAGCGAGTCGTATTGGCGGCGGGTGATGAAATTCGGGCGCAGAAAAGGACAAACCAAGCGTCCGCCAGCCGTCAAATGCGCATCTTCCATGCGCTTTTGCAAGGCCTCGGCCCAGGTCAGATCCTGGTTTTCCAAGAGCTTGTGGTAACGGGCAACCGCCTCGTCCAACTGCGACATTTATGGTTCTAATCTGAGTATCGCACAGGCCAGGGCGAAAACAACAGGGGCAAGGCTCCGAAATTGCAGATAAGTCCCTCTATTTCAAGCGATTAAACGGAATATGCCAGCCTTCCGCGCGGATGATTACAATCAGTAGATGCACAGATTCGCCTTCTTGGCCGTGCTCGCCGCCCTGCCGGCTTCCGCCGCCGGTTGGGTGCAGCTTTTTAACGGCAAGGACCTCTCCGGCTGGACGGTGGTGGGGGAGAGCGTCTGGACCGCGATGCGCGACGGCACGCTGCTCGGCCAGCGCGACCTGCTGCCCGCGCTGCAACGGCAGCCGTTCATGAACGATCCAAGCTCCTACCGCGCCTGGCTCTACCGCCAGTCCTGGCTCTACACGGACCGCGAATTCACCAACTTCGACCTGCACGTGGAGTATTGGCTTAAGCTGCGCGGCAACGGCGGCATTTCCATCCGGGACACCTCGCGGGCGGCGCACGCCGTGACCAGCCCGCCGGATTTCACCCGCACACCCTCGAAAATCGGCTACGAAATCCAGATCAGCAACCAGTATCCCGACCAGTATCCGACCGGCAGTATTTACACCTTCGTAAAGGCCAAAACCGGGCTGCAAGTGGACAACGACTGGAACAGCATGGACATCGAATCGCGCCCCGACGTGATCCGGGTGAAGATCAACTCCCAGTTGGCCGCCGAGCACCCCGGTGATCCGAAACGCTCGAAATCCGGCCCCATCGGGCTGCAATTGCACGACCAGTTCAGCGTCATGATGTTCCGCAATATCCGCATCCGCGAGATCGTCAAATGAGAATTTTCGCCATGTCCCTTGCCGCCTCCGCGCTGCTGGCCGCCGAACCCGCCGATCTGGTGCTGCTGAACGGAAAGGTCTGGACCGTTAACACGGCGCAGCCGGTGGCGGAAGCCGTGGCCTGCCGCGCCGGCCGCATCGCGGCGGTGGGCAACTCGGCCGAGATCCGCAGGTGGGCGGGGCCCGCCACGCGCGTCATCGACCTCGGCGGCAAGCTCGTCACGCCCGGGTTCAACGACGCCCACGTGCACTTCTACACCGGCGGGCGCAACCTGGCCGGAGTGCAGTTGCGCGAGGCGCGCTCCCAGGCGGAATTCCGGCAAAGAATCGCCGATTTCGCCGCCCGCACCCCGAAAGGCCGCTGGATCACCGGCGGAGATTGGGATCACGAAAACTGGAAGCCTGCCACGCTGCCGGCCCGCCAGTTGATCGACGCGGTGACGCCGGACCACCCCGTGCTGGTGAGCCGCCTGGACGGCCACATGGCGCTGGCCAACTCCGCGGCCTTGAAGCTCGCGGGCATCACCCGCGAGAGCCTCGACCCGCCCGGCGGCGCCATCGTGCGCGACGCAGCCGGCGAACCCACCGGGGTGCTCAAGGACGCCGCCATGGGGGCCGTATACCGCGTCATTCCCGCACCGGGCGAGGATGAGGTTATCGAGGCGCTCCGGGCCGCCATGAAGTACGCCGCGGAAATGGGCGTCACCAGCGTGCAGGACATGTCCGCCGAGCCGCGCCTGTTCGGCATCTACCAGAAACTGGCCGCGCGCGGCGATCTCACGGTGCGCATCTACGGCGCCCAGCCGCTCTCCGCCTGGCGCCGTCTGGCCGCGGCCGGGCTGCGCGCCGGCTTCGGCAGTGACAAGCTCAAGGCGGGCCTGGTTAAGGGCTTTGCCGACGGTTCCCTGGGCTCCACCACCGCGCTGTTCTATGAACCCTACGTGGATTCACCCAACACCGCCGGCCTGGCCGCCGACGAGATGATTCCGGAGAGCAAGATGCTCGAGAACATCCTCGGCGCGGACCAGGCGGGCTTGCAGATCGCCATCCACGCCATCGGGGACAAGGCCAACAGCCTGGTGCTCGGCATGTACGAGAAGGCGGCCGATGCCAACGGCGCGCGCGACTGCCGTTTCCGCATCGAGCACGCCCAGCATCTGCGGGCCGCCGACATCCCGCGCTTCGCCCGCGCCCGCGTGATCGCCTCCATGCAGCCCTACCACGCGATCGACGACGGCCGCTGGGCCGAAAAACGCATCGGTCCGGAGCGCGCCAAGGGCGCCTACGCCTTCCGCACCCTGCTCGATTCCGGCGCCGTGCTGGCCTTCGGCTCCGATTGGCACGTGGCCCCCATGGACCCGCTGATGGGCATCTACGCCGCCGCCACCCGCCGCACGCGCGACGATCTGCACCCCACCGGCTGGATTCCCGAGCAGAAGATCAGCGTGGCCGAGGCCATCCGCGCCTTCACCATGGGCGGAGCCTACGCCAGCTTCGACGAGCGGGTGAAAGGCTCCATCGAGCCCGGCAAGCTGGCCGACCTTGCCGTGATCTCACACGACATCCTCACCATCAACCCCGCCGATATCGAGAAGGCGCGCGTGGTGATGACCATCTTCGACGGGAAAGTGATCTACGAACGGAAATAGCCGCTGCCGGCGCACTCGACTTATGCGAGCCATCATACTGAGAAGTCCCCGGACACTGGAACTGGCCGAGACGCCGGTTCCGAAGCTCACCGCCCCGGAACACGTCCTCATCCAGGTGAAGGCCTGCGGCATCTGCGGCAGCGACTTGCGCTACTGGGCCGGCGAGAACCCCTGGGCGCTGCACACCCTGGGGCATCACGTGGACAGCCCGCCGAACATCATTCTCGGGCACGAGTACGCAGGCATCGTGGCCGAGGTGAACTCGTCCCGGTACGAGCATCTGGCCGGCAAACGCGTCGGCGTTCAGGCTTACCGCACGTGCGGCGCCTGCGGCTTCTGCCGCTCCGGCCGCCAGAACCTCTGCCGCCACACGATTCACATGGGCCACGCGCAGGGATGGGGCGCGATGGACGTGTACCCGGGCGCCTACGCGGAATACTGCCTCGGCTGGGGCGACCTGCTGTACCCGCTGCCCGACGAGATCCCCTTCGACGAAGCCGCCATGGCGGACATCCTGTGCGTCGCGGTGCACGTGGCGGGGCGGAGCAGGCTGCGGCCGGGCGCGGACGTGCTCTGCATCGGCGGAGGTCCCATCGGATTGTGCATCGCCCAGGTAGCCAGGGACCGCGGCGCGCGGAACGTCTTCATCACGGAACCGTCGCCGGTGGCGCGGCAGGTGCTGAATCAGTTCGATTTCCAACTGATCGACTCGCTGGACGGCCAACCCCGCGTGGCGGCGGTATACGACTCGGTCGGAAGTCCGGAGACCATCAACCAGGGACTGAGACTGCTCGAAGAATCCGGCGTCTACGTCAACCTCGCCGTCCACAGCGCCCAGGTAACCCTCGATGCCGCCCTGCTCGCGTCCGAGAGGACCATCACCACGTCATCGAACGCCTTCTACCGCGACGTGGCCGAAGCCTACGAACTGATCTTCTCCGGGCGCGTGAACGTGCGCCCGCTGATCACGCACTGTTTTCCGCTGGAAGATTACGCGCGCGCGTTTGAGCTGCTGCTGGCCACGCCGAAACAGGCTTACAAGGTCGTGTTTCATCCGGCCGCGTGAGAACCGGCCGGCGCGGGGTCACGCTTCGCCCTTGAGGCGCGGCCCGTAGCCTTCGAAGGGCGGAGGCCCGTCGGGCGGCATGGCGGCCAGCACGCCGCGCAGGCGGCCGCGCGCCTTCACCACCTCCGGGTCCGCGCTCGCGGCCAGGTCGTTCTTCTCCAGCGGATCGTTCTTCAGGTCGAAGAACGCGCCGTTCCAGTTGGCCTTGTAGCGCTTGTCGCGCACGATGCGGCCCTTGCCGCGCTGTGAGTAGATCCAGTCGCGGCCGCCGCGTTTTCCCGCCAGCACCGGCAGGAACGAGCGGCCGTCCAGCTTCACGCCGCGCGGCAGCGGGGCGCCCGCGGCCTCCGCCATGGTAGGCAGAATATCGGTGAAATCCACCAGGTCGTCCACCACGCGCCCGGGATTCCCCAACCACGGTGCGCGCGCGATCAAGGGAGTGTGGCTGCCGAGGTCCGTCATGCGCCCCTTGCCGCCGGGGCAGGTCACGCCGTTCAGCACGCCCCCCAGTGGCGACCCGTTGTCGCCGGAAAAGATCACCAGCGTGTTGTCCGCCAGCTTCAGCTCGTCGAGCGTGCGCAGCATGCGGCCCACCGTGTCGTCCACGTAACTCACCATGCCCGCGTAGAGCCCGCGCTGGTCCTTGGGCGGGTTAGCCTGGTTGAGCGGCGTGGGCACGTAGGGCGAGTGCGTCACGATCATGGGGTAGTAGACCAGGAACGGCCTCTGGCGGTTGCGGCGCACGAAGTCCGTCAGGAACTCGTGTACCACTTCCGGCCCGAACTTGCCCTTTCGGATGCCGCGCTCGCCGTTGATCTGGAGAAACGGGTCGTGATAGCGCGCGTCGCTGGGCGGGTTGCCCTCCTCGTAACCGGTCCACATGCAGTGTTCGTCGAAACCGTGGCGCTGGAGGGCGTCGGGGTGGTCGCGGAAATCGTTCACCTGCCACTTGCCGCCGATGGCGGTGGCGTAACCGGCCTGCTTGAGCACGCGCGCGAAGGTGACCTCGCGGTCCCAGTCCAGGCCCTTGCCGCCCCAGCGCGGCACGTCGTGGTGGTCGGTCCAGCCGGTACGGAAGGGATAGCGGCCGGTGAGCAGTTCCACGCGCGTGGGCGTGCAGATGGGCGTACACCAGGCATTCTCGAAGCGCGTGCCCTGCGCGGCCAGGCGGTCGATCTGGGGCGTGCGGTGGGCGGCACCGTAACAGCTCACCCAATCCCGGCCCATGTCGTCCACCAGCATCATCACGATGTTGGGCGGCCGCGCCGCACCCCTCGCCGCCGGCGCCGCGGCCAGTCCTGCCAGGAAGTCTCTGCGTCTCATAGCTTGTCGGATTCTAACCTATAGCTTGCGGAAAACCAGCACCCCCAGCGGCGGGAGCTTGATGCAGATGCTGTGCGGGCGGTGGTGCCTGGGCACGGGACGCGAGGAGACCACGCCTCCGTTGCCGGTGTTGCTGCCGCCGAAGATCTCCGAATCGGTGTTGAGGATTTCCTGGTAAAAACCCTCCTCCGGCACGCCGATTTCGTACCCCTCGCGCGGCACGGGGGTGAAGTTGCAGACGAACAGCAGATACTCGCGCGGGTCTTCCGCGCGCCGCAGGAAGGAGATGATGGAGTTCTCCACGTCGTGGAAGTCCACCCATTCGAAGCCGGTATGGTGGAAGTCCACCTGGTAAAGCGCGGGGTTGGCGGCGTACAGCCGGTTCAACTCCTGCACCAGCAGTTGCAGCTTGCGGTGGCAGTCGAACTCGAGCAGGTGCCAGCGCACGCCCTCGTTGTAGTTCCACTCCTCGCGCTGGCCGATCTCCGATCCCATGAACAGCAGCTTCTTGCCGGGATGCCCGTACATGTACGCCAGGAAAGCGCGCACGTTAGCGAACTGCCCCCACTCGTCGCCGGGCATTTTGTTGATCAGGGAGCCTTTGCCGTGCACCACCTCGTCGTGCGAGACAGGCAGCATGAAATTCTCGCTGAAGGCGTACAGCATGCTGAAAGTGATGTTGCTGTGGTGGAACTTGCGGTACACCGGGTCGTAGCCGAAGTACTCCAGCATGTCGTGCATCCAGCCCATGTTCCACTTCATGGTGAAGCCCAGGCCGTTCAGGTAGACGGGCCTGGAAACGCCGGGGAACGCGGTGGACTCCTCCGCGATGGTGATGGCCCCGGGCACCTGGTGCACCAGCTCGTTGAAGCGCCGCAGGAAGTCGATGGCCTCCAGGTTCTCATTGCCGCCGTACTGGTTGGGGATCCATTCGCCGGGCTGCCGCGAGTAGTCCAGGTACAGCATGGAAGCCACCGCGTCCACGCGCAAGCCGTCGATGTGGTACTTCTTCAGCCAGAACAGGGCGTTGGAGATCAGGAACGTGCGCACCTCGTTGCGCCCGTAGTTGAAGATCATGGTGCCCCAGTCGCGGTGCTCGCCGCGGCGCGGGTCGGCGTGCTCGTAAAGCGCCGTGCCGTCGAAGAACGCGAGCCCGTGGGCGTCCTTGGGGAAATGCCCCGGCACCCAGTCCACGATCACCCCGATGCCTTCCTGGTGGCAGCGGTCCACCAGGTACATGAAATCCTCCGGAGGGCCGAAGCGCGAGGTGGGGGCGAAATACCCGATCACCTGGTAGCCCCAGGAGCCGGAGAACGGGTACTCCATGACGGGCAGCAGCTCGATGTGCGTGTAGCCCATGCGCTTCACGTAATCCACCAGGTTGCGGGCCAGCTCGCGGTAGGTGAGGAACTGCCCCTGCGGCCCCCTCAACCAGCTTTCCAGATGCACCTCGTAGATGCTGACGGGCGATTTCAGCCAGTCCACCGTACCGCGGCGCTCCATCCAGGGGGCGTCCCCCCACTGGTACTTGTCGATGTTGCACACCACGGAGGCGGACTTGGGCGGGGTCTCGCAGCGGAAGGCGTACGGATCGGCTTTCATCTGCCGGTAGCCGGCGAACCGCGAGCGGACGTGATACTTATAGGCGGCGCCTTCGCCGATGCCGGGCACGAACAACTCCCAGATGCCGGCGTTGCGCCGCCGCATGGGATGGCGGCGCGTGTCCCAGTCGTTGAAGTCGCCCGCCACGCTCACGTTTTCGGCATTCGGAGCCCAGACCGCGAAGCGCACGCCGTCAACGCCCTGGCAGGCCGTCAGGTGAGCGCCAAGCGTATCATAAGCCGCGTGCAGGGTGCCTTCGGAGTGCAGATGGAGATCGAAATCGGAAAGCAGCGGCGGAAAGCGGTAGGGGTCTTCGATTTCTTCCGTGGCCCCTCCGGCGCGGCGCAGGCGCAGGCGGTAGGGGCGCGCATCGCCGTTCAACTGCGCGACGAACAGCCCGGCGTCGTGCTTTTTCGTCATCGGGCAGGTGCCGGAATCCTGCACCACTTCGACGCTCTCGGCCTGGGGCAGAAAAGCGCGCACCTCCCAGCGCGGCTGGCCGCCGCGTTTACGCACCGCATGGGGCCCCAGGATCCGGAAAGCGTCTCCGTGATATCCGCCCGCAATCGCTTCCACTTCTTCCGCTGTCATGGGAATGCCTATCATTATGGCAGGTATGCCGCAATTCATACAGGAGCTGCCCAAGGCGGAGATCCATCTCCACCTGGAAGGCTCCCTCACCCCCCAAACCCTGCGCGAGCTCGACCCGGAGGCGCCCGCGGACTTGTACGCCTTTGCCGGTTTCGACGGTTTTCTCGAAGCCTTCGGCCAGGTGGTGAAACGCATCCGGGAACCGCGCGATTATGCCCTGGTGACGCGCCGCCTGCTGGAACGGCTGGCGGCTGAGAACGTCCGCTACGCCGAGATCATCCTTTCCGCCGGCGTGGTGCTATGGAAGGAGCAGGAGTTCGCCCCGGTGTTCGAGGCGGTGACGGAGGCGGCCGGGGACTCGCCGGTCCAGGTGCGCTGGATCGTGGACGCCGTTCGGCACTTCGGCGTGGAGCACTGCATGCGGGTGGCCGAGCTTGCCGCCGAGCGGGTGGACCGCGGCGTGGTGGCCTACGGCATCGGGGGAAACGAGGAGCGCGGGCCCGCCGGGTGGTTCGGCGAAGTCTTCCGGTTCGCCCGCGAAAAGGGCCTGCACCTGACGGCGCACGCCGGCGAAGCCTGCGGGCCGGAATCGGTGTGGGCGGCGCTGGAGATCGGCGCCGAGCGCATCGGGCACGGCATCCGCGCCATCGAAGACCCGGTACTGGTGAAACACCTGCGCGACCACCGCATCCCGCTGGAGATTTCGCTGACCAGCAACGTGATCACGGGCGTGGTGCGCTCGCTCGATGCGCACCCGGTCCGCAGGCTCTACAACGCCGGAGTGCCCGTCACCCTCAATACCGACGACCCCGGCATCTTCGGCACCACCCTGAACCGCGAATACGAGCTGGCCGCGGAGTGGTTCGGCTTCGGCGAATCCGATCTCCGCGCCATCGCCGAAAACGGCTTCCGCTACGCGTTCAAGTGATCCACCAATCCCAGCCCGGCCGGGAGGCAATCCTGCGATCCCGCCTGCGCGGCAGTCAGTGGTTTCCGTACGCGCGCTCGCCCGCTTCCACCCGTACGGGCAGGCGGTTCTCTCTGGGCGGCAGCGGGCAGGTGGCATAGGGAGTGAAGGCGCACGGCGGGTTGTAGGCCTTGTTGAAGTCCAGTTCCACGGTTCCGTCGCGCGGCGCAGCCGTATCCAGGAAGCGTCCGGCGCCGTAGGTCTCATGCCCGCTGGTCAGGTCCCGAAAAAGGAAAAACAGCCCGGAACCCTGCCGGACCGGGCGCAGCCGCAGTTGCCTGCCGTTCAAGCGGAACGTGACGTAGCCGGGGCTGTCCATGAGCTCGGTCTGCCCGATGACGTTCTGCACGGGGATCTTACGGGGTTCGGGCACGAAACGCGCCGTGACGCGGTAGCCGGGGCTCACCGCATACCATTTGAGCCCGGTGAATTCGCGCCGGAAGCTGCTGTTGGGATCCTTGAGCCGGATGCCGACGCGATCGCCGCGGCGGATGGCGAACAATTTCACCCCGCCGGCGGAAACCGAATCGGCGGTATCGGGACGCAGCACGCGCGGATGTCCGTTCACCCGCGCGGTCACCTGGCCCGCGCGCAACTCGAACGTGGCGGGAACGTTGGGAAATGCATTCGTCCCCTCGCTCAACCAGAACAGGCCGGCCACGCTGAGCCAGCCCTCGGGCGCCCGGAGCGCGCTCTCGCGCCGGTCGCGCCACGCGCGCACCTCACCCGTGTAATCGCCCGCCAGCAGAAGGAGCAGCGCCAGCCAGCGCAACCTAATCCTCCCCCAGGGCCTGTTCCAGCAGCAGCGCGTTGCGCTCCACGCGTTCCCGCACGCTGGCGAGGTCGCGCTCGAGGGCGCGCAGGCGGTCGGCCAGGTGCAGGCACGCCAGCACGGCCAGGCGCGTGGAATCGGCGTTGGGCTGGCGCGCCGCGATGGAGAGCATCAGCCGGTCCACCTCGGCGGCCAGTTCCTCCACCTCGCGCGGATCGCCCTCGGCCAGCAGCGTGTAGGGCTGGCTGAGGATGCTGACCCGGACGGACTGCTTGGCCACTTACGCGCTCAACTGGTCGATGGTGGCCAGCAGCTTTTCGATGCGGCCCCGGACCTGTTTGCGGTCGGCTTCCAGGCTCTTGACGTGCTCGGCGAGCCGGGCCGCCTCAGCGCGGGCTTCGGCCGCCTCGCGCTGCGCGGCTTCCTTCTCCTGGCGCAACCGCGAGACGAGCTGCACGGCCCGCGTCACGCGTTCTTCCAGGCTGCTGAGCGAATCCTCGTGCTGCTCGGCGGGGCTCATGCGCTCTCCAGTGCCGCCTTGGCTTTCTCGGCGAGCGAGCGGAACGCCGCCTCATCGGCCATGGCGAGCTCGGCCAGGACCTTGCGGTTCAGGTCGATGCCGGCGGTCTTCAGCCCGTGCATGAACTTGCTGTACGACAGGCCGTTGGCGCGGCACGCCGCGTTGATGCGCACGATGAACAGGGCGCGAAAATCGCGCTTCTTGTTCTTCCGCCCGATGTAGGCGAACTTGAGCGCGCGCTCCACGGCCTCCTGCGCGGCACGGTACAGCTTGCTCTTGGTTAGAAAATAGCCGGACGCCTGCTTGAGGGTCTTCCGGCGGGATGCTCTGCGGTGGGTTCCTCGTTTAACTCTCGGCACGTTTGGTCTCCTTCATATCAAATCGCGGCGGATCGGGCACGTGCCCCGCGCACCGTCCGCACGCAGCGCCGCCCCTAATAGGGCAGCATGCGCTCGAGCGCCGGTGCGTTGGCCGGATCGGCGACCTCGGCCTTGTGCAACTGGCGCTTGCGCTTGCGCGACTTCGAGGTCAGAATATGGCGGGCAAACGAGTGATTGCGAACGATCTTGCCCGAACCAGTCTTCTTGAACCGCTTGGACGCACCTTTGTGAGTCTTCAGCTTCGGCATAGTGAAATGTCCCGGATCTTGCGAAACAGGGAAGTCTTTAATATCTTAGCACAGGCCCCCTGGACGCCGCCGGCTGCCGGCCGGGAAGGGGCGCCCTGAGAGCAATGAGGGCCGGAGTGAGTTTTCTGCTGGAGGGCAAGCTCGGCGCCTACGTTGAGGCGGTGCACGCGGCGGGACTGGAGGCCGAGCCGGTCTCCCCGAAACGCAGGCGCGGGCTCGAAGGCTTGGGCGGCCTGGTGCCGAGCGGCGGCGGCGACGTCAAGGCCGCCGCGCTCGCGCTCGACGGGGTCATGGAAGCCCTCGAAGACCCGTCGCGGCGCTTTGTCGCGGCGGTGCAATGACATCCCGAGGACCGGCCCACGGACGCGCTTCTGTTCCACGCCTTCGCCAGGGCGCGGTCCCCGGACAACCCGGTTCAGCGACGGTCCCGCGCCGAGGCCAGCAGGAATTGCTCCTCGATGGGGAAGCCGTTGCGGAGGCCCGCTCGTCGCATGTGCCGTCTCAGCGCGAGGGAAACTTCGAAGTGGTCCTCGCCGATCTGGAACGGCACCGAGATGCTCTCACTGCCGTTGAAGGCGCGCGCTTCGAAGTTCTTGCCGTAGACCACCGTGGGGACGCTCAGGCAGAGCTGCCCCAGGTGGTTTTCGAGCATGCTCTTCACGTTGCCCAGGATCATGTTGGTGATCTCGCCCACCGCGTCCAGCACGTCGCCGTTCACCGAATCCAACTCGCTCATGAGAAACCGTGTGGACATGCGGCAGGCGGCCGCGGCGTTGCAGCAGACCGTGCCCGTGCCGATCCAACTGCCCGCCAGGCCGATGAAGGCCATCACATCGCGGCCCGCGGTAATGCCCAGCCCGCCTTTACGCTCGGGGCCCGCGGAGACTTCCAGCCCCATCATGGTCGTGAAGACTTCGTTTGTCGCTTTCCGGATTGCGCCCGCGATCAGATCCTCAAGGACCGCCGGAGCGGCTGAACTTCCATTCGTCTCGATCATGCGAAGTATCTCTGCAATTTGGATTGGATCTGGTCGGGCGTGAAGGGCTTGCGGATGTAAGCCGAGGCCCCCATCTGCACGGCCTCCTCCACCGTGCCGTGTCCGCTCTCGGTCGTAATCAAGATGACCGGCAGTTCCCGGAGGCTGTCATTGCCCCGGATCTCGGCCAGCAACTCGAGCCCGTTCATATTGGGCATATTGATGTCGGTCATCACCAGCCGGACGGCATGGTTGCGCAGGACATCCAGGGCTTCGCGGCCGTCGCCGGCTTCGTACACCTTTCCGATGGGCAATTGGGCCTGGCGCAGCGCCCTCTGCAAGATCTTGCGAATCGCCACGGAGTCGTCCACTATCAGCAAGTCGGTGTTCATTGCCACAGCATCCTAAACTGCTCATCGGACCGGAGCGCGCCGCCGTGAGCGCTTATCACGCCGAAAGGATCGCGCCCGCGATGCACGCCAGCGGCAGCACGCGCTCGGCGGCTCCCATCCGGATGGCCTCGCGCGGCATGCCGAAGACCACGCAACTGGCCTCGTCCTGGGCGATGGTCCGGCCGCCCGCCTGGCGGATGCGCAGCAGGCCCTCGGCGCCGTCGCTGCCCATGCCGGTGAGCAGCGCGCCCACCGCGTCCGGCCCCGCGGCCTCGGCCACCGAGGAGAACAGCACGTCCACCGAGGGCCGCTGGTAGGAGACTTTGGGGCCGCTCTTCACCGCCACCCGGTACCCGTCCGGGGCCCGTCGCACCAGCATGTGAAAATCGCCGGGCGCCACCAGCGCGCGGCCGGGGCGGAGCAACTCGCCGTCCCTCGCCTCGCTCACCTCCAGGCGGCAAAGCTGGTTCAAGCGGTGCGCGAACGCCTCGGAGAAGACCGCCGGAATGTGCTGCGCGATCACTACCCCCGGGGTCTCGGCGGGCATGCGCTCGAGCACTTCCCGCAGCGCTTCGGTGCCGCCGGTGGAAGCCCCCAGCGCGATCACCCCGCAGCGGCGGGCAGCCTTTTCCGGCGGAGGCGGCGCCGGGGCCGCCGCCCCGCCCGGAGAGCGCACCCTCGCCGCCGCGGCCGCGCGCACCTTGGCCGCCAGCGTCAGACGCAGGTCTCCCACCGAGTACGGGCCGGCCGGTTTGGCCAGCACCTCCACCGCGCCGGCTTGCAGCGCCTCCAGGGCCTGCCGGCAGGAGGCCTGCCCGAGCGAGCTGATCACGATCACCGGCATGGGGTGATGGCGCATCAGCCGCCGCAGGAAGGTCAGCCCGTCCATGCGCGGCATTTCAATATCGAGCGTCAGCACGTCCGGCCGAAGCTCCAGGATCTTGTCCCGGGCCGCGTAGGGATCCGGCGCCGTGCCCACCACTTCCAGACCGGGCTCCGCCGAAAGCGCCTCGCTCAGGATCTTGCGGACAATGGCGGAGTCGTCCACCACCATCACGCGGATCTTGCGGCCCGTTTCCATGGATTACATCTCCAGGCGGAGCTCGAGCGTCCCTCCGGCCAGCGGCAGGGCGCGCAGCTTGCCTCCCGCATGCGTCCCCGGGCAGGGCCCGCGCGATTCCGGGATGATCCGGAGGGCCGCCTCCGGAGCCACGCGTGCGAGCACGGATCCGCAGATCATGTTGGCCAGCTCCCCCATGACCTCGGCCACCGCCTCGGCGGAAGGCTCCCCGTCCTGGCCCAGGAAGGTGGCGGCCAGCTCTTTGGCGGCATCCACCTCCGCGCAGGCGCTGAAACGGCCCGCCAGCCCGCCCTCGAAGCGCACCGCCGCGCACACCCGCGGCCCGGCGGCCGGGAGGGGCTCTTCCAGCGGCTCGGTGAAAAACATGGTCTCCAGAACTTCGCGCGCCGCGGTCTCCATCGCCGCGCCCGTGTCAATGGACGGCATCGCCCACCCCCAGCACCCGCTCCAACTCGGCCCGCAGGGTCTCCGGCAGAAACGGTTTTTTCACGTACCCGCGGGCGCCGATCTCGAGCATGCGGCTCACGCGCTTCTCGGTCTGGTCGGTGGAAACCACGATGACCGGCACCGACCGCCACAACTCGTCCTGCTCCACCGCTCGCAGAAACTGCTCTCCATCCATCACCGGCATGTTGATGTCCGTGAGGATGACATCCACCCATTCGGCGCGAAGCACGTCAAGCGCTTCCGAGCCGTTGCCCGCCTCCAGGCGCCGCCCCACCGCCAGACCCGAGAGATCCAGCACGCGGCCGACGAAGGCCCGCATGGCAGGCGAATCGTCCACAATCAAGACGTTAAAGGCCATAGCCGTTCTCCTTCGCCGCAAGCTCCCGTTCCGCCTCGCCTCCGGCGCGAAGCAGGAGCCGCCCGGAGGCCACCTCCAGCCGCACCGTGCGGTACACCGTGCCGCCCACCGCTTCCGATTTGAGCAGCACGCCCGCTTTCCACAGCAGCTTGCGCAGGGCCAGGTAGTTGCGCTTGCCGATCTCGAAGACGCCCTTGTCGTCCACGATCTGCGCTCCCCCGGCCGCCCATACGGCGAGACGCCGCTTCTGCGCCCCCCGCGCGCACACCTCGCGCATCAGCAGCGCCATCCCGGTATCGGCGAACATGGCCGGCTGCCGCCCGCCGCGCTCCCGGTCCAGGCCCGAGTCCGGCAGCATGAAGTGCAGCAGCCCGCCCACGCGCGCCACCGGGTCGTGCACCGCCACCGCAATGCAGGACCCCAACGCATAGGTGGTCAACACATCCTCCGCAGTCTCGCTCACCCGGCAATCCCCCACGCCCACCACTACATTGCGCATCGCCCGCCCCGCTTGCGGTAGACCGCCGGGCGCACGTACTCCAGCCCGTGCCGGACCCCCGTAAGGCTTTCGGAATGTCCCACGAACAGGTAGCCGCCCGGCTCGAGCCTTTGGGCGAGCCGCTCCACCAGGTCCTGCTGCGTGGCCTTGTCGAAGTAGATCATCACGTTGCGGCAGAAGATCACGGTCATGCCGCCCAGGGATTCGAAACTCTCGATCAGGTTGATCCGGCGGAAATCGACCTGGGCGCGGATCTCCGGCCTGACCTGGTATTGCCCCTGGTCCGGCCCGGAGCACCGCACAAAGAAACGGTGGCGCAGCGGCTCCGGCACCTCCGCCAGCCGGTCGGCTCCGTATACGCCCCGGCGGGCCGCCTGGAGCGCCCGGGTGGAAATGTCCGTGGCCAGCAGTTCGAAAGCGCCGCCGGCGAGCACGAAAGCCAGCGAATAGGCCTCCTCGCCGGTGGCGCAGGCCGCACACCACACCCGCGCCCTCCGGGGCTGCCAGTCCTGCGCCAGCGCGCGCAGGAATTCGAAGTGCGCCGGCTCCCGGAAGAAGCTGGTGTAATTGGTCACCAGCGCATCGATCATGCCGGTGAGCGCCTCCCCGGTGCGGTCGTCGAGCACGTGCCGGAAGTAGTCGCGGAACGACGAAAAGCGCTGTTCGCGCACGCGCTTGCCCAGGCGCGCCGCCACCAGGCTTTCCTTTCCCGGGCGCAGGTCCAGGCCGAATCGCTCGCGGGCCAGCCGCCGGATCTGTTCAAATTCCCCCGAAGAGAGCTCGACCGCGCTAGTCGCCATTGCTGCCGCCGAAAATCCCATTCATCTCCAGAATCAGACCCACGCGGCCGTCGCCCAGGATGGTGCCGCCCGCCACGCCCGGGATATTTTTCAGCCGCTCGCCCAGGCTCTTGATGACCACCTCCTGCTTGCCGATCAGCTCGTCCACCATGAGGCAGAACACCTTGCCCTCGGCGTCGCAGACGATCAGCACGGCCTCGCACGGGTTCTGGTGGCGCGCTTCCAGGTTGAAGCGGCGGTGCAGCCGGACCAGCGGCAGCAGGCGCTCGTGCACCATCACCATCTCGTCGCGCCCCTCCAAGGTGAACACGGCATCCGGAGCGGGCCGGAACACCTCCCGCACCGCGAAGATGGGCACGATGTAGCGGTAGGCGCCCAGCGCGACCACCAGCCCGTCGATGATCGCCAGCGTCAGAGGCAGCTTGATGGAGAACGTGGTTCCCTTTCCCGGCGCGGTCTCGATGTCGATGCGCCCGCGGAGCTTCTGCACCTGCTTGCGCACCACGTCCATGCCTACGCCGCGGCCGGAAACGTCGGTCACCTGCTCGGCGGTGGAAAAGCCCGGCTCGAAGATCAGGTTGTAGACCTCCGCGTCGGCCAGCCCCTCCGGCCCCGCCAGCCCGCGCTCGCGCGCCTTGCGCAGGATCTTCTCGCGGTTCAGGCCGCGCCCGTCGTCGGCCACCTCGATCACGATCTGCCCGCCGTGATGGAAGGCCGCCAGCCGCATCTGTCCCGCCGCGGGCTTGCCGGCGGCGGCGCGCTCCTCCGCGCTTTCCACCCCGTGGTCGATGGAGTTGCGCACCATGTGCAGCAGCGGATCGGTAAGTTCTTCCGCGATGGTCTTATCGAGTTCGGTATCCTCGCCGCTCAGGTGCATCTCCACGGGCTTGGCCGCCTTGCGCGAGAGGTCGCGGGCCAGCCGCGCCGTGCGCTGGAAGAGCTGGCCGATGGGGATCATGCGCATGGCCATGGCGGTGCGCTGCACCTCGGTGGTGATGCGCGCCAATTGCGAGATATTGCGCACCAGGTTGGAGCTGCCGGCCTGCTCGAGCGCCGGATCGTGGCGCACCAGCGACTGCGCGATCACCATCTCCCCCACCATGTCCATGAGGTAGTCGAGCTTGGCGGCGTCCACACGGACCGAGAAATGTTCGACTTTCCTGGCCGCCGCTTCGCGCGCGGGTTGCGGCGCCGCGCTTTCCTCGGGCTTCGCCTGCGGGCCGGAGGGCGCGGCGCTCTCCTGTTCCCCCGCTCCGGCGATGCGCGCCAGCAGGCCCGAGGGCGGTTCGGCGGCGGGACCGCCGGCCTCCACGGCTTTGATCGCCACCGCCAGCCAGTCTCCGCTTTCCAGGATCACGTCGATCACCGCCGGCCGGATGATCAACCTTCCGTTCCTGGCCACGTCGAGCAGCGTCTCCACTTCGTGCGCTACTTCCTGGATAAACGCGAAATCCAGAAAACCGGCCAGGCCCTTGATGGTATGGAAGCTGCGGAACAGGGAGTGGACCGCCTCGGCGTTATCCGGGTCCTGTTCGAGCACCAGGGCCTGGGCCTCGACCGAAGCCAGATGCTCGCGCGCTTCCACCACGAAATCGCGGATCAGCTCGGGATCCTGCGCCAGGGGATTGACGGGAGCGGCGGCGCTGCGGCTCTCCTCCTCGAGCGCCTGCTGGATGCCGGCCACCCCCGGGCCGAGCTCGGCGCCGCCGGGTTCCAGCAGCGCCGCCGCCAGTGCGGCCGCCGCCCGCGCCGTCTCCGGACAACCCGCCCGGTCCGCCTCGCGGCTGATTTCCGTCAGGTCCGCCGAAAGGCGGGCCGCAACCTGGGGCGACGGCGGCTCTTCCAGGACGGTGCGCATAGCCAGCGCCTCGACGCGCCGGCGCAGGTTCTCGGGTTGCTCGGGCATGACTCTTCTGTCCTCCGGTCCGGAACGGGCTAGGACAATAATTTGTCCAGCCCCCGCAGTTCCTCGGCCGAGAGCACCTGGTCGATCTCCAGGAGAATCTTCACCTTGCCCTTGACCTTCGCCATGCCCAGCAGGTACGTGGTGGTGACGCCGTGGCCGAAATCCGGCGTGTCCTCGATGTCGCCTTCGGCGAGGTTCAACACCTCCGCCACGCCATCCACCACGATGCCCATGTGCAGGGCCCCCGCCTGCCCCTCCACCTGCACCACGATGATGCAGGTGCGCTGCGTGTATTCCATCTCGGGGAGGCCGAATTTCAGACGCAGGTCCACCACCGGGATCACCTTGCCGCGCAGGTTGATCACGCCCTTGACATAGGGCGGCGTCTGGGGCACCGCGGTGATGTCCTGGACGCCCATAATCTCGCGGACCTTCAGCACTTGAATCCCGAACTCCTCGCGGCCCAGGTGAAACACCAGGTATTTGCCCGCGCGGGGCGCGGATGGGAGTGCGCCATTCTCTTCGGAAACGACGGCTGCTGCTTGCATGCTTTCTCCTTCGAGAAACGCGGCCGGCCGGCCGCTGAGGTTTTCGTGGCCCGTAACCGGGTCCACCTACTTATCGGCCGCGGGAGTGAAACCTGTACCACGCGGCACGGCGTCCGATAAGAGACACGCAGCCGCTTCGCGGGAATCCGCGGAAAAATCGATCAGGCTGTTCGATCAGGCCCTAAGATGCCGCCGCGGCGGACGGTTGCCTCGTCTGGGCGGAGAGTTTCCGCAACGCGGGGAGCACGTCGCCGGGCGCTACGGTCTGCGGCCCGGGTTTTCCGAACGCGAAGTATAGCCGGCGGTACAGGGCGTAGAGCTGCTCGCAGGCCTGGTTCTGCGCGGCATCGGGCTGTATGGTGCGATAGCGCGGGCACAGCGCGTCCTGCGCCTCTTCGATGCTGCGGAACGCGCCCGCCGCCAGGAAGGCGAAGATCGCCGACCCCAGGCTGGTGACTTCGTCCTCCGGCACCAGCACGGGCTTGTTCAGCACGTTGGCATAGATCCGGTTGAGCGCCTCGTTCTTCTGCGGGATGCCGCCGCCGTTGATCACGCGGCGTATGGCTACGCCGTGCTCCGCCATGCGCTCCAGGATCACGCGCGTGTGGAACGCGGTACCCTCGATGGCGGCGAACAACTCGTCCTGCGCGGTGTGGGTGAGGTTCCAGCCGAAGGTCACGCCGCCCAGTTCGGGATTCACCAGCACGGTGCGGTCCCCGTTGTCCCAGGTGAGCCGCAGCAGCCCGGTCTGGCCGTTGCGGTAATTCTCCAGGCCCTGCGAGAGCGCGGCGACCGTGCCGCCCGCGCGCCGCGCGATGGCATCGAAGATGTCGCCGGTGGCGGAAAGCCCCGCTTCAATGCCGTAGTATTGCGGGTGAATCGACCCTTTCACCACGCCGCACACCCCGGGGATGAGATCGACCTGGCGCGCGATGGCCATGATGCAGGTGGAGGTGCCCACCACGTTGACCACGTCGCCCTCCCGCACGCCCGCGCCAATGGCGTCCCAGTGCGCGTCGAAAGCGCCCACCGGAATGGGGATGCCGGGTTTCAGCCCGAGTTTCGCGGCCCACTCCGGCATGAGCTTTCCGGCGATGACGTCCGACGTCGCGTAGCGGCCGCCGATACGGTCCCGCACGCCCGCCAGCAGCGGATCCACCTTGGCCAGAAACGCGTCCGGCGGCAGCCCGCCCAGCGACTCGTTCCACATCCACTTGTGGCCCATGGCGCAGATGCTGCGCGGAACCGCGGCGGGATCCGCGATGCCGCACAGCACCGCGGCCACCATGTCGCAATGCTCGAGCGCGGTGGCGAATGCGCCCCGGCCGGCGGGATTGTGGCGCAGCCAGTGCAGCAGCTTCGAGAAACCCCACTCGGAGGAGTACACGCCGCCGCACCAGTCGAGCGCCTCCAGTTTCTCGCGGCGTCCGGCTTCGGTAATCTCGGCGGCTTCGCGCGCCGCGCGATGATCGCACCAGAGGTAGTAATCGTCCAGCGGCTGCAAGTTCGCATCCACCGGGACCACGCTCGAACCGGTGGTATCGAGCGCGATCGCCTCCACCTGCTCGCCGGCGACGCCGGCGGCCGCAATCGCTTTGCGCGTGGCGGCGGCCAGGGCCTCCATGTGATCGCGATGGCTCTGGGTCGCATGGTCCGGATCTTCTTTCTTACGGATGAGCGGGTAGTCGGCGGTCGCCGAGCCCAGCCGGCCCTTGCCGCTGTCAAATATGGAGACGCGGACGCTCAGCGTCCCGAAGTCAACGCCTGCGACTATCACGGTGAAGATCGTATCACGGCGCGAGCGGCCCGGCGATGGCGTAGGGCTCCAGGCGCAGCGCGCGCCGCGCGAATCGCACCTCGGCCGGATCGTCCCCGAAATTGAGCAGCAGCGTGCCGCCGTCCTCGAGCACGCTCCAGTAGACGGAATCGGGTTTTTCCATCGCCAGCGCGGTCCGGGTGGCCGCCCGCAGTTGCGGCATCTCGCGCAAACGGTCGCGCACGAAGCGGGCGAACGGCTGGCCCGGCTCGGGGTCGCCGGGGAAGAAGATCACGCGGCCCTTGCCGGTCCGGCCCGCGCGCCAGCGGCTCCACACGGAAGTGTCGCCCTCCACGGTCTGGAGCGCGCCGCGCGGGCGTTCGGGGTAGATGAGCACGCCGCCCTCCTCCACCCAGCGCGCGATGCGCTCGAGCACCGGCGCCTCGGTCACGTAGCCCCAGGGGAAGAGCAGGACCTTGTAGCGCGCGAGCGCGCCATCCATCACCATCGGCTCGCTGGCGTAGTCGAAGTCGACGGCGGAGCGCAGGGCCTCGGCGCGCGAGAGGAACGCGGAGGCCCACAGGTAGCGGATGGCCTCATCGTCGAGCTTGATGGTGGTGTCCGGGTAGAACGCGGCCACATCGACGAGCGGCGGCGCGCGCCGGTCAAGCAGGGGCGCGTACCGCAGCCAGGCGCCGATAGCCTGGTCGTTGCCGTACAGGTTCGAGTGGTAGTAGAACAGGTGCTCGCCGTTGTTGACCACGGTATTGAACAGCCGCGCCACCACGCCGCGCATGCTGCCGAATCCGCCGGGCTCATAACCCAGCCTGGCGCCGTAAAAACGCGCCGCCGAGGACGCCATGCGGGTGATGGCGAAGTTCTGCGGGTAATTGTCGCTCTCGTTGGTGAGCCGCATGCCGCCGGCGAGCCGCGCCATGACGCGCGCCTGCGCGGTGTAATCGGTGCCGATCTCGATGGGGCCCCACCCGCCCGAGGACTGGTGGATGACCGCATCCGGCAACGCCTCGCGCGCCCACACGGCCCACTGCTCACACCAGCGGCTCATGGCGTCCATGTACCAGGTGGCGAAGTCGGCGCGTTTGCGCGGCGCGGCCGCGGTGATGGGCAAGAACGGGCGCACGGCGCCGAACGACGGCACCGGCTCGCGCCACGCCGCGGAGAGCGCGGCCACGTCGGGGTAACGCGCTTCCAGCCAGCGGCGGAACGAGGCGGGCGCGCAGGCATCTCCCGCCCAGTAACCGATGTGGGTGTGGATGGGCTGTCCCTGGTAGCCCCAGTCGCCGCGCGCGGGGTACTGCGCCTCGCCGTAATTGCCGCTGGGGCCCAGCCGTATGCCCAGCAGCGCCTTGCGCCTGCCGTAGTGCCGGCCGAATTCGCTCAGGAAGCGCCGCACGTACTTCGATTGCGTATCGCAGAAGATGGACTGGATGTCGTTCTTGAGCCCGTGCTCCAGGCAGACGAAGCCGGAGTTCTCCGGCGAATCGTGATACCACTCCGGCAGCGCGTAGGCCGAGCCCACGATCAGCAGCGGGAACCATTGCAGGCCGTGACGCTCGATCTCGTCCACCACGGCATCGTAGAAGCTCCAGTCGAAGACGCCGGGCGCGCGCTCCACGAAATTCCACTTGACATAACTCTCGATGCCGTTGAAGCCCAGCGCGCGGGCGAGCGGCAGCAGGTTCCGGAGCGATGCGAGCGCCTCGGGCAGGTCCGAAGGTTTGGCGGCGTCCGCGCCGGCCGTGGTCACGCGCTGCGAGGGGCGCTGAAAGGCCAGGGCGGGCGCGACCCGCGGCGCCGTCTCGCGGGGCGGTTCCGCATCCGCCAGCGAGACGGACCGCAGCGCCGGCACGCCCTCGAGCCGCAGCGGGCGGGTAAGCGCCGGCAGGCGAAAGACCGCGCGGCGCACGCGCCCCGTGTTGAGCCGCGCGACGCCCCACTGTTCGCGTTGCGAGACGTGCTCGGAAACCGTGATCAGTCCGTAGCCGCGGTCCAGGTACTCGACCACCAGCCATCCCGAAACCGGAGCGGAAGCGGAAACGGTGTAGCCGGTGCGGCGGAAGTAGCCGGCGGCATCCGGGTCGGGTGTGACCGTGAGGCGCGTGACGCCGGCGCCCCAGGCACAAAACGGGAGCAGCAGAAGCAGGCGGCGCACGGTGGTAGCATATCGCGCATGACCCGCCGCGCGCTCGTTTTTCTGGTTGCCCTGCCCGCGCTCGCGCAGCTCCCCGCCGGTCAGATCGCCGCGATCGAGAGTTTCGTAAGCGCCGAAATGGCCAGGGAGGGCATCCCGGGCGGCTCGCTGGCGGTGGCGGTGAACGGCCGCCTCCAGTACTCCAACGGTTTCGGCTTTTCCGACGTGGAGAACCAGGTGCCCGCGAAGGCCGCGACGGTCTACCGGCTGGCGTCCATCTCGAAACCCGTCACCGCCACGGCCGTGATGCAGCTTGCGGAGCGGGGGAAGATCGATCTCGACGCGGACGTGCGCAAGTACGTGCCTGCCTTCCCCCGGAAGCAGTGGACCGTCACGGTGCGGCAACTGCTCTCGCACCTGGGCGGCATCCGGCACTATCGCGACGTGGCGGAGGCCAACCATGCGCTCCATTTCGAGAACCTGACCGAGGCGCTGCGGCTGTTCAAAGACGACCCGCTGCTGTTCGAGCCCGGCACGCGCTCCTCGTACTCGACGTACGGCTTCAACCTCCTGGGGTGCGCCGTGGAAGCGGCCAGCGGCATGCCGTTCGTGGACTACCTGCGGACGCACATCTTCGCGCCCGCCCGCATGGACACCATGCGGGACGACAGCGTGCACGACATCATTCCGAACCGCGCGCAGGGCTACCGTAAAGCCGGGGGCGTGCTTCAGAACTCGCCGCTGGCGGATACCAGCGGGAAGATCCCCGGCGGGGGGCTGTGCTCGACCGCCGCGGACCTGGCGCGCTTCGGCATCGCGCTTCAAAGCGGCGCGCTCCTCCGCGAGGATACGCTGGCGAAGATGTGGACCGAGTCCCGGACGCGCGAAGGCAAGGGCGCCGGCTACGGCCTCGGCTGGAGCATCGGCCAATGGAAGACGCTTAAGCTGGTATCCCACGGCGGAGGCCAGGCGAGGGTGGCCACCATGCTGTGGCTGATACCCGAGCGCCGCTTCGCGCTGGCGTGGATGTGCAACCTGGAGGGATCGCGCGCGGGCATTCCGAACCGGGTGGCGGAGATCGTCCTGGAGTGACGGCGCCGGCTACCTTTCGAACGCCAGCCCCACCGAGGGCAGAACCGGGAACATGCGGTCGAGTGTGATGTTCGCCTGGCCGGTGCGGGTGTTGTAGCCGTTGAAGCTGTCGAACCGGAAGTTGCGCCGGTTCGCCACGTTGACCACTTCACCGTATAGAGTGAGCTTCCAGCGGTCGTACGCCCAGGACTTGTTCACGCGCACATCGGTGCGGTGGTACGGTCCCAGCCGCAGCATGTTGCGCTCGGGCGCCAGGAAGTAACGCGCACCCTCCTGGCGGAGAAAACCCGGGATGGGGAACCCGCTCCCGTACATCCACTTCGCGCTGACGTTCACCGAAGAGCGCACGCGGTAGCTGCCGTACACGCTGATGGTGTGGCGCTGGTCGAAATCGGCGGGAAACGCGATGCCGAGCAGGCCATCGCGCAAGCGTGCCCGCCCGTAGGCGTAGGAGATCCAGCCGGTGAGCCGGTTGGCGCTGCGCCGCTGTAGGAAGATCTCAAACCCGCGCGCATAGCCGCGCTGCGAGTTCGCCCAGGGGGCGGCGGCCGGCGTGTTGAAAATCCGCCCGTTCAGGATGCGCGGCTCATACCACGGCTGAGAGAGCAGGTCGCGGTCCTGCCGCTGGTAGAACTGCGCCCGCACGCGCGTGCGCTCCCCGATCCGCTGTTCGATGCCCGCCACCAGGTGGACGCTGCGCTCCGGCAGCAGCGCGCGGCTGCCGAAGCGGGAGTAGAGAACGCTCAGCTCGGGGAACTGCGCGTAGTGCCCCCAGCCGAACTGGAACCGCGTGGCGCCCAGCACCAGCCCGAGCGAGGCTTGCGGCGAGACGGTTGCGGCGGCATTCGCCGAGTGCCGGTCCCAACGCCCGCCAAACGCACCGTGCAGCCGGCCGCTCCAGGCGTTCCAGCTTTGCTGCGCGTAGCCGCCGGTGCGCAGCGCGCTGGCGCCGAAGCGGTCCAGGATGCGGACCACCAGCGGATTGAACTGGTACTGGTTGCGGAAGCCGTTGTCGCGAAGCCGGCGCAGCGAAAATCCCGCCTCGATCGGCGCCCGCGCGTTCCAGCTCCACGCCGCCGCGCTATTCCACACCCACTCGCCGTAATAGCCCGCCCCCAAGGCGAGCTGCTGCCGGTTGGCCGTTTCAAACCGCTCCCGCAGATACGCCAGCCGGTTGGTGAGCATCAGCTTCTGGTGCGGCGTCCAGCGCCAGCCCAGGTTGCCCAGCGTGACGTGGTGGCCCGCCGTCATGATGGAGTTGGCCCCCAGTTTCTCCTGGTGCGAGGAGCGGTCGAGGTCCGCGTACCCCTCGATGAAGGCCAAGCTGAGGTGGTGGCCCGGCGCCGGGTCGTAGGAAATCCGCCCCTGGCCGTCGGTGAACCCGAAGGCGATCGAGGGATCGGTGCTGGTACGGCCGATCAGGTATTGCAGGTAGCTCTTGCGCGCGCTGAGGATCCACGACCCGCGCCCGCCCGCGAGGGGTCCTTCGGCCGATAGGCCCGCATTGGAGAAACTGGCGGTGGCGCGGAATCCCGGCGCCCGGCGGCTGCCCTCGCGGGTGTGAGCCTCCACCGCGCCCGCGGTGCGGTCGGCGAAGCGCGAGGGAAACGCTCCCGTATGCAGGTCCAGGTCCTCGAGCAGGTCGCCGTTGAAGGCCGAGAGCGACCCCGTCCCCGCGCCGGTGTCCACGGTGTGAAAGGGCGAATGCAGCAGGACGCCGTCCAGGTACAGGCCCACCCGATCGTAGCTCGCGCCGCGCAGCGAGAAGCGCGCGTCGAAATCGTCGTTGGAGGTCACGCCCGGCATGCTCTGCACGGCGCGCAGCGGATCGTCGGCCAGCACGCTGGCCAGGTTCTTGGCTTCGGCGCCCGAGAGCGAAAGCTGCGTCGGGCTGTCCTGGCGGAGAAGATCGAACGGCCCTTCCCGCACCTCCACGGACTCGCTGTGCCGGAAGGTCTCCGGCATTAAGGAGACTTCGAACTCCTTGGCCTCTCCCTCGGCGATGGTGAACGCCGCGGTGAGGAGCCGGTAGCCGACCGTGGAGACGTGCAGCACGTACTCGCCCGCCGCCGGCGCGAGCGTGAAGCGCCCCTGCGCGTCGGTGACGGTCTGATAGGGGGAACCGGCGAGTTGCACCCGCACCCGCGCCAGAGGCTCGCCGCCGCGCGCGTCTTTCACCGTGCCGCGCACCTCGGCCGCCTGCGCCGCGGCCAGCCAGAGCAGGGCCGCCAGACAGGTCCTCACAGGCGCATATCATAGCGTAGAAATGAGCTACCATCGGGCTTATGGCAGAAAACGGAATGTTCTCTTTGAACGGCCAGGTTGCGGCCGTGATCGGCGGGGGCGGTGTTCTGGCGGGTGAAATGGCCACCGGGTTGGCCGCGGCCGGCGCCGACGTTGCCATCCTCGATCTGAACGCGGCCGCCGCCGAGGCTCGCGCCGCCTCCATCCGCGCCGCGGGGCGCAAAGCCATCGGGATCGGCTGCGATGCGACCAGCAAGCAGGACCTGGAAGCCGCCCGCGCGCGCATCGAATCCGAGCTGGGCTCCACGAGCATTCTCCTGAATGCCGCCGGCATCAACTCCGGCACGCCCTTCTTCGAGATCAGCGAGGAGGAGTGGCACCGCATCCTCAACATCGACCTGACCAGCGTCTTCCTGGCCTGCCAAGTGTTCGGCAAGGCCATGGTGGACGCCGGCAAAGGCGGCTCGATCATCAACATTTCCTCGGCTTCCTCCGGCCCGCCGCTTTCGAAGGTGTTCACGTACGCCGTTTCCAAGGCCGGCGTCAACCAGATCACCCAGTTCCTGGCGCGCGAACTGGCCCCGCACAACGTGCGGGTGAACGCCATCATTCCGGGTTTCTTCCCCGCCGAGCAGAACCGCAAGCTGCTGACCGCGGAGCGCACCGCCAGCATCATGAACCACACCCCCATGAAGCGCTTCGGCGAACCGTGCGAGCTGGTAGGCGCGGTGGTTTATCTGGCATCACCGAAGGCGGCCTCGTTCGTCACCGGGTCGCTGCTTCGGGTGGACGGCGGCTTCCTGGCGATGACGATTTAGTTCCTCGCGTCCGCTCCCTCGTGCGCGAGGCCGTACACCAGGGCGGCGAGCGAGAGCGGAACGGCGGCGGCCCCGATGTGTATCTGCGCCAGCAGGAAGAAGTACGCGAACGGCGCCAGAAGGACCACCAGCAACCACTTGAGCCATGCCTGCCGCGCGTGATCGAGCACCAGAAGACCGGCAGGGATGAGCAGCGCGCAGTCGGTGGGATAGGCGTGGTGGCTCACCAGGATGCCGCCCGCAAGCGCGGCGGCCATCGCCAGGCCGAACTCGCGGCGCCGGGCCGCCCGCCACACCAACCCGAGCGTTAAGGCCGCCAGCGCGATTTCCAGCGCGGGCGCGGCGGGGGCGCCCGCGAGCAGGCCGTTCAGGTTGGGCATGGCTTTGACGCCGGGATTGATGGAAGGCGCGGTTACGGCCGCCAGGAACTGCGCGGGCCAGTGCGGGCCGGAGACGGCGAACGAAACCGCTGCGAGCGCCGCGCCCGCGGCGGCAAAGCCAGCCGTCATGCGCCAGCGGCGCTGCGCGAGGAGCAGCAGCGGCAGGCCAAAGAAAAGGTGAAACTTCGCCGCGCACAGGGCCAGCAAGGCCCCCGCCGCCGCCGGATGTTTGCCGTGAAACCTCAGCGCGAGCGCGAGCCACAGCAACAGGAACGTAACGTCCTGCCCGCTGGCCAGATTCATGGAGAGCGGCACGGACCAGCAGCACAGGACCGCGGCCGCGGCCCGGTCTCCGGGCCACAGCAGCAGGAAGGCCGCCAGCGCCGCCAGCGAGAGCCCCTGAAAGATCCAGTAGGCGTATGGGTACGGCAGCGTACCGAGCGGCCACAGGCCGGCGGCGAAGAACGGAAGCCGGATGAAGCGCAGCGCGTTGCCGGTCATGCCGGATGCGGAGGCCTGGATTTCGCGCGCGGCCTCGGCATCGTACAGGTCCGGCGTGCCCACCAGGCGCGCCCCCGCATAGAAGGCCAGAAAATCGTTCGATCCGCGGTAGATCTTGCCGAAGGTGGGCAGCCAGCCCAGCGCCAGCGCCGCGAGTCCGGCCGCGGCGGCAGGCGCCAGCCACCAGCGGCGGCGCGGCCGTAGGGAGGGCGCCGGGGCAGCGGTCATAGCTGGAACTCGATCCCCTGCGCCAGCGGCAGATCGGCCGACCAGTTGATGGTGGTGGTTTGCCGGCGCATGTAGCCCTTCCAGGCGTCGCTGCCGGATTCGCGCCCGCCGCCGGTCTCTTTCTCGCCCCCGAAGGCCCCGCCGATCTCCGCGCCGCTGGTGCCGATGTTGATGTTGGCGATGCCGCAGTCGCTGCC
>JBHGBM010000023.1:0-176919 GCA_041946965.1 Bryobacteraceae bacterium
CGGGCGACGATTTCCAGCCGGTGGTCTCGCGCATCGCCGCGGCCATCACGCCGCGCACCAAGGCCATCATTCTGAATTCACCCAACAACCCGACCGGCGCCGTATACCCGGCGGAGCTGCTCGCGGAGCTTGACGCCGCGCTGCCCGAGGATGTCATGGTGATCAGCGACGAGCCTTACAAGCCGCTGGTGTTCGACGGTTTGAAGGCGCCCGAAACCGCGGCGATCGTGCGGCGCACGGCGACGGCGCATTCCTGGTCAAAGTCGATGGCGATTTCCGGCGAGCGCATCGGGTACCTGGCCATCTCGCCGCGCGTGGCCGAGTGGGACGCACTGCGCAACGCCTGTACCTTCACCAACCGCATTCTCGGCTACATCAACGCGCCGGCCATCTGGCAGAACATCATCGCGGAGACCGCCGACCGCACCGTGGACGTGAGCGGATACCAGCGGAAGCGGGACATCATTTGCGAGGCTCTGAGCAGCTTCGGCTACGACGCGCCCAAGCCGGCGGGGACATTCTACGTCTTCCCGAAGAGTCCCATCCCTGACGATATGGCCTTCATCCGCCGCCTTCAGAACGAGGGAATTCTGGCCGTGCCGGGCGCGGGCTTCGGGCGCTCCGGCTATTTCCGGCTTTCGCTGACGATTCCGCTCGAAACCATCGAGCGTTCGCTCCCCGGCTTCGAGCGGGCCATCAAAGCGGTTTAAGTTTACGGCCGAAGAGACACACGGATAGATCTCTTGCTTTATGGGTATCCATCCGTGTGCATCCGTGGCTTTTCTTCTTAGAACAGGTACCGCAAACCGAAGATCATGGTCCGGCCGCTCACCGTGGTCTGTCCCAGGTTGAGGAACCGGAACGTGTCGGTATCCCGCGTCACCGTATTGGTCGGGATCACCGTGAAATTCCGGTGCATGAGCGCGTTGGTCACCTCCCAGCGGATTTGCAGCTTCTGCGCTTCCGAGAAGGTGCGGATGTTCTTGACCAGCGCGGCGTTGAAGTTGGTCAGGCCGCCGGTGCGTTCCGTGTTGCGTCCCGCGGTGCCGATGATTCCGGTGTTCGAGGGGTTGTGCACGAAGTACGGGCTGGCCACGCCCGCCGAGGTGGGCATGGGACGCGTGCCGTTTAGATTGACGATGGCGCGCTGCGAAAGCTCCACCGTGGAAACCGCGCCGGGCAGGATGCCGAGCGCGTTATCCGAGTTCAGGATGGTGAAGGGCGTTCCGGACGCGACGGTGGTGATCCCGGAGATTTCCCATCCGCCGAGCACGCGCGTCAGCACGCGGTTGCGGAACGGGTTCGGGAACTCGTAGACGTAGTTGGCCACCAGGCGGTGCGGCTGGTCCAGGCCGGAGCGGCCGCGGTCCAGACGGAAGTTGAACGGCACCGAGGGCAGCGTGCTGTTCGTCTGCCCGCCGAGGATGTCGTCGCTGTCGTTGATAAACGAGCTGTATGTGTAGTTGACCTCGAATTGCAGGTTCTTGCTGAAGCGTTTCTCCAGCGTGACCTGAAGCGAGTGATACGTGGACTGCGCCAGGCCGCCCGCCACCAGCACGGAGGCGCGGGTCGGGTCGCGGCGGTACCCCGTGATGGCGCCCGCGGCATTCTTAATCGGAAGCAGCGAAGGCAAAATCGACTGGTAGGTGGCGGGACTCGCGTTCAGCGCGGTGATGTTGAAACCCACGTTGGTCTCCACCTCGCGCACCAGCTTGATGCCGCGCGTGCCCACGTAGAACACCTTGAACGCCCAGTTCTCCAGGAACTGGCGTTCGATGCCCAGCGAGTATTGCTGTCCGTAGGGCTGCGTGATGCGCGTGTTGGGCATAAAGAGCCGCTGCGGCAGCATCTTGGGGTCGTTGCCCTGGGCGACGTAGGCATCCGGCTTCGGCGCCGGCGGGCGCGCGGCCGGGTCCCACATGCGCCTGCCGCTGACCGGGCTCTCCGTGATGGTGACGCCGCGGGGATAGTTTCTGGCCACGTTCAGCAGGATGTTCTGGAAGACCTGGTCGTAGGCCAGCGAATAGCCGCCGCGCACCGAGGTCTTGCCGCCGCCGAGCAGCGTGCCCAGCAGTCCGCCGGATGCGCGCGGGTTCCAGGCGAACCCGAAGCGCGGGCCGAAGTTGTTTATGTCCGGCTTGTTCTCGGAAAAGTACCCGAACGGCGCGCCGGTGTACTCGTACCGGATGCCCATGTTCAGCGTCAGGCTCGGCAGGGCGCGGAAATCATCCTGAAAATACACGCCCAATTCGGTGGTCCGGGCGGGCAGCATGCCTTCACCGGCGTAACGCTGGTACATGGCGTTGGTGTCCAGCAGGAAGTCCGTCAAAGACGGATACCGGATGTAGCCGTTGTAGTTGGGCGCAAAGAACGAGTTCAACTGGTAACGCAGCAGGTTGCCCCCGGCGCGGAAACTGTGCCGTCCGCGGATGAACGAAAGGCTGTCGGTAAACTCCCACAGGTTATCCACGCGGAACTGCGGATAATTGTAATTGCCGACATAGGTGAACCCGCCGATCTCCAGGTAGGGAGGCAGGTTCTCGGGGTAGTGAAAGGCGCGCCGGGCGAAGGTGGCGCGCGTCTCGTTTACCGTGGTCGCCCCGAAAACGTGCACGTCGTTGACGGTGGCCGACTGGTTCCGGTAGGCCGTGCCGATCTCGTTCCCCGGGATGGCGGTCGGAGAACCGGGGTTGAGATAGTCGTCGATGAGGTAGCGCACGGAGACGTTATCGCGGTCCGTGATCTTGTGGTCCGTCTTCGCCATCCAGCGCCAGTAACTGGTGCCGTAGGGCAGCGCGCCGCCGATCGCCCGGTTGATCTGTTGCAGCGGCACGGGGATGACTTTGCCTCCGGCGCTGACGTTGATATTGCCGCGCGAGGTCGGGTCGTTGGCCACCAGGAACGTCTTCAGCAGGTAATCGAGCGTTCCGGGCGCCCATAGGTTGGCATTCGCCCTGAGCGCATCGGCGCCCTGCGGCGAGATGCCGATCTGCGTGGGCACCGCCGAGGTCCGGTACCACTCCCGGTCGTAACCGATGTAGAAGAAGCTGTGGTCCTTCTTGATGGGCCCGCCCACGCTCACCAGCCCGAGGTTGTCCACCTCCACCTGGCGGGATTTCCGCAGAGCTTCCTTATCGGCCGCACCGCGCGAACGCCACGAATTGTAGCTGCGCTCCTGGGCGGTGCTCAACGAGTCCAGACCGTTTCCCTGCCACGTCCACCGGGCGATGCCGTGAAAGTCGTTCGATCCGGATTTCGTGATCTGGTTGATGAACGATCCCGAGTTGCGCCCGTATTCCGCGGAGAAATTGTTGGTGATCATGCGGAACTGCGCGATGTGCTCAGGCGGGAGGTTCTGGCGTGGAATGGAGAGCGACTGGTCGTTGTTGTTGGCGCCGTCGATGGTGAAGTTGTTGGAACGCGTGCGTCCGCCGTTCACCGCGAACCCGGAGCCCGGCCGGCTGTTCTGATTGTTGACCGCCCCCGGTTGCAGCAGCGCGAGACCGTTCAGGGTATTCAGGCCCGGAAGCTCTAAAATCCGGTAGGTCTCGACGCCCTTGCTGATCTGCGCCTGGGTGGATTCGATCAGCGGCGCCTGCTCGATGACCGTGACGACTTCCTGGGTGGCTCCCGGTTTGAGGGTGACCTCCACGCTGCGGTCCACGGCCGCATCCACCACGATCGGTCCGCGCACCAGCTTTTCGAATCCGGCCGCGGAATACTCCACCTGGTACTTGCCCACGTTCAGGGAGGCAGCCCGGTAGAAGCCGGTGCCGTCGGTTTCCACGTTGCGCACCAAGCCGGTCTCCATGTTCTTGATGCTGACGGTGGCCTTGGGAATCACGGCGCCGCTCGGGTCCAGCACCTTCCCGCTCAAGGAACCGTAGATGGATTGGGCCGGCGCCGGGGCGACGGCCAGAAGCAGAATTGCCACGCAGGCAAACACACGTAAGTGGTTGTTCACGGTAAGACTCCGTCCACGTTTTGCTAAGCTTATACCAGATCCGAAATTGCCGCAATTAACCACGTTATTGTGGTGGTTCCGGGTCTAGTTGGCGGGCGCCAGCTTGATGTACGCCAGGGTGAGTCCTCCGCGCCGCGCCGTCTGGAGACTTTCCGGCCTGAGTTCCAAGCGGCAGTCGCCGGGCTTGTCGATAGCAATCCGGCCGAGTCTGGAGACCACGTACTTGGTGTGGGGATTGCTCGGGTCCACCTGTTCTCCGTCGCGGCTCATGACGGCCTGAACCGATTTTCCGGCGAGGTGGATGGCGAGCCGGTGGCCCCCGTCCCATTCGGCGCCGCGCGCTGGCGGAGCGGTGACGGCCACGATGTCGAAAGCGCCGGGCCGGAACACCTTGAAATCCCAGCTCAGCCAGTCTTTCGCATCGGTCCATCCCGACAATACGCCGCGCCGGTCTATGGCCAGAGTGGAGCCCTGGCCCTTATGCATGGCGGCCAGGTAGGCGTCCAGCGTAATGGCGCCGCCGGGTTGCTGCGTAATTGCGGTAACCACGTCCGGGGCGCCGGCAATCTCCATCACGATCACCGAATCGTTCGGATCCGGCGCGGCGGCGGGCAGGCGTATCTCGGCTGAGTGGAATTCGAGCTTCGCATCGCTGGCTTGTTTGACCCCGAGCGGCTTGCGCGCGGCATCGGCCAGCAGATAGGCTCGCCGCACCTTGTTCCTGATTCCGTAAACCGAGAGCTTGCTGCCGGGCCACTCGAACACGTGCAGGTAGAGCTTGCCGGGTTTGACGGTGATCAGGCCCCAGTCCTGGTTGTAAGGGAACGGGCTCGGGCTGGTCCCGTTGATGGCCTCGCTGTTCACGCGGATCCACTTCCCGACGGCGCGGAGCCGCTCCACGCTGGGCTGCGGGATGACGCCTTCGGCGGTGGGCCCGACGTTCAGCAAGTAATTGCCGCCGCGGCTGGCGATGCGGACAAGCTGTTTGATGAGCACGGGCACGGACTTCCAGTTATGGTCGTCCTTCTTGAAGCCCCAGGTGTCATTCATGGTGACGGGGGTCTCCCAGTCGCGCTTCACCACGCCCACGGTGATCTGGTTGTCGCCGGCCGAATCGTAATCGCCTGCGTCGTGGCCCACGCGCCCGCTCACGATGCACTCGGGTTGCAACTTATGCACCAGCGCGGCGATATCCACGGCCTGTTCCTTCGTGACCAGTTGCGGCGTATCGAACCAGATCAGCCCGATGGGGCCGTACTGCGTCAGCAGCTCGCGCACCTGCGGCTTGGCTTTCTCCTCGTAGTACTTGGCGAAATTCTTCTGCTCGTTGGGCGGGAAATCCCAGTTGTTGCCCGCGCCGTCGCGCTCGTGCCAGTCCTGCGCGTGCGAGTAGTAGAAGCACAGCCTGATGCCCGCCTTCCGGCAGGCGGCCGCGAGTTCCTTCATGGGATCGCGGCGGAACGGAGTGGCATCCACGATGTTGTACCTGCTGACCTTGGAGCCGTACATGGCGAAGCCGTCGTGGTGCTTGCTGGTGATCACCAGGTACTTCATGCCCGCGTCTCTGGCGAGCTGCACCCACTCCTCCGCATTGAACTTGACGGGGTTGAACTGTCTGGCGAGCTGTTCGTACTCCGCGACGGGTATGCGGGCGCGGTTCATGATCCACTCGCCGATTCCAGCGATGGGCTTGCCTTTCCACTCGCCCGCGGGCACGGCGTAGAGTCCCCAATGGATGAACATGCCGAAACGGGCTTCCCGCCACCATTGGAGCCGCCGCTCGCGGGCGGGGTCCGGCGTCTGCGCGGACAGCGCGGACACAAAAAGCATCGCGGCGCCGAACAGGGCCGCCGTCTTCCGGAATGCAGGCTTCATGACTCCCCACCTTAGCGCAACCGCGCGCCGGTGGCGAAGGCCTCAGCGCGTGAGCACGAACAGGATCAGGAAGTAAAGAACGAAAAACCCGAGAATGGAAACCAGCGCCGTGCGCAGAAGGCGCTCCAGGCTACGCGCACCCGGATCGTCTCCCCTCTTGCCGCGAGTAGCCACGGTCATCGCGATACCCTCCTTTTCGCATCCGATGTGGCAGCTAGATGATATCCTACGGCATCCTCGAAGAGAACGAAAGTCCTTGGGTGCAGGACTGTCGTTGGATACGCGACATGGAAGTGGGGGCTGGCCGGCCCGCTACGCCGAACCCGCAAAACCGTTCCCAACTCGCCGCTCCGGACGCGATCCCATACTCCATCAACTTCGGGGCGGTCACCTCCCAGACCCTTACTCATAACCCCTTCCTTCAGGCGCAAGGCCGGATACTATGGTGATATACCGTCGCTACGGCCGCGGCTCAGCGCGTACGCTGCTTAGCGGTCGTACCGCATTCTCCAGGCGCGATGCAGAATATTGGTGGCGGTCCTACAATTCAAGGTGAACCTTATGAAGAATATACATAGCGCAGTACTACGTGGAGCGCGGGTGGCGATAGTGGCTCTTGCGTTCCTTCCCTTCGCGCGGGCGCAAGAATCGCGCGGCACGATTCTGGGACGCGTGATGGATCCCAGCGGCGCGGTCGTCTCCGGCGCCAAGGTGCAGGTGACCAACACCCAGACCAACGTTTCCTCCGCTTCGGCGACCAACCCGGAAGGCAACTACGAGTTCCCTTTCCTGATACCGGGCACGTACCGCGTCACCGCGGAGTTGCAGGGATTTAAGAAGGCGGTGCGCGACGGCATCGAGTTGCGCGTGAACGACCGGCTGGCGCTCGATCTCGCGCTCGAAGTGGGCGAGGTGGCGGAGACCGTGGTTGTACAGGGGGAGACTCCGCTGCTGGACACCTCCAGCGCGTCGCTCGGCATGGTCATGGACACGCGCCGCCTCTCGGATTTGCCGACCGTGGGCGGCGGCGTCTCGCTGCTCTCGCGGCTCACCCCGGGGTTGGCGAGTACGAGTGGCGGACACGATGCCGGCAACCCGTTCGACCAAAGCAACTCCACCGGGCGCGTCGCGGTGGCAGGCACGCGCAGCGGCTCGAGCGAGGTCATGATGGACGGCGCGCCCAACATGGTGGAGCGCAGCGAATCGTTCTCACCCATGCAGGACCTGGTCCAGGAATTCAAGATCCACACCGCCACCTTCGACGCCAGCCTCGGCCACGCCGCCGGCGCGGTGGTCAATGTGAGCATCAAGTCGGGCGCCAACCGTTTTCACGGCACCAGCTACTACCATGATTCGCGCGTAAGGTCGGTGCCCTGGTTTTCCAGCCGCTGGCTATACGACCCGAGCACCGGCCCGGTGACGGAGGAAAAGCGCAAGCAGGCCAATCCGGGCTGGCTGCATCAGCGGTGGGGCGACACCTTCACCGGACCGCTCGTGCTGCCCAAGCTGTATGACGGCCACAACCGTTCTTTCTGGAGCTTCGGCTATGAGGGCATGTACGTGCGGCGCATGACCACCTTCACCGGAACCGTACCCACCGCAGAGCAGCGCCGCGGCGATTTCTCCGCATTGCTGCGCCTCGGATCGCAGTACCAGATCTACGACCCGGCCACGATCGCCGCCGCCCCGGGCGGCCACTTTTCGCGGCTGCCGCTGCCGGGCAACATCGTGCCCTCCAGCCGCATCAATCCCATTGCGCAAAAGATGATCCCGTTCTGGTCGGAGCCCAACCAGGCGGGCACCGCCGACGGGCGGCAAAACCTCTACCGCATCGCGCCCCCCAACCGCGATTACCGCGCCTTCCTCGGCCGTATCGACCACAACATCTCCGAGAAACATCGCCTTTTCGGCCGGATCAACCAGGTGCAGTACGACAATACCCAGCAGAACATGCCGACGCTCGCCTTCGGCGACATCACGGACCGGACCGCTTACGGCCTGGTGCTCGATGACGTTTACGTGGTGAACCCGCAGTTCCTGGTGAACCTGCGGTACGGGCTCACTTACGAGAATCCGCGCGTGGGACGCTACAGCGACGGCTTCGATTTGACCACGCTGGGCTTCAGCCGCGGCCTGGTGGATGAGATTACGCGCAAAGTGGGCGCAGCCGGCTTCGCCTTTCCGCAGATCGTGGTGGACGGCGGCGCGTTCACCAACCTGGGCAACGCCGGCGGCAACACCCGCACGGTGTACTACCAGACCTTCTCCGGGACGGTGACGCGCCTGTTGGGCAACCACAGCCTGCGGCTGGGCGCGGAGTATCGCCTGATGCGTGAGAACGGCTACAATTTCGGCAACGTCGCGCCGCGGCTGGAATTCGGCAACGGCTGGACCCGTGGTCCCATGGAGAATTCTCCCGCCGCGCCCATCGGGCAGGGTTTCGCGTCGTTCCTGCTGGGCATTCCAACCGGAGGCACGATCAGCAACAACGCATCGCGCGCCGAGCAGTCCACGTTCACCTCGTTCTTCGTGCAGGATGACTGGCGGCTCACGCGCAAGCTGACCGTTAACCTGGGCCTGCGCTACGAATACGAAGGACCGACCACGGAGCGCTTCAACCGTTCCATCCGCGCCTTCGATTTCAGGCAGCCCAGCCCAATCCAGGCGCAGGCGCAGGCCAACTACGCGGCCGCGCCGATCCCCGAGGTGCCCGTCTCCGCTTTCCGTACCATGGGCGGACTCACCTTCGTGGGAGTAGGCGGACAGCCGCGCGGCCTGTGGCGGGGCGACCGCAACAACTTCGCGCCGCGCGTTTCGCTCGCCTACCAGCTCACGCCCAAGACCGTGCTGCGCGCGGGGTACGGCATCTTCTTCGACGTCAGCGGCGTGGATCGCACTGACGTGAACCAGGGCGGCTTCAACCAGCCCACCAGCCTGATTCCCAGCCTGGATAACGGGCTTAGCTTCCGCGCCACGCTCGCCGATCCGTTCCCCGAAGGAGTACTCGTGCCCGCCGGCGCCTCCGCCGGATTGCGCACTTTCCTGGGCCGCGGCGTCTCCGCTTTCGACCAGGACCTGCTGAATCCCTACATGCAGCGCTGGTCGTTTTCCGTGCAGCGCGAGCTGCCCGGCAGAATCCTGCTGCAAACGGCGTACGTAGGCAACCGCGGAACCAAGCTGGCGGTCTCGCGCGAGTGGAACCCCACGCCGGCCCGGTATCTTTCCACCTCCCCCACACGCGACCAGGCCACCATCGATTGGCTAGGCGCACAGGTGCCCAACCCGTTCGCCGGCATTCCCGATTTCGCCGGGTCCGGGCTCTCCGGCGTGCGCACCAGCCGGTCGCAACTGCTGAAGCCCTATCCGCATTTCGGCGGCATCGCCTTCGATACCAGTGACGGATACTCGTGGTACCACTCGCTGCAACTGCACGTGGAGCGCCGGTTCGAAAGCGGCTTCACCTTCCAATCGAGCTGGACATGGTCGAAGCTGATGCAGGCCATCGGCTATCTGAACGATTCGGACCCCGCGCTGGAGCGCGTCGTCTCCGACCAGGATTTCCCGCACCGCGTCTCGGTCAGCGGCATCTATGAGCTGCCGTTCGGCCGCGGCAAGCGCCTGTTCGGCGGCATCCGCGGGTTGTGGGACGGCCTTCTCGGAGGCTGGCAGTTGCAGGGCACTTACGAAGGGCAGAGCGGCGAGGCGCTGGGCTTCGGCAATGCGATTTTCTTCGGAGACCTGAAGAAGGTGCCGCTGCCGGTGGGCGCGCGTTCCGTGGAACGCTGGTTCAATGTGGACGCCGGCTTCGAACGCAGCGCTTCCCGCCAGTTGGGAAGCAATATCCGCAAGCTGCCCTCGCGCTTCAACGGCATACGCGCGGACGGGATCAACAACTTCGACATGTCGATCTTCAAGTACTTCCGCATCACGGAGCGCTTCAAACTCCAGTTCCGGGTGGAGAGCTTCAACGCCATGAACCACCCGCAGTTCTCTCCGCCCAACACCAGCCCGGCCAGCAGCGCGTTCGGCACCGTCACAGCCGAGAGCGGACACGGGCAGCGGCAGGTCACCCTGGCGATCAAGCTGTTGTTCTAGGCCAGCCGCACGGCCCGTCCGGTTGCGGCGGACTCGTACACGGCGTCGGCCACCCGCAGTGTCTTCAGGTAGTCGCCGCCGTGCGATTCGAACTCGCTCCCGGAGAGCATCGAGTCCACGAAGTGGCGCTGGGTGAAATAAACGCAGTCGCCTGCGAAGTTGACGTTGGCGCGCGCGTAATCGACCTCGCGCGCGGGCGCTCCCAGCGGTTTCATGCGGATGTTCGAGGCGGCGTCCATGGCAAGGTGTCCGCCCGTCCCGTCGATGCGCAACTCGCCGAAGGTGAAGCGCGGCGAGGGCGATTCGGTTTCGTTGTACCGGTTCGCGTCCCAGATGGCCGTGGCCCCTCCGGCAAATTTGAAAAACACCTGCCCGGCATCCTCGCCCGCGATCACCGGGTTCAGCCGCCGCAGACTGGCGTACACCTGGATCACTTCCCCCAGCAGAAAACGGAACATGTCGATGAAGTGGACTCCGGTCTCATAAACCAGCAGGCGCGGATAATGCCGGAAGAAAGGCTGGCGGTCGAGGTAGGCGTTCTCGCCCCAGCCGTCGCCCATGCGCATCAGAAACGTGGCGTGCGTGAATTCGCCGATGTCGCCCGCCCGCTGGATTTCCTTGATCTTGCGATACCAGGGCTGCCACCGCCAGTTCTCGTGCACCATGAAGCGCACACCCGCGGCCCGCGCGGCTTCCACAATGGCGCGGCTGGTCTCAAACGCGGGGGCGAGCGGCTTCTGGCACACAATGTGAACGCCGCGCGCTGCGGCGTAGCGGCAGATCTCCTCGTGCGTTTCCGGAGGCGTGATCACGTCGACGAAGTCCGGCCGCTCGCGGTCGATCATCTCCCTCCAATCCGCATAAAAGCGCGGAATGCCGTATGCCGCCATCATGGCGCGCGCCTTGCTCTCGGTGCGGCTCGAAATCGCCGCAATCTCGACTTCGGGTATGCGCGTCCAGGCTTCGTATTGGAAGCGCGAAAAATAGCCCGCGCCGACGGCTACGCCTTTCAACATGTCAATCGCATTGTCACACAGGGACAGCGAAGGGGCGGCCGGCCGATTTCGCCAATCACGCACCACTCCCCGGCCGGGCCGCCTTACCTGTTTACCTACTTGGGTATCGAGCCAGCCAATTCGTATACCTGCAAACGCTAATTGTTCCGCGGCATCCGCGGCTCGGCCATCTGTGCGTTGAGTCTGTCGTATTCGGCGGAGAGCGCCGCGACCAGCGCGGGACGCTGCCCGGCAAGGTCGCGCGTCTCGCCCGGATCCGCGGCCAGATCGTAAAGCTGCCACGCCGTCGCGGGCTCCCGGCGCACGCCCTGCATGACGATCTTCCAGTCGCCGCGCCGGAGTGCGCAGCTTCTCTGGTGCCGCCAGAAGAGCAGCTCGTGCGGCCTGCCGCCGCCGGCGCCCGCGAGGAACGGCAGCAGGTTCACACCGTCGATGACGCGTCCGGAGGGAAGCGAACCGCCGGCCGCCGCCACGGCCGTCGGCAGGAGGTCCACGGAGCACACCAGCTGCTCGAAGACGCGCCCCGCGGGGATCGCGCCCTTCCACCGCATCAGGAACGGCACCCGGATGCCGCCTTCGTAGAGCTGTCCCTTCCCGCCGCGCAGCGGCTTGTTCGAGGAGGTCAGCTCAGCCGTCGGGCCGCCGTTATCACTGATGAAGAACACCAGCGTATTCTCTTCGAGCCCGAGTTTGCGCAGGCGCGCCAGCACGGCGCCGACGCCGTCATCGAGGCTCGCCAGCATCCCGGCGAACACGCCGCGATGCTCATCGGAGATGCGAAAGCGGCGCATATCTTCCGTCAGCGCCTGCATGGGGCTGTGGATGGCGTTGTAAGGCAGGTAGAGGAAAAACGGCTCGCGGGCGTGGCGGTCCAGAAACGCCAGGGCCTCGCGCGTGAAGGCGCGGGTGAGATATTCGGTTTCCACCACCGGTTCGGCGCCGCGCAGGATGGAGTTCACATCGTCGTAGGGCGGCTCATTGGGGCGCAAGCGCGTGGTACCGCCGCGGTAGGGCGGCGGCAGGTAGAAGTGCCCTTCGTGCAGGAAACCGAAGAACTCGTCGAAGCCGCGCTTTTGCGGGTGAAGCTCGGGCGTACCGCCCAGGTGCCACTTGCCGAAGATGCCGGTGGCGTAGCCCGCCGCCTTCAGGCAGTTCGCCATGGTCGTTTCGGCGAGCGGCAAGCCAAGGTGGGGCTGAAGGTTCTGGCGGCCTATGGGAGTGGCTTCATGGCCGAAACGCGAGGGAAACCTTCCCGTCATGAACCCGGCGCGGGACGGGGCGCACATGGGCGCGGTCACGTAACCCTGCGTGAAGCGCACGCCCTGGCGCGCCAGCGAGTCGATATGCGGCGTGGGGATCTCGGGGTTGCCCTGGCAACCGAGTTCTCCGTAGCCCAAATCGTCGGCGACGATAAAGACGATATTCGGTTTGCGCGCGGCGGCGCGCAGCACGGCGGGTGCGAGCGCCGCGGCGAACAGATCTCTGCGGGTCACCTCGCTATTACACCACGCCGCCGTCGCATAATGCTGTTATGAAGTTCCTGCTGGTATGTCTTTCGCTCGCGGCGGCCGCCGCACAGCCGCCGGCCCGCATCCTGGTCGCCTATCACTCGGTCACGGGCAACACGGCCAAGATGGCCGAAGCCGTTCGCCAGGGGGCCGCGTCGGTCGCGGGCGTGGAAGTCACACTGAGCAAGATCGGCGACGTGAAGCCCGGCGACGTTTTGCGGTACGACGGCATCGTGGTGGGCACACCCGTGCACTGGTCCAATGTTTCCGCGCCCGCCAAGGCCTTCCTCGACGACATTGGCAACGCGCTCTGGCAAGCGAAAACAACGGGCGACAACCGCACCGCGGGCGCATTCTGCTCCGGCGGCGGCGCCGCCATGGGCAAGGACGTGGCGCGGCTATCCATTCTCTCCGCCTTTCTGACCATGCGCTTCGTGGCGGTGGGCGGCGTGGATGCGGAAGGTTTCGGCACGCTCGGCCCCGAGGCCACCACGGGCTCGGCCGATCCCGGCGTGAGCGGGAAGGAACTCGATGAGGCGCGCCGCTTCGGCGAACGCTTCGCGCGCATTACGGCCCGCCTGCGCGCCCCCCGGTAGCGGCCTTGTGCCGGCTGGGGGAATCCTATATGCTTGACCGCATGAAACTCATCCTGACCAGCCTCTGTCTGCTGGCGCTTACCGCCGGAGTTGTTCTCGCCGCTGACGTCAACGGCTCCTGGAAGGCCAGCGTGCCGGGCCGGGACGGCGCCACCTTCGACATGACGTTCACCTTCAAAGCCGACGGGGAAAAGCTCACCGGCACTGTCGGCAGCGCCATGGGGGAGACCAGCATCACCGACGGCAAGGTGACCGGCGACAAGATCACCTTCAAAGTGAAGCTGGAATTCCAGGGCAACTCCATGGTCATCAACTACGAGGGCGCCGTCTCCGCAAGCGAGATCAAGTTCAAGAGCACGCGCGAAGGCTCGGACCGGCCGCCGCGCGAGTTCGTAGCCAAGAAGATCTGATCATCGCACCAGCGCGTTGAACAGCAGCTTGTACGTGCCGTGGGTCTGGGCGCGGTGCTGCGGCCGGATGCCGAACAGCACTACGCGCCCCTTGCCGTGTTGCGCCACCACCACGGCCGCCTTGCCTGCGATCAGCTTCTCGCCGATCAGCCAGCCGCTTTGAAGCACGTTGCCGCCGGCGAAGCGCGCCACGGTCTCGTACCGTTCGCCGTGCTCACCAGGCGCGATCTCAAAAACCGGACTGCCGGCGAGATACAGCCCCAGACCCTCGGCCGGCATGCCCCACGCCAGCGGGTGCGCGTTGTCGAATTTGACATTCAGCGTGGAACCCGGGCACCAGAACTCCTTCGTGCTCCTGCCGGTCAGCACGTTGCGCACGCCCAGGCCGAACTTCTCGATGGCGAAGCCGCTGGCCTGGCCGAGTGCAATCAGGGCGCCGCCGTCCTTTACGAACGCCTCCAGCGCCTTCACGCCCTCGTTGCCGATGCCGCTGCGATACTCCTCGGGATACGCCTCGGTCCGCCGCGAGCCCTGTGACCGTTCCCCGGTGATGGCGGCCGTCGAGTCGTCCGGCAGGATGAACACGTCGTACTTCGCGCCGAGCCCGCCCTTCTTGATCTCGGCGTCCATCACGGTCGCGTACGGGAACCCGAATTGTTCGAGCAGCAGGCGGGTCCAACCCTCGTCGATATTGCCGCCCCGGTAGCGCTGGTACATTCCCACGCGCAGGCGCTTCAGCTCGCGCGATTGCGGCCCGGTCTTCAGCGGCCGGAAATCCACTCCGGTCTGCCGCGCAACTTCCGCCAGCGCGGGATTGGCGCTCACCACGAAGTCGCCCGTGCCCTCCACCCGGCGCACGTTGATGCCCTTGGCAAGCAGCAGGTTCACAGCCCGAAAACTGTCGTTCAGGCGGCCGTCGAGCGCGTACACCGCCGCGCCGGGCGGCACGGCGCCGGCGGGCTCTGCGGGTCCGGAAAGTTTGCGCAACTCCGCCTTCACCGGCTCATCCACGGGATCCACCCGCACGCCCATGAACTCGAACATGGTGTCGGTGGCCATGTCGTAGGGACGCATGGGAGAGCCGTCGCGCGACCGCGTCCATTCGTTATCCGGATAGAAGGTGCGCCCGAGCAGGTAGCGGGCGACTCCCATCTTGGGCTGCGCCAGCGGGACCACCCACGACCCCGCGGGGTAGGTGATGCCGCCGGAGGTGGTGAACGCCGCGGGCGCCTGCCGCACTTCGATGCCCTGAAGCAGCAGCTTGTTCACCATCTTGCGCGCGGTGAGCGGATCATGCTGCGCGGCGGGGATGACGTAGGCCGCGGGTTTGCCCCGCGCGCCGCGCTCGGTCTGCCGCCGCGCCTTGTTATAGGCGTTCCACAGCACCGTTTCCCGGTTGCGCGCCGCCAGGTCCATCAGCGCCCACGCCGAGACCTTTTGGCGGTCCACGATGTCCCGCAGTCTCCACCAGCCGCCCGGCCAGGGGTTGGGGAAGGTGGTCTGCTCCTCGTACACCGGCAGGCCGCGCGTCTCGCCCTTCAGTTGATCCGGATGAATGTAGATGGGCGTGGCCAGCTTCGCGCTGGCCGATTCGGTCAGCATCCCGGCTATGTTGTGAAACGGCGTGATCCAGTGGAAGCCGAAGTGGCCCCAGCCGGAATACTGGGCCATGTTCAGCACGCCGGAATTGCCCGCCTCCTCTTCCTTGTAGGCCATGTGGGCGCCGTACCAACTCATCTCGCGCCACACCAGCGGGTCGGCCATGGGGCGTATGGGTTCGGCATACGGCGGGATGTAGATGCGCGCGCCGTACGACCCCTGGTGATGGTGGTCGACGTAGGCTTGCGGCGCCCAGTCGCGGAACATGATCTTGGCCATGTACTGCGATTCGACCAGGTTGCCCTGAAATGCGTCGCGGTTGTTATCGTGCCCGGCGTACTTGTGATAGAGCCAGGGCAGACCCACACCCTCGTACTCCGTCCCGAGCGTTTTCTGATACCAATCGGCCACCATGATGGCGCCGTCCGGATTGAAGGACGGCACCATGAGCAGGATGACGTTCTCCAGGATGCGCCGGGTCTCCTCGTCCGCGCGCGTCACCAGGTCGTAGGCGAGCTCAGGCGCCATCTGCGTGCCGCCGATCTCGGTGGCGTGCAGGCTCATCGACTGGCACACCACCACCCTGCCCTCGGCCACCAGCTTGCGGACCGCGGCTTCCTCCAGCCCGCGCGGGTCGCTGATCCGGGCGTTTACCTCGCGCAGCCGGTCGAGTCTCGCCATGTTCTGCGGCGCGCTGACGATCACCAGCAGGAAAGGGTTGCCCATGGTGCTGGGGCCCATGTCCACCACCTTGAGCTTGCCGCCGCTTTCTTTCTCGAGCACGCGGTAGTACTCGACGATCCGATCCCAGCGCGCGATCTTTCGGTCGGCGCCGAGCCGGAACCCGAAGAACTGATCGGGCGTGGTGGCGCCCGCCGCCGCGAACGCGAACCCTACAAGCGCAAGGACGACTGGTTTCATGGTGATCCCCTATTCTAAGGCTTCGGCGGGATAAAATGAGGAGCGATGCCGAACCTGACCCGCAGGTCTTTTCTCTACTCGGGAGCCGCGGCCCTGTCCGCCGCGGCCGCTCCCGCCGGACGCAAACGCAACGTCCTGTTCATCGCCTCCGACGATCTGAACAATTGCCTGAGCGCGTATGGGCACTCGATCGTGCGCACTCCCAACATCGACCGCATCGCCGCGCGCGGCGTGCGCTTCGACCGCGCCTACTGCCAGTTTCCCCTGTGCAGCCCCTCGCGCACTTCGCTGATGACCGGACTGGCGCCGGATGTGACCGGCGTCCATGACCTGCAAAAGCACTTCCGCTCGACGGTGCCGGACGTCGTCACCCTGCCGCAGCTTTTCCAGAAGAACGGCTACTTCGCCGCGCGCGCCGGCAAGATCTATCATTACGGTGTCCCCGCCCAGATCGGCACCAGCGGCCTCGACGATCCTCCCTCGTGGAACAAGTTCGTCAACCCCGCCGGAGTGGACCACACCAAAGAAGAGCCGCTGCTCACCAACTATACGCCAAACCGCGGCCTCGGGTCGGCCGTCTGCTATCACGCCTCCAGTTCGAAAGACGAGTTGCACACCGACTACCTGGTGGCGAGCGCCGTGATCGAGATGATGGAGGAACATCGCAACGAGCCGTGGTTCCTGGGCGCGGGCTTCTACCGCCCGCACGTGCCGTGGATCGCGCCCGCCAAGTACTTCGACATGGTGCCGTTCGACAAAGTGCAGCCGCCGCCCTTCGACGAGAGTGAGATGCGCATGGCGCCCGAGTGGGCCTATTTCACCCAACCCGCCAACTGGGGCATGAGCGTGCAGCAGCAGCGCGAGGCCATCCGGGCCTACTACGCCTCCATCATGTTCATGGACGCCCAGGTCGGACGGCTGCTCGACACGCTGGACCGCCTGAAGTTGGCGCAGAACACCACCATCGTGTTCTGGGGCGACAACGGCTATCAGCTCGGCCAGCACGGGCAGTGGATGAAGCAGACAGTGTTCGAATGGGCGGCGCGCATCCCGTTCCTGATCGGCGGCGCGGGCGTCGGCGCGCGCGGCAAGGGTTGCGGCCGCACCGTGGAGCTGCTCGACATCTATCCGACCCTGGCGCAGGTGTGCGGCCTTCAGGGCGCGCCGGCCAACTTGCAGGGCGTCAGCACCGCCCCGCTGCTGGCCAACCCCGCCGCCCGCTGGACGACCCCCGCCGTGACCCAGGTGCGCCGCGCGACCCGCGAGAAGGGGCTCGTGATGGGCTACTCGCTGCGCACGGAACGGTACCGCTACAGCATGTGGGGCGAGGGCGGCAATCTCGGCGAGGAGCTTTACGATTACCAGGCCCATCCGCTGGAGAATCACAACTCCGCGGCGGACGCACCGCTGGCCGCTGTGAAAAGCGAGATGCGCAAACGGCTCCAGGCCATCGTGTCCGCCCGCCAGGCCGGGCGAACGTGAAACATACCGCGGTCGTGCGGTCTAAAACACCAGCTTCAGCGCGAACTCCATCTGCCGGCTCAGGTTCGCCTGGTTGAAGATGCGCCCGAAGCTGGAGCCTCCCAGCGTCGTATTGGGGGCCGAAAATACCGGGTGGTTCAGGACGTTGAATGACGACGCGCGCAGGCCCACGGCGAGGAACTCTCCGATTTTGAAATCCTTCGCGACTCGCACGTTGACGTTGTTCATCCCGGGGCAGCGCACGCTCGCGAGGCGCGGCCCGATGTTGCCGAAGGTGAAGTCGGCCGGCTGCACGAACGCGCCGGTATTGAAGTAGCGCGCCAGGCGCGAGGTGATGCTGCCCTCTACGCCCGCCATCGGGTCGCCGTTGACGCTCGGCCGCTGGTTGGCGCCCGCCGCAAACACGTTCGGCCTGCCCACCTGGAACGCAACGGGGAATCCCGACTGGAATGTCGAGAACGTAGAGAGCTGCCATCCGCGCAGCCACGGCAGTTCCCAGGCTGCGGAGACGGTCAGGCGCTGCGGGGCGTCGAACTCGCTCACGGCGCGCTCGGCGCGGCGGTTGTAGGCGTCCTGGGCATTGGCAATGTCGCTGATGTTTTTCGAAACCGTGTACGCCGCCAGCGCCGTCACGCCGTGCGCCATGCGCTTCTCGAAGCGCACCTGAAGGGAGTGATACACACTGTTGCCGAACGCAGGCGACTGGCGGGACACGCTGGTGAACTGCGGATACGGGCGCAGCAATTGCTGGCGCTGCACGGTATCGCCGCTCAACGGCCCCGTAGTGAAGACGCCGCGGAACGGGTTCGGCACCGGCTCGAGCAGCGCCGTGCCCATCGCCAGGTATGAGGGGTGCAACTGGTTCACCTGCTCCGCTACCACGGTGGCGTAATCCACCGGGCCGCCGATGATCCGTATAGCGCGGCTGCCCACGTACCCCATCTCCAGCATGCTCCGCGAGGGCAGCTCGCGCTGCACGCTGAGCTGCCACGCGTAGAACGTGGGCGTGCGGTCGCCCGGGTCCACGAAAGTGACCGCCTCGCCCACCAGCGTCATCATGCCGAGCGAATTCCCCGGCGCGTCGAGCAACCCGTCCGGAAACGGATCGCTCAGGCGGTCGTGGGGCGTGATGCCGTCCAGCGTGCTAACCCATGGCGTCATGACGCTGTACCCGGTGGGTTGCACGGAGCCGACCACCGGGATGTAGCTCAACGCCGCGCCTCCGCGCACCACGGTCTCGCGGTTGATGGTGAACGCAAAGCCAAGCCGCGGCGCGAGGTTGTTGCGGTCCGGGTCGTAAAGCCCGCGCGGATGCCCGGCGTACAGCAAACCGCCGCGCAGGTCGAGCCCCGGCACGCGCAGCGGGCTCGGCGTATCGTAAGCGAAGCCGCGTGTGGTCCGATTGAAGCGCTCCGTGCGCGGCGTCTCGTACTCGTAGCGCACGCCGAGATTGAGCGTCAGCCGGCCGCTCACCCGCCAGTCGTCCTGAAAGTAGCCCGCGTAGTAGATGTTCTGAATGGAGACGCCTTGGTTGAATTCGATGCCGCCGGTGCCGTAGCCGAGCAGCAAGGAAGCGGCCGCCACGCCGGTGGAAGGCGAGGGCGTGTCCGCGCGCGGTCCGCCCGTGCCGTTGGGGATGAAGCTGAAGGAACCCGAAGGCGCGCTGTTGCGGAAGAAATTGCCGCGCACCACCCGGATCTCTCCGCCCGTCTTGAAAAGATGCCGCGTGCGTTCCACGCTCACGCTGGGCTGGATGGTCCAAGTGTGCCCCGGCTGCTCCACCAGCGGGCTGCCGGCGAGTGACTGGAAATTCGTCACCGTGATGGTGGGGAACGCCGGGCTTTGCACCATGCGGGAGTAAGAGGCAGGCAATCCCAGCGACGCCGGATTGAAGCCGTCCGACCACGGGCGGTTGCGCTCGCGCCCCCCGGTGTAGCCCGCGCGCAGGTCGATGATGGTGCGCGCGTCGAGCGTGACGGTGTCGTTGACCGCCACTCCGGAGTTGGGCCGCCGTATGACATTGCGTCCCGGGGTGGCAATGCCGTCGAACTGGTGCGCCAGGATCAGGCGCGCGGTCCCGTAGTTCAGGCGCAGGAAACGCTGATGCCGCGGAGTGTGTTGGTCGAGCTTCAGCACGGAATTGTTGTAGTCGCGCGGCCACTTGGCGGAGAACACCCAGTTCTGCACCCACGGCTGGTTGGCGCCGGGCGTGTTGGGCTCCGGATAATAACTCAGGATGCGGCGGCCCACGGGGTCCTGCGCGGAATAGGGGATCACGTTACTGGGAAACGGCACCCGCAGCGGCGCGCCGTCCACCCGGTGAACGGAGTAGGGATCGTAGAGCGGAGGGCACCCGGAGAAATCGCCCCGCCGCATCGCCAGGGTCGGCACGTTGCTAGTATGGCTCAGACCGTTGCCCTCGCGCGCCCCTTCGAAGTTGAAGAAGAAGAACGAGCGGTTACGCCGGATGGGGCCCTCCACGCTGGCTCCGAACATGTTCACGTTGAAGGGCGCGAGCTGCTGTCCGGCGCCGCGCGGGAAGAACAGGTTGGCGTCCAGCGCCGCGTTACGCAGGTAGTTGTAGAGCGAGCCGTGGAAGCTGTTGGTGCCGGACTTGATCACGATACTCATGATGCTGCCGCCGGAGCGGCCGTACTCGGCCGGCAGCGTGCCGGTTTGCAGCTTGAACTCCGCGATGGCGTCCACCGCCGGCACCCACGCCGAAAGGTTCGCGCCGCGGTTGACGTTCACGGTATTGGAAACGCCGTCCACCGCCACGTCGCCCGTGGCAGGCGGCGAGCCGCTGGCCGAGTACAGCACGTTCTGCACGGTGTTGTTGGGGCGGGTGTCCTCGCTGTAGAGGATCCCGATCACACCCACGGCCAGGTTGAAGAGGTAGAGGCTGCTGTGGCCCTTGAGCGGCACGCTGTCGGCGATGTCCTTGCGCACCACGGTGCCGAGCGAGGAGGTTTCCGGCTGAACCATGCCGGGCTCGCCGGGGACCGTCACGCTGTACGCCGCCGGTCCAAGGGTCATGTTCACGTCCAGGCGGATGTTGGCGTCCAGGCTGAGCGCGATGCCCTCCAGCACGCTGGTGCGGAAGCCGGCCGCGCGGACGCGCAGCGAGTAAGCGCCCGGCGGCAGGAAGGAAAAGCGGTAGTGGCCGGTTTCGTCGGTGGTGTCGGCCCGCTCCACGCCCGTGTTCACGTTGCGCAGCGACACCTCGGCCGCGGGAATCACGGCGCCGAGCGGATCGGCGACGGTTCCCTGCAAAGTAGCGCGGAACTCCTGTGCGTCGAGGACGCCGGCCAGAATGAGCGCACAGACCAGGCGACGCATCGGAACCCAACCGATTTTACACTCTTTTTTACCGGAACAGCGCAGTGAGATACATCACACCGATGAGGGTTACCAGGGCGGCGAGTCCGAGTCGGATCCAGCGTTCCGGCAGGAAGCGCTGCACGCGCGCCCCGGCGTAGGTGCCCGCCAGGCCGCCGATGCCGAACAGCAGCCCCAGCATCCAGTCCGCCCGCGTGCCCAGCATTTCGAAAAAGGCCACCCCGGCGATGGAGGTGACCAGCGTTCCGCACATGGCCGCCCCGGCGATGGTATATACCGGCAGGCCGAGCACCGCCACGGCGAAGGGTGCGATGATGGCCCCCCCGCCCACGCCGTAAATACCGCCGGCCACCCCCACCGCCAGGGCGAGCGCGAAGACGGAAAGGGGCCGGAACCCATAGGTCTCGCCGAGGAATTCGTACTTGACGGAGGCGAGAGTGAACGCCACGGTCTTCACTCGCGCGCCAGCGGGCACGCCCCTGCGCTCGGTGAGCCGCGCCGTGAACAGGCGCCATCCGAGGTGCAGCAGCAGGAGCCCCACGAACGTCTTGGCATAGCGCGGGTCGGCCAGCCAACTGGTGCGCACCAGCGCCCCGAAAAACACCCCGGGCAGCGTGCCGGCGATGACGCACCCGGCCAGAGGCCATGTCATCCGCCCTTCACGCATATAGCGGTAGATGCCGCCCGGCAGGGCCACCACGTTGTAAAGCAGGTTGGTGGGACTCACGGCCGGGCTGACGAAGCCCAGCACGCTCATCTGCGATGCCCAGCCCGATGCTCCACTTCACGAGCCGCACCTCCACCGGAAGGATCGGCTCGCATTCCATCTTCTTGATTTCATCGGCGAATTTCGCCTCAGCGCGTTGCGGTTCAGCCATGTCTTACCCCATCACCAGCGGCGGCTTCACGCCGTGGAAGAACAGCCACGATATCACCAGGCCGATCCAGATGATGAACCCGAACAGGCACAGCACGTACACCACGGCCAGCCGCCCGATGCCCTCCTCCCACAGCTTGCGGAAGTTGGAGACCACCCCGATGGTGAAGAACGTCATCACGAAGAAGATGCCGCGGAATACGTTGGCCTGTCCCATGGAGGCTTTGGCCTTGGGCACCAGTCCGGGGATCAGGCTCGTCAGCAGGATGATCGCCACGAAGGTGGCCAGGTAGCCCAGGATGAACTTCGGCAGGCGCTCCCAGATCTGTGCGGCGCGGACTTTTTCACCGGATTTCTGCTCGATCTTGGCGGTCCAGATCCAGGCCAGGATGAAGGCCCAGATGGCGATGAACACGTCGATGAAGACCTTCACGGTGGTGGTGGCGGCCATGATCCACCCGGCCTGGTAGTTGACGCCCTCCCCCGCCGCCTTGGCGCGGATCAGCGCGTCGGTAATGGCGCCGCTCGCCACCGCCGCGCCGTCGGTCTTCACCGCCAGGCCCATCCAGGCTCCCGCCACCATGGGCTCGCCGGTGAGGAACATCTGCGCCAGGAAGGGGAGCAGGATCAGTTCGACCACGGCGAAGATCACCACCAGCGAGGAGACCATCACCGGCACCACCGGCCGGGCCTTGATGGCCGAACCGGTGGCGATGGCCGCGGAAACGCCGCAGATCGAAATGCCCGACGCCAGCGGCACGCTCCACTCGCGGCTGAATTTGAAGTAGCGGCGCGCGATGTAGTAGACCAGCGCCCAGTAGATCAGGTAGGCTTCCACGATGGCGCACAGGCCGCGGAACATCACCGAGGTCGCCAGGCCCAACTGCTCGGCGGCCGTCACGCCCAGGAACCCGCCCAGGATCACGATCGCGGTCTTGATGTAAAGTTCCGGCCGGATGGCTTCCTTCATGACGTTGGCGAGCGAGGGGAAGAAGTTGCCCACCGCGAGGCCCGCCAGCAGCGCGATGATGAACCCGGCTTCGGCGGTGAGATTGAGCGACCAGCCGATGCCGTACTGCTTCATCTTGTCCGGCGTGGCGGCGATATGCGCCCAACTCCCCGCGATCCAGCACAGGTAGCTGATAAAGAAGACCAGCGTGAAACCCTTAAGGAACCCCGGCACGGAGGCGCCCAGCAGCCGGGCGCCGAGACCCAGGATCACGGCCAGGAACACAAAGGTGGCCGCGAGCGAGACCAGGGGCGGCGCATAGTCCTTGGTCGCCGGCGCCAGCGCTTTGGAGATGTCCATCCAGACGTTGGTGGTGATCGCCCACCCGAAGATATCCTTCCCGAAGAGCTTCGCCAGGGAGAGGACGAAAATGAACAAGCCGGTGTAGACGGCCAGCCAGTCTTCGCTGAGTCGAGGCTTCATAGAAACCCTCTAGAGTATCAGATCAGTTCGTCCCGAACCGCCAGGGTGATTTTGTAGAACACCGTGACCATCAGAATCCCCAACGCCCAGATGGCGAGCGAAATCGTCACCTCCGGCAGCGTGGGGGCGTACTCGGTCACGGCGCCCAGCGGCGAGGGCACGAATCCGCCCACGATCAGGCCGAGCCCCTTGTCGATCCACAGCGAGAGGAACACCATCGCGCAGGTCCACGGCAGCACCTTTTCATTGCGGCGGCAGCCCGGCACGATCAGCAGCGCCAGCGAGATCACCGCCAGCGCGGCCGAGGTCCACATCCACGGCACCAGGCGCGTGTGGCCTTCGAGCCCGGCGAACAGATACTGGAAGTGCTCCATGTGCTCCGGAATGCGGCTGTAGAAGACCGTGAAGATCTCCATCAGCACGAAGAACACGTTGGCGATCATGGCGTAGGTCACGATCACCGCGAGCTTCTGCACCGGTTCGCGCCCCACCTCGCAGCGGCTGATGCGCCGCAGCAGCATGCACAGCAGGATGAGCAGCGCGGGACCGGCGGCGAAGGCCGAAGCCAGGAAGCGCGGCGCCATGATGGCCGTCAGCCAGAACGAACGCCCCGGCAGGCCGTTGTACAGGAACGCGGTCACGGTGTGGATGCTGATGGCCCACGGGATCGACAGCAGAATGACGGGCTTGATCCAGGAGGGCGGCTTCACGCCCTTGCGCTCCGCCGATAGCGTCACCAGCGCGATGGTGGCGTTCAGCAGCAGGTATCCGCCGAGCGAAACCATGTCCCAGAACATCACCGAGTTCGGCGTGGGGTGCAGCATGACGTTGAGCACGCGCGAGGGCTGGCCCATGTCCACGAAGATGAACAGCATGCACATGGTGACGGCGGAGATGGCCAGGAACTCGCCCATGATGGTGACCTTGGCGAACACCTTGAAGTCGTGCAGGTAATAGGGCAGCACCACCATCACCGCCGACGCCGCCACCCCCACCAGGAAGGTGAACTGCGCGATGTACAGGCCCCAGGTCACATCGCGGTTGAGGCCCGTGATGCCCAAGCCTTCGCGCAATTGCCACAGCCAGCAGCCGAAGCCGGCGGCGATCACCGCCATGAGCGCGAGCAGCCACGTCCAGTAGCGCCTGCTCCCCACGACCGCCTTTTCAAACATGAACATGACGGATCCTCAACTCACGATGTAGAAAACTTCCGGCTTGGTGCCCAACTGGGGCTTGCGCCGGATGCTGAAGCGTCCCATCTTCGCAATCTGGCTCAGTTCGCCGAACACCATGGCGCCTTCCGGGCAGGCTTCCACGCATACGGGCTTCTGCCCGCGGGCCAGCCGCTCCTCGCAGAACGTGCACTTCTCGACCACGCCGCGGGTGCGGGTGGGGAAATCCGCGTTCACCTGCTTGATGTGCGGGCGCGGGTCCATCCAGTTGAAGCTGCGCGACCCGTAGGGGCATGCCGCCACACAGTAGCGGCACCCGATGCAGCGGTGCCAGTCCATGGCCACGATGCCGTCGGCGCGTTTCCACGTGGCCCCGGTAGGGCACACCCGCACGCACGGCGGGTTGTCGCAATGGTTGCAGAGCACCGGCGTTTCCACCTCCGCCAACGCGGCGTTCTCCACTTCCGGAAAGACGCGCGCGAAGGGCGCCTTCCAGATCCACTTCAGTTCGCGCGCGCGGTCCGGGATCGCCGGCACGTTATGGGCCTTGTGGCAGGCGTCCATGCACAGGGTGCAGCCCGGCTTCTTGCGGCACTTCTCCAGGTCGATCGCCATGGCCCAGCGCCGCCCCTGGCCGGCGGCTTTCGATCCCGCCACCGCCAGCAGCAGAAAGGTCTTGCGCGTGATCTTCATTTGCCCGCCCTCAACACACGCGAATTGTTGTGGCACTCCCAGCAGTACGGCCCCTGCACGCCCGCGTAGGTGTGGCAGCGGTCGCAAAACTGCGTCTTGTCTCCGTGGCAGGCTTCGAGGCACGTCTTGGTCAAACTCATCTCGTAGCTCTTGCCGTCCGGAGCGTGGAAGGTGCGCACGCCCTGCCGCACCACGGATTCGCGCCAGTTGACCAGCAACTGCATGTGGGACCCGCGCATGTAGTCGAGCGGCATGACACACTGTCTGGCGTTGGCCGGCAGCTTGAGGTCCGGCGGGCGCGACGTCACGCCGCGCGCCGGGTTGTACCACATCGGGAATGTCACCAGGGCCAGGAATACCGCCAGTCCCAGGTAGATTGCGCCGCGATCACGCATGGGCCGCCGCCTCCTTCCCCAGGGGTTCTCCGCGCAGGTCCGTGTCGCGCTCCTTCTGGCCTCTCATGACCAGCGCGTTGCCCACCAGTTCGTGCACCCCCGCCACCTCGATACCGCCCACCCAGTAATCCATGAGCGGCGGCAGCGTGGCCTTGTCGATGGCGCAGATGCAGGCCAGCAGGTTGACGCCGTGTTTCTGCTTGACGTACTTCACCGCGTTGGCGCGCGGGAAGCCGCCGCGCAGCCGCATCTCCAGGTTTTCGTCCGTGCCCAGCCCGGAACCCGAGCCGCAGCAGAAGGTGTGCTCGCGAATGGTGTTTTCCGGCATCTCGTGGAAGTTGTTGCACACCGCCCGCAGGCAGTAGCGCGGCTCCTCCAGCAGCCCCACCGCGCGCGCCGGGTTGCAGGAATCGTGGAAGGTGACCGTCCACTTGTCGTTGCGGCTGGGGTCGAGCTTTAGCTTGCCGTGGTGGATCAGGTCCGCGGTGAACTCGCAGATGTGGACCATCTTGGTGGAGGCGGCGTGCTCGAAGCGCGTCCCGGTCGCCGGCGAGACCGGCACTTCCAAGAAGTCCGCCGGGCCGTTCATGGTGTCCATGTACTGGTGCAGCACCCGCCAGGCGTGGCCGCACTCGCCGCCCAGGATCCACTTCACCCCCAGCCGTTTGGCCTCCGCGTACATTTTGGCGTTCAGCCGCTTCATCATCTCGTGCGAGTTGAACAGGCCGAAGTTGCCCACCTCGCTGGCGTAGGCGCTGAGGGTGTAATCAAGTCCCACTTCGTGCAGCACCATCAGGTAGCCGAGGAAAGTGTAGTAGTGCGGCGTGCCAAAGTAGTCGGCCGAGGGCACCACGAGCAGCACCTCGGCGCCCTTGCGGTTGATGGAGGCCTCCACCCGCACCCCGGTCAGCTCTTCGAGCTCATCCACGGCGAAATCCACCGAGTCCTTGAAGCCGTGCGGCTGCACTCCCAGGTGGTTGCCGGTGCGGAAGCAGTTGGCCGCGGGCTCCAGTACCCAGTTGATGTTCACCCCCACCAGGTTGAGCAGTTCGCGGGCGATCATGGTGATCTCCGCCGTGTCGATGCCGTAGGGGCAATACACCGAGCAGCGCCGGCACTCCGTGCACTGGTAGAAGTAGTAGAACCACTCCTTGAGTACGTCTTCGGTCAGGTCGCGCGCGCCGGCCAGCGCCCCGAACATCTTGCCCGCCGTGGTGAAGTAGCGGCGGTAGACCGAGCGCATCAGCTCGGCTCGCAGCACCGGCATGTTCTTCGGGTCGCCCGAGCCCGCGTAGAAGTGGCACTTATCGGCGCAGGCTCCGCACCTCACGCAGATATCCATGAACAGCTTGAAGGAACGAAACTTCTCCAGGCGCTCCTTCATGCCGTCCAGGATGATCTGGCGCCAGTTCTCCGGCAGCTTCCAATCCTTGTCGAAGGGCTGCCAGTCGCGCGGGTTGGGCAGTTCCAGGTAACGCAGGTTCTTGGCCGCAGTGCTGTAGCAGTAGGTCCCCTTGCGCAGCTCCTTGATGGGCTCGAGCCAGCTCTGCTTCGGGGGGTTGTAATCGATCTGGACCAGCTCTTCCGGCTTCATTGCTGGGCCTCCAGGGGCAGTCCCGCGGCTTTCATCTTGTCGTGGAACTCGTGCTCCCACTCTTCGTAGGTGTGGACCTTCACGGGGTAGTTCCAGGGATTCACGTGCCGCTTGCGGCGGTTGTTGTTCGCCAGGTTGCGCGTGGGGCTGAGGAAGACGCCGCCCATGTGGACCAGCTTGCTGAAGGGGAAATAAACGAACAGCGCGCTCACCAGAGCCACGTGGGCGTAGAAGATCCAGCTCACGTTCTCCGGCACGTAGGGTGTGAAGGTCACGAGCCCGATAGCCAGGCGCTTCACCTCCATCAGGTTCACCTTCATGAAGTAGCGCATCAGGATGCCCGTCACCGCGATCGAGCCCAGCAGCAGCAGCGCGAAGTAATCGCTGAACAGCGAGATGTAGCGCACCTGCGGGTTCCACACGCGGCGCAGGAACAGATAGCCGAGCGCCGCCGCGATCCCTACGTCGGTGGCATAGACCGGCGGAGCGCCCACCTGGAAGAACCCGTCGGCGGCTTCCAGCGTGGCCACGCACCACGGCGCCGGCTCCAGGAAGAAGCGCAGGTGGCGGACGAAGATGACCAGGAAGGAATAGTGGAACATCAGCGCGCCCAGCCACAGGATCTTGTTTTCGTCCTGCACCAGCCGCGGGCCCTGCATCAGCTCGGACCGCGTATTGCGGAACAGCGAGCGGAAGAGCAGGATTTCGAGCGCCATGCGCCCCGCGACGCCTAGCCCGGTGGCGGGGCTTTCCAGTCTTCCGGGCTTGATGAAGTCCAGCGACTTATGCTGCCCGCACACGGTCGGGATGCGGAAGGGCACCGGCGAGCGCGCCCACCGCGCCACCCGCCACACGATCCCGGCCAGGAAGACCGCGATCGCCACGTAGGGCAAAACCACGCCGAAGAAAAAAGTCATGCTCGCCTCCTTGCTTGCGTCAGGCGAATTTCCCACAACTTCTCGCGGCACTGCATGTACACGTTGAAGGCACGCAGCGCCAGCTCGTCGATGCGCTTTTCGCGCTCGGGCAGAAAACTCTTGAGGATCAGAATAAACCCTACGGCTTCGCTCGGGGGCCGCTGCTCGACGGCGCGGATGCGGACGATGTTGTCCAGCGCCCGGTCGATCCGCTCCGCGTCCATGCCGCCCAGGACTTCATCGAGCAGCACGGGCAGGCCCTCCTTGTAGGCCTGCCCCACGGGGTTGCGGAACGGATCTTTTTCGCCCGCCAGAAACCGCGTGGTTTGTTCGGGGTAGGTCCCGAGCGTCCGCTCCAGCCATCCCCGGAGAACGGCGTCCCTGTCAACAGCCGGCATAAGTCCCCGCGGAACGCGCGCGGACTATACGCAGCCCGTCGGCTTCGGCAAACCCGCCAGCTTGCAGGCCCCTTTGGCCGGGCCGGAGGGGAACAACTCGTAAATCTGGTTGAGCTTGAACCCGGTCTCCTTGCACAGCTTGCGGATCATGGGGGCGATGCCGAACTCCTGATAATAACCGTGCAGGTAGTTGATCACCTTCCAGTGATCCGGCGTCAGCTCCGTCACGCCCTCGCCGATGGCGAAGTCTTTGGCGACTTCCTCGTTCCAGATGGAGGGGTCTTCCAGGAACCCGTCCTCGTCTACCTGATAGACCTTTCCGTTGGCTTCATACGTCGGCACAGTCGTTGTTCTCCTTTACATCATTTCGATATAACCGCACGGGCACTCTTCCGCGCACTTCTTGCAGGCGACTCCTTGTACCACGCCGGTTTCATGCGGTCGGGCTTGACCACCGGCGGCATGGCGGGCTTCTCGATCTTGACGCCGCGGAAACGCGCGTCGATGGCTTCGGCCGCGAAGCGTCCCTGCCCGATAGCGATGCTCACCAGCCCCAGGCCCACATCGTCGCCGCCGGCGAAGATGCCGTCCTCTTCGGTGCGCCCGAAATCGTCGGCCTTGAGCCACCCGTCCTCGGGCTCCTGGCTGATGGCCGCGATCACCGCCGTGGCCGCCAGTTCGAACTCGCTGCCCGGCTGCGGCACGGGACGCGGCCGCCCGGAGGCGTCCGGTTCTCCCAACTGCATGCGGATGGCGCGAATCCCCACCGCCGCGCCGTGGTTCCTCAGCACTTCGACGGGCGCGGCCAGAAACTCGATCTTGACGCCCTCCTCGAGCGCCCCTTCGATCTCCGGCGCGATGGCCGGCATTTCGGCCCGCGTGCGCCGGTACAGGATGGTCACATCCGCGCCCAGGCGCTTGCTCATGCGCGCCGCGTCGATGGCGGTGTCGCCGCCGCCGATCACGATGACTCGATCGCCCACCGCGACGCTCTCGCCCGAATTCACATGGTTGAGAAACTCGGTGCCGGTAAACACGTTGGGGGCATCCTCGCCGGGCACCCGCAGCTTCAATCCCTTGTGGGCGCCCACGCCCACGAACACCGCGTCGAACTCCTTGCGCAACTCAGAGGCATTCACGCGCGCGCCGCAGCGCAGCTCCACGCCCAATTCCACAATCCGGCCGATCTCGGCGTCCAGCACCGCGCGCGGCAGCCGGTACTCGGGAATGCCGTAGCGCAGCATGCCGCCGGGTTTGGAAAACGCCTCGAACACCGTGACCGCGTACCCGCGTCGCGCGAGCTGGTAGGCGCAGGAAAGCCCCGCCGGCCCCGCGCCGGCCACCGCCACCTTCTGCTCGCGGCGGTCCTGGGTCATCTTCTCCAGCTTCCAGCCCTTGTCGATGCCGAAATCGCCCACGAACCGTTCGAGCGCGTTGATGGCGACCGCGCCTTCCTTCACGTTGCGGTTGCAGCCCGCCTCGCACGGGTGCGGGCAGACGCGGCCGCACACCGCCGGGAAGGGGTTGCGGTCCACGATCTTCTTCCACGCAAGCTCGTAGGCCTGCTCGTAGGTGCGCCCGTACGCTTCCGCCTGCGCGATGGTGGTGAGCCAGCCGCGTATGTCTGTGCCGCCCGGGCACTGGCCGATGCACGGCGGCGTCTTCTCGATATAACGCGGCCGCAGCGCGCTGATCTGCGCGCCGCCCGCCTGCACAACCTTGAGAGCCGGTTTCTTTACGTCCTTAAAAAGAGCCATACGAAATCAGCCACGGATGCACACGGATGTACACCCTCCGTGTCCATCCGTGGTCTTTCCTTTCCCCTAGAACCGGATATGCGTGGACCGCGCGTACGTGGTGCCCGCGTACTTGAAGTCGTCGATGGACAACCCGTCATGGTCGGGATCGTTCATCGGCATGGCCGGGCACACCGTGTAGCAGTTGCCGCAGTACATGCACTGTTCCTCGACCACTTCCACGGAGTTCTTGCCCTCCACCGCCTTGGGGCGGATGGCGCCGGTCGGGCACGAGGAGATCAGCGTAGGCACCTCGCACACCTTCGCGAGCATCTGGTGGTTGATCTTCGGCGGTCTGCGGTGTACGCCCAGAATGGCGATATCGGAGCAGTGCACCGCGCCGCACATGTTCAGGCAGCACGCCACCGCGATGCGCAGCTTGGCCGGCAGCGCCTCGTGCGTGAAGTGGCTGTTGAGCGAATCCATCACGCTCTTGACGATGCCCGACGCATCCGTCGCGGAGCTATGGCAGTGGACCCAGCCCTGCGTGTGCACGATGTTGCTGATGGCGTTGTTGGTGCCGCCCACCGGATAACCCTTCTCCGCCAGTTCCTTCTTCAGCGGCTCGATGTTCTGCTCGTTATCCAGCAGGAATTCCACGTTGTTGCGGCTGGTGAACCGCAGGTAGCCGCCGCAGTACTTGTCCGCCAGATCCGCGAACATCCGCAGCGTCTGGATGGCCAGCAGGCGCGGCGACGCCGCCCGCACCGTGAAGATCTTCGCCCCGGATTCGGCCACGTGCACCAGCACGCCCGGCGCCAGCGTCTCGTGGTACTTCCACTTGCCGTAGTTTTCCTTGATCACCGGGTGGAGGAAACGCTCGTACTTCGGCGGCCCGATGTCGGTTCTTCTCTTCGGTTGCGGCGTCATGTTATGCCTCCTCCTTCAGATAGATGTACGGATTGTCGCGCGGCGCGGCCACCATCTCCGGCGCCGGGTCGAGCCCGATCGCGTCCAGGAAATTGGCCATGCCCACGCGCTGGATCAGCTCGCCGACGCGTTCGCGGTTCTTGCCGTACTCGTCCCAGAACTCCCACACGCGCTCGAGCAGCGTGTCGAGAGTCTCCTTGATTTCCTCGGCGGGGATGAACGGGATCAGCACGCTCGAAAGCAACGCGCCCTGTACGATCGGCGCCTTGGATCCGATCAGCACCGTGGCGCCCCGCTCCTTGCCCGGCGCCAGCGCCTTCGGCATCACGTTGATGCAGTGCATGCAGCGCACGCACTCGCGGTTCTCGATCTTGAGCTCCTTGCCGTCCCACTCCATGCATCGCGTGGGGCAGCGGTCGCAAACGTCCTTCTGGACGTTGATGCCGTTGCTCGCGTACTTCTGTACCTCGGCCTGGTCGATCTGGATATCGTCCTTCCAGGTGCCGATGATGGAGAGGTCCGCGCGCGCGATCGAGGCCACGCAGTCGTTGGGGCAGCCGGCGCACTTGATCTTGAACTTATAAGGGAACGGCGGCCGGTGGAGCTGATCCTGGTACTCGCGGGTGATCTCGTCGCAGAGCTTCAGGGTGTCGTAGCAGGCCCACTCGCAGCGCGCCGGGCCCACGCAGCACGAAGGCGTGCGCAGGCTCGACCCGGAACCGCCCAGGTCGAAATCGTTCTGGGTCAGCTCGCTGAAGATGGGTTCCAGTTCGTCCGTCTTGGTGCCCAGGAACACCAGGTCGCCGGTGGAGCCGTGCATGTTGGTGAGCCCGGAGCCGTGCTTTTCCCAGATGTCGCACAACGTGCGGATGGATGCGCTGTCATAGAACCAGCCGGCCGGCTGGTTCACCCGGATGGTGTGAAAATGCGCCACGTCCGGGAACTGCTCGGGCACATCGCTGTAGCGGCCGATGACGCCGCCGCCGTACCCGCGCACGCCGACGATGCCGCCGTGTTTCCAATGCCCTTTCTTCTCTTTGTAAGAGAGCTCCAGTTGGCCCAGGAGCCCTTCGGCCATCGGGCTTGTCTCCGCGGCCTTCTTGATTTCGGTCACGAAGCTCGGCCAGGGGCCCTTTTCGAGCTCGTCCAACAACGGTGTCTCGACCTTCGGTTTATCGGCCATAGCCTTCCTTTCTTACCAGCGCCAACGCCACCGAGCGGTAAGCAAGGTGGGCGAATTTGCTGAAGGGTGCGTACAAGAACAAGGCGAAAATCAGCGTGAGGTGGACGAAGTACACCACGTACATCGCCACTTCCTGCTGCGCCAGCCTCATAAGTTGCGATAAGATTCCCGTCGCCAGCACGCCGGCCAGCGTCAGGAAGAAAAACTTGTCGAAATAGGTCCCGTTGCGCAGGCTGCCCCAGCGCATCATGATCCCCACGACCGCCACGAGCCCGGCCACGTTGGCGAAAAGCTTGAACGGGCTGGTGAGATCGAGCGGCGTCCGCAGCACTCCGAACATGGTGCCGATCCCCACCAGCGTGCCGGTGATCGCCAGCCCCATGAATCCCCAGAAGATCAACAGATGCCCGGTGTGGCGCTTCACGTCGCAATCGCGCAGCTTCTTCTGCATCAGCACGTCGGCGGAAACCACGCCGCCCGCGCGCACCCGCCCGCCCGCGGCTTTCACGAAACGCAACAGGCTCACGATGAAGAACATGAGCACCAGTCCCGAAAGTCCGAAAAACAGGCCCTCAAGAACCGGGATGGGGAACAGATTGGCGAACTCCAACCGCCCGTCGCCGGCGGGCTTGGGAGCCCACAGCGCAATGGCCGCGAACACCAGCATGGGGATCAGGAACACCAGCGGAAGCGCCTTGGGGCTGGACGCCCACTGGGCCAGGAAACGCGGGAAGGCGAAATGCTTGACGGCTTGCTCCCGCAGCGCGCCCAGCACGTCTCCCGGACGCGCGCCGCGCGGGCAGTACGTGGTGCAGTCGCCGCAGTTGTGGCAGAGCCAGATGGCGGGATCGGCCAGTACGCGGTCCTTCAGCCCCCACTGAGTCTCGATCATCTGCCGCCGCGGGAAGGGCGCGTCCTCGGGCGCGAGCGCGCACACCGCCGAGCAGTTGGCGCATTGGAAACACTTCTTCAGGTCGCCGCCGCCCGAGGCCATCACGTCGCGAATGAAGCCGGCGTCCGGTCTGATCGTCTCCATGGGCTAAAACCCCTTATACGGGTTCGGGCCGATTTCCCGCATCCTTTCCACGAAAGCATCGATCATACCGGGCAGCTTGCCGTATTCGTCGATGCTCAACTGCACCACCTCGAGCCGCTCGCGCTCCAGTTGCAGCCGGTCGAGCGTCTCCTTCACGTTCTCCAAACGGCGGTTGGCCAGCTCGCTGCCCTTTACGAAATGGCACTGGTATTCGTCGCCGTACTTGCAGCCCACCAGCATAATGCCGTCGATGCCCCGCGAAAGGGCGTCGGCGATCCACACGATGTTCATGGAGCCCAGGCAGCGCAGCGGAATCACGCGCGCGCTGGCATCGTACTTCACGCGCTTGGCCCCGGCGATGTCGAGCGCTGGCATGGCGTCGTTCTCGCACATGAAGCACACTACGCGCGGCTTCTCCTCGTCCTCCTCCGGCACCTCGATGGCCTTGATCATCGAGGAGATGATGTCCACCGAATAGTTCGAGAAGGAAATGATGCGCTCCGGGCACGCGCCCATGCAGATGCCGCAGCGCCGGCAGCGGTAGGGATTGGGCTTGGGCGTGCCCTTGGCGTCTTCGTCCAGCGTGCCGAACGGGCACTCCTCGGTGCAGCGCTTGCACTGGGTGCAGCGTTGCAGGAAGAACGAGGGGAAGGTCTGGTCGCCCGCCCTGGGGTGCACCGTCTCGCCGCGCGCGGCCATCTCCACGCACTGGATGGCCTTCATGGCCGCGCCGATGCCGTCTTCCCGCGCCTGCTCCTCGTCCATGGGGGCGCGGACGGTGCCCGCGGCGTAGATGCCGGTGCGCCGCGTCTCGTAGGGGAAGCAGACGAAGTGCGAATCCGGGAAGCCGTAGCGGTGCTCGGGCAGATCGGGCCCCTGGCGATAGCTGAGGTTCAGCGCGCCCGTGGCGTTGGGAACCATGCCGGTGGCAAGCACCACGGTGTCCGCCTCGATGGCGATCTCCTCGCCGAGCAGCGTATTCTTCACCGTGACTGCGAGGCGGCCGCCCGCCTGCTCGACCTTGGCGACCTCGCCCTTGGTAAGGAACGTCAGGGCGTCGTCCTGCGCCGCGCGGTAGAGCCGCTCGTGCTTGCCCGGCGTGCGCATGTCCTTGTAGATGACGTAGACCTTGGCGTCGGGCCGCTGCTTGCGGATTTCCGCGGCCTGCTCCAGCGTGCGCGTGCAGCACACCGCGGAGCAATAGGGCAGGTGCGCGGCGTCGCGCGAGCCCGCGCACTGGATAAACAGCACGTCGCCGCGGGCCTCGGAAATGCGCTCGGGCGTAATGACGCCCGGCAGCCCGTAGCCGAGATGCGCGAGTTTCTCCGGGCCGTACGGCCTGGAGCCGGTGGCCAGAACGATAGCGCCCACGCGCGCCGTTTGGCCGTCGAAGGCAACCTCGAACTGGCCCGGCTGGCCGTCGATGCGCGCGGCGGCTTCCAACCGCACCGCTTCGTAACCCGCGTCGGCGGCGGCCTGGGCGGCGGCCTCGGCCGCGGCATCGGAACCGAGAATGAGCAGGCGTTTGGAAATCTCTTCCGTCAGGGGTTGCGGCGCCGAAGCCTTCTGGATCTTGGCAATCCCCATGGAGACATAATCCTCGGCCAGCGCCTGGGTTTCCTCGTCTTTGGGCTCGTGGCACCAGGCCACCAGCTCGCGCAGGTTCACGCGCTCGTGCTCGAAGGCGAAGGCTTCCGTTTTGAAGCGCGCCGAACAGGCGGCGACCACCACTTTGGCCGCGCCCTCGGAGCGGATCATCTCCAGCCCCTCCGGGCCGCAGAGCATCGGGTGCACCTTGGCCTGTTTGTTCAGTTTCGCGGTGTTGATCGCCTCCCCGATCCCGCAGCCGCTACAGACGTACACTCCCAAAGGAATCGCCATTTATTTAGCCCACCGCATGGCTTTCAAGACCGCCGCCGTGGCGCTCCCGGTCGAGGCCGAGACTTCGCCCGGCCGGTGCGCACAGCCCGCCGCGATCAGCCCCGCGCCGCTTTCCAGGAACCCGAACTCGCCGCGCGGGAACTCAGCCGGCAGGCCCTCGGCCTGCGGCGCGACGCCGGTGGCGAGCACCAGCATCTCCACGCGGCGGGTGATCTTCTTCCCGCCCATCACATCTTCGGCGGTGACTAGCAGGTCGTGGGTCTGGGGGTCCTCTTCCACCTTGCCGACCTTGCCCTTGACCAGCTCGACATTCGGGCCGACACGGTTATAGAAATCCTCCAGCCGCCCCATGGTGCGCACGTCAATGTAGAAGACCGCGACTTTCGCGCCCTCGAAGTACGTGGACTGCTTGAGCGTCGCCGCGCAGCACACCGTGGAGCAGTAAGGCAGGTGGTTCTCATCCCGCGATCCCGCGCACTGCGCGAAGGCAACGGTCTTGGGCGCGCGCCCGTCGGAGGGCCGCACCACCGCGCCCGCGGCCGCCGCTTCGTCCACCATGACGTTGGTGACCACGTTGGGGAACTTGCCGAACCCGAGGTTCAACCTGGAGGCGTCGTAGGGCTTCCAGCCGGTGGCCGCGATCACCGCGCCCACGTTGTAAGTGCGGACCTCTTCCTTCTCGTCGAGGTCGATGGCGGCGTATTTGCATGCTTTGGCGCAGGCGTCGCAGTCCTTGCCGCAGCGCTCGCGGCCGATGGCATACCGCGCCGGATACGCCACCGGAGCCGGAACCTTCAGCGCGCCCGAGGGGCAGGCCGGAACGCAGTCGCCGCACGCGGTGCAGGACGGGGTCACGTAGCGCGGCGCGATCCGCACCGTTACGTCGAAGTCCCCCGGCGTCCCCGCCACTTTCTCCAGATTCGCCCGGGTGATTACCGTCACCCGGGGATTCGCCTTGAGCCGCTTGAAATTGATCTCCAGTCCGCAGGATGGCGGACAGAGCTTGGGGAAATAATGGCGCATGTGGGCCACGCGCCCGCCCAGAAACGACTCTTTTTCGATCAGGATGGCTTCGCGGCCCGCCTCGGCGGCTTCCAGCGCGGCCGTCAGGCCCGCGATGCCGCCTCCCACAACCAGTACGGGTTTACCCATTCCGTTTTTTGGCCTCCAGCACTTCCGGCCGGATCTTCATGGTGCGCTCGTGGAACAGCGTGAACCGCAGCCACTGCATGGCGAAATCGAGCAGTTCCAGATCGTCGCGCCTGAGCGCTTCCACGCGCGCCTCGTCTACTTCAAAATACTGCAAGAATTTGCTCTCAAAAACGAACCGGCGGAACCGGTCCAGGTCGTAGCAGGCCATGTGGAACATGTCGACCTGCGCCGGGGAGAGGCCCTCGGCCTTGTCCCAGAACGGGTCGAGCATGAGATGCTTGAAGCCCGCCCCCATGGCCTCGTACTCCTCGATGCCCTGGTCCGAGATCCACTGCGCCACCGAGTAGACCTTGCCCCCGCCGTGCCCGTGGCAGATGTCCTCGCGCAGCAGGAAGTGGAAGGTGCGGTCGTTCGCCGTAACCTGGCGCGGCTCGGCCACCCCCAAAGGGTACATGCGGCAGGCCCACGGACGGTGAGGGTAGACGCCGCAGCCCGCCTCGCTCACGAACGGGCACTGCTTGTTCTCCCCTTCCATCTTGAGCATGCGGACGGGGATTTTCTGGCCGGACGCGAAGGGCGAGATGGTGTGCTTTTCCAGAAATTCGGAGGAGTCCATCTTCAGCGCGCGCTTCAGCCGCAGGATGTCGTAGGGAGTGAGCACGATGGAAACGTCGCGGCAGCACCGCCCGAAGCAGTCCATCCCTGCCCGGCACTGGAACTGAAAACAGTCTTCCGGGCCCATGCGGGGGTACTGGTTCAAGATGGCGTCTTCGGTAATCAACTGTTCCGGCATTCGGCGGGGTCCTTCGGGGTGCCTGAATCCTGAAGAATACTACCTTTCATGGCGTCGCGCGACCAGACCGGCAGCGGGCCCTGCTCCCCGTTGGTGGGGTCCAGGCGGAACCGGTAGGAGGCATGGACGTTGAAGCGGCTGCGCATCCACTCCCAGCCGCGCACGAAGTACGGGCAATCGTCGTTGAAGCAGACGTATTGGAAATCGCCGCTCCAGTTGCTGAGTTGCGGGTTGGCCCAGGTCGCCAGGGGCTTGCCGCAATGAGGACACTTAGGATGCATCGGGGGCCCACAAAAAGGGGCGGGCGGGCGCCCGCCCCGGTCGCTGTTATGCAGTAGCCGCCTTTTGTTCGCCGAAGATGTGCTTGATCGGGCGCGTGAGCATCGTCCACTCGCCGGTCTTGGGATCGAACCGGCAGTTGGCGAATACGTGCCACTTCTCTTCGTCCATCTTGGGCTTGTCCGCGCGGAAATAGTAACCCGGCCAGCGGGTCTCCTCGCGGAACAGCACGGTGCGGACGTGCGCTTCGGCCTGCCACATGCGGTGCACGTTCTCCCAGGCCCGCATCAGCTCGTGGAGGTCCGCAGCCGCCAGCTTTGCCGAATCTTCCCGCAGGAAATCCAGCAGTTCCAACGCGCGCTTCAACAGCGCCTCGTTGGTGGTGAACTGGGCGGTCACGCCGCCGGCGTACTCGTCCATGATCTTCTGCAACCGGAACATGAACATGCGCGGGCGGATGTAGTTGGGGTTGATCTCCGGATCCGTGGTCGCTCCCTTGAACTGCTGGAAGGTGTCGATGGGCTTCAGGATCTCGGCGATGGCGGCGTCGATCTGGCCCTGGTCCACGCTGGCCGCGCCCGGATTCTCCACCAGGAACTTCACCGCGGCCTTGCCCGCGATGCGCCCCTCGGCGTGGGAGCCGGACGAGAACTTGTGGCTGGAGGCGCCTGAAGCGTCGCCGCAGCAGAACAGCCCCTTCACCGTGGACATGCAGTCGTAACCCCAGAAGTAGTCGCCCCTGGTGTCGTCGGTCTGAATGTCCGCCGGGCCGCTGACCCAGGCGCCGGAAGCGCCCGAGTGCGAACCGATGAAGTAGGGCTCGGCCGCGGCGATTTCGCTGGACTTCTCCTCGGGCTGCACGTTGGTGGCGGCCCACAGGATGGCCTGCGAGATCGTCATGTCCAGGAAGTCCTCCCAGGCTTCCGACTCGAGCTCCTTCATCTTCTTCTTGTAGGCCTTCTCGTCGTCCTTGTAATTGTCCGCGATGGCCTGAATGGCTTCCTCGGTGCGCATGTAGATGGGGCCCTTGCCTTCCATCACATCCAGCATGCCGAGGTAGTTGCGCAGGTTGGCCGGAATCGGCTTCACGCGGCCGTACGGAGCCCACTGCTCGAGCTCCGTCTTGCGCTCCACCATGTAATTGCCGCCCTGCGAGTTGGTCGCGCGGCTCTTGAAGAGCAGGAACCACGCACCCACGGGACCGTAGGCGTCCTTGAAGCGCACCGGGATGAAGCGCACTTCCTGGCAGGTCATCTCGGCGCCGGCCTTCAGGGTGAAGTAAGCCGAGGAACCCGAGTTCCATGGCGGATACCAGGCGCGCCCCATGCCTTCGCCCGAGCTCCTGGGCTTGAACACGTGCACCGCGCCGCCCATCGCCACGATGGTCGCCCGGGACTTGAATACGTAGACCTTCTCCTCGCGGACCGAGAAGCCGATCGCGCCCGCGCAGCGGTCGCCGTCCATCAGCGGACCGACGATGAACACGCGCTCGTAGATCTCGCCCACGCCGCTCTGCAACAGGGCGTTCTTGGCGGCTTCCGCCACCACCACCTTGTAGGACTCGCCGTTGATCATCAACTGCCAGCGGCCCTCGTGCACGTAGGCGCCTTCCGCGTCTTTCCAGATCGGCAGGCCCCACTTTTCGAACAAGTGCACGGTGGAATCGACGTGGCGGGCGATATTCGCCACCAGGTCCTCGCGCGTAACGCCCATCAGGTCGTTGCGCACGTAGTCCACGTAGTCCTTCACCGTGTTCTTGCCGTCCCGCAATCCGACGTACTGATTGATGGCGGAGAGGCCCATGGCAACCGCGCCGGAGCGATCCACCGCGGCTTTATCCACAAGCGTCACCTTCAGGCCGTTCTGCTTGGCCCAATAAGCCGCTTCCACCGCCGCGCCGCAGGCCGCCATGCCGCCGCCCACGATCAACAGGTCGGTTTCGACTACAACCGTTTGAAAATTGGCCATTCTGTTCCTCCCTCGCTAACCTTTCAGCGTGAAGACCTCGGCCAGCCCCAACGATTCCGGCTCGGTAGACAGGGCCGGACTGTTGAGGTCGGTCGTGGTCGGAAAACCGCCGTCGGGCACCGCTTGGCCCTCCGGCGTCGTGCGGATCGGGAACTTGAACCGCTTGATCATGCCGTTGCGGAACTTGACAGTCCACATGATCGAGTCCGTGGAACGCATCGGCGTGGCGGAGGCGCCCAGCGGCACGAAGTCCGCATACCCGCGAACCTCTACAGCCTGCGTCGGACAGATCTTGACGCAGTTGTAGCACTCCCAGCACATCGCCGGGTCGCGGTTGAACGCCTTCATGGCCGCCCTGTCCAGGACCATCAGGTCGTTGGGGCAAATGTGCTGGCAAGCCGTCTTGTCCAGCGCCTTGCACCCGTCGCACTTATCAGGATTGACGTAGCTTGGCATCAGACCACCTTTCTCTCTCTCCTCGTACCCCCTTCGCCCGCAGCCCAAGCGCTCCAGGCGCCGCGGGGAAGTGGAAAAAGGACTTTTAGATCTTCTGTTCTCTATTCCCTCGATTGCAAGAAGACAATTATCACTGGCTGCACGTTGCAAAGCAAGACACATGTGCTGCGTTCTTTAACACTTTTCTGATAAAGGTGTCCCGAGCGACAAAATAGTCCGACGTCCGGCAAAAGTTATCCACAGTGTGTAGGTAAGTACGTCGCAGACTGTTTTCGCACGCCCCTGGTATTATGTGAGAGCAACCGCCCATGAGCGTGATCACCATCTCCCGGGGGTCCTTCAGCGGCGGCAAGGCGCTGGCCGCCTGCCTCGCCGGAAAACTCGGTTTTCGTTCCATCGACCGCGACCTCATTGTCGAGCGCGCCGCGGCTTACGGCGCTTCTCAGGAGGAGTTGCGCGACGCCGTGCAGAAGCCTCCGCGCTTTCTGGAACGCTTCCAGCACAAGCGCTACGTCTATCTCGCCCTCATCCAAGCCGCGCTCGCCGAGGAAGTGCGCGAAGGCCGCGCCGTGTACCACGGCAATGCCGGCCACCTCCTGCTCAAGGGCGCTCCCATCCTGCGGGTGCGCGTGATCGCGCCCTTCCAGGCGCGCGTGGCCGAGTGCCAGGCGCGGCTGCGCATCACAGGGGAGGAGGCCGCCGCCCAAATCCAACGCATGGACCAGGACCGGCGCAAGTGGACACACTACCTCTATGGGGTCGACTGGAACGAGCCTTCCCTATACGACCTGGTTGTGAACCTTGAGACCATGAACATACAGGATGCCTGCGAGGCTGTGGCCACCCTGGCCTGCCGCGGCCGCTACTATGACCGCGCCGCCTTCGCCAACTTGGCCCTCGCCAGCCGCGTCAAGGCTTCGCTGGCCGTGAACCCTTCCACCACGGACGTGGAGGTCGAAGTCTTGGCGGACGGACCCGCCGTTACGATTCACGGCAGGTTCTCCCACGCCGCTCAGATCGAAGCCGTGGAGCGCGTTGCCAGGAATATACCCGGTGCGGATGTAGTAACCGTGGAGACAGCATGGTAATTTTCATCAATATGTGGATAAATGGCAGATACTAAGAAACAGTACCCGCCGCACCGCCCGTTGGGATAAGATTGCGTGTTGTATCAGTTTCAGATCCCGGAATCCTATTCTGCCCGGGAAGAGGAGTCCCAGCGATGTTTCGAAGAAGGATGTCCCGTGTGCTCGCGTTGCTGCTGCTGGTAATGCCCGCACATCTGGCTGCCGCCGGAGGCGGTGGCGAGGCCATCGTGATCGTGGCCGACAGCCGGCATTTCGCCGGCTGGAAGGCCTGGTGGAGCAACCTTTACAACGAGAGCCACTTCTGGTTCGCCGTAGCCACCGTCGTGATCATTCCCTGCCTGGGGTTGCTGCTGGGCAAGGTCACGGATTTTCTGATGGCCCGCATCGGCATCAACCTGAAATCGCGGGTACTGGCCGAACACTAGGAGAAGCGCATGGACTGGCTATACGCGACAATGCCCATCGCCGGAGTGCAGATTTTCTGGCCCGGCCTCATCATCCTGGGACTGGGTGTAGGCATCATCGGCGGTTTTTTCGGCATGGGCGGAGGGTGGATGGTCACCCCGGGGCTCAACATCCTGGGTTTTCCTATGGCGTTCGCCATCGGCACCGATATAGCCCAGATGGCGGGGCCCTCGTTGATCTCCACCTTACGGCATTCCCGCTTCGGGAACGTGGATTACAGGCTGGGGCTCATCATGGTGGTTGGCACCGTCGGGGGGTTTGAAACCGGCGCGCAGGTGGTGATGTGGCTGGAGCGGCTGGGCAAGGTGGAGTTCTATGTCCGGTGCGGCTACCTGGTCCTGCTGACTCTGATCGCGTGGATCGTCTTCACCGATGTCTTCAAGAAAATGCGCAAGGACCGCGAGGCCCGCGCGACCGGCCAGACGGTGGACGCCCTCTCCACCGGCATCGAGTGGCACAAGACCTTTCACAAGATCAAGATCCCGCCCGTCATCAACTTCAAGACGGCCCGCATCCGCTGTTCCATCTGGCTGCCCATCGCGGTCAGCTTCACCACGGGGCTCCTGGCAGGTGTCCTGGGGATCGGCGGCGGCCTGATCCGCATGCCGGCACTGATCTACCTGATCGGCTGTCCCACCCACGTGGCGGTGGGTACAGACCTGTTCGAAGTGGCCATTTCCGGCCTGTACGGGGCCGGTTCCTACAGCTACAAAGGCCGCACCGAGCTGATGGCGGCGGTGATTATGCTGATCGGGGCGTCCATCGGCGCCCAGATCGGCTCGGTGGCCACTAAGTACGTGCGCGGCTACGGCATACGCCTGTTCTTCGGTTTCGCCGTGGTGGGCTGCGCGCTCTCGATCGTGTGCAAGCTGATCGGCGCCGCATACCCTGCCACCGGCCCGCTTTTCAATGCCGTTGCCACAGTGCTGATCCTGGGGCTGGTCGCGGTGCTTTCGCTCTACATCTTCTCGAAGTTCGTCAGGGGCGTGCGGGAGGAGTTGGCGGCCAAGAAGCGGCAGTCCCTACAGGTGGGGGTGTAGCATGCGAACGGCCTGTTTGCTCGTTTTTTGCCTCATGGCCGCCGGTTGCGGCCGTTTCGGCCAGGTGAATCAAGGCCGCACGGTGGCGTTTGATAAGACCGCCGGCGCCCTCACCATCGTCGACGGCCAGGGCGTGGTCCGAACCGTGCGGGTGCCCGAGGATCCGCGCGAAATGGGTCCCGCGCCCGAGCCCGGACCGCTCGTCCGTCTGGACCGTGAACGCGGCGTCGCCACCATCTTCGAGGCCGGCGCGTTGCGCGACGTGCCGCTCCCGGCCGGTGGAGCCGTCTCGTGGAAGTTCGGCGATGAGGTACGCTATTACTACAAAGACCCCGGCCAGGCCCTGCGCCTGATGAACGTCACCAAGACGGACCTGACCAAGGGCAAGTAAACGGTGCCTTTCTCTCATGAGGTGGTGGTGGCAGAAGCCGCGCCCGGTGGCGTGCGACGCTACTCTGGTCGAGCGCGTGCGTTCCAGGTACGCCAGTTTCCGCGATCTGCTGAAGCATAACGGTGAGACCCTGGAACTCATGGCCGGCTTGCAGCAGGACCTGCAATACGTCCCGCCCCTGAGCGACGTGGTTTCGGGCCGGCTGGCGCAGATATTCGCCAATGCCGAGAGCATTGTGAGCGCGCTCGAACGGCTCAGCGCCTCCGAGTACTCCCAACTGCACACCGCCGTCGCTGCGCAACGCAGTGAGGTGGAGCGGTTCATCGCCGCCCGCCACGAAGCCGATACGCCGCGGCTGGCCGCGCGGCTTAGCGAGATCGGCGCGCGCGACGCCCTGGAAGCCGGCGGCAAGGCGTCCGCGCTCGCCGAGGCCGCCAACCGCCTGCGCCTGCCCGTGCCCGACGGCTTCGCCCTGACCACCGAGGCTTACTGGCAGTTCTGCGGGATCCCCCTCTGGGCCCAAGTGCGGGACGCGCTCAAGGATGCCGATGTGAACAACCCGGCCACCCTGCACGAAATCTCCGAACGCCTCACACGGTTGGTGCTCTCGCAACCCTTGCCGCGCCCGCTCGATGTCGCTATCACGGAGCGCGCGCGGCTGCTGGCGGCGCCCGGCCAGGGGCTCGCCATCCGCTCCAGCGCGGTGGCCGAGGGCGGCGAACGCACCTACGCCGGCCAGTTCCTGAGCCTTCTCAACGTCCCCCCGGAAAACGCCGCCGAGGCCTACAAGCAGGTGGTGGCGGCGCGCTTCAGCGAGCAGGCTCTGTTCTACCGGCTCTCCAGCGGCCTGATCGAGGCGGATAACCCTATGGCCGTGCTGGTTTTGCCCATGATCCGCGCCCGCGCGGCCGGGGTCATGTACACGCGCGATCCGAGCGATCCCAAGAGTAAGACGATCTGGATTACCGCGACGCGCGGCCTGGGCCTGGATATCGCCAGCGGGCGCACCCCCGCTGACCTGTTCGTGGTTTCCCGGTCCACTCCGCACCGCACTGTCGAGAGCCACGTCGTCCACAAAGACGAGCAGCTTGTCATGCTGGCTGGGGGCGGCGTGGAGCGCCGGCCCGTGGATCTAGCCGCGGCCGAAACGCCCACGCTGAGCTGGCGCGACCTGGCGACGCTCGCCGGGTTCGGCGTCCGCCTGGAGGAACATTTCAAGACCCCGCAGGACGTGGAATGGGCCATCGACCAGGACGGGCAGCCGTGGATCCTGCAAACTCGCGCGCTGGCGCTGATCTCGGGCGTGCGCACCGCCAGGCCGAAAGGCCGCGCCGACGCGGTGCTCACCGGCGGCCGCACGATTTTTCCCGGGCGCGTATCCGGTCCGGCTTACCTGGCCGAAACGCTTCCCGCCATCATCGCCGCGCCGCCCGGAGCCATTGTGTTCATCCGCCGGCCTTCGCCGGAGATCGTGCAGATCTTCCCCCGTATCGGGGGCCTGGTGGCGGAATGGGGAAACGTGACGGGCCACGCCGCCGCGCTGCTGCGCGAGTTCAAAGTTCCCTCGGTCTTCCTCATGCCGGGAGCGTTCAAGCAGTTGCAGGCGGGCGAGATGGTCAGCCTGGATGCGGTGCAGCGCGAAGTGGCGCGCGGCGCGCTGTGGCCGCCGCGCCGTCCCGACCCCGGCGCCGTTTCCCTCCATCGGTACCGCCACCTCGATCCCATCGGCGAGCGCGTGCTGAAACTCAACCTGCTCGATCCCGCCGACGACAATTTCCGTCCTTCCGGCTGCCGCTCCACGCACGACGTACTGCGCTTTTGCCACGAGAAAGCCGTCGAAGCCATGTTCTCGATCAACGATATGGCTCTCGAAACCCGCACCCCTTTTCTCCGCAACCTCGATACCCGCATCCCGGTCAACATCTGCGTGCTGGACTTGGGCGGAGGCATCGAGGCCGGCGCGCAAGGCGGTGATATCACGCCCGAACAGGTCCGCTCGCGGCCGTTCCGGGAATTCTGGAAGGGTATCGGCCACCCCGGAGTGAGCTGGACCCGCGAGATGCCGGCCAGTTTGAGCGACCTGGTCTCCGTCATGACACGCTCGCTCACGCCGCAGCAGGGCGGCGACATGCGCGCGCTGGGCGACAAGAGCTACCTGCTGGTTGCCGAAGAGTACATGAACCTGAACTCGCGGCTGGCCTATCACTACTCGCTAGTGGACGCCTGCCTCTCCGATTCGCCCAGCAAGAACTACATCGCCATGCGCTTTGTGGGCGGCGGCTCCACGTACGAGCGCCGCAGCCTGCGGGCCTGCTTCATCGAAGCGTGCCTGGCGCGCAACGGCTTCCTGGTGGACCGCCGCGGAGACCATGTCAACGCGTGGTTCAAGAAAGCCCCCGCGCCCGATACCGCCGAACGCCTCGATATCCTCGGCCGCCTGCTGGCCTGTTCCAGCCAGCTCGACATGTTCATGACCAGCCGTGAAATTATGGAGTGGTACGTGCAGCAGTTCCTGGCGGGCAACTACAGCTTCCGGCCGAAGTGAAGATACCTCCAGGTCAAAGGCCGATGCCTTCAGGCGGGCGCCCGCTCGGCCGCCTCCACGCGCCGCACTCGAACCTTGACCTCGACGCGCGACCCCAGGCGATTGAGGATGGATATGAGCCTGTCCACGGTGAACCGCCCCAGATCCGCATTCCGGATGCGCGAGAAGCCGGCCGCAGCGAATCCGGTGCGGTCGTCCGCCGCTCGCACCGTCAACCGTTGCTTGTTGAGCGTCTTGATGAGTTCGCCGGCGAGGATGGCCTTGAACTGCGCGGCGCCCGCGTTCCCATGCCCGAGGTCGCGAAACACATGGCAGCTTCCCAGCGCCGCTTCCAGCTTTCTTCTCATCGCAGCATCTCCTTCAGCCTCTTCAAACGGCCGCACCTGATCCACGAGATGGGCCGTGTCTTCTGCATCATCTGCCGGCCGCAACTTGTTTTCGCGAATCCGCTTCCAGGGGTATGCTGTCACATATGACAACATCTGTCAGGCACGCCTGCCGTCAGGCCGCACACTCGCCCGCCCGAACGCTCCAACGGCGGAAGTGCCGCATCGACCCTCGCAGGGCCCCCGCGCACTGCGGCTGAGCGAAGTTGCTCTCCCAACCACGCTCGTGATTGACCCACCCCGCGCGCCGTTCTACAATTCGGACGTTCGGATACTCATATGGAAAAAATCCCTGTCGAAACGATCGCCGACGACATGTACGCCATGGTCGCCGAGTATATGGGCAAGAAGAACCTCAAGGCCGGCGACCTTACCAAGGCCATGCTGGCCAAGTACGGCGAGGAAGCTTGCAGTAAGGACGACTGCCGCCAGGCGATCCGCCTGCTCATGGACTCCGGCCGCTGCGTGTACGCCTACCTCGGCGGGTCCTACATACAATTGCCGCCTCAGGAAGCCAAAGAGGGCTGATGCCCCGCCTGGTGATCGCCGGAGTCTCCGGCGACGCGGGCAAGACGGTGGTCTCGCTCGCGCTTCTGCTTGCCGCGCGTCAACGCGGCATCCCAGCGCGAGCCTTCAAGAAGGGGCCGGATTACATTGACGCCGCGTGGCTTACCTGGGCCGCGGGATGTCCGGCCCGGAACCTCGATACCTACCTCATGGGCTTTCCCGGCGCGGCGGGTTCCTTCGCCCGCCACGCCTCTCCCGGCGCCCTGAACCTGGTGGAAGGCAACCGCGGCCTCTACGACGGCGTCGACGCAGCCGGCACTCACAGTACTGCCGAGCTAGCTAAAGCCGTGGACGCCCCCGTGGTGCTGGTCCTCAATTCGACTAAGCTGACCCGCACGGCGGCGGCGCTGGTGCTCGGCTGCCAGGCGCTCGATCCGGAGGTGCGGATCGTTGGGGTGATTCTGAACCAAGTGGCCAATGCGCGCCACGAGCGCACCATGCGCGAGGCCATCGAATGGTCTTGCGGCATCCCCGTGGTTGGGGCGGTGCGGCGGCTGGACGGTCTGGTGCCCGGCCGTCACCTGGGGCTGGTTCCACCCGCCGAATTCGAAACCGCCGAAGCGCTGCGGCAAAGGCTGCTGGAAGTCGCTGCGGGCCTGGACTTCGACCGCATCCTGGCGCTGGCCGGGCCGGATATCCTGGCTCTCGAAGCCGTCCCGTCCGGCGTCCCCGTTCCCAGGGTGAAGGTCGGCTATCTCTCCGACTCCGCCTTTACCTTTTACTACCCTGACAACTTGGAAGCACTCCAGCAGGCCGGGGCGGAGCTGGTCCCGATATCCGCCCTGGAGGCACCCGCCTTGCCGGAAGGATTGAATGCGCTTTATATCGGGGGCGGCTTCCCCGAAACCCACGCGGCGCGCCTGGCCGGCAACCGGGGATTCCTGGATAGCCTGCGCCGTACGGCCGAAGCCGGGCTTCCCGTGTATGCCGAGTGCGGCGGCCTGATGCTGCTTGCCCGCGCGATCCGGTGGAAGGGGGAGACTTACCCCATGGCCGGGGTCTTCGGCTTCGACGTGGAGGTCTGCGCCAGACCGCAAGGCCATGGCTACTCCCGGCTGCGCGTGGACCGCCCCAACCCCTTCTTCGCCGAGGGCACCATGCTTGCCGGGCACGAATTTCACTACTCGCACATCGTTTCAAATGGTGAAATTCCCGACACCGCCTGCGCGGTGGAGCGCGGCGCGGGTACTTACTGCGGCCGCGACGGCTTAGTTATCCACAAGGTGTGGGCAAGCTATACACACATACATGCCCTCTCTAATCCCCATTGGGCCCTGGCACTGACGAAAGTGCCGCCTGGCGCATAAAGTTTTCATCTCAACGTGCAAATTTCCCGCGAACCGGAGCTATATTTAGGAGGTTACGCACTCAAAATCCGAAAATCAGGAGGTTCTGGATGAGCAAACTGGTAGCTCCGCACGGGAGTCCCGAACTGAAACCGCTTCTTCTGGAAGGCGCAGCCCGGACGGAAGAATTGAACAAGGCCCAGGGTCTGAAGAAGGTACCGCTTACTACGCGTGAGACCAGCGACCTGATCATGATGGGCATCGGCGCGTTCACGCCGCTGGAAGGGTTCATGGGCCATGACGATTGGAAGGGCTGCTGCGCCGACTATCTCATGGCCAGCAAGAAAGGGTTGTTCTGGCCCATCCCGATCACGCTCTCGGCCACCGAAGAATTGGCGAATTCGATCGCTCCGGGCGAGGAAGTTGCGTTGTGGGACACCGAGACGGAAGCCATTGTCGGCACCATGAAGGTGACCGAGAAGTATTCCATCGACAAGGAATACGAGTGCAAACAGGTCTTCCGGACCACGGATAAAGCTCATCCGGGCGTCCAGAAAGTGATGGAACAGGGGCCGGTGAACCTCGCGGGTCCGGTGAAGGCCCTTTCGGAGAGCTACTACCCCGAGATGTTCGCGGGGATCTACCAGCGCCCGGCCGAAGCCCGCAAAGCCTTCGAGGATCGCGGCTGGAACACGGTGGCGGCGCTCCAGCTCCGCAACCCGATGCACAATTCCCACGCCTATCTGGCCTGGATCGCCATCGAGGTCTGCGACGGCGTATACATCCACCAGTTGGTGGGGAAATTGAAGCCGGGCGACATTCCGGCCGAGACGCGGGTGAAGGCCATTGACGCACTGGTGAACAAGTACTTCCGCAAGGACCGCGTGATCCAGGGCGGCTACCCCATGGAGATGCGCTATGCCGGTCCGCGCGAGGCCCTGTTGCACGCGGTGTTCCGCCAGAATTACGGCTGCTCGCACCTGATCGTGGGCCGCGACCACGCCGGGGTGGGCGACTACTACGGGCCGTTCGACGCCCAGAAGATCTTCAACGAGATCCCCTCGGACGCGCTGCTGCTGCGGCCGCTCTCTATGGACTGGACCTTCTACTGCTACGAGTGCGGCACGATGGCTTCCATGAAGACCTGCCCGCACGAGTCCAAGGCGGTCATCGACGAGAACGGCAACTACAAGGGCGGCGCCCGTCTCCTGCTTTCCGGCACCATGCTGCGGAAGCTGATGAGCGAAGGCAAGCCGGTGCCGAGCGAGTTCTCCCGTCCCGAAGTGATCGCGGTGCTCAAGGAGTACTACGACAACCTCGAGGAGAAGGTGGAGATCAAGCTGCACCAGGCGGCCACGGGCACGAAGAAGTAGCAGGAATGCCGGGGCGGGCGGCAAGGCCCGCCCCCACTCTGCCATGACACCGGCTCCCAAGGTCGAACGCAGGGCGGGTCAGACCGTGATCCGGCTGGAGATCGGCGACCTGACCGCCCTGGCGGTGGATGCAATTGTCTTTTACGCTCGCGAGGACCTCGCGCTCGGCTCGGGCTACGGCACGGCCATCCAGGTTCGAGGGGGCGATTCCATCAAGAAGGAACTCGCCAAAATCGGGGGTGTGCGTCCCTCGGAAGCGGTCATCACCGCGGCGGGCAACCTCAAGTCCAAGTATATCGTGCATGCCTGCGGTCCCAAGTTCAACGAGCCCGAGGTGGAGCGCAAACTGCGCGCGACCATGGAGCGCGCCCTGGCGGTGGCGGAGGAGAAAGGCATCAGGACCCTGGCGTTTCCCCCGATGGGCGCCGGCTTCTACGGCATCCCTCTGCCCGCCTGCGCCGCGGTGATGCTGGCGGTGCTGGTGGAACGCCTTGGGATGGGCTCGCCGCTGGAGGAAGTCATCGTCTGCGCGCGCGACCGCCGCGAGTTCCTGGCGTTTGAAGAAAAGCTGAAGGAGGTCCCATGCGCCCGGAAAGCGCACTCCTGAACTTCGCCGAAGACCGCCTGCAAATCATCGCTCTGACGTTCATGGCGGTGGTGTACATCCTGAAGATCCGCTGGATTCTGAGCTATCCCGCGGGGCGCGACTGGCAGGCGCCGAACCCCACCGGACGCACCAATCCCACCCGCGGAGCCTGGTGGTCGCTTTTCAATATCGCGCTGCCGTGGAGCATGGCCAGCACGCGGCGGCATCCCTGGTTCTACGCGCAGTTTGTGATCTTTCATGTGGCGGTGGCGGCTTCCATCCTGATGTCGTTCATCATGCCGTACTGGCCGGAGTGGATCGCCGGCCCCCTTGCGGTGCTCTCGCTTCAGGTCATTTTCGCCGCCGCGTTTCTGGTGGGAGTGGCGCGGTTCATCCGCCGCCTGCGGGATCCCTACGTGCGCGCCATCAGCACTCCCGACGACTACTTCTCGCTCGCCCTGCTGATCGTGTGGTTCGCCTTCAGTTTTCTGGCCGCGCCCAACCGCGACGAGTTCGCGCTGCTGGCCTACTTCTTCCTGACGGCCTTCTTCCTGATCTACGTGCCGTTCAGCAAGATCTCCCATTACCTGTACTATCCGTTCTCCCGCTGGTATCTGGGCAGGACGCTGGGGCACCGGGGTGTCTACCCCGTCTATATTCCCCGATAACCGAGGAAGAACGATGCGCTCTCAGAAAGCGGAACAGGTCGTCAACCGGCTGCGTCAGAAAGTCAACCGCCAGGTGCTGCTCTCGCTGGAGGCCTGCGTGCACTGCGGGTTGTGCGCCGACCAGTGCCATTACGTGCTGACGAACCCCGGCGATACCAGCTATGCGCCGGCCTACAAGGCCGACCGCCTGCGCAAGCTCTTCAAGGCGCACATCGATTGGACCGGCCGTGTGTTCCCATGGTGGGTGGGGGCGCGCAGCGTCTACACGGACGAGGAACTTGAAGACCTGAAGGACGTGGTCTTCGGCAAGTGCACCAACTGCCGCCGCTGCTCGTTGAACTGCCCCATGGGGGTCGATATGGCCACCTTCAACCGCATGGCGCGCGGCCTTTTGGTACACGTCGGCGTGATGCCGGAGGGCGTGGCGGTGGTCGCCAAGGACCAGTGGGAAATCGGCAACCAGATGGGGGTGCTGCCGGAGGACTACCTGGAAACGCTCCAGTGGATGGAGGAGGAGCTTCAGGAAGAGTACGGCGACCCCTCGATCCGCATCCCGGTGGACAAGGCCGGCGCGGACGTGTTCTACACCATCAACCCGCGCGAGGTGAAGTACGATCCCCGCACCATCGCCGAAGCCGCCGCCATCTTCCACTTCGCCGGCGAGAACTGGACCATGGCCAGCGACGGCTGGGACATGACCAACTTCGGCCTGTTCAACGGCGATGACGAGCTGGGCGCCGCCGTGGCGCGCCGGGTGTACGAATCCGCCGCAGCGCTCGGCTCCAAGCGCGTGGTGATTTCCGAATGCGGCCACGGCTACCGCTCCACGCGCTGCGAAGGCCCCAACTGGATGAAGCAGAAAGCGCCCATCGAGATGGAGAGCGCCGTGATCACTATGCTGCGCTACATCCAGACCGGGCGCATCCAAGTGGATAAGACCAAGAATTCCGAGCCGGTCACCTATCACGATTCCTGCAACAACGCCCGAAGCTGCGGCATGACCGAGGAGCCGCGCGAGCTTTTGAAGCTGGTGTGCACGGATTTCCGTGAAATGCACCCCAACCGCGCGGAGAATTACTGCTGCACGGGCGGCGGCGGGGCCATGTCCATGGCGGAATACGCGCCGCGGCGGCTGAAATCGGCCGCCATCAAAGCCGAGCAGCTCCGCGCCACGGGCGCGAAGATCGTGGTCACCTCCTGCCACAACTGCGTGGACGGCCTCTTCGACCTGATCAAGCACTACAAGCTCGACATGCAGGTGAAGCTGCTGGTAAACCTGGTGGCCAACGCGCTGGTGATTCCGGAGAAGGCGCCGCCGCCCAAGGCCCGGCTGCTGGAAGGCCGCCGCATCCTGGTGATCGACGACGAGCCCGACATCCGCATTTACCTCTCGAAGATTTTCCAGGACCAGGGCGCCATCGTGGACGAAGCGCCGGACGCCAACCAGGGCATGCGCGCCATCCGCGACGGCAACCCGGACCTGATTACGCTCGACCTGATCCTGCCGCGCAAGACCGGCGAAAAGCTTTACTGGGAGTTGCGCAAGGACGAGCGCTACGCCGCGCTGCCCGTGGTGATCGTTTCCGGCTACGCGCAGGTCGATTCGCCCAAGCTCGACTTCCACAAGTTCATCGCCGAGAAACAACTGCCGCCGCCGGACGGCTTCATCGAAAAACCCGTGGACCCGGAGCGGCTGCTGCTCACGGTGAAGCAGGTGTTGGAAAGAGTATGCTCCCGCTGACCGGTTTCCAGGGCCTGTTCGATGCCATCCCCTGCTTCATCACGGTGATGGACCGCGAACATCACATCCTGGAATCGAACCGGCACTTCAAGGAATGCTTCGGCGCCAACCCGAACCGCTGCTGTTACCAGATCTACAAGCGCCGCGACGAGCCGTGTCCGAAGTGCCCGGTGGACGACACCTTCCGCGACGGGCGCACGCACTACCGCGAGGACGTGGTGGTGGACGACGCCGGGCATGAAGTCCACGTAGTGGTGCACACCGCCGCCATCCGGGACGCCGAAGGCCGGATCGTCGCCGTGATGGAAATTTCCGACGACATCAGCGAGATCCGGCTCTTGCAGGACAAGTGCGCGGCGCTCGGGCGGCTGGTGGGCAGCATCGCGCACAGCATCAAGAACGTGCTGGAGGGTTTAAGAGGCGGCGTTTACATCATGAACCTGGGGTTCCGCGACGACCGCCGCGAAGATATCCGGACGGGCTTCGAGATGGTGGAGCGCAACGTGCGCCGCGTCTCCGGCATGATCATGGACATGCTCTACTGCGCGCGGGACCGCTCGCCGCGGCGCCTGCCGGTGTCGCTCTCGGCGGTGTCGCGCGAGGTGATGGACATGTACGCCGCCCGCGCGGCGGAGAACCACATCGCGCTGGAGGTTGCGATCGATCCCACGGCGGACGGCATTGTGGCCGAGCCGCGCGACATCCACTCCATGATCGGCAACCTGGTGAGCAACGCCGTGGACGCCTGCATCGCCGACCAGAACGAGGAGAAACCCCACCGCGTGGTGGTCCGTGCCCGGCGCGAGGAAAGCGAGACCGTCATCGAGGTGGAAGACAACGGCACCGGCATGGACGCCGAAACCCGCAGCAAACTGTTTACAATGTTCTTCTCGACCAAAGGCACGTCCGGCACCGGCCTGGGGTTGCTGGTGTGTCACAAGGTGGCGACCGAACACGGCGGCGCCATCGCGGCTGAGTCCGAGCTCGACGTGGGCTCCACGTTCCGGGTCAGGCTGCCGCTGGAGAATAGTCATGAGCACGCCAGCTAAGAAGATTCTGGTGGTGGACGACGAGCAGGACGTCTGCGTCTACCTCAGCAGGCTGTTCCAGGAGAACGGCTACGCGGTGAGCTGCGCCGCGGACGGCAACGAAGCGCTGGAAAGAGTGGCAAAAGACAGGCCGGACCTGATTACGCTGGATCTTTCCATGCCCAACAAGTCGGGCGCGCGTTTCTATCGGGAGATCAAGGCGGACCCGCTGCTGCGGGAGATTCCGGTGGTGCTGGTCACCGGCGTCACCGGCTTCGGGGGCAACGCGGCGGATACCGAGCGCTTCTACCGCACCCGCCACCAGGCCCCGCCCCCGGAGGGCTTCGTCGCCAAGCCGGTGGATCCTCAGGAAATCATGCAGGTGGTCGATCGTCTCACGGGGAAAGCATGAGCTTCGTTTTTTCGGGACTTCTGTATTTTTCGGGCATCTTTTTTCTGGCCGCATGCGCGGTCCGGGCGGCGCGGTATGCCCGGGCGCCGCTCCACCTGCGATGGGAGATCTATCCGGTACCCGCGCGCCACAGCCTGGACGAGGCCCGGGTCATGGGCGCGGAGATGCTCTTTCTCAAAGGCCTTTGGGAATTCAACCGCAAGCTGTGGCTGCGCTCGCTGCTGTTCCATTGGGGGTTGTACCTGACCGCCGCCACCATGCCGCTGCTCTGGATTGGATACCGCCCGCTGTATCTGGCCACCGGAATCGTCGGCTGCGTGTTCGTGATCGGCGGCGCCTCGGCGCTGCTGGCCGGCCGGCTCACCGACCCCAAGCTGCGCGTCTATAACACCCCGGCGGATCTCTTCAACCTCGTGTTCTTCATCGCCGTTTTTGCGCTGCTGGCGGCGGGTTATTACGTGGAAGGCGTACACGTGCGGGCGATGGCCGCTTCGCTGCTGAGGTTCCATGCGGTGGTGGTACCGCCGCTGTTCGGCGCGGGACTGGCGCTGGGCGCCTTGCTCGCCGCCTACATCCCCTGCACCCACATGGCGCACTTCATCGCGAAGTATTTCACCTACCACGCCGTGCGCTGGGATGAGCGCGCCATGACCGAAGGCGGCCTCGCCCGCCGCTTTGCCGAGTACCTGACCTACCGGCCTACGTGGGCCGCGCGTCACGTGGGGGCGGACGGCTCGAAAACCTGGGTGGACATCGCCACCTCCAATCCGGCCGCGGGAGGGAAGCAGTGAAACTCTCCGACATGTCCCGCCCGGACCGCGATCCGCTCGCCCAACTCGAGAAGCTCAAGTCGAAGCCGCTGCCCCGGCAGACGCGCGACGCCTACGAGTGCGGGCTCGACGACACCTGCGTGGTCAAAGTTCCGCAGCCCAAGTCCAAGGAAGAGGAGCGGGCGCTGGTGGCCGCGTTCGTTTCGGGCCTGGAAAAACTCTTCACGCGCGAGAATAACTGGACCTTCCTTCAGCCGCTGCTGCTTACCATGGAGCACTGTGCGCGCTGCCAGACCTGCTCGGAAGCCTGCCATATTTTCGAATCCAGCGGATATAACGAGCTGTACCGTCCCACCTACCGCTCCGAAGTCATGCGGCGGCTTTACTACAAGTTCGTGAAGCGCGGCGGGTTGCTCTCGGCGTGGCAGCACGGCGATATCGAGCTGAACTGGCCGCTGGTGGCGCGGCTCATCGAGCTGGCCTACCGCTGCAACCTGTGCCGGCGCTGCGCGCAGACCTGCCCCATCGGCGCGGATAACGGCCTGGTGGCGCACGAGCTGCGCAAGCTGTTCAGCCAGGAGATGGGAATCGCGCCCAAGGAGATTCACGACAACGGCTCGATGCTCCAGCTCAAGGTGGGCTCCTCCACCGGCATGGGGCCTACGGTGGTGAAGGACAACATCGAGTTCATCGACGAGGACATTTCCGAGAAGACCGGCGTCAAAGTGGAGACTCCCTGGGACGTGGAGGGCGCCGACGTCCTGCTCATCCACAACGCGGGCGAGATCCTGGCATGGCCGGAAAACCCGGCGGCGTTCGCGCTGGTGTTGAACGCGGCGGGTGTGAAGTGGACGCTCTCCTCGGAGCTGGCAGGCTACGATTCCATCAACTACGGACTGTGGTACGACGACGCGCAGTTCGCGCGCGTGGCGCTGAAGCACGTGGAGGCGGCGCGCAAGCTCAAGGCCAAGAAGATCGTACTGGGCGAGTGCGGCCATGCGCACAAGGCGCTGGCGGTGATCGCCGACCGGCTGCTGCCTCCGGACCTGAACATCCCGCGCGAGAGCTACATGACGCTGCTGCGCGACATCGTGGTGGGCGGAAAGCTCGATCTCGACCCCTCGCGCAACGATTTCCCGGTGACCCTGCACGACCCCTGCAACCTGGTCCGGCTCATGGGGGTGATCGAGCCGCAGCGCGAAATCGTGCGCGCCGTCTGCCCGCGCTTCCGCGAGATGGAGCCGCACGGGGTGGATAATTACTGCTGCGGAGGTGGCTCGGGTTTCGCCATCATCAGCGGCGGTAATTTTCCCGACTGGCGCTTTAACGTATCCGGGCGGAAGAAGCTGGAACAGATCCTCAACGCTTTCGCCGATTCGATGGATCCGGCGATTCCCAAGTACGTCTGCGCGCCGTGCTCCAACTGCAAGGGCCAGATCCGCGATATGCTTGCGTATTACGACCTGTGGAACACGCACCGCATCCTCTACGGCGGCCTTATCGAGCTGGTGGTGAACGCCATGACTTCGGTCAACCCCGGTTTTGTCGACTGGGAGTGGCGCTGAGGCTCTGCGCCGCGCTGGCGGCGTTGGCGCTTGCGGCGGTCGCGGGCGAGGAGTGCACCACGGCGGTCATCGCCGGCCCGGCGGCCGAGGGCGGCAGACCCATCCTGTGGAAAAACCGCGACACGGAAGCGCTCTCGAACAAGGTCGTACTGGTGGACGAGAAGCCCTACCGCTATCTCGCGGTGGTGAACGCCGAAGACCCGTCCGGACGCGTGGCTTGGGGCGGGCTGAACGACCGGGGCTTCGCCATCATCAACTCGGTGGCCTACAACCTGCCGGCCAGGACCGGCGAGAACCAGAACTACGAGGGCATCGTCATGGCGGATGCCCTGCGCTCCTGCGCCACCGTGGACGATTTCGAGGCGTATCTCAAGCGCAACCTGGGCCGGCGGCTGGGGGTGCGCACGAACTTCTGTCTGATCGACGCACGCGGAGGGGCTTCGATCTTCGAGACGCACAACCACGGCTACAAACGGCTGGACGCCGGGGCAGGTTATCTGCTGAATACGAACTTCTCGCGCAGCGGCGAACTGGATAAGGGGCAGGGCTACCTGCGCTTCGATCGCGAAACCGCGCTGTTCGAAAAGGCGGGCGGGAACCTGACGCCCGCCTTCGTGCTTCAGGAGGTGGCGCGCGACCTCGGGCACACGCTGGAACATCATCCCGAGCGCAGCGAGTGGAAAAAACTGCCCGCCGGCCAGCCCTACTGGGTGCACTCGAACTACACCATCGACCGCCCGAGCACGGCGTCCGTCCTGCTGGTGCACGGTGAAACGCTTTGGGTGATGCTCGGGGAACCGGTGTGCTCGATCGCCGTGCCGCTGTGGGTGGCGGCCGGCGAGGTGCCGGCGGAGCTGAATGAGGGCAGAGAGGCGCCGCTCAGCCGCGAAGCCGGGCGGCTCAAGGCTCTGCTGCGGCCGCTCAAGGGGCACGACCGCTACGAATACCTGGACCTCACGAAGCTGGATAACGACGCCGGAACGGGCTGGCTGCCCGGAAACCTCGCCGTGGAGCGTGAGATTTTCGCGGAGACGGCCCGGTTCCTATCCAGCCGCCCCGCGCCCGCGGAGTTGGCCGCGTTCCAGCGCGGCATGGCGGCGAAGGCGTTGGCGAGGCTAAGAGAGATCCGGTAAGTCCGCGGGCTCTCGTTACTGAGGTTTATGAAATCGGTACGATGGCCCATGCTGGGCCTGTTTCTGCTCAACGCCGCGCTGTGCCTGGTGTTCTTCCTGCCGGGGGAAGGCGTCTACCGCGACTCCATCGAATTGGGGTACGCCTCCATGGCCCGGTTCTTTGCCGCCCATCCAAATCCCTTTGGCTGGGTACCGCTCCAGTACGGCGGAATGCCGGCCCATCTCTGGTATCTCCCCCTCATCCCGTTTACAGGCGCGGCCCTCATCCGGCTGCTTCCCTTTCTGGAACCCTATTACGCCTACCGTCTTCTGATCGTGTCGCTGGCCTGTCTGGCGCCGGTCACGCTGTTCTACTTCGTCCACCGCTTCACCCGAGAGCGCCGATGGGCCGCGTTTGCCGCGCTGCTGTTCACGTTGGTCTCCTTCGGCTACGCCATCTTTCCCGCACTCGACTTCGACCGCGGTTACAACACGATCCCCTGGCGGCTGCAAGTGCTGGTGAAATACGGGGAGGGCCCTCACAGCGCCGGCCTGATGCTCATCCCACTGGCGTTGGCGGCGCTGTGGCGCGCGGGGCAGGACTATCGCTTCCGGCGCTTCTTCCTGGCCGCCGTTTTGCTGGCCGCCGTTTGCCTCACTAACTGGATCGCCGCACTCTCTCTGGCGTGGTGCTGCCTGATGATGCTCGTCGCGTGGGGCGGTCTCCGGGCGCCGCGGCGCATCTTCATCCTCCGCTTACTGGGCGCCGCCGGGCTCGCCTACCTCCTTGCCGGTTTTTGGCTCACCCCCCGCTTCATCCGGACCACCGTGTTCAACTGGCCGGCCGATGCCATCAACTTCAAGCCTTCGGGCGCACAAGCCCTCATGATCCCGGGGCTGTGCGCCCTGGTCCTGGCCACCGCTTTCCTGCTCCGCCGTCAGGAACCGTACCTGCGTTTCACCGCCCTGTGCTTCCTGGGCTTTGCCTATGTCGCCTCGAGCCACTACTGGTTCGGACTCGACGTGGTGCCCGAAGCGCGCCGCTACGCCTTGGAAATGGAGATGTTCGGCTTCGTTTTCCTGGCGGAGCTGCTGCGCCGTCTGGCGAGTGCCGGACGGCCATGGCGGCGCGACCTGGCCCTGCTCGTCTGCGGCGCCGCCGCCGGCCTCGGCGCCTGGCAGGCAGGCGGTTTTGTGTTCCTCACCTGGGGCAGGCTCCAGCCGGTCAACCGCGATAACACGCCGGAATGGCGCATTGCCCGCAAACTGGACGAGTTGAAACCCGAAGGCCGCGTAGCGGTCAGCGGCGGCACGCGTTTCCGCCTCAACGCCTGGTTCGACGTCGCCCAGTTGGGTGGCACCTTCGAAACCGGCCTCCGCAACCGTACGCCGCTCTGGACGCTCTACCAGTTGCGCAGCGGCATGGACAGCCCGCCGGAGCGCCGCGTCGAGGATGCGGCCCTGCTGATGCAGATGGCCGGTGTCCAATATGTCGCCATTCACGGGCCGCGCTCCCGGGAGTACTATCGCGACATCAAGGACGCCGCCCTGTTTGCGAAACAATGGGAGACTGTCTTTCGCGACGGCGAGGATGTCATCTATCGCCTGCCGTTCCGCGGCCTCGCCCACCTTGTCCGCCCCGGCGAACTGCCCCTGGAAAGGCCGATCGGCGCCAAGGTCCCCCTGGGCGAGCCTTATGTGCGGTCGCTCGCGGACCGATCGCGCCCGCTCCTTGCGGCGCGCTGGATTCAACCCGGCGAAATCGAAATCAGCGGGCCGGTTCCGGAGAACATGTGGGTTTCGCTCCTGGTCTCCTACGATGGCGGCTGGCGCGCTGAACAGGACGGCCGCCCTCTGGCCGTCGCGCAGGATGCCATCGACCACATCCTGCTCCGGCCCGCCCCTTCAAGACATTCCGTCTTCCGCCTTCGCTACCATCCGACCCGCGAGCATCTGGCCATGACCGCCCTCAGCCTTCTGGCCTGGATCGGCTGCCTGGCCGTCCTCTGGCGGCGGCGAAGCGAATAGCGCCTGATCTACCGGGCTTCGCAGAATGAAGGGACGGATTCAGGTTGAGATGCGGCCCCGCCGCGCAGAAGCGTGGCGGGGGGAGCCGCTCTTGGGCGGCTCAAAGGCCAGTGGGGAGGCCGGCAGCAGGGCGCTGTGGGCGGCGGGCGCCAGCGCCGGTTGTGGATCCTGACGCGCCCTTTTTGGTCAAAGGGAAGAGCGGCGTTCTCTGCGAAAAACAATTTACACTTCATTTGTTTTGCGATATGCTGGGACTGCTCTGGCACATCGAAGACGCGCGCACCCATGGAAGCCACAGGCTATTTAACGCGCGATGAAATGGAACGCAGGCGGCTGGCGGCGGCCCAGCTCCTGATGAAAGGCCTGGCACAGGCCTCTGTAGCGCGGCAGTTCGGGGTCAGCCGTACCACGGCCTCGCGCTGGCGCAGGGCGCTGGACGGCAGCGGCATGGAAGGCTTGCGCAAACGGCGGGCCACGGGGCGGCCAAGCCGGTTGACTTCCGGCCAGCAGGATGAAATCGTGCGCATGTTCCAGGCTGGGCCGCGCACGTGGGGTTTCGACGCGGACCGGTGGACCACGGGGCGGCTGGCGCAGGCCATTTACCTGCGGTTCGGCATCCGCTACGACCCGGACCACGTGGGCCGCATCATGCACCGGCTGGGGTTGCGCAAGCGCGAAACCGCGCCCGCGCCGGTTCCTTACGCGCCGGTAGTTTACGGTCCGCCGGCGAGTGGGATTTCCGCGCCGTAGCACGGCCTTTCGGAACGCTGGTTTTCCCCGGGTGCGTTACTGCGCCCGTGGCACCGCTCATAGTACTTCCAGAGGCGGACGCATTTCGATTTCTTGCCTTACGCCTGCCAGCGGAGGTTCAAGCACGGCTCCAGCAACATCTATCGCTGGACCCGCGGGAAGCATAGCCGCCCGGCTATCGCACCTTCACTTTCCCAGTAATCACGCCATCGGGAACGTTGCCCGTCGTAGTGCTCGGAAACATCACGTCGGTGAAGAACATGCCATCGAAGTTGTTCGTCCAGTCCGACAGCATCTGGACATAACCGAAGGGGCGCGACATGATGGGCTTCCTCAGCCAGTGGCCGCTCGGCAACCCGCGAAAATCGACAAACGCAAAAGGGTGGCCCGCGGCGTGGAACAACGTTTCGAGGCTGCCGGCGGAAGGCGGTTCCAGGGTAACCGCTTGCGGCATCATCGGCGTTCCCCTTTGTCCCCGATAGGCGGTGAATCCGATGGTGTAGACCGCCTTGCCGAGTTGCTCGTGCAGCACCTGGCCCATGCTGACGGAATTTTTGTAGCTGAACTGCGGTGTCCGGGTGTCAACGCTGCTGAGGTTCCGCGCCACATGCACACTGCTGGCCCAGACAATAATCTTTTGGCCGGCGTACCACTCGTTCGCAAGCCACACCAGGTTCTCCGCCATTTTGAGATCGCGGAGCCCATAATTGGATGTCGCGCGCAGTTCCTCTAGTGTCGAGAGGTTCTGCAAGGTCTTGTGGAAGAATCGCATCTCGCGTTTATCTATGGCCGAGGCCGCCCTGTTGCGCAGAGCGGCGGCCAGCCTCTCGATAGCCGCCCGGTTCTTCTCCCGCTCCTCCTTCGCGGCCTTGTACACGCCCGCGTCCCGAAGTGCAGCTCTAAGATTCGTGATGGTTTTGCGGTCGCCGGGCGATGCGAGTGCGGGATCCAGGCGATCAAACAACTGAAACAGCCGTTTCGGGTATGACTCCACGCTGCCGCCGGCGCCAAGCCACCAGTACTGCATGTCAAACCCGGTCTGGCGAAGAGGCCGGCTGGTCCTCAGCGTGCAGCGAACGTATTCAAACAGCGGGACAAGCAGCCTGCCACGGCTCCATTGCCCGTAAATGCCCTGCTGGAACGCTTCCTGCGCCGGTAAGGCAGATGCAAGCGCGCGGTTCATTTCTTCGCATTCAAAGAAGCCGGACTCCCAAGCGAGCACGTCAAAACCCAGCTTTTCGTGCAGGAAGCGAACCAGCCTCGCCTTGGCGTAGAATGTGGCGCCGTCGCCGTGGCTTTGCTCACCAAGCTGGACAACCGTGGAGTCACCGATCATTCTCTTCAGCGGCATCAGATCGGCAAAATCATCGTCGTTCGGGTCGATTGAGCGAATCGACAGGGCGTCCCTCGACAGCTTCTTGTAAGGAGTGGCGTGTGACGGCTGCTGTGCGGCATCCAGGTTCACCGGTCCTGTCTGGGCTGTTACGGGCAACCCCATGACACCGAGCACAATCAGCGGCCACTCGCATCTGGCCATAGACAATCGCTGAACCACCGCGGACACCTCCTTCCCGACGCGCCTCCCAGCCAGTCAGCACACTCCCCCAGTCCAGGCCCGCTCTGACCATCACGCGCGAGATTCAGCCTGGCTGAGCCGATGATAACGCGACTGGAGCCACAGCGCAGGCGGCAGGACATGCCCAACGCGGAAGGAGCATGGCAGCTCCCGGCGGATCATGACTCTGCCGTCGCTTGTCGGGCATGTCCTGCTCCCTGCTCTGTGGCTGCCCTCCGTCCGTCTCAGGTCTGGAACCCGGCCGATTCCGAGCCTTGAGAAGAACGCCCCATACTAGAACGACAGCCTCAGCCCCAACTGAATCACGCGGTTGCCCTCGCCGCCCAGGATGCGGCCGAAGTCGCGCGAGTTCAGGTTTCCGCCCGGCTCGTCCAATCGCGGGGTGTTGGTGATGTTGAACACCTCGGCGCGGAATTGCAGGTTGGCCCGCTCGGCGATGCGCTGGTTGCGCATGAGCGAGAAATCCAGGTTGGCGATGCCCGGAGTGCGCAGGTCGGGCTGAGTGCGGGAATCCGTGCCGAAGGTGTAGGGGTTGGCGGGCAGGAAGGCGCCGGTGTCGAACCAGCGGTCGCGGGTGCGGCCCTCGGCCAGCACGCCGCTGCGGACCCTTATGGCCCGCGAATTCATGCCGGGCAGGTTGGTCACGTTGGGTGTGGTGATCACCATGGGAAAGCCCTTCTGCGCCGACGCGATCCCGTTCACCTGCCAGCCCCCCAGCACCTTCCCGAGCGCGCTCTTACGCAAGCGCGGCAACTGCCACACGAAGCTCGCCACCACGCGCTGCGGCAGGTCGTAATCGGCAAGCGACCGGTCGGCGCGCAGGTTGCGCGGATTGGAGACGCTGGTGCGCGAGGAGAAGTGCTCGCCGGTGTTATCGATCAGCTTGCTGGCAGTGTAGGAGAGCAGGATGGAGAAGCCGCCGGAAAACCGCTTGTCGGCGCGCAGCGTGAAGGCGTGATAGACGGAATCCCCCGCGGGCCTGCGGAACAGCGTGATGGACGAGTATTGGGGGAAAGGCAGCAGCAACTGGCGCCGCGCCACGGTGGGAGCGCTCAACGCGCCCGTGCTCACACGCCCGTAATACGGGTTGGGCACCTGCTCCAGCAGCGCCGAGCCGAGCGAGAGGTTGGCCGGATCGGCGGTGTTGAAAGCCAGCCCCTGCCACAGGTGCTCGCCGCGGCTGCCGGTATAGGCCGCCTCCACCAGCAGGTTGGCCGTTAGCTGCCGTTGCACACTGGTGGTCCATTGGTGCTGCAAGGGGGTGAGATAGTCCCGCAACGCGGAGCTCACGCTGCCTCCTACCAGGTCCGAGGGCGGCACGTTGAAGCCGGTGACGAACGGGTTGGCGAGGTTGGCGCCCTGCGGCGGGCGGTGCTGGATCGGGTCCGGCGGGCCCTGGTACACCGCCGTGCTGGTCTGAAAGCCGCTGCCCAGCTCGTTGGACACCGCGCCGATGCCGCCGTTGCCTTGCGCGTAAAACAGGCCGTAGCCGGCGCGGTACACGGTGCGCGGCGCGAAGCGCCAGGCAATGCCGATGCGCGGGCCGAAGTTGTTGGTATCGGGATCGGTCTGCCCGCGGCGCTCCGGCTTCACCGGAAGCAGGGCACCGGGCAGACCGAGCACCGGGTCCGGCGCGCGCGGATCGAAGTAAGCCAGATGATTGAAGCGGTCTTTCCACGGCGTGGTGTATTCGTACCGCAGGCCCAGGTCGAGGGTCAGCACGCGGCTGAGCCGGACGTTGTCCTGGAAGAACGCGGCGGTGTACACCTGCTGGGTGGCGAGCGCGGGATCGAGCGTCAGGTTGCCGCTGGTGGCGAGGCCGAGCAGCATGGTCGCGAGGCCAAAGCCGGCGTTGGCGGAGGAACGCGCGGGGTCCGGTCCCTGAGTGTAGGTGCGCCCGAAGCCGTAGCTGCCCGCCGGCGCGCTGGGCGAATAGGTGTTGTTGCGGAAGAATTCGAGATCGGCCCCCACCTTCATGGTGTGGCGTCCGCGCACCCATGTGATGGTGGCCTGCGTCTGCCGGTTCTCCTGCACGCTGAGCCGCAGGGCCGTGGTGTCGGGCCCTATGCCGGTCATGTCGCTGACGTCCACCCGAGGGAAGAGGCGCGCCCGCACCACCGAAGCCACCGGCGCCGCAAAACCGAGCTGCGCGATATCGAAGCCCAGGCTGGTGGGCCGGCTGTCCTTGTGATTGCGCGTAAAGCCGATGCGGAACTCGCCGATCAGGTTGGGCCGGAAGGTCACGGTGTCTCCCGCGATGGTGCTGGAGGTCAGCGACACGATGGGCTCGATCGAGGTGGAGGTCTGGCGCGGAAACGCGTCGTTGACGCGCACGTTGGAATCGCGGTTGCCGCTCTCGACGCCCATGCGCAGGAACAGCCGCTGGCGGTCGCTCAGCACGTGGTCCAGGCGGGTGAGGAACCGGATGATGCGGTTGCTGTCCGACCCGCCCGCGGCATAGTTGCGCGCGTGCGTCACCGGGTCGCCGGGCGCGTTGGGCGCGGGATAGTAGGCGGCGATCTTCGAGGCTACCGGATCGATGCGGCTCTGCGGCACCCGGTTCCCCGGAAAGGCCGCGCGAACGTAGGTCCCGGCGCGGGCCGGGTCGGGCGCCGTGGTGAGCGGATCGTAGATCAGGATCTGCCTGCCGTTAGCCCCGACGGTCTGGCTGAAATCGCCGCCGCGCTCGGCCGCCGTGGGCACCGTAGCCACGGTCGAGTTCGGCACACGCTGCGGAATGCCTTCCAGGTTGGCGAAAAAGAAGGAACGGTTGCGGCCGTTATAGAGACGCGGCAGCCATACCGGCCCGCCGAGCGCGCCGCCGAACTCGTTGCGGCGCAGCACGTCGCGCCCCAGCCCGTTCAGGGTGTTGGTATACGAGTTGGCGTTGAGCGCATTGTTGCGAAAGAACTCGTACAGCGATCCATGGACCCGGTTGGTGCCCATCTTGGTGGTTACGTTGGTGGTGCCACCCGCGGAACGCCCGAATTCCGCCGAGTAGCTGCTGGTCTGCACCTTGAACTCCTGCACGGCTTCGAGCGGCGGCGTGTAAGATGCGTCGTTGGTGGTGGAATTGAGCACCTGCCCGCCATCCAGCAGCACCGCGTTCGCGTTCGAGCGGCCCCCGTTGATCAGCGGCCCGGTGCCCGCGTTGCCCTTGGGCGTGACCGCGGGCGCCAGTACCACCAGCGAGAACGGATTGCGGCCGAGCAGCGGCAGTTCCAGGATCTTCTCCGACTGAATGGTGGCGCCGAGCGAGGCCTCCTGCTGCTCGAGCAGCGGCGCCTGGGCCTCCACCGTCACCTGCTGCTGCACCGCAGAGAGTTCCAGCACAAGGTTCAGCGTGCCGGCTTGCGCGACCGAGAGCGCCAGCTTGGGAACCACCGCCGTGGCAAAACCCTGGCGGGAAACCTCGACGCGGTACTCGCCCGGCAACAGCCCCGCGTAAAAGGCGCCCGCGGCATTGGTGGCGGTCACGGTCCTGATGGAGGTCGCCAGGTTCTCAATGGCCACCCGCGCTTCCGGGAGCGCCGCGCCGGTCGCATCGGTAATGATTCCGGAGAGGGAGGCCCTCTCGGACTGGGCGTTCAGACAGGCCGCAGCCGCCAGGCCCGCCGCCACGATCAACAGCTTTGACATGCGCCTCATCATATCGCAACCTCCAATAGGCGGGACACCCGGGCCGGAAGGACGGCCGGCGGCCAAAGTCGCATGTTTATACTGGAGTAAATGGCCAAAGAATACGCTTTGACTCCCCAGAAGATCGCCCGCGTGGAGACCCGGTACCGCCGCATGGCGACCGAGTTTCCAGTTCCGGAGTCGATCCCGATATTGCAGAGACTGTGCGCGTACGAGCCGCTGGCCATGCGCGGACAGCCCCCGGTGGTCTGGAACCGCGCGGAGGGCTTTCAGGTGTATGACCCCTGGGGCAACCAGTGGATCGACTGGTCTTCCGGCGTGCTAATCACCAACGCGGGCCATGGCCGGCAGGAGATCGTGGACGCGATCACGGCGCAGGCCGCCTCGCACCTGCTGACCAATTACTGTTTCCCGAGCGAGATCCGCGGACGGCTGGCGGAGCGCATTTCGAACCTGCTGCCGGAGCCGCTGAAGAAGGTTTTTCTGCTGACCACCGGGTCGGAGACGGTGGAGTGCGCCATCAAGCTGAGCCGCGCGCAGGGCATCAAGACGGGCGGCCGTTCCAAGCACGTGATCGTCAGCTTTGAGAAGGCCTTCCACGGGCGCACGCTCGGCTCGCAGCAGGCCGGCGGCATCCCCGGCTTGAAGGAGTGGATCGTCAACCTCGACCCGGGTTTCGTGCAGTTGCCGTTCCCGGATGGCTTCTGGAATTCCGATGTGTCGTTCGCGTTGTTCGAGCGCAAGCTGCGCGAAGCCGGGGTGGAACCGCAAAATGTTGCGGGCGTGCTGCTGGAGACCTACCAGGGCGGCACCGCATCGTTCGCTCCACCCGAGTACATGCGCGCGCTGCGCAACTGGTGCGACGGCCACAAGGCGCTCCTGATCTTCGATGAAGTGCAGGCCGGTTTCGGCCGCACCGGCACGATGTGGGGCTTCGAACACTACGGCGTGGTCCCCGACCTGATCACTTTCGGAAAGGGCATCTCCAGCTCGCTGCCGATCTCCGCGGTGGCCGGGCGTCCGGACGTCATGGACCTGTTCCCGGCCGGCAGCATGACCTCCACCCACACCGGCAACCCGGTATGCTGCGCGGCGGCGCTGGCCTCCATCGACCTGGTAGTGAAAGAGGACCTGGCCGAAAACGCGCGCAAGATGGGCGCCATCCTGCACGAGCGGCTGAACGTTATGATGGCGCGTTATCCGCAGATCGGCGCGGTGCACGGCAAGGGACTGGTGGCGGGCGTGAGCTGCATCCAGCCGGGAACCAGGAACCCTGACGGCGATTTCGCCTGGGACGTGGTGATGCGCTCCATTTGCAAGGGCGTGCTGATGTTCAGCCCGGTGGGGCCGAACGGCTGCGTGATCAAGATCGCGCCGCCGCTGGTCATCACCGAACCGGCGCTGCTGGAAAGCATCGCCGCATTCGAGGAGGCGTTCGCCGAAGCCGTTCAGGCCAAGGCGGCGGCAGCGTAATGTACCAGCCCCAAGTAGCCATCATCGGCGGCGGCATGATCACCCACGATCAACTGCTGCCGTCGCTCTATCACATGCAGCGGCAGGGGCGCATCGGAGACATCTCCGTCAGCGCCCTGAACCTGAGAACCATCCGCGCGCTGGCCGATGCTGAAGGGATCCGGCGCGCCTTTCCGGGCCAGTCGTTCAAGCCGTACCCGGCGGGCGGCGATCCCGACGCGAACCAGCCGGAACTGTACCGCGAGATGCTCGCCGCGCTGCCTCCGCGGCAGGTTGTGGTGGTGGCGGTGCCGGACCAGCTTCACTACCCGGTCATCATGGAGGCGCTCGGGCACGATCAACACGTCCTCACCGTGAAACCGCTGGTGCTGAAGCACGCGCAGGCCGTCGAGATCGAACGCGAAGCGTTCCGCCGCGGGCTGATGATAGGCGTAGAGTACCACAAGCGCTTCGACGACCGCAGCCTGATGGCGCGCCGCCGCTACCGCGCGGGCCTCTTCGGCGATTTCATGCTGGGGACCGCATGCCTGCTGGAGAAGTGGTACTACCGCTACTCCAATTTCCAGAACTGGATGACGAAGGAGAACTCCGACGCCTTCACTTACATCGGCTGCCATTACGTGGACCTGGTGCACTTCATCACCGGGCTGCTGCCGGTAGCGGTGAGCGTTTACGGCATCCCGGACAAGTTCCCCAACGGCAAGGAAGGCTACCTCTGGACGGACGCGCGCGTCATCTGGAACAACGGCGCCTGCCTCAACGTGCAAAACGCGCTGGGGTTCCCGGATGCGGCGCCCGGCACCAACACCCAGAGCCTCACCATGTACTGCAAGGGCGCGGAGAACGGCACGCTGCTCTACCACTCCGACCAGTACCGAGGCCTGAAGTACAGCTATACGGAGAAGAGCACCGATCCCGGCTCCACGGTCTACGCCGAGCCCAGCCCCGACTACTTCCAATACGTGGATCTGGGCGGTCCCGGGCTCGTGCCCGTCGGCTACGGCTACCGCTCGGTGGAGGCCATCGTCAGCCACGCGATCGCGGTGGAGCAACAGGGCGATCTCGCGGCGCGGCAGGCGAAGCTTCGCGAAATCGACGCCGCTGGAGTGATCGCCACGCCGGCCAATAGCGCCTACAACGAAAAGGTGCTCGAAGCCGGCCGCACATCCATCGAAAACGGCGGACGGCTGGTGGAAATCACTTAAACCGCAGCACGATTTTGCCGTCCGCGGCTTTATACGTGAGCTCCAGGTCTTTGAGCTTCTGCTTGCCCAGCGGGAAGCAGAGCAGGCCGGTGAGCGTCTCGGCCGTTTTCTTCTCCGGAAGCATGGCCGCGCCGAGGGTGGCTTCGAGCGGGTTGGCTTTGCCGGTGCGCGCCGTGCTGCGGGCCTCGGTCACGCTCCCGCCGGCGCCGACGGTCATGCCGTCGCCGCCCAGCCGTTGCGGCCTGCCCATGGTTCCGGGAGCGCCGCCCCAGACGGGGCCGCTTTCTTCAGCCGATATGCCCCCGCCGCCGCTTGTGCCGCGGGAGATGACCAGCACGCCCGAACCGGCAATCTGGCTGGGTGCGAAGGGCGTGCTGCGCTCGCCGTCCTTGTCCGTGCGCAGCACAAAATCGTCGCGCCGCACGTCAATCTCTTTGCCGAACCGCGAGGCGATCTTCACGTCCATGAGGATGTAATGGCCATCCAGATCCGAGCCCAGCCGCTGCTTGATGGCGGCGCGGTCGAGCATGGGGGTTGCGATGAGTTCGATGGTTTCCGTCTCCCCGCGCGAGGGAGCGGGCCCTTTTTTGTCCGCCCCGGCAAGGGCCAGCGGGATTGCCAGGGCCATTACGGCTGCGCGCATTAGCCATCACATTATACCGGGTACACTAATTGATATGCGGTGGCTTCTCGCACTGGCCGGCGTTCCGGCGCTGGCGGCGGGTTCGGCGGCCGATCTCGCCGGCGGCATCCGCCAGATGAAGCTCGACCCCGAGGAGTGCTACCGCGTACGGGATCTCACACTGGTAAAGCAGGACCTGCGCATCTACCTCACCGAGGGTTACCTGGTCTTCGCCACGCCCACGGCCGGCCGCCGCACCGTCGCCGTTTTCACCGCCACGGAAAGCGAGGGCGGCGATGCGGAAGTCCTGCTGATGCCGCCCACGCGCGGCGAGCGGCGCTCGCTCGCCTCCTACACAAATTCGCCCAACCTGGCCGAGCATATCACTTCCGCGGTGCTGGTGTTTTCCGACGACAGCTACGCCGATCTCACCGCCCAGGCGCGCGCCCGCTCCAGCCGCAAGGTGCCCGAAATGGGCCTGCTGCTGGCCGACAAGTGGAACCCCGTCATGGGCAACATCGCCGCCAGTTTCGAGACCCGCCTGGCGCTCGATCTGCTTTCCTCCAATCCCGGTTTCTTCGCCGGCGCGTTCTCCGGCCGCAAGCTGGGCAACTTCGACGTGCTCTACGACCCGCGCGCCCGCGAGCAGATCGTGGTGGGGCAGGTGGCCGCCGCGCGCGATAACCGCGCCTACTTCGACGTCTGGACCAGCTTCGAAGCGCGCTCCTTCCGCCAGTCGGGCCGCGAGGTAACGCCGGAGTTCACGCTTTCCGACTACCGCATCGAGGCCACGGTGGAGCCCAACCTGCTGCTGCGCGTCTGGGGCGAGGTGAAGGTGCAGCCCGCCGAGCCGCTGCGCGCGCTGGCCTTCGACCTCTCCCGCGACATGCGCGTGCTGGGCGCCACGGTGGACGGCCACGACGCCGAGTTCCTCCAGCGCGAATCCATGCGCGCCAACCTGGTGCGCAATACGGGCAACGATCTCGTGATCATCGTGCCGCCGGCGCCGCTCGACCCGGGCCGGGTGTACGAAGTGGGCTTTCGCGCCGAGGGCAAGGTGATTCACGACGCGGGCAACCAGGTGTACTTCGTCAGCTCGCGCGGCAACTGGTATCCAAACCGCTGGATGCAGTTCGCCACCTTCGATCTGACCTTCCGCTACCCTCAGAATTTCGACCTGGTCACGCCGGGCCAGGTGGTGGAAGAAAAAATCGACGGCGACTGGCGCATCACGCGGCGGCAGACCTGGGTGCCCATACGGCTGGCGGGCTTCAACCTGGGCCATTACGAACGTGTGCAGGCCTCGCGCGCGGGCTATTCGGTGGAAGTGTGCGCCAACCGCAGCGTGGAGAGCGCCTTGCAGCCCCGGATTCCTCAATACGTTCTGCTGCCGCCCCCGCCGGCGTGGCCGCGCAACCGCCGCGCCGAAGTCGTCGCGGTGCAGCCGGAGCTGGCGGCGCCGCCCAACCCCCGCGCGCGGCTTCAGGAGCTGGCCTCCGACGTGGCCGCGGCGCTTGAATTCATGAGCAGCCGCTTCGGCCCGCCCGCCATGAAGCACCTCACGGTCTCGCCCGTCCCCGGCGCTTTCGGGCAAGGTTTTCCAGGGCTGTTATATCTCTCCACCCTGAGCTACCTGGGCCGGCAGGACAAGCCCGTGGCCGCCCTCGACGCGCGCCAGCAGCTCTTCTTCACGGAGATCCTCCAGGTGCACGAGGCCGCGCACCAATGGTGGGGCAACGTGGTGATGTCCTCCGGGTATCACGACGACTGGCTCATGGAGGCGCTGGCCAACTACTCCGCGCTGCTCTATCTGGAGAAGCGCAGGGGCGCGCGCACCGTGGACGCCGTTCTCGACGAGTACCGCGCGAACCTGCTCGAAAAGACCGGCGCGGGCTCAACGATCGACGCCACCGGCCCCATCGTACTCGGTTCGCGCCTGGAAAGCTCGCAAACGCCGCAGGCCTGGCGGCACATCATCTACGGCAAGGGTTCCTGGATCATGCACATGCTGCGCCGCCAGATGGGGGACGAGCGCTTCCTCGCCATGGTCGCGGAGTTGCGCCGCAGGTACGAATCCAAGGCCGTGAGCACGGAACAGTTTCGCCAACTCGCCGCGAAGTTTCTGCCGCCCAAATCCGACGACCCCGACCTCTCCATCTTTTTCGATCATTGGGTCTACGGCACGGGGATCCCCGAGCTGAAACTGGACTACGCGGTGAAGGGCAAGGCGCGCGCCCTGCGCCTCACCGGGAGGGTAACGCAGTCCGGCGTGGATGAGAACTTCAGCGCGCTGGCGCCCATTGAACTGCAATTCGGCCGCGGCAAGCAGGTCCATTGGGTGCGGACCTCGCACGAGCCGGAAGACTTTTCCATCCCGATCAGGCAGCAACCCACAAAGGTGCTGTTAGACCCCTCGCGGGCCGTGCTGCGCAAGTAATGGCGATACAATTGAACATCCCCGCACGATGACGACATCCAGCGCACGCGCGCACGAATTCCGTAATGAGCTTGCCCGCCGGGTCCTGGTGGCCGACGGCGCCATGGGCACCATGCTCTATTCACGCGGCGTGTTCATCAACCGCTGCTTTGACGAGCTGAACCTCTCCGGCCCGGACATGGTCTCGCAGATCCATTCCGAGTACGTGAAGGCCGGGGCGGAAATCCTGGAAACCAACACCTTCGGGGCGAGCCGCCCGCGCCTGGCCGGCTTCGGAATGGCCGACAGGCTGAAGGCCATCAACCAGGCGGGCGTGCGGCTGGCGCGGCAGGCGGCGGGCGACCAGGCGTTCGTGGCCGGCGCCGTAGGGCCGCTGGGCGTACACATCGAGCCGCTGGGTCCCACTTCCTTCGCGGAGGCGCGGGAAGCCTTCCGGGAACAGGTGGAGGCGCTGCTCGAAGCCGGCATCGACCTGCTCATCCTGGAAACCTTCGCCAATCTCGACGAGCTGCGCGAGGCCGTCACCGCGGCGCGGGAAGCGGCGGGCGGCGACCTCGCCATCGCGGCGCAGGTGACCATCGACGATTACGGAAACCTCGGCGGCATGGACACCGAGACGTTCACCAAGCGCCTGAACGGCTGGCCGGTGGACGTGATCGGAGTCAACTGCTCGGTCGGCCCGAAGGTCATGCTTGAAACCGTCGAGCAGATGGTGCGGCACACGAGCAAGCCCATCAGCGCCATGCCGAACGCCGGCAACCCGGTGCGGGTGGAGGGGCGGAACATCTACCTCAGCTCGCCGGAGTACATGGCGCAGTACGCGCGCCGCTTCCTGTGGGCGGGCGTACGGCTCATCGGCGGCTGCTGCGGCACCACGCCGGAACACATACGGCTGATCCGCTCGGAGGTGCGCTCGCTGCAACCGCGCAAGACGCAGGTTGCGATTGCGGTAGAGGAGCCCAAGGCGGCCGCGAAGGCCATGGAGCCGGTCCCCACCGCGGAAAAGTCGCAGCTCGGCGCGAAACTGGCGGCGGGCAAGTTCGTGGCCTTCGTGGAGATTCTGCCGCCGCGCGGCGTGGACGCCTCGCGCGAAATCGCCGGCGCAAAGCTCTGCAAGGACGCGGGCATCGATTGCATCAACGTGCCGGATGGTCCGCGCGCGAGCGCCCGCATGAGCGCCCAGGTCACCTGCTACCTCATCCAGCAGCAGGCGGGCATCGAAGCCATCAATCACTTCTGCTGCCGGGACCGCAACATCCTCGGGATCCAGTCGGAGCTGCTCGGCGCGCACTGCCTGGGGGTGCGCAACCTGCTCTGCGTCACCGGAGATCCGCCGCGCATGGGGGCGTACCCCAACGCCACGGCGGTTTTCGACGTGGACTCCATCGGTCTGGTCAACATCGTCAGCAACCTGAACCGCGGCCTCGATATAGGCGGCAGCCCCATGGGCTCGCGCACGGCGCTGCTGGCCGGCGTGGGCGCCAATCCCGGCGCGGTGAACCTGGAAGAGGAGATACGCCGCCTGGAGTGGAAAGTGCAGGCCGGCGCGGAATACGTGATCACGCAGCCCGTGTTCGACCTCACGCTGCTGGAGGACTTTCTGAAACGCTCGGGGCGCCTGAAGGTCCCGGTCATCTGCGGCATCTGGCCGCTGGTGAGCTACCGCAACGCGGAGTTCATGGTCAACGAGCTGCGCGTGCCCGTGCCGGAGTGTTACATGGAGCGCATGCGGCGCGCCGACAGCGCGGAGAGGGCGCGCATGGAGGGCGTGGACATCGCGCGCGAGATGGTGCGTCAAGTGCGGCCCATGGTGCGGGGGGTGCAACTGAGCGCCCCGTTCGGCCGCTATCAAATGGCCCTGGACGTGGCCGAGGCCATCGGACCGCGCTAAACTGTCGAAAGCATCGCATGGCGACCGATCTCATCGAAATCAACCCGGACGCGCCGTCCGCGGAAGCCGTGGATCGCGCGGCGGAAATGGTTCGCCGCGGCCGCGTGGTGGTGCTGCCCACCGACGCACTGTACACACTGGTCGCCGACCCGTTCAACCTGGGCGCAGTCGCCCGCGTGTTTCACGCCAAGGGGCGAGAGACGCACCGCTCTCTGCCGCTGCTGATCTCCGACCTGCTGATGGCCGAGGACCTGGCGTCGGAGTTGAACAACCGCTTCTTCGTCCTGGCGCGGCGTTTCTGGCCGGGGCCGCTCACCATCATCGTCCCGGCTTCGGCCAAGGTGCCGCTGAAGGTGACCGGCAATACCGGGCGGCTGGCCATGCGGCAATCGCGCGCTCCGGTGGTGGACCGGCTGGTGGAAGTTCTCAACCAGCCGCTGATCGGCACCAGCGCCAATATTTCCGGACACCCCACTTGCCGCAGCGGCATCGAGGCCTTCGCGGTGATGGACGGCCGCGTGGACCTGGTGCTGGACGGCGGCGCGTGCACGGGCAGCGGCGCCACCACGGTGGACATTACCGAGCCCTACTGGCGGCTGATCAAGCAGGGCAACGTGGAAGAGAAGGAAATCGCCGAGACGCTCTCATAGAGTTGAGCCATGCCTTACATCCTCTCGCTCGATGAAGGAACGACTTCCGCGCGCGCGGCGCTCTATGACGAGCAGGGCCGCAATATCGGAATGGAGTCGGCCCCGGTGGAGCCCGCGTACCCGCAGCCCGGCTGGGTGGAGCAGGACGCCTCGCAGATCTGGCGCGCGCAGATCGAAGCCGCGCGCCGGCTGCTGGAGCGGCAGCGCGTGAAAAGCGCGGAGATCGCCGCGCTGGGCATCACCAACCAGCGCGAGACCACGGTGGTGTGGGAGCGGAGCACGGGCCGTCCGGTGGCGCCGGCGATCGTGTGGCAGTGCCGCCGGACCGCGGATTACTGCGCGGAGCTGACGCGCTCGGCGGCGGCCGCGCGCGTCACCGCCAAGACCGGACTGGTGATCGACGCGTACTTCTCCGCCAGCAAGATCCGCTGGATTCTGGAGCACGCGCCGGATGCACGCGAGCGCGCGCGCGATGGCGAGCTGCTGTTCGGCAACATCGACACCTGGCTCATCTGGAACCTGACCGGCGGCGCCGCGCACGTAACGGATTATTCCAACGCCTCACGCACCATGCTGATGGACCTGCACACCGGCGAGTGGGACGCGGAACTGCTGGAGACGTTCGGCGTGCCGCGGGCCATGCTGCCGCGAATCGTGCCCTCAAGCGGCGTCGCGGGCTGCGCCCGCGCGGAGCATTTCGGCGCGGAGATCCCCATCGCCGGAATCGCCGGCGATCAGCAGGCGGCGCTCGCGGGGCAGGCCTGTTTCCGGCCGGGGCTATCGAAAAACACGTACGGCACCGGATGTTTCGCGCTGATGCACACCGGCGGGCATCCGCCGGAATCGCGCAACCGCCTGCTGGCCACCCGGGCCGCCTCGCCCACCGCGGAGGCGGCGTACGCCATCGAGGGCAGCGTGTTCATCGCGGGCGCGGCGGTGCAATGGCTGCGCGACCAGGCGGGGCTGATCTCCACGGCCGCGGAATCGGAACAGGTGGCCGCGTCCGTGCCGGATACCGGCGGGGTGTACTTCGTGCCGGCGTTCGTCGGGCTGGGCGCCCCTTACTGGGACGCGGGCGCGCGCGGCGTCATCAGCGGCATCACGCGCTCCACGGGCCGCGCACAGATGGTGAGGGCGGCGCTCGAGAGCGTCGCCTACCAGACGCGCGAGCTGGTGGGAGCGATGGAAGCCGACGCTGGCGAGCAGCTCAGGGAACTGCGCGTGGACGGCGGCGCGGCGGTGAACAACTTTCTCATGCAGTTCCAGGCCGATATCCTGGGGCGCCCCATCGTGCGTCCCGTGGACGTGGAGACCACGGCGCTCGGCGCGGCCTACCTGGCCGGACTGGCCACGAAGTTCTGGAAGAGCGTGGCGGAGGTGGAATCCTTCTGGCGCGCGGAGCGGCGTTTCGAGCCCTCCATGGACGAGGCCACCCGCGCGCGGCTCTGGGACGGCTGGAAGACGGCCGTCGCCCGCGCGCGCGTTCAGTAAGCGCCGAACTCGCGCGCCGCTTCGAGCATGGCCACGTAGTTCCCGGGCGGCACATCGGCCAGCGCGTTGTGCACCTGGTTGAAGACGTAGCCGCCGTCCTTCATCCAGATTTCCAGCCGCCGGCGCACATCTTCGCGCACCTCGTCCGGAGTGCCGGAACGCAGGATGTGCTGCGTATCGCAGCCGCCGCCCCAGAAGGTGAGGTCGCGGCCGAATTCGCGCTTCAGGCGTTCGGGCTCCATCTGCCTGGCGCTGGTCTGCACGGGGTTGAGGATCTCCACTCCGGCCTCGATCAGGTCCGGAATCAGCGGATAGACGCCGCCGCAGTTGTGCATGAAGATGTGCGCGCCGCTCTCGCGCCGGGCGAATTCATAGATGCGCTTGTGGCGCGGGAGGAACAGCTCGCGGTAGCTCTGCCGCGACATCTGCGGGCCGCTCTGCATGCCGAGATCGTCGCCCACCACCAGCACATCGACCGCGCCGCGGACGCGCGGCAGCAGGCGCGCAAGATTCTCGAGGTGAATTTCCGTCAGGCGGTCAAGGAAGCGGGCGTACTTCTTCTTTTCCCCGGCGATATAGCAGTAAGTGTTCTCCATGCCGAAGAGAAACTGGCTCCACTCGAACAGGTTGCAGCCCACCGACATCGATACGGCCAAGGAGCTTTCCTCGCGCAGGCGGCGGGCCGTTGCGGCAATGAAATCGAGACGGGCTTCGGTGAGCGGGTGGTCGTAGCCCGCCGCGGGGATTGCGGCCCACGTGACCAGCGCCATTTTTTCGGGCAGCGGCTCGTAGTCGTCCAGACCCTCCGGTCCGCAAAGCGGCCACACCGCCTGATCCATGTAGAGTGCGCCGGCGGGCATCTGGCCCACGACCACGCCCTCCTGGTTGCGGAAATAACAGCCCTCCGCGCGGCGCTCGGGCTGGTACCACGCCGGCACGGTGCAGGTGGAGCCGTCCGGCAGAATCCAGGAGACACGCGGGTCGGAAGCGGAGAGCGCGCGGCCCAGGTCGATGACGTCGATCGAGAACCGTTCCAGAAACCAGTCGTCCGGCTGCGCGAGCTGCTGCACCAGGTCGTACATGAACGTGGGCGGGCCGTCCACTCCGAGGTGGCGCTTGAGCCGGTTGTAGGCGATGGCCATGATGCCAGTGGAGCGCATGGAACCCTGGTCGATGGGGACGCGGCCGGGCTCTTTATGCGCGATGGCCGTCAGGACGCGTTCGCGCGAAGTCATGCGACCAGCATACACTGAGGCGTGGAGTTTCTGTGGCGCGCGCCCGGCCGGCCCGCGACGGCAGCGGTTCTGCCGGCGGCGTTCAACCCGCCCACGGTGGCCCATATCGCGCTGGCGCGCGCGGCGCTCAGCCACGCCGAGGAAACCATACTGGTGCTGCCCGGCGTCCTGCCGCACAAGACCTTTGAAGGCGCGGCGTTCGCGGACCGCGCGGCGATGTTGCGGGCCGCGGTTGAGGGCCAGCCCCGGATCTCCGCCGCGGTGAGCGAAGGCGGGCTGTTCCTCGAGATCGCGCGGGAGTGCCGCCAAGCGTACGGCGCAGAGACCGCGCTATGGTTCGTGTGCGGCGGCGACGCCGCGGCGCGCGTCGCGGGATGGGATTACGGCCGGCCCGGAGCGTTCGCGGAGCAACTCGAGGAGTTCGGCCTGCTGGTCGCGCAGCGCGGCCCGCGCTTCCGCGCTTTCGGTCCGCGCATCCGCGAGCTGAAGCTGGACCGCGGCGTCGAGCACGTCTCCAGCACCGAGGTGCGGCGCAGGATCGCCTCGGGCGAGCCGTGGGAACACCTAGTTCCGCCGGAGGTGGTCCCGCTGGCGCGGACCATCTACGGCGGCGTATGATGGGTCCCGATGAAGACTTTCGCTTCGCTTCTCTTGCTGGCGGGCATGGCGGCGGCCCAGCATATCGTATTCGTGGTGGGCGACCAGGAGTACCGGTCCGAGGAGTCCATGCCGGCGCTGGCGCGCATTCTCGCCGAACGGCATGGCTTCCGCACCACGGTGCTGCTGCCCATCAACCGGCAGACCGGAAAGCCGGACGCGTCGGTGATCGACAATATTCCGGGTCTGGAAGCGCTGCGCAAAGCGGACCTCATGGTGCTCTTCACCCGCTGGGTGGAGCTGCCCGACGAGCAGATGAAAGAGATCGTGGACTACGCCGAAGCGGGACGGCCCATCGTGGGGCTGCGCACCGCCAGCCACCCGTTCAACTACCGCAAGAATCTGTCCAGCCCCTACGCGCGCTACAGCTACAACAGCAAGGAATGGCCCGGCGGCTTCGGCAGGCAGATTCTGGGCGAGACCTGGATCCGGCACTACGGCGTGCACCAGAAGGAGAGCACCCAGGGGGTGCCCGCGCCCGGCATGGAGTCGCACCCCATCCTGAGGGGCGTCAAGGACGTGTGGGGACCATCGGATGTTTACGCCATCACCACGCTCGAAGGAGACTCGAAGCCGCTGTTGATGGGCCGTGTTCTGGCCGGCATGCAGCCCGATTCACCGCCCAACCCCGGCAAGCAGTTGACCCCGGTGGCGTGGACCAGGACTTACAAGGGCGGACGCGTCTTCATGACCACCATGGGCCACGCGGGCGATTTCCAGAACGCCGGCTTCCGCCGCATGGTCATCAACGCGTGCTACTGGGCCACGGGCCGCGAGAAACGCATCCGGCCAGACAGCAACATCGATTTCCTGGCGCCCTATAACCCGAGCCCCATAGGGATGCGTAAATAAGAACCTGCCGGCGGTTCTTGTCGGCCCAAACTCCGCCTCAGGTCTTTTTCCCCGCGGCGTCGAACAGCCCGTGCCAGGATTCGTCGAGCGCGGTCCAACCCTCCGGGTTCTGCGTGCTGAGGCGGGCTTCGGGAACGTAGAGCGTGCCATGACCGCGCCCGCACAGGATCTGGGTTCCGGCCGGGTCCAACAGCCAGCTCGCACGCGTGCCGAAGGTGACCGGCATGGTAAGGGGGCCGAGGCATTGCCGGCAGCGCCGGCGCTGGTCGCGGGCGCACCACGCCATCGCCGCGGCTCCGGAAATGACAAACGCGAGCACGCAAAGCGCGGTCCCGTCGCCGCGCGGCACGCCGAGCGGGGAGCGCGGCAGGGAAGCCGCGAACTCCATCAGGCCGCACCCCAGCAGCGCGAACAGGAGCAGCGTCTTGGCCGCGAAGAACAGTTCGTAGCGAATTCCCGGGCGCAGGAAAACGCCGCGCGCGAGGGCGAACGCCAGCGCGGGAAGGACGAACATCAGGAAGACGGTGCGGTAGGGGGTGACCGCGGAGCGGAGGCTCTCAACGAGCGGCAGCACGTGCGGAATAAAGTGCAGGCCCCGGAGCCGCTGCCTGAAGAGCAGCGTGCGCAACTCGCCTTCCGCGTTCCGCGCGGCAACGCCGGCCCGCAGCCTTCCGGCGATAAGGAACGCCCCGGGCAGGCCGCGAAGCGGCGTCCAGACCTCCGTCTCCGGCCGGATAAACCAGAAGCCGGCGGGCATCACCCCGATAACCGGCTGCATGCGCCCGTCCACCTCGATCTTCCTCCCGAGCACCGAGGGGTCGGCGTCAAACCGTGTCCTCCACAGGGCGTGGCTGATCACGGCGCCTTCCGGATCCTCGCCGAACGTGCGGCCCAGCGCGGGGTTCACGCGCAGCATCGCAAAGAACCCGGCGCCCACCAGCGCTTCGCGCCCGCCCTCGCGAAACAGGTAAGGCGCCATGGCTTCGAAGCTGCGGGAATCCCGCCAGGAGTGGAAGACGGACGGCGAGACGGGCGCGTGATCCCCGGGAAACCAACCGGTCTGGGCCACGGTCACGACGCGGCCGGGATCGGGATAGGGTGGCGGTCCCCACGCGCGGCGGCTCGCCTGGAGACCGCCGGTAGCCGGCACCAGTGCCGCCAGGGCCGCCGCAAGCGCCAGCAGCACGAACTCCGGACTGCGCACCACGCGCGCCGGGTGGAAGCGCTCAGCGGCGGCGCTCCCCAAGGCCCGCCAGCAATAGCGGACCATCTCCGCCTCTTCGCCCGGGGTGAGCATCCGGCGCTCCGCGAAAAACGCGTACCAGTTCCACAGTTCGCGCTCGTGCTGCTCGCGCCAGGCGGCGCGAAGGGGCCGGGGCGCGAACCATCCGGCCAGGGTCAAAAGAAACCTGTACCGCCGCGGCAGCATGGCTATGCCGATAGACGGCGCGCCCTGGGGGAATGTTCCCGCTTTCCCCTTTCGCAAAGACGCGGGGCGCGGTATGATTCTGTTGATACTCCCCCGAAACGCCCATACAGCCGTGAGACCCATCGATATTCTTCTTCAGACCGAAATCCCCGGGATGGAACCGCATGCCAGGGGCAAAGTGCGCGATGTGTACAGCCTGGGAGACCGGCTGCTGATTGTCGCGACGGACCGTATTTCCGCCTTCGACTACATTCTGGCGAGCGGAATCCCGGACAAGGGGCGCGTACTCACGCAACTCTCCCTTTTCTGGTTCGACTTCCTGCGCGGTGTCGTGCCGACGCACGTGATTACCGCGGACGTGGACCAGTACCCCGAGCCGCTCCGCGCCTGCCGCGCGCAGCTCGAGGGCCGTTCCATGCTGGTGAAGCGCGCCGAAATGGTGGAGATCGAGTGCGTGGCGCGCGGGTATCTTTCCGGTTCCGGCTGGAAGGAATACCGCCAGAGCGGCACGGTTTGCGGAATCAAGCTGCCCCCCGGATTGCGCGAGAGCGACCGGCTGCCGGAGCCGCTCTTCACCCCGGCCACCAAGGCGCAGACCGGCCATGACGAAAACGTTTCGTTCGCGGCCGTCGTAGACCTGGTGGGCTCCGAGCTGGCCGGCCGGCTGCGCGACCTGACCCTGGGGATCTATTCGCGCGCGGCGCGCTACGCCGAAACGCGCGGCGTTCTGATCGCCGACACCAAGTTCGAATTCGGCTTCGTGAATGGCGAGCTGGTGCTCGCCGACGAAGTCCTCACACCCGATTCGTCGCGGTTCTGGCCGGCGGAAAATTATGCGCCGGGCGGGCCGCAGTTCTCCTACGATAAGCAGTTCGTGCGCGACTACCTGGAGTCCATCCGCTGGAACAAGCAGCCTCCCGCCCCGGCGCTGCCGGACGAGGTCGCGCGCAAGACGAGCGAAAAGTATAGACAGGCGTATACCGCACTCACCGGCAAAAGCCTATGAACTGGCTGGATCTCCTACTGGCCGCTCTCGTCCTCTGGTCGGTCGTAACCGCTTTTCGTAAAGGGATCTCGCGCGAACTGATCGGTTTCGCCACGGTAATCGCCGCAATCATAGCCGGGGCGTGGTTTTACGGCAGCGTGGGCTATTACCTGCTGCCCTATTTGAAGACGCGCGCTTTGGCCAACCTGGCCGGCTTTCTCGCGGTATTCTGCGGCGTGATCCTGGTGGGGAGCGGCATCGGGCAGTTTGCCAAGCGCATGATGAAGACCGTCGGGTTGGGGTTTTTCGACCGCGTGATGGGGGCCGTCTTTGGGTTTGCACGCGGGCTGCTGATCTCGATCGCGCTGGTCATGGCCATTATGGCTTTCGCCCCAGGCGACAAGCCGCCGCGCTCCGTGGTAAACTCCCGCCTGGCGCCTTACGTGATGGACGCCGCGCGGGTCTGCTCCGCGATCGCGCCGCATGAACTTAGAGATGGTTTTCAGAAGAGCTACGGGGAGATCCGGAACGTGTGGGGGAACACGCTCCGGAAGGGGATTCGGGCTCTGCCAAGCCAGAACAAGGAAAAAAATGAAAGAGACATTTGAACGCCTGGTAGATCATTTCATGGGGAATGGGTTCTTTCTCGAAGAGGCCGTCGAAATCCTGGAAAAGACAATGATCCAGCGCGCCATGGAGCGCACGCGAGGCAACCGTTCGGCCGCCGCCAAGCTGCTCGGCATCCACCGCAACACTCTGCAACGCAAGCTGGACGACTATCAACTCGTCACACGGCCGGTCCGGCGCAAGCCGGCCGCCTCCGCCACCGCCCGCGGCCGCAAGGCCAAAGCCGTGCAGCGCACAGCCTGATATCATCGAGGGTATGCTGAGGTGGGTCTTTCTTTCGCTATTGTCAGTGTGCGCGGCGATTGCGCAGTCGGACCGCGGGACGATCACGGGGCGGGTGCTCGACCCGGCCGCCGCGGTCATTCCCTCCGCCAAGATCGACGCGGTCAACCAGGCCACGCAGGTCAAGTACGCCGGCTCCACGAACGAGACGGGCGTGTACGTTATCCCGCAGCTTCCCGCCGGGCGTTACGACGTGGCCGTGGAGGCGGCCGGGTTCAGCCGCTACCTCCGCAAGAACGTTGAGGTCAACGTCGCGCAGACCGTCACGCTGAACGTGACGCTGGCGGTGGGCACGGTGGACCAGACGGTGGAAGTCACCGCCGCGGCGCCGCAACTGGAGGCCAGCACGTCGGATGTGGGCACAGTGGTCACACGCGCCATGGTCATGGACCTGCCGCTCTCGGTTTCCGGCAACATGCGCAACCCGGAGAGCTTTATCTTCCTCGCCCCGGGAGTGACCGGCGACACCACCAACACCCAGATCAACGGGTCGCAATCCCGCGCCAAGGAAGTGCTGGTGGACGGCGTCGGCTCTACCAGCCCGGAAAGCGGCGGCGTGCTGTTCACTTATCCTTCGGTGGAGGCCATCGCCGAGTTCAAGCTGCTCAGCAGCAACTATTCGGCCGAATACGGCCGCACTGGCGGAGGGTTCGAGATTTTCACCACCAGGTCGGGGACCAACTCGCCGCACGGCTCGGTTTTCGACTACCTGCGCAACGACGTGTTCGACGCGCGCGGCTTTTTCGCTCCAAAGACTCCCGTGAACCGGCAGAACGAGTTCGGCTTTGCGCTGGGCGGACCGGTGATTCTGCCCCGCCTCTACGACGGCCGCAACAAGAGCTTCTTCCACGTGGTCTACAGCGGTTTCCGCTTCCGCCAGGCCGCCACCAACCAGCAGACCAGCATTCCGGCCGTGGATTTCCGCAAGGGCGATTTTTCCAAACTGGTGGACCGCAACGGCAGGACCGTGCCCATCTACGACCCGGCCACCACGCGGCCGGACGGCACGCGCGACCAGTTTCCCGGTAACGCGATCCCGCAGTCGCGCTTCAGCGCGGTTTCGTCCAAGATCCTGCCGCTGTTCCCCGCCCCCACCAACAGCGCGCTGCTGAACAACTTCATCGCCGTGGGCGCGCGGACCTTCGACCGCGACCAGCTCAACGTGAAATTCGACCACGCCTTCAGCGACCGCAGCCGGCTCAGCGTGTTCACCTACCTGGGAACCCAGACCACCGCCACGGCGGAGATCCTGCCCATGCCGCTTTCGCCGGCCAAGACCGAGGACTACCGCTCGCGCTGGGCGCGGCTCACGCACGACTATATTGTCAGCACCGCCGTGCTGAACCACTTCGCGCTGGGTTTCACCCGCGAGGGGCAGTTCTGGGACACGCTTTCCGTCAACCAGGACTGGCCGAACAAGCTGGGGCTCAAGGGCGTGCTCACGGGCAACCGCAACGCCTTCCCCATCGTGACGTTCAACAACGGCTACAACGTGCTGGGCGGCAGCGATCCCACCACCCTGACGGTGCCCAACGAGAAGTCTTCCGGCAGCCAGGTGAACAACACCTGGCAGCTTTCCGACAGCGTGAGCTGGATGCGCGGCAATCACAGCCTGAAATTCGGCGGCGAAGCGCGCTGGCTGCAAACCAACGGCGCGGACTTTGTGCTCTCCCAGGGCCGCTTCAATTTCAACTCGCTCGAAACCGCGCTGCTAACCCCCGCCGGGCGCACCGCGACTGGCGACGCCTTCGCCAGCTTCCTGCTGGGTGCGGTCGACTCGGGCGCCATGAACGTGCTGGCCGTGGTTCCGGGCCTGCGCTACCGCTACCTGGCGTTCTTCGCGCAGGACGATTGGAAGGTCAGCCGCAAGCTGACGCTCAACATCGGCCTGCGTTACGACATCTTTTTCCCGCGGAAGGAGCGCTTCGGCAACATGTCCGGGTTCGACCCGGCGTTGCCGAACCCGGCGGCGGGCAACCGCCTGGGCGCGATTGCATTCCTGGGTGAAGGCCCCGGACGGCTGGGGCGCTCCAGCTTCGCTGAGACCTGCTGGAAGAATTTCGGCCCGCGCTTCGGCTTCGCCTACTCCGTGGAGGAGAAAACCGTCCTGCGCGGCGGCTACGGCATCTACTACGCTCCGGGCAACGCCAATGCCGGGCTGCGCAACTCGCAAGGCTTCGGGTTCGGCTTCAACGCGTCGCCTACGCCGGCTTCCCCGGATGCGGGCGCCACGCCGGCCTTCAACTGGGATGACGGTTTTCCGCAGAACTTCGTGCGCCCGCCGGTGGTCAGCCCCACGGTGGCGAATGACCAGGCGGTCAACTACATCGCGCCGGGCGACGGCCGCCCGCCGTACTTCCAGAACTGGAACTTCGGCGTGCAACGCCAACTCCCGCACAGCATCCTGATCGAAGCCGATTACGTGGGCAACAAGGGCACGCGCCTGGGGACGAACCTGAGTAACATCAACGAACTGGAGCCGCGGTACCTGGCGCTGGGCGAAACCCTGCGCGCTTCAGCCTCCTCGGCGCAGGCCCAGGCGGCCGGCGTGGCGCTGCCGTGGGCGGGCTTCAACAAGTCCGCGGGACAGGCGCTGCGGCCCTATCCCCAGTACCTCGCCATCACCCAGCGCTCGAACCCCAACGGCAACTCGACGTACCATTCGCTCCAGGCCAAGGCCGAAAAGCGCACGTCCATGGGCCTGACATACCTGGCCGCGTACACCTGGGCCAAGTCCATCTCCGACGGCAACATCATGGCCGGCCTCGGCCCCGCGGGCCAGACGTATTACAACCGCGCGCTGGAGAAGGCCATCAGCACGGACGACGTACCTCACTCGCTCGCCATCAGCTTCCTGTACGAGCTGCCCTTCGGACCGGGGAAGAGGTTTTTGAACGGCCGCGGCGCGCTGGGCCGCATGGCCGGCGGCTGGACCTTCAGCGGCATTCACCAGTACGCCGCGGGCAAGCCCATCGTGCTCTCGGCCAACAACACGCTGCCGGTGCCCTCCGGCGCCGTAGGCGGGTTGCGTCCCAACGTGGTTTCGGGCGTGAGCCGCAAAGCGGAGTTTTCCGGTTTCGATCCGGCGCGGGACCGCTACATCAACCCGGCGGCGTTCACGCTGCCGGCGGCCTACAGCTTCGGCACGGCGGCGCGCAGCTACACCGACCTGCGCACCTTCTCCATGTTTAACGAAAGCTGGGGCGTGGTGAAGCGCACACGGCTGGGAGAGGGCGTCAACCTGACCTTCCGCGCGGAGTTCTTCAACGTGTTCAATCGCGTGGTATTCGCCATGCCCGCGGCCAATATCAGCGCGGCCAACTTCGGCCGCGTCAGCGCGCAGGCCAACAACCCACGCCAGGGACAGATGGCGCTGAAGCTCGAGTTCTGACGTCCGTGGACCTGGTCATCTTCGATCTTGACGGAACGCTGGTCGATTCCAAGCTCGACCTCGCGCACGCCGTGAATGCGACGCGCGCGCACGTGGGAATGGCCCCGCTCGCGCACGAGCGCGTCTACTCCTACGTGGGCAACGGCGCGCCGGTGCTCATCCGCAAGGTGCTTGGCGAACACGCCGGCGAGCAGGAAGTGCAGGAAGCCTTGGAGTTCTTCCTCGAATACTACCGCGACCACATGCTCGATTTCACCGAGCCGTACCCCGGCGTGCGCGAGTCGCTTGAGACGCTCTACCGCGCCGGGGTGAGCATGGCCGTGCTCACCAACAAGCCCGTGCGGTTCAGCCGCGAGATCGTGAAGGGCCTCGGGCTGGGACACTACTTTCGCGAGGTCTACGGCGGCAACAGCTTCGATCACAAGAAACCCCACCCCATCGGAGTCGAGACGCTCATGACCGAGTGCCGCGCAGCGCGCGATCGCACCCTGATGGTGGGCGATAGCTCCGTGGACATCCTGACGGCGCGCAACGCGGGCATCCTCTCCTGCGGCGTGACCTACGGATTCCAGCCCGAAACCTTACAGGACCCGCCCCCCGACCTGCTCGTGGACCGCATGGAGCAGATGGCGGAGTGGGTCGTGGCGCGCCGGCCCGGACAGTAAGGCCCCGCGGATTCCCTTTGACAGCCATGACGGAACCGGTGTATCCTGATCTCTTATTGCAACTCATTTGCATGTCGAGAAAAGGAGAAACGGATGTCCGCACCTGTATGCCTGATCTGTGGGATGGTATTTGCAGCTCGCCTGGCGGCGGAGGCGCCCGCCGCTCTGGAAGGCGTGGTGGCCGCCGGGGAAACCCCCCTGCCGGGGGCTCGCGTGGTTGTGGCGGGTGCAGCGGGACGCTTTGAAACCGCCTCGGACGAAGCGGGGCGGTACCGCTTCGCGGCCCTGCCTCCGGGGACGCATTACGCGGTGAGCGCGCTGCGGGAGGGATTCCGGCCGGCGGAGGTCCCGCGGCTGGCGCTGGCCGCCGGGGAGCGGCGCGTACTTGACATTCAGATGCAACTGGAAACCTTGCGCCAGTCGCTCACGGTGGCGGCCGAGGCGGCGCCGGCGGCGGTGGAGCGGGCGCGGGCCGTGACCGCGGCGGAGTTAAGCGCGCTGCCCTCCAACGGCCGGAGCTTCACCCGGTTCGCGCTGCTCGATCCGCGGGTGCGGCAGACGCAGGGCCTGGCGAGCGACGGCGCCGCCGGGGCGCGCCTCTCCATCAACGCCCAGTCGTTCCGCCATACGGGCCACATGATCGACGGCATCTCCAATTACGACGTGGTGTTCGCCAACGCACCGCGGCAGTCGTTTCCGCTTGCCTCGATCGAGGAGGTCAGGGTCATCGCCAACCCGTACTCGGCCGAGTATGGAGGCTCGGCGGCCGGCGCCGTCGCGGCCACCACCCGCGCCGGAACGGATTTGTTGCATGGCGAGGCATTCGGGTTTCTACGGCCCAGCGGCGCGCAGGCCAAGCCGCCGCTTTCGACGATTCACGTGCCGAACCAGCGAGCGCAGCACGGAGCGGCGCTCGCCGGCCCCGTCTTTCCAGGCAGGACGACTTTCTTTGCGAGCTTCGAGCGCACGGCGCAGGACCGCGGGTCGTTCATTCAATCCCCCGCGCCGCTCGCCTTCACCGGAAACGTGCGGGAATGGTTCGCGCTGGCACGCGCCGATCACCGCTTCGGCCGGCGCCAGTCGCTGGCGCTGCGCCTGAACGGCCACCACGCGCGGAACAACAACGTGAACGACCGCATCGGCGGCTTCACGCAGCCGAGCGCGGCGCAGGAGAGCTACACGCAGGCGGCGGGCGCGCAGGCCACCCACCGGATGGCATTCGCGGCGGCGGTGAACGAGTTGCGCGCCGCGTATTCCGCTTACACTCCCAGCGCGGCCCGCACGCTCCACCCCGCCGTCTCGATTGTGCGGCCCTCCTACAGCGTGGAAGGCGGCAGCGCGGTTTCCTGGGTGCACGCGCGCGCGGCGCAGCTTTCCGAACAACTGGGCTGGCGGCACGGAGGCCATCAGATCAGCGCCGGAGGCGAGGTTCAGCGCCAGGCGGTGAAGGACTACAGCTTCACTCCCTTCGGAGAGTATCGCTTCGCCGCGGGTCCGCCGGCGCCGGGCCAGCAGCCGCTCCAGTACACGCAAACCTTCGGACAATCGATGCTGCGGTACGGGCAGAGCCAGCGCGCGGCGTTCGTCAACGATCACTGGGGGATCGCGCCGCGCCTCAGCGCAAGCCTGGGCCTGCGGTACGAATCGCAGTCGCTTACCGGCAGCCGCGCCAATCTCGCGCCCCGGGCCGGCCTCTCCTGGGACATTGCGGGCGACGGCAAGACCGTGGTGCGCGGCGGCGCGGGCGTATTCTACGACCAGTACTACTTCTACATCACCCGCCGGTTCTACCTGCAAGGCCTGCACTCGCCGGCAGCCACGTACACCATCCCGTTCGGCGCGCCCGGCTTCCCCGCTTTCCCGGCCTCGCTCAGCGAGGCTCCGGCGGGCATCAGCGGCGGAAAGCGCGATTTGTACCTGGCGGCGCCGCGCCTGCTGAACCCTTACAGCCTGCAATACTCGCTGGGCGTCCGCCGCGAACTCGGCGGCCGCTGGACGCTGAGCGCGGATGCGCAGCACCAGCACACTCTCCGGCAGATGCGGGCAGCGGACACGAACGCGCCAGCCCCGTTCCCGCGGACGGCGGCGGCCGCCTCCCGCACCGTAGCGCAGGCCGACGCTACCCGCCCCTTCCAAACCTGGGCCGGCGTGCCCGTGCGCAACGCGCTGGTCATCGAGAACAGCGGCTCCAGCATCTACGACGCGCTCGATATTGCGCTCGCCAAGCGCTTCGCGGAGACCTGGAATCTCCAGAGCCGGCTGATCTACTCTTCGAGCGTCGCATACTCCATGTTCTTCGGCGAACCCAACACCGGCATTCCGAACGAGTGGAGCGATACGGGCCGCGCCGAACGCGGGCCCAGCGACTTCCACCAGCGCTGCCGCTGGGTCACCACCTCGAGCTTCGGACTGCCGGGCGGCTTTCAATTGGCGCTCGGCGGCAGTGTCGGTTCCGGGCTGCCGGTGAATCCCGTGACCGGGACGGACAACAACGGCGACACCTTCACCGCGGACCGCCCGGTGGGCATGGGCCGGAACTCGTTCCGCGGCCCGTTGCACGCGAGTCTCGATGCGGCCGGCTCGCGGAGTTTTCGCCTATCGGAGGCGCTGCGCCTGGAGCTGCGCGCCGAGGCTTTCAACGCGCTCAATCGCAACAACTACGGGCGGGTGAACGGAACCTACGGCAACGGCGCCGCGCCCGGACCTCTTTTCCTGACGCCCATGGCCGGATTGCAGAACAGCGACCCCTCAAGGCAATTGCAAGTGGCGCTGAAGCTGGCGTGGTAACGGCGTTCACGACAGCTTGGGCAGCGCGCGCCGCCACGCGATGACTCTATCGGCGAGCTCGCGCGCGCGGCCCGCTTCCTTCCACGCCACGTTGTCCCTCTCCACCGGCGACCGCGCCAGATTGTAAAGTTCCAGGCGCGAGCCGTCGTCGTTCACCAGCGCCTTCCAGTCCCCGCTGCGGATCGCCAGATTGGGGCTGCGGTCGTCCTCGAGACCCGGACGCAGGTAGCTCGCGTCGCGCCCGTATTCGAAGAGCAAATCCTTGCGGCGGCGTTGCGGCTTGCCGAGGAACGCGGCCGAGAGATCCTCGCCATCGAAGTCGCCGGCGGGCATCTTCGCGCCGGAGAGCGCGCAGAAGGTCGGCAGGAAATCGAGCGTCGAGGCGACGGTGGCGCGGTCCACGCGGCCCGCCGGCGTCTTGCCTTTCCAACGCACGATCAGCGGCTCGCGCACCCCGCCTTCGTAGAGGCTCCACTTGCGGCCGCGCAGCCCGGCGGTGCTGCCCGGAGGCTGCAAACCTTCCTTGTAGTAATACGGCCACGCCGTGGGACCGTTGTCGCCGGCGAACACGATCATGGTCCGCTCCCCGAGACCGAGCGCATCCACGGCGTCCACCAGCCGCCCGATCTGCCGGTCCATCTCGTCCAGGGTGGCGGCGAACTGCTGCATGTACTTGTTCGCCGAGTAGCGCCGGTATTTCTCCATCAGTTCCGGTTTGGGCTCGTAGGGATCGTGCACGTCGTTGGGCCACATGTTGATGAAGAAGGGCCGGTTCGCGTTGCGTTTGATGAACTCGATGGAGCGGTCCACGTAAATGCGGCTCAGCTCGGCCTTGGGGACCCAGGAGACTTTGCCCTTTCCGAGCGCCGCGCTCATCTCGGAGAGCTTGCCCGGCGGCAGCACCCGGTCTCCGAGGCCCTCGAACGACGTCAGGGTTTCATCAAAGCCGTACTCGGCGGGCAGAGGGGCATCGTCCACGTCCCGCCCGCCGCCCATGTGCCACTTGCCGAAATGCGCGGTGGCATAGCCGGCGCCGCGCAGCGCGCGCGCGATGCTGGGCGCTTTCAGATCCAGGTAATCGCGCATGCCCAGTTTGCGATGGCTCGCGCGGGTGTTCAGGTAGCTGAAGATGAGGTGGCGCGCCGGACATTGCCCGGTCGTGATGGCCACCCGCGAGGGCGAGCAGATGGGCGAGGCCACGTACGCCTGCGTGAAGCGCACGCCTTCGCGCGCCAGACGATCCAGGTTCGGCGTGGGGATCTCACTGCCGTAGCAGCCGACATCGCCGTAGCCGAGGTCGTCCGCCAGGATCACAATAATGTTGGGCCGGGCAGGGGGGGCGGCCAGCGCCGCTCCGGCGGCTCCAAGAAATTCGCGCCGGTTGATCATCTTGCAGCCCACTTTTTCCAAACCTGCTGGTCTTCGAGCATCTTGATGAATACGCCGCCCACCACCGAGCGCGCCTGAAAACCGCGCTGCCGTCCGTCGGTGGTCCAGTACCAGTCGCTCAGCGGAACGCGATCGGTGGTTTCATTCGCGAAGCGGAAAGCGGGATCGGCGATGGCCGCGAAGTCCTGCTGGTTGGCGGCCAGCGTCGCGGTCCAGACGATCCAATCGAGCTTGGTGTAATCGGCGCGATTGTCGAGCGGCAGTCCGAACGGCTTTTGCTTCGTCTTGTAATAGGCGATTTCTTTCCGCGCGATTTCCGGGGCGAAGAGTCCGAGGCCGAGCAGCTTGTCCCAGACCAGGTTGTACTTCTGGCTCCAGGTGCCCGGCTTGTCGAAGGCGAGCCGGTAATGGTCGCCGTCGGCGGCCATCGCCGCCCACTTCTTCGCCAACTCCTTCGCCAGCCCGCGATACTGCGCGGCGGCCTGCTCGTGGCCGAGCGCCGCGGCGAGGTTGCCGTAACCGGCCAGGCCCGCAATCGCCTTGATGGAAAGATTCGTGTTGTGCGCCAAGTGGCCGGCGAAATCGTCCGTGCTGAGCTGGTTCTCCGGGTCCAGCCCCTTCTCGCGCAGGTATTCCGCCCACCTCGTCAACACCGGCCAGTAGGGGCGGCTGAATTCGGCGTTGCCCTGGATCTTTGCCAGCGCGCCGAGCAGGATGAGCATGTTGCCGCTTTCCTCCACCGGCATCTGGCGTTCTTCGCTCTCTTCGCCGCCGCCGTACACCTGGCCGTTGGCGAGTGGATATTGGCCGAGGTCGTGCGGCGCGTAGGGCCACGGCCAGCGGCCCGAGCGCGCGTAATCGAGCACCGGCCGCAACTGCGCTTCGAGCAGGCGCGGATTGAAGAGCAGGAAGAACGGCGCGCTCGGGTAGGTCACGTCCACCGTGGCGATGCAGCCGTTGGAGAAATTCTCTTTCGAGAAGTACAGCGGGCTGCCGTCGAAATCGGCCGCCAGTTTGTGGGCCGCAAGCGTCTGGCGATAGGCAAGAATGGCCAGCGCGGCGTACTTCGGCCCGCCGGCGCGCACCAGATCGGCGGTCAGTTCGGCGTCGAACCGGAGGCAGCGCTCGCGCAGTCGGGGCAGGTCCGCGGCGGCGGTCTTGAGCAGCCCCTCCGCTCCCATCCCCTTGCGCCGCCAGTAGGGGCGCAGTTTCCGGTGGAAGTACTCGATGGACCAGAGGTCGTCGTACGCGAGGATGAGATGCCGCGCAACGGAACCCGCGGCGGGCGCCTCGAACTCGTACGCGGCGGCGGCCACCGGCACATCGCGGTCGGTTTGCGCGGGCAGATCGAGGTCGTGCGATTCCGGCAGATCGAGCGTGCTCACATACAGCGCCCGCGCGCGTGCGGTGCTGCCAAGCGTTTCCAGTTTGCCTTCGCGCGGCGCGGCGATGTAGAAGTAGCCCCACTCGATCCGCAGGTCGTCGCCCGAACGCGGAAGCACGTTCTGCTCCAGGCTGCCCAGCCGGATCACGTCCAGCCCGCCGACGGTGTGGCGCGACCACATGGCGCGCTGCTGCGTAGTGTTCACCGCCAGCGCGCTGGTGGCATCGAGGTAGAGCTTGACCTGGTGCGGGCGGCCGTCGGTGGACTTCAGATCGAAAAGCAGGTAGGTGACCGGGCGCGCCAGCACCTCGAGATCGTCCGGCAGCGCGGGCGTGAGGAAGGTCAGTTCGAGCCGCACGCCTTCGTCCTCGAAAGCGTAAATGGTGCGGGTGGGAGTCAGATCGCGCCGCACCTGCTTCATGGGGGCGATAGGGCCGGCCCATCGCAGCACTCCGCCGAGGAAGCGCCGCACCTTCCCGTCGATGCGCAGCAACCCGGTGATGGGTTGCTCGCTGCCGGTCCAGTGGCGCGTAACCTGCTGATTGACTTGATCCGCCGCGGACCAGACGCTGAAGTACGGGTCGTGCGCGATGAGCGGGGTGGCGGGCGGGCGCAGCGGCGCGGGCGATTGCGCCAGCACGGGCGCGAGCGCGAGGAGGGCAAGAAAGGAACGCATGGTATGTCGAACCTCGAATTGTAGCGAACTCACGGCGCTTCGCGAACGGAGCCGCCGATACCTTCTGGATGGCCGCCGCGCCTTTGGTTACGCCGCCGCCCCTGGCGCCGAAATCCCTGGCGTTGAGCAGTCCCGCCGCGAGCAGGCCCGCGCGGGCAAACAGCCGTCGGGGTCCCCGCGGCTCCAGCGCTCGAACGCAGCGCTCTCCATGGCGATGATGGTTTCGGCGATGCTCATAACCTACTCTGTCACCGCCTGGCGGGCCGCGGGGCGCATGGCCAGCGCCGCGGCGGCGATCACGCCGCTGGGGTCCTTCACGCCGGCGGCGGCAACCGGCAAGCCGGGTTGGCGAGGCAAGAACTCCAGAAACCGCTTGCAGGCGAGCGCGCCGCTGAGCAGGACGATCTCCGGGGCGAACCGGCGCGCCAGGCCGGCCAGCCCGGCGGCCAGCGCCTGCGCGGCGCGCTCCACCACGGCTCGCGCCAGCGGGTCGGCGCCGCTCGCTTCAAGGATGGCGCGCCAGCCCGGTTCGCCTCCTTTTCCAGGTTTGAACGCGACGCGCGATGCGCACCCACGGTGGAGCGCGGCCATCATCTCGCCTTCGACGGCGCGCGTGGCGGCCAGCGCCTCCAGGCAGCCGCGGGCACCGCAACGGCAAAGCGGTCCGCCGGCCTCCACGGTGAAGTGTCCCATGCGGGCGGCATCCAAATCCCGCAGCAGGGCGCGGTTCACCATAGCCGCTCCGCCCACCGTCCTGTCGAGGTGAAGCAGCAGCACGTTGGCGCGGCCCTGCGCCGCGCCCCACAAGGTTTCGGCCAACAAGGCGGCACGCGTGGCCTCGTCCGTGTGGACGGCAATCCGGCAGGGCAGCGCGGCCTCAATCAGGCGCGGGATGTCTTCCAGCGGCGGGTTCTCCGCCCCCCGGCGGGTGACCCCGATGGCGTCCGGCGGCTCGCCCGCGGCCACGATGAAGTGCAGCGTGCTGGCGAGCGCGTCGGGATCGCCGGCCGCCCGGTCCTTGCGAATCGAGAACACCTCGCCGCGCTCGTTCACACGGCCGGCGCAGACGTGCGTGGATCCGATGTGTATCCCGAGAACGGTCATGGGGGACTGGACTCCTCATGATGGCACGGTTTGGCCGCCGGAGAGTAGAATACGGTGTGCAGTTTCGCGTGCTGCTTGCGAAGGTCCGGCGTATTCCCAGGGGCCGTGTCGCTACTTACGGACAGGTGGCGCATGCCGCGGGGTTTCCCGGAGCGGCGCGGCAGGTGGCCTGGGCGTTGCACTTTTCCGGCGCCGAGGTGCCCTGGCACCGCGTGGTGGGCGCCGGCGGGCGTATTCTGCCGGGCGGCCATCTCGGCATGGAGCAGCGCCTCCGTCTCGAAATGGAAGGCGTCCGGTTCCAGGGCGGCCGTGTGAACATGCACGAATACCAGCACCGGTTCCGATAGGAGTTTCTCATGCAATCGTTCGAAACAGCACGCACCTTGCTCCGCCGCTTCAAAGGCGAGAGCTACCGGAACGGATTCGGCGTTCTGTCCTCCGCCGGTCCGATGGCCGCCGCGCTCGGCCGGCGCGCCATCCTGATCCGCGACGGTTTCCCCGGCTCGGAGAAGCACACCGCGGCGATCGTCGAATCGCTCACCGGCGCCGGCGTCAGGGTGGACGGCGTGATCGACGGCGCCGCGCCCAACGCCCCGCGCGAGGACCTGGCGCGCATCGCCGCCGAAGTAGCGCGGCTCGACCCCGAGGTGATCGTGAGCTTCGGCGGCGGCAGTACGATCGACGCCGCCAAGGCGGCCGAGGTGCTGCGCACCCTGGGAGGAGTCATCGACGATTACTTCGGCGTGGGGCTGGTTACCGCCGCGCTCGAAAAGGGCGGCCGCAAGCTACGCCCGCACATCGCCATCCAGACCGCGGCCAGCTCCGCCGCACACCTCACCAAGTACTCCAACATCACGGACCTGGCGAGCGGGCAGAAGAAGCTGATCGTGGACAACGCCATCGTGCCCACGCGCGCGCTGTTCGATTACGGGGTGACCTTCGGCGCGCCCGCGTCGCTCACCGCCGACGGCGCGCTCGACGGCGTCGCGCACTGCCTGGAGGTGCTCTACGGCGCCGTGGGCAAGCCGTATTACGCGGAAATGGAGCAAGTGGCCCGCGAAGGCATCGGGCTGGTGCTCGAGTATCTGCCCCGCGCGCTGGCGAATGCAAGCGATGCCGCGGCCCGCGAGGCGCTCGGGCTGGCCACCGACCTGGGCGGCTACGCCATCATGCTGGGCGGCACCAACGGCGCGCACCTCACCAGCTTTTCCCTGATCGATATCCTCAGTCATGGCCGCGCCTGCGCCATGCTGAACCCCTACTACACGGTGTTCTTCGCGCCCGCGGTGGAAGGCCCGCTCGAACTGGTGGCCGGGCTGTTCCCGGAACTGGCGGGGACGAGGCTCACCGGCCGCGCCCTGGGGGCGGCGGTGGCGGAGGCCTTCATCGCGTTCGAGAAGCGCATCGGGTTCCCCACCCGCCTGGCGGACGTGCCCGGCTTCACCGCCGCGCACATCGAGCGCGCGCTCACCGCGGCCAAGAACCCGCAGCTTCGCATGAAGCTGGAAAACATGCCCGTCCCGCTTACCGCGGAAATGGTGGACGAGTACATGGCTCCGGTGCTCGAAGCGGCCACCACGGGGAACCTGCAAGTGATCAAGAATGTGGCGCGGGCCACGGCCAACTGACATGACCAAACGCGAACGGGTGGAATTGGTTTACGGGATGCGGAAGGCGGACCGCATCCCCTTCGTACCCGCCATCTACGAGCACAAGGGGCGGCTGGTGGACAAGTCGCCCTCGGAGATCTGCCGCAATGCTGAGTATCTCCATGCGGGGCTGAACCGGGAGCTCGAACTTTACGATCCGGACATGCTCGTGATCGGCATCGACGTGTACAACGTGGAAGCCGAAGCCATGGGCTGTGAGGTGCACTATTTCGAAGACTCGAACGACGTGCCCGCCATCGTCAAGCCGCTGCTCGGCGGGCCGGAGGATGCCTGCAAGCTGGGCGTGCCCGACCCCGAGCGGGACGGCCGCATGCCGCTTTACCTGGAAGTAGCCGCGGCCATGGGGCGGGAACACCCGGACGTAATCGTGCGCGGCGCGGTGACGGGCCCGTATTCCATGGCCGCCGAACTGGTGGGGGCGGAAGCGTTCGTGTTCGCCACGGTGGACAACCCCGGGTTTGCCATCGAGGTGATGAACCACTGCGCCAAGGTCACGGTGGCGTTCAGCAAGGCGTTTCTCGCGCGCGGCATCGAGCCGATTATTTTCGATTCACGCGCCACGCCGCAGCTCGCCTCGCCGCGCGTGTTTCGCACGCAACTGCTGCCCATTTACCGCGACTACGTACTGCCGGAACTGAAGGCGGCGGGCGGGCGTTTCCTGCCGCTGATCATCGGCGGCAACACCACCCCCATCATCGACGACCTGATCGCCACCGGCGCCACGCAGTTCCTTTCCGACCGGCCGGCGAACCTGGCGAAGTGGCGCGATAAATCGCTCGCCGCGGGCGTGCCCTTTCGCGCCAACGTGGACGCGCGGCTGGTGGCCAGCGGGCCGGTGGAAGCCATCCGGGAGCAGGCCATCGAGATTCTGCAACAGTGCCACACGCATCCCGGCTTCCTGCTGGGCTGCGGGGTGGTGGGTTATGACGGCAACCCGGACCACGTGCACGCCATCCGGCACGTGCTGGACGACGCGGCGGCGGGCCGGCTGGACCTGGCTTAACGATGAACCTCGACGAAATCACCGAACGCACGGTATCCTCGCCGGCCGAGCTGATCGATTTGCAGGAGCAGTTGCAGTGGCCCGAGCCGGGATCCCTGCCGCGGCGCTGGGCCTTTCGCGGCCAATCGCAGTCGTACGGCACCCTGGTACCTTCCTTTCAGCGCATTTTCGGGAAGAGGCGCCCGGTGGGCGCCGCCGAGATCATCGAACGGGACCTGATCAAGACCTTCCGGCAGCACTACGCCGGGCTGCAAGGGAGAACCAGCGACATGCCGGCGCCCGGTTCCATCGCGGAAGGCTACAACCTGCGGTGCCTGAGCGTGATGCAACACTACGGCGTTCCCACGCGCCTGCTGGACTGGACCTCGGATTTCTGGACGGCCGTGTATTTCGCCTGCGCCAGCGACCCGGCGCAGAGGGCGGAGCTCTGGTGCTACGACCGCAATATCTTCAATGACGCGGTGAGCGCGCGGCCCGATCTGGCGTCGCTGATGATTTCGACGAGTGGCGCCTACATCCCGCCCGAGCCGGACCTGCTCTCGCAGCGCGGAGGCAGCCTCATCGTGGAGTTGGACCCGCGCATCACGCCGCGCATGCGGCAGCAGTCCGCGCACCACACCCTGAGCACCGATCTCTTCGCGGACCACGCTCCGCTGCTCTTCGACCTGGCCCGCAGCGCGAACGCGGAGAACGGGCTCCGCCGTGTGCTGATCGAGGCCGGGTGCAAAGAGAAGACGCTGCGCTTTTTGCAGGAGCACTTGCAGGTGACGGCCGGAACGATTTTTCCGGACGTCGAGGGCCTGGGCAAGTTCCTGCACTGGCATTTGGAATCGCTGGTGACCACGCTGCTGTAATAAGGCGTGCGCGATACGGAAGATAAGTTCTCCAGATTGGGGCCGCCGATGAACGCAGAGGAACGCGGACGAAAATGCCGATGACCATGATCATGACGATAGCGGCCGTGTGCGGCGCATTGTTTCTCGGACTCGTCGCAGTTCTGCAAATTGTCCTGCTTCTGCGGTCGCGCCGCTCCGGAGTGGACGAAGTGGCAGCCCTGCGGCAAGTGGTCGAACAGGTAGACCGGTCCGTGCGCGCGGAAGTCGCGCTGAACCGGCAGGAGCAGGCGGCGCAGTCCCAGGCGCTGCGCACCGAGATCGGCGCGACGCTGCGCGCGGCGCAGGCCGGCGCCGACGAAAAGCAAAATCAACTGTACGCGCTGGTAGACGGCAAGCTCACCGGCATGGGCCAGCAGACGACCGCGCAGTTGGGCGAAATGCGACTGGCGATCGCCACCGAGGTGGCCGGGCTGCGCAAGGCCGTGGACGAACGCCTGATGCAGATCCAGGCCGGCAACGAGACCAAGCTCGAACAGATGCGGCAAACGGTGGACGAGAAGCTGCAAGGCACGCTCGAGGCGAAGCTCGGCGACTCGTTCAAACAGGTCAGCGACCGGCTCGAGCAGGTGTACAAGGGCCTCGGGGAGATGCAGAGCCTGGCAGCAGGCGTGGGGGACCTGAAGCGCGTGCTCACCAACGTCAAACTGCGCGGCACGTGGGGTGAGGTGCAATTGGGGGCGCTGCTGGAGCAGATACTCACACCCGATCAGTACGCGGAGAACGTGGCCACCACCGGCACCAGCGAACGCGTCGAGTTCGCGATCCGGCTGCCCGGGCGCGAGGCCGGTTCCGGTCCGGTGTGGCTGCCCATCGACGCCAAGTTTCCCGTGGAGGATTACCAGCGGGTGATCGAGGCCTCCGAACAGGGCCGGCAGGAGGCGGTGGAGCAGGCGGTGAAGGAGTTGGAGGCCACCATCAAGCTGTGCGCCCGAAACCTGAGTCAGAAGTACCTGGCTCCGCCCGCCACCACCGATTTCGGAATTCTGTTCCTCTCCACCGAAGGCCTGTACGCGGAGGCCATGCGAAGGCCCGGGCTGGCGGAGCAGATCCAGCGCGAGCACCGCGTGGTGCTGGCCGGCCCCAGCACGCTGGCGGCGATGCTGAACACCTTCCAGATGGGGTTCCGGACGCTGGCGATCCAGCAGCGGTCGAGCGAAGTCTGGGAGCTGCTGGGCGCGGTGAAGACCGAGTTCGGCAAATACGCCGGCGTGCTCGAAAAGGTCAAGAGAAAGCTGGCCGAGGCCCAAAACACGGTGGAATCGGCGGAGACGCGGACGCGGGCCATCCAGCGGAAGCTGCGCGGGGTGGAAGCGGCCGACGGGCGGCTGGTCGAGGGCGGCGGGCTCGAGATGGTGGAGGAGGCAGAGGACAGCCCGGACGCGCAGGCCGCGCACGCGTAAGCGCGCGATTACAACTGCTCGATCTCGGTCTCCAGCATGGCCACGTGCTCCTCCTCTTCGGAGGCGAGCTCCAGGCACAGCTCTTTCTCGAGGCCCTCAGGAAGCTGGGCGGCCAGGTGGCGGAAATGGTCGCGGGTGCGGCGCTCCATTTCGAGCGCCATCTGGTACAGCTCGCGGATGCCCGCGTCCTCGGCGGAAGGCAGCCCCTGGAAGAGCCAATCCGCAAGCAGCTTTTCGCCGCTTGGGGAGAGGTCGATCGCCGCGCGGTCCAGGTGCGCGTGGTACTTCTCCTCGAGCTCGTGCAGGTGGTCGAGCTCGGCCTCGTAGAGCCGTTCGAGCAACTGCCGGCGCAGGGGGTCCTTGGCGCGCTCGCGCGCCATTTTGTAAAAGTGGAACGAATTCAGCTCGAACTGCACGGCGTCGCGCACGGCCTGGAAGCGCATGCCGTCGCCCAGGTCGCGGCCTTCCACCACTTCCAGATCTCCGCCGCACAGGAAGCACTTGCCGTAAGGCAGCGCGAAGCCGGTGGTGAGCTTGTGGCAGCTCTTGCACTTCCACGTGTAGCGGACCTGCGCGCAGCAGATCTCATCCTCTTCGAGCGTGCGGCGGCACTTCGGACAGGCGGATGGCATCAGACGCTCCTCGCTTCGGCCAGTTCTGGCCTGGTGATTCCCAGGTAGTCGAGCATGCCCTTCGCGGCGCGGCGCCCGGCGCCCATCGCCAGGATGACCGTGGCGCTTCCGGTGCTGATGTCGCCGCCGGCGAACACGCCGGGGAGCGAGGTCATGCCGGTCTTCTCATCCACCGTGATGTAGCCCCACTTGTTCACCTGCAAGCCGGGCGTGGTCTGGGCGATGATCGGGTTCGCCGAGGTGCCCAGCGCGTAAATCACGGTATCCACGTCCATGGTGAAATCGGAGCCCGGCACGGGGATCGGACGGCGGCGCCCGGAGGCGTCCGGTTCGCCAAGCTGCATCTCCCGGCAGCGCATGCCCGTCACCCATCCCGAGTCGTCCCCCAGGATCTCCACCGGCGTGGTGAGCCAGCGGAACTCGACGCCCTCTTCGACGGCGTGCTCCAGCTCCTCGGCGCGCGCCGGCGATTCGCGGCGCGAACGCCGGTAGACGATGCTCACCGATTCGGCGCCCATACGCAGCGCGACGCGCGAGGCGTCCATGGCGGTGTTGCCCGCTCCGATCACGGCCACGCGCTTGCCCATCCCCACCGGCGTGTCGTAGATCGGCTGCCGGTGGCCGCGCATCAGGTTCACGCGCGTGAGAAACTCGTTGGCGGAAAAGACGCCGTTGTAAGCCTCGCCAGGGATGCCCATGAACTTCGGCGAGCCCGCGCCGGTGCCGATGAACACCGCGTCGTAGCCCATCTCGCTCATGAGCTGCGGGATGGTGAAGAGCTTGCCGATGATGGCGTCCAGCCGGATCTCGACGCCCAGCTTGCGCAGGTTGTCGATCTCCTGGTCAATGATGATGTCCGGCAGGCGGAACTCGGGGATGCCGTACTTCAGCACACCGCCGGCCACGTGCAGGGCTTCGTACACCGTGACCTTCACCCCGGCGCGCGCCAGGTCGCCCGCGCAGGCCAGTCCCGCGGGACCGGAACCGACGATCGCGGCGCGCTTCAGGCCGGCGCCCGCCAGCGGCGCGGGCGTTTCCTCCCAGCCGCGGCCGGAGGCGAAGTCCGCTACGAACCGCTCCAGGCGGCCGATGGCCACCGGCTCGTACTTGTTGCCCACGATGCACACCGCTTCGCACTGGCTTTCCTGCGGGCACACGCGCCCGCACACCGCAGGCAGCGCGTTGGACTGTTTCAGGATGCGGTAGGAAGTCTTGATGTCGCGCCGGGCCAGCGCGGAGATGAAGCCTGGAATGTCGATGCTCACCGGGCAACCGGCGATGCAGCGCGGCTTCTTGCAGCGCAGGCAGCGCTCGGCTTCCACCAGCGCGTCTTCCATGGCCAGCCCGAGCGCCACTTCCTTGAAGTTGCGCGCGCGCACTTCCGGCGCCTGGTGCGGCATGGAAACGCGGTTCGGAGTGATGGTGCGGATGTTCTTCGGCAGCTTCATCTCCGGCGTTTCCGGGATGGGGGCGGGCGCGGCAGGCAGCTCCGGCGGGATCTCCGGCGCGCTGTGCTCGTACGGCATGCTGGCGAGCTTCTCCGACTCGGCGCGGTAGCGGTCGAGCGCCGCCTTCTCCTCGCGGTGGAAACGTTTCTGGCGCAGGTTCAACTCGTCGAAGTTCACCAGGTGGCCGTCGAAATCGGCGCCGTCCACGCAGGCGAACTTCATTTCGCCGCCCACCGTCACGCGACAGGAGCCGCACATGCCGGTGCCGTCCACCATGATCGAGTTCAGGCTGACCACGGTGCGGATGCCGTAAGGCCGCGTGGTCTCGCTGCACGCCTGCATCATGGGGATGGGCCCGATGGCCACCACTTCGGCGATGTCCTTGTGGCTCGCGAGCACGTCGGCCAGCGCGTGCGTGACGAAGCCCTGGCGGCCGTAGGTGCCGTCATTGGTGGTGACGATCAGCTCGTCGCTGAACTCGCGGAAACGATCCACCCAGAACAACTGCTCGCGCGTGCGGAAGCCGACGATGGAGAGGGTCCGGTTGCCGGCCAGCTTGTACGCGCGCAACTGCGGGAACACCGGCGCCACGCCGAGCCCGCCGCCCACCAGCACCACCGTACCTTCCACCCGCCGGATGTGGCTGGGCAGGCCAAGCGGCCCGATGAAGTCCAGGACGTAGTCGCCCTGCTTCATTTCCAGCATTTCGAAGGTGGTCTTGCCTACCGCCTGCACCACCACGGTGACGGTGCCGCGCTCCGGGTCCATATCGGCCACGGTGAGCGGGATGCGCTCGCCGCGTTCGTCGATGCGCACCATCACGAAGTGGCCTGGCAGCGCGGCTCGCGCCACCTCCGGCGCGTGCACGTCCCACAGGAACGTCACAGGGCCGAACTGGTCCCTATGCAAAATCCGGAACAAAAAGGAATTTCCCCCTTTAAATTCTATGCTAACAGAATTCGCCGGTCGGCCTAGATGCGGCCGAACTTGGCGACCGCTTCGCGAATCGACTTGAACTTCTCGATAAAGGGATACATGCTGTGCTCGGTTGCGTCGAGCTCCTGCGCTTTCTTGAGCACGGCGGCGGCGCGCTCGCGCGGCACCACCGCGACGCCGTCCTCGTCCGCCACGATGATGTCGTTGGGATTGACGCGCACGCCGGCGCAGGTGACGGGCACGTTGGCGCCCGCGAACCGGTAGTGGTTGACGGACGTGGAGGGCACGATGCCGCGCGCGTAGACGGGGAATTGCAGGCGCTTGATCTGCGGGATGTCGCGCACGCCCGCATCCACCACGGCGCCCGCCAGGCCGCGATACTTCATGCAGGTGGCCATCAGGCCGCCGATGCCGGCGATATCGGCGCCCTCCGGCATGACCATGACGTAGACGGAGCCGGCGGGTGCGGAATCGATGGCGTCCAGCATGCCCTGCGAGGCGGGCGCGCCGTCCTTGTGCTCCTCCTTCTTCATGAGCACGGTGACCGCGGGCCCGGCGAACTTGGTGGTGAACAGCGGGCGCATGTCGTGCGCCATGTGGGCGCGCTGGCCGTAGAGCTGTTCCATGGCGTCGGCCACGGAGGCGACCTCGACGTGGCGGAAGCCTTCGACGATGGGATCGGTCTGGGCCGCAAGGCCGCACGCGAGAAGCGAAGAGAGGAAGAACAGACGCGTCATAGAATGCAATTGTACCCGCAGGGCGAGTTGACGGTAGAGGGCGCCGGCAGGTACATTAGAGATGATTGTCCTGCCCATTCGGCATAGCGTCCCCATCGTCTAGCCCGGCCTAGGACATCGCCCTTTCACGGCGGTAACGGGGGACCAGCCACGTTGACTGTTATGGGGTAGTCAACTGCATCTGACGTGCCGTCATGATCGACGAACACAGCGAAGTCGAACTGTTCCGGAGCATTATCGGATGTCGTTTGGATTTCCCAGATTGCAGCGGCTCTACCCGAAACAACTGCCAATTGCGCTATTGGGGTTGATGCAACATTTTCTGCTGAACTCACGGGTTGACTTGGCCCGACTTCCGATGACGTCAGCTTCGCGACTGCACCGGTTGAGACGTTCTCCGTAGCAACCCAAAGTGTCATTCCAACGGGGACATCTAAGAACAATGCCTTCACGCGCACAAGGCGTACAGCTTCGTCACGCGGGGCGAAGGCCCCCTTGAACTTTGCAGCATACCGCAGCGTGGCTATGCATTTTCGAGTGACCTTCGCAGACGCGCGGAGCCTAACTGGGGTGTCGAGTGTGCGCAAATTGTCAGCGTCGCGGATTGAAAAGCTGAGTGCGCCTTGAACTAGCGCGGCGGCGGCCGGTTGCGCAGGGCCAACGATGACGGCATTCTCACTCCCGAGAGCAATCAACGGCACAATTTGCCCTGGTGCGCCGAACCCTCCGGGGGCTACGGCACTGGCGTTTGCCCGAATGTTCGCTATGCGCAGTGTTCGGACGCGATCTGCGGAGGGCCACTCGAATTCAATATTCTCAAACGACAATGAGTTTCCGTGATACTGTCCTTTCCACGTTCGTTCTCCTGTGCCCGTAGCAGATACAACAACTGCGTCCGTAAGGTTTGGACCAACCAGACGGTTCGTGATACTGGTATTCAGAAAGACATGGATTGTCAGCCTCACGAGTCCACGCTGGACGCCGCTGCTGCTGAACGTAAGCGCGATATCACCCAGCGGCTCTGTCAGCCCTTCCGAGGCAACAAGAGTTGGCTGACAACCCGCCTCGCAGACCAGAACGCCCTTCTCGTGAGTGCGGCTGGCGTTATCAACCGAAACAGCCTCGACGACGTACCTCGTCAATTCTAAAAACAGCATGCTCTCGAATTCGCGCAGGTCGTGGTACTCCTTGATTAGGGCCTTCCCTCTGTATTCCTCTTTGAACGCCAAAACCTGCTTATACTGGTCTAGCTCAGATTGGCTCGCGAACTCCACCGGGCACATTCTGAAATAGAGCCAAATGTCCGGCTTGTGCTCCTTCAGCCAGGTGGCATATGCTAAGCGAATCTCCCGTTCAGTTCCGCTTCTCGCGTCCATGACTGGCGTACCGAAGCGTTTCCAGAAAATGCCAACAACGAGATCAGACCTGTCGATCTGTAGATCAGCCTCGATTCTAGCCTGGGGACCTTGGGCGTGAAGCCCCGGACGTGCCGTTTCCCATCCGAAGAGATCGAGCCGCACTTCGAGCTTCAAGGACGCTGCCCAGCGATTCACACGCTGAACAACTTGCGTCAAGCATTCACGCTCCTCCTCCACGTCGCCAGGGGAGCATACTACCAGTCGCATCGCACGCATAATTTGCGAACCGGTCCACAAGCATCCATCGGAGCACCATTCTACGACAATGTGCTCACTTGTTTCCAGGATGAGAAAGCGGACGCAAATGGGATGAGTACCAGGAGCAGAACCGGGCGGCCGGCCGGGTGACGAAGACCGTGCAATAGACCCAGTGGGCTTGATCCCCGCTTAGCCCAGGCGACTCGGCGGAATGGTCGCGCGGGGCAAAACGCGTCGGTCAAAACGCGTCAGCCTGAACTGTGCGATTATCCGGTCGGTCAGCAAGGATCCCCAGCCCGTGTGACAACTTCTGGCCGCCGCGCTTCGGCTCACCGGGACACGCTCAGCTTTATGCCGTACGGCGGAACAAATCCCTGCTTCACCGTGTTCTGGGGAGATGCGGTAAGCAGCACTACCGGCCTACCACGCAAGGCGTCCAAGACGGTGACTGCTTTCTGATACGGCGTCCGAGAGTCGGCTCTTACATACACGATTTCTTCACTCAACTTGCTGAGCGCAACTGGCTCGGCGGGTTTGACGCCGACGAACACTCTTTCGTCTGCCAACCGCCGATTGGGTTCCCAGCGAACTGTCGCCATATTGACGCCATTTTCGGGGCCCTCCCGGCGGCAGCAGGCTTACGCAGCGCCCGCGGAAGCCGGCCGGAGCCGGGCGGCGTTCCGCCGGATACAATAGGCGTCATGTCCGTCCCGCAAGCCGCCGCCGACTTCATGGCGGCGCAGGCCGCCCGTCTGCGCGCGTTGAAGGTCCGGAAGCGGATCGTGTTCCCGGAGGGTGAAGACCCCCGGGTGCTCGAGGCCGCTGCGCGCCTGGCGCGGGACGGCATGCTCGAGGCGATCCTGGTCGGTAAGACGCCCGCCTCCCCGCCCCCGGGCGTTCTCTTCGTCGAGCCTGAGCGCTCGCCGCGAGTGAATTACTACGCCTCCATCTATTACGAGCGGCGGCGGTCGCGCGGCGTCACCGAGACCGAAGCCCGCCGAACGGCCCGGCTCCCCATGTACTTCGCCAAGCTGATGGTCGCGGCCGGCGATGCCGACGGCAGCGTGGGCGGGTGTTCCACCTCGACGGCGGAAGCCGTCCGCGCGGCCCTGCAATGCATCGGCACCCAAACGGCGGTCCGCACGCTCTCGAGCGTCTTCATCATGGCGCTCCATGACCGCCGTTTCGGGCACAACGGCCTGCTCGCGCTGGCCGACTGCGCGATCGTCGTCGAGCCGACCTCGGTGCAACTGGCGGAGATCGCCATCGCCACGGCGGAGAACACCCGCATCCTGCTCGACACCGAACCCGTGGTGGCGCTGCTCTCCTTCTCCACCGCCGGAAGCACCAGGCACAAGGCCGTGGACAAAGTGGTGGAGGCCGTGCGAGTCATTCGGGCGCGCGCGCCGGAGCTCCACGTGGACGGGGAGATGCAGGCGGACGCCGCTCTGGTGCCCGCGGTGGGGCGGGCCAAAGCGCCCGGCTCCACGGTGGCGGGCCGGGCCAATACCCTGATTTTCCCGGACCTCGCCTCCGCAAACATCGCCTACAAGATGGTGGAGCGCCTGGCGGGCGCCGCGGCGATCGGCCCATTCCTGCAAGGGTTGGCCAAGGCGGGCAACGACCTTTCGCGGGGCTGCTCGGCCGAGGACATCTACAACGTCGCGGTGGTCACCGCGCTTCAGGCTGCCATGCGGCGCTGAGCAGCGCGGCGCGCGTTTCCCTGGCGATCAGGAGTTCCTCCCGGGTCGGAATGACCCACACGCGCGTGCGGGCGCCCGCGGCCGAAATGTCCGCCTCCCGGCCCGCCACGGCGGCGTTCTTCTCCTCGTCGATGGCGATGCCCAGCGCGTCCAGTGATTCGCAGATGCGCGCGCGCACCGGCGCGGCGTTCTCCCCGATGCCCCCGGTGAACACCAACGCATCCGCGCCGTTCAGGGCCGCGTAGGACGACCCGATGTACTTCTTCACGCGATAGCAGAAAATGGCGATTGCCAGCGCGGCGCGCGAGTTGCCGGCGGCCGCGCAGGCGAGCAGTTCGCGCATGTCGTGGCTGATGCCGGAGACGCCGCGCAAGCCGCACTCCCGGTTCAGGAAGCGCCGCGCCTCGGAGGGATCGAGCGATTCTTTCTCCATGATGTGCAGCAGCGCGCCGGGGTCGATGTCGCCGGCGCGGGTGCCCATCACCAGGCCCTCCAGCGGCGTGAAGCCCATCGAGGTATCGACGGACCGGCCGCGGTCCACCGCGCAGGTCGAACAGCCGTTGCCGAGATGGCACGAGATCAGCTTGAAGGCTTCCGGTTCGCGCCCGTGCAATTCCGCGTAGCGGGCCGTGACGTAGCGATGCGAAGTGCCGTGGAAACCGTAGCGCCGCAACTGGCGCCGGCTCGCCATCTCCTGCGGGACGGCATAGTGCCAGGCGTGCTCCGGCATGGTCTGGTGGAAAGCGGTGTCGAAGACCGCCACGTGCGGGCAATGGGGCAGCGCCGCCCGCGACACCCGGTACCCCCTCAGGTTGGGCGGGTTGTGCAGCGGCGCGAGTTCGCACAAGGCATCGATCTCGCGCTCGACAGACTCGTCGATGACTACCGCGCGGTGGAAGCGCGAGCCCCCGTGAACCACCCGGTGGCCCACCGCCGCGATTTGCGCCGGGTCCGAAACGGCACGCTCCAGGGCCGCGTTCACCGCGCCCTCGTAACAGGCCACGTCCTCCACCACGCCGCCCGCCAGCACCCGGTCCTGCTCCGCGTCGAAAAGCGAGTACTTCACGGAGGCGCTGCCGCAGTTGAGGACCAGGATGCGCATACAGGCGGATTGTAGCGCGAGGTTCAGGCGGCGCAACGCTACTTCTTTGGTCTGCGGGTCCACTTGAAAGTGACCGGTTCTTCCTTGCCCTTCGAGTAGCTGATCCATTCCTGGGTGAAGTGGTTGGCGTCGTCGAAGGTAACCGTGAGATGCCGGATGTGGCCACCATCCGGCTTCGCGAGGTTCGTGATGTCCGCAAACCGGAAACGAATGGATTTCCCGTCAGGTGACCCGCCGCCCGGAGCGCGCATGCGCGGCTGGTTGCCCATGCTGCAATAGTGTGTCGCAACCAGGGCATCCCCGTCACGGTGGTAGATGGTGACCATGTCCGGTTCCGGCGCGGGCATTTTCATGGATTCCATAAGAGCGCTTCCGCCGGAAATTACCGTATATGTGACGATGGCCGTCCTGCCGCCTTTTGTACCCTCCCATTCGCCGGCCAGGGAGAGCAACTGCTTCCACGCGTCGCTGCTTGAGGCGCACGCGACGGGTGACACGAGCGTAACGAGCAACGTCAAAGGCAACAGACTCTTGAACATTTCCGCATCATAACGCAGCGCAGCCGGCTTCTCAGCCGAAAGAGACGTGCAATTGACTCGATCCAGACAGCCGCGCCCGTGACAGCGCCCTCGCCTACCAGACCAGCCGCAGGGCCAATTGCGTGCTGCGGGCAAGATTCGCCTGGCCGGTGATCCTGCCGAAGTTCGAGTTGGTCGGGCTCAGGTTGGGCGCGCTGAAGTTCGGGTGATTCAGGAAGTTGAAGAACTCGCAGCGGAGCTGGAGGTTGATGCGCTCCGTAATCGCGTTGTTCTTGACCGCCGAGAAATCCATGCTGTTCACGCCGTCCCTGCGGAGATTCCCGAAATAGGTCGGAAACGTGCGGAGGTTCTGACTCAACTGCTCCGCCGAGACGCGATTGAAGCGGGTGGTATCGAACGCGTTGGCGAGCCTGCGCGGATTCAGGTTCAGATCGCCGCCGTAGTAGATGACGTTCCCCCAACTGAGCGGCGGTCCCGGTTGGATCGTGTAGATCGAGTTGACGGTCCAGCCGCTGACAAACCGGTTCCACACCCGGTTAATATCGGATCCGATGGCGCGGCCGCGGCCGAACGGCAGTTCCCAATTGACGCTGGCCACCAGGCGCTGCGGACGGTCGTCTCCGGCGACCCGCTTCTCGGGCCGCAGGTCCGTGTCGTTGAGGAACGTCCTCTGCTCGATCAGCTTGGAGAACTGGTAGTTGGCCAGGAACTGGATGCCGTGCGAGAAGCGCTTCTCAACCCTCACCTGCAAGGAGTCGAAGTAGGAACTTCCCACCGGAGCGGTGCGCTCGGTCAATCCGGTGAAATGCGGATATGGCCGCAGCAATTGAGTGCGGGAGACGGTCGAACCGTCCAGGCTGGTGGACCCGATGAGCCCGGCGAAAGGATTGGCGACGCTGGCCGTGTTCCGGTTGATGACCGCCGCGTCGCGAACCGGAGAGGTGCTCAGGAATTGGGCTGGGACCGCGTTCCGCTGCCTGTCCACGCCCATGTGGAGGCTGTGGTTGTGAACGTAGCCCACCTCCAGCACCATGTTGCCGGGAAGCTCACGCTGGATGTCGAAGTTGAAGCGCAGGGAATAGGCATTGCGCACGCTGGGCGAGAAGTACCCGACGCTGTTGCCGAGATAGGTGGCGAGACCGTCGGCCGAGCCGCGCTGTTTCAGGATCCCGCCCGGGAACGGGTTGCTGAGCGTGGCATTCGGAGTCAGCCAACTGTCAAGACTGGCGACGAGCGGGGTCCTGGCGCTGAAGCCGGTCTGGTCGATGCCCGTGCCCTGGCGGTTCAACGGGGAATACATCATTCCCATTCCGCCGCGAAAAACGGTCTTGCCGCCCAGGGCGCCGGGCGTCCAGGAGAAGCCGAAACGCGGGCCCCATGCGGCCGACGGCGTCGTGAACAGCCTGCGGTTCCGCTCGCTCGCGAACAGCAGGCCGCCGAGGGTCTTGAACTGCGAAACGGCAAGTTCCGGAATCGGATTCTTCGCATAGGCCGCGGCGGCCGCTGCGCTGATCGGGCTCGGCGTGGTGAAATCGAAGCCGTTGGTCGAGCGGTTGAACCGTTCCGTGGTCGGCAGTTCCTGCTCCACGCGCAGTCCCAGGTTCAGCGTCAGATTCGATTTCACGCGGAAATCATCCTGGAGATAGAACGACAGGTAGACGTTCTGGCTCGCCTCGGCCGCGTTGTGGTCCCACGACCCGGAGGTCGGCAGTCCGAGCAGGAACGCCGCCCAGTCCTGGCCGATCGAAGAGCCGGGTGCGTTGTCCAGGGGGCCGCGCGTCCAGTTGGTGCTGAAGACGTACTCGCCCGTGGAGTGGTTGTAGTTGACCTTGTTCTGCCGGATCATCCGCGTGTCCGCTCCGAACTTGAACGAGTGCCGGCCCGCGGTCTTGTTGACGCCGGCGAAAAGCTGGAACGAGTCGTAGGGCTGGAAGACGCCGCCGCCGTTGTCGGTGCCGAGGGTCTGGAACGAATCGACCCTCATCCGGGGGAATACCACGGAATCGGCTTCCTTCAGGAGATGGGAGGGAAATCCGAGTGTCGTGAAGTCGAAGCCATGGGTGTATCCACCGCGATAGTCCGCGTTGCGCAACCAGTTCATGCGGACGTCGAGCACGGTCGTGGGAGTGAGAGTGTAGACGTTGTCCACCGTGGCGCCCCAGTTGATGGTGTTCAGATAGACGCCGGTGGCATTGTTGTCGAAGGTCTTGAGCTGATCCGACATGCGCTCGTTGTAGCGCATGTTGAACATGATCTTGTGGCGGGCGCTGGCGTTATAGTCCAGGCGGCCCATCTCGTTGTTGAAGTTGTTCAGCTCGGCCGGATTGCCCACAAAGTAATTGTTGCGGCCGTCCACGTTGCCGGGCTGATTCGGCAGCCCGTAATACGGGAGGATCGCCTTAGCGACGGGCGATATTCGCGCCTGCGGGATGACGTTGTTCGCAAAGGGCTGGCGCCGGACGCGGCTGCCCTCCCGCACGCCGGAATACGGATCGTAAATCTGGTAAGCGTTTCCTAATTTCAGGAGCGCCGAGAGGTCTCCGTTGCGCTCGGCCTCGGTGGGCACGGTGGTGAAAGACGACTGCGGCATGTTCTGCTTGATGCCTTCGTAAGCGAAGAAGAAGAACAGCTTGTTGCGGCCGTCGGCAATCTTCGGAATGTAGACCGGACCGCCCGAGGTGAGCCCCCACTGGTTGTAGTTGGAGACGCTCTTCTTCTTGCCGGCCGAATTGGTGAAGAACAGGGTCGCGCCCAGAGCCGAGACCTGGTTGAACTCGTAGGCCGTGCCGTGGAAGGCGTTGGTGCCGCCTTTGGTGACCACGTTCACGGTGCCGCCGGCGCTGTGACCGTAGGCGGCATCCGCCTGGAACAACTCGACCTTGACTTCTTCCACCGAGTCGACCGGCGGGCTGTAGGCGAGTCCGTTGCCCACGCTGAAATCCGGCGATCCGTCCAGCAGCAGTTCATTGTTCTTGGCCGGGGCTCCGCCCATGGAGAACGTCGAGGGGCCGCCATCGTCAAACGGGCGGATGAACTGCGGATTGTTGGTCGGAATGACGCCCATTGAAAGCTGGGACAGCAACAGCGGCGTACGGCCGTTGATGGGCATGTTCTGGATCTGCCGCTCGTTGATCACCTGGCCCGTCGAGGCCGTGGCGGTCACCAGCAACGGGCTTTCGGCCGTCACCGTCACCGAATCCGTGGTCGCGCCGACCTCCATCGTGATGTCGACCGAGATCCGTTCGTTGGAGGACACGCGCAGCCCTTCGCGGGCGAATTTCTTGAAGCCCTGAAACTCGGCGGTGACGCGATACGTGCCGGGCGGAAGGAAGGGCAGCGTGTACTGTCCGTCCGACGTGGAAACGGTCTCGGCCTTCGCCATCGTCTCCATTTGGATGGCGGCGATCCTGGCGCCTGGCACCAGGGCCTGTTGCGGGTCGATCACACGGCCGGTGATAGAGCCGCGAAATTCCTGGGCAGAAACAGCCGCGGCCATGAGCGCGCCGCAGACCAGCAGGCGAACGAGAATTCTCGCAGTTGTCATTAACGACCCCCAGAACCGAATCGGGAAGCCGGCGCCGGTACATTCCCTGCGCCCTTTTTTCACTTCCTTCATCGTGAGAGTATATCCCTCATTTGGGAGGAAAAGTGCCGTCGTGGATGATGTCGCCGGCGGCATTGCCGTCAGCGGAGGCTCCGGCAGGCAGCACCGCTGGCGGGACCCCTGGCCGGCACAGACGAAACCTGCGGGTGCTGGCAGAAGGCCCGGCTACTCTAAGCGGCACCCGGGCCGCCCTGATGGCGCGGGCGCTGTTGTCCAGCAACTTGCGCCTCTGTTCCGTTTGAGGATCCCGGCATCCACGGCTGACAATCCGGGAATAGTACACTCTACCCATGAACCGCAGGCAATTTGTTACCGCAATGGGCGTCGCCGCCGGCGCGGCCGCAGCGGCCCCGCAGGGCGGGCTGAAGGTCCGCACGATCGATATTGTTCCCCACACGCACCTGGACGTCGGCTATACCGCCCTGCCCGCCGTCGTGCGCGATGATCAGGTCCGCTATCTCGATGCCGCCATCGACTGCTGCCAGGCCGACCCGCGTTTCCGCTGGACGGTTGAGACGCTCGTCGAACTGGACGACTGGTGGCGCGTCGCTTCCGCCGCGCGCCGCACGGCGCTCGAATCGCTCGTCCACGCCGGCCGGATGGATGTTATGGGCCTGCCTTTCAATCAGACCCCTTTTCTGAACCGTCTCCAGTGGCGGCAGATGATGCGCTGGATTCCCGCCGCGCTGTGGAAGTCGCTCGGCATCCGCGCGGCCATGCAAAACGACGTGAACGGATTCCCACGCGCCGGCGCCATGGCGCTGCTCGACCACGGCATCCGCTATCTGCTCATGGGCATCAATTCCGATAGCGGCGGCCCGCCGTTCCGCCGCCCGGACGCCTTCTGGTGGAAACAACCCGACGGCCGCCGGCTTTTCGTCTGGCTCGGCGAGCACTACGGCAGGGCGATGGTCCATCTCTCGCCCGCGCACGACGGCATCCGCTACCGCACGGACGAGAAATCCATCCGGGCCGCGCACGCCAAGCTCACCGATCACCTGCGTGCGATCGAGAGCGACGGCTATGCGTTCGACCGCCTGATCCTCACCCACACGCACCCGCAGCACTACGATAACGGCTACCCGTTCCCGTCTATCGCACCGTTCGCCGCCGCGTGGAATCGGCTGGGACTCCAGCCCGCTCTGCGGGTGACCACCGCGACCGACGCCGTGCTGCGCATGGAGCGGGCCGCCGGCGGCTCCATACCGGCGCTCGAAGGCGAATGGACCGACTGGTGGGCGAACGGCGACGCCTCCGGTCCGCGCGAGGTCGCCGCCAGCCGCGTCGCCAAGCGCGCGCTCGCGGCAGCTCTCTCCCCGGTGTTCGGACCCATGCCGGCCGCCGCGCAACCCACCGTCACCCGCGTTCTGCGCGACCTCTGCCTCTTTGACGAACACACCTGGGGCGCCAGTTCCAGCATCTCCGCGCCCTACAGCCTGCGCACCCTGGGCCAGTACGTAGAAAAGAGCGACCTCGCTTACCGCCCCATGGGGATGGCGCAGGCCCTGCTCGAGCGCCGCCTGCGGGCGAAGATCGATACGCTGCCCGAGGGCGCCTACGCCGTGAATCCCGCATCCGTCGAGATCAGCGGCTGGGCAAGGGATCGCTGGTGTGAAAAACTCCCTCCGCGTTCCGTGACCGCCCTCAAGACGCAACCGGCAACCGCGGAAAAACCCGAGTTGAAACTCGATGCGGCCGGTTGGCCCCTCTCCGCGAAGTGGCCGGGAATGCCGCGGCCCCTGTTCGATGGCGCCCTCGGCGCGTTTCTCTGCGTGGGCGTGGTCCCGCCCGCCGACCGCCGCACCATCACGCGCCTGCACGCGAAGTTCGACGCGGAACTCCGCCGCAAGTCCTTCGCGCAGACCGAGGCGGCTTACGGTGACGCTCAACCCGAGGAAACGCCCCACACGCTCCGCTTTGCGCAGCAGATCCGGCACGCGCGCCTGGGCGCATCCAAGCGCGTGCTGGAACTCTGGAAGCGCGAGCCGCGCGCGCGGGTCACGGTCACGCTGGACCGCCTCTCCTCGACCGCCCCCGAAGTCCTGTTCCTCGGCTTCGATCTTCCCGCGGGACTGCCGCTACCCGTGTTCTCGAGCGGTGGAGTCCCTTACACGCCCTATCGCGACCAGCTCCGCGGCAGTTGCAAGGACTACTTCGCCATCGACGGCTGGGCGCACTACGCAACTCCGGAGGGCCACTGGCTGTGGGTCACCCGCGATGCTCCGCTGGTGGCCGCCGGCGGCCCGCACGTCGTCGAACGCCACCAGGAGGAACCCGCCGCGCGGCATCGCGTGCTGGCGATGATTTTCGACAACTGCTGGCACACGAATTTTGTCGCCGACAGCCACGGCCAAATGGAGTTTCAGTTCGACCTGGCGTGGCGCGCGTCGCTCGCCAAGCCGGAGGATCTGGCCGAGGCTCTCATGGTCGATCCGATTGTCATCGCAACCGGTGCCACGCGCGAGGAAACTCCGATCCTCGAACGCGTTTTGCACCCCTGACGACGCAACCCGCCCGTTGGGCCGCCGAATGCATTATGCTGTATCCCCGGAGGGACCCAATGGTCACCGCGTCGCAGCTTAGGGCCGGCATGGCGGTCCGTTTTGAAGGGCAGCTATATAAGATCGTGGCCTGCGAGTATCATCCGGGCCAGGGAAAAATGGGCGGCGTGGCGCACGCCCGTCTCAAGAACCTCTCCACCGGAACTTTCTGGGAGCACAGCTTCCGCTCGGAACTCAAACTGGAAGACGTCGCCGTGGAGAAACGCTCGCTCGGCTTCCTCTACGCCGACGAGACCCACTGCTGGTTCATGGATCCGGAGACCTACGACCAGGTCGCGGTCCCCGCCGCGGTGATCGGCGAACAGGCCAGGTTCCTCGAACCGGAGATGCCCATTCCCGTGGAGTTCGTCGAGGGCCGTCCCGTCAGCGTGCAGTTCCCCGACGTCATGGAAGTGCGCGTCGCCGAAACCGCGCCCCCCGTCCACCAGCAGCAGGATAACACCTGGAAGCCGGCGCGCTTCGAAAACGGCGTCGAGATCATGGTGCCGCAGTTCATCAAGACCGGCGACATGATCCGCCTGGACGTGGCCAATCTCAAGTATATGGATCGCGCCAGATCGGCCAAGGGCTGACGCGGCATTCGCTATAATTGCGTTCCGGAGCGTAAACCATGGCTGAACACAAGGGACGGCGGCAGTTCCTGAGCGCCGCGGCCGGCGGCCTCCTCGTCGTGAAGCCCGAGACGGCGTTCGGGTCGCAGGCAAACTCGGCGATCGAGCTTGGAATCATCGGCGCGGGCGGGCGCGGCAACTGGATCGCCGGTCACTTCAAGGAGCACACCGGCGCGCGCATCGCGGCCTTTGCGGACCCCTTCCGCGACCGCCTGGAAGCCGCGCAGCAGAAGTTTCCCGGCGCGCGCGCCCACCAGGGCCTGGAGGGCTTCCGCGAGTTGCTCGCCGGCAACGTGGACGCCGTCGCCATCGAAAGCCCGCCCTACTTCCATCCCGAGCAGGCCGCCGCGGCCGTCGCCGCCGGCAAGCACGTCTATCTGGCCAAACCCATGGCGGTGGACGTGGCGGGCTGCCGCAGCATTCTCGAAAGCGGCGCCAGGGCCAAAGGGAAGCGCAGCTTCCTGGTGGACTTCCAGACGCGCGTCCGGCCCGTATTCCAGGAGGCCGCCCGGCGCGTGCATGGCGGCGAGATCGGCAAGCTCGTGATGGGCCACGTGTACTACCACACCGGGCGCCTTCGCCCGCAGGATAAGCCCGGCATGCCGGCCGCCGAAGCGCGCTTGCGTAACTGGGTCTTCGATAAAGTCCTCTCCGGCGATGTCATGGTGGAGCAGCACATCCACGTAGTTGACGTCGCCAACTGGTATCTCCAAGGCCATCCGCTGCGCGCCTGCGGAACCGGCGGCCGCATGGCCCGCACCGACGTCGGCGACGCCTGGGACCACTTCATCGTGACCTTCTGGTATCCCGGCGACGTGAAGGTGGACTTCAGCTCCAACCAGTTCATCAAGGGCTTTCACGACATGTGCATCCGGGTGTACGGCACCAACGGCACCTTGGATTCGCACTACAACGGCGCCGTGCGCATCGCCGGAGATACCAAGTGGGAAGGAACTCAGAAGGACGACACCTTCACCGGCGGCGCCATCATCAACATCAAGAACTTCGTGGAGAGTATCCGCAACGGCAATCCGGTGAATAACGTCGAGGAAAGTATCGAGAGCAATCTGACCGCCATCCTGGCGCGCGAGGCCGCCTACCGCAACGGCCCGCTGACCTGGGACGAGATGATGCGCTCGAACCAGAAACTCGAGGCGGGCCTGAAGTTATGAACTTGATTGAAAGGCTGGCGGCAAACGGACCCGTGGTGACGGACGGCGCCTGGGGCACCGAGATGCAGGCGCGGGGCCTGGCGCCGGGCGAGTGCCCGGACGCCTGGAACCTGGCTCATCCGGAACGGGTGGAAGAAGTCGCGCGCGCCTACGTCGAGGCCGGCAGCCAGGTGATCCTCACAAACACCTTCCGCGCCAACCGCGTGGCGCTGGCCGGCACGGGCCTGGAAGACCGTATCGCGGAAATCAACCGCGCGGGCGTGGCCATCTCGCTGCGCGCCGCGGGCGGGAACGCGAGCGTGTTCGCCTCCATGGGGCCCGGCGGCAAGATGCTCATGACCGGGGAGGTCACGGCCAGCGCGTTGCGAGAGGCTTTCGCCGAACAGGCCCGTGCGCTCGCCGCGGCCGGGGCTGCAGCGCTGGTGGTCGAAACCATGGCGGACCTGGAGGAGTGCAAGCTGGCGCTCGCCGCCGCGCTCGAAACCGGCCTGCCCGTGGTGGCTTCCATGGTGTTCGATGCGGGTAAGAAGAAAGACCGCACCATGATGGGCGGCACGCCCGAGCAGGTGGCGCGCGAACTGGAGGAGGCCGGCGCGCACGCCATCGGCGCCAACTGCGGCTGCGGCGTGGAGGGCTACATCGAGATCTGCCGCCGCATGCGCGCGGTCACCTCACGTCCGCTGTGGATCAAGGCCAACGCCGGGCTGCCGGAGCTGATCGAGGGCAAGCCCGTCTACCGCATGACCGCGCGCGAGTACGGCGCCTTCGCCCCCATGCTGGCGGCGGCGGGCGCCAGCTTCATAGGAGGATGCTGCGGCACCGGCCCGGAGTTCATCCGCGCCATAAGGGGGCGCCTCACACCGTGCGCCTGAAGCTCATCAGTTGCGAAATCCTTTACCGTGAAGTTTGCGCCGCAGTGGCGTCCTCGCCCAACCAGGTCGATATCGAGTTCCTGCCGAAAGGCCTGCACGACGTGGGCGCCGTGGGAATGCTCCGGCGCGTGCAGGACGCCGTGGATGCCGCCGCCGGGCAGAACTACGAGGCCGTCTGCCTGGGCTACGGCCTGTGCGGCAACGGCCTGGTGGGTCTGGCGGCGCGCACCGCGCCGGTGGTGGTGCCCCGCGCCCACGATTGCATCACTCTGTTTCTGGGCGACAAGGACCGCTATCTCGATTACTTCAACAACCACCCGGGTGTATACTTCACTACCACCGGCTGGATAGAGCGCGGCGAGGACAGCCAACTGACGCAACTCTCTCTCAAGAAACAGGGCTTCGGCATGAGTTACGAAGAGTTAGCGGCGAAGTATGGCGAGGACAATGCCGGCTACCTCTTCGAAGCCATGAACCAGTACACGGTGCGCTACCGCCAGTTCACCTTCATCGAGATGGGCCTGGAGCCGGACGACCGTTTCGAGCGCTGCACCATCGAGCGCGCCGCCAAGCGCGGCTGGAATTACGAGAAGATCCGCGGCGACATGAGCCTGATCCGCGCGCTCGTGGACGGCGGCTGGGACGAAGACCGCTTCCTGGTGGTCCAGCCCGGCTGCCGGATCGTGTCGCGGTACGACGAAAAGATCATGGGATCGGAGCCCGCCCAATGACGGGACGCGAGCGCGTTCTGAACACGATCGAGGGGCGTCCGGTGGACCGCACGGCGGCCATGCCCATCACCATGATGTTCGCCGCGGATTTCGCCGGCGTGCGCTACCGCGAGTACGCATCCGATTACCGCGTGCTGGCGGAGGCCCAGATACGCACCGCGGAGGCGTTCGATTTCGATTACGTCTCTTGCATTTCAGACCCGGCCCGCGAACCCGCCGACCTGGGGGCGGAGATCGAGTGGTACGACGACCAGCCGCCCGCCAACAACGAAGAGCGCGCCCTGCTTCAGGACAAGCGCGCCCTTGCCCGCTGGAAGGCGCCCGACCCGCTGGGCGGCGGACGCATGCATGACCGCGTAAAGGCGGCCGCGCTGCTTAAGGAGCGCGCCGGCGCCGGCCGCATCGTGGAAGGCTGGATCGAAGGCCCCTGCGCCGAGGCCGCCGACCTGCGCGGCATCAACCGGCTGATGCTCGATTTCTACGACGACCCGGGCTTCGTGCGCGACCTGTTCGAGTTCGTCATCGACATGGAGCTGCGCTTCGCGCGCGCGCAGGTGGAGGCGGGCGCGGACCTGATCGGGATGGGCGACGCCGCCGCGTCCCTGGTGGGCCCCGCGCTCTACGAGGAATTCGTCTGGCCCTACGAAAAGAAACTCGTGGACGGCCTGCACGCCATGGGGGCTCGAGTGCGGCTGCACATCTGCGGCAAGACCCGCCGCATTTTCGCCGGCATGGGGAAGCTGGGCTGCGAAATCGTGGACCTGGATTTCTTCGCTCCGGTAGCGGAGGCGCGCGCGGCCATGGGTCCGGACCAGGTTCTGCTGGGCAACATCGAACCCGCCGGCGTGCTGCGCAAGGGCACGCCGGAGGAAGTGGCCGCCGCCATCGACGCATGCCGCGGCCAGGCCGGCCCGCGCTACATCATCGGGGCCGGATGTGAAGTGGTGCGCGACACCCCGCACACCAACGTGCGGGCCATGGTAGGACGGTGCCTATGAGACCAACGCTTCTGTGGCTGTTCCCCGCGCTGCTCGCGGCGCAGAACGCCCCCTTTTCCCGGCAATATTTGAAGGTGGAGCAGTATACGCAGGCCGAGAATGAAGCCCTCGTGAGAAAGTTCAAGGACCTGCGGGTTACCGACGTGGTGGACGGCCTGGACGTGGCCGGGCTTCAGGACGTCACCGTGATGGATCCGGCCATCGCGCCGCTGTGGACGGACAAGGAAAAATTCACCCACCGCATTTACGGTGTGGCCGTGACGCTGCGCATCGTGCCGCCGCAGGAGCGCGCGCCGAACTTCGCCACCCACGACGAGTTCGCCAAGTGGGAATCCGCCTGGTACAAGAGCCGCATCCCCAACGACTTCACCAACTGGCTGAAGCCCGATACCGTGCTGGTGATCGACGCCTCGCGGACGAAGGATGTAGGCTTCTGCGGATCGAACAACGCGCTGGGCTGGTTTTCGCGCGGCATGCGCGGCATTGTCACCGACGGCGGCTGCCGCGATACCGACGAGATGATTCTCGAGGGCATCCCCGTCTACCACCGCGGCGTCACGCGCGGCATCGACCCGGGACGCGTGGTGATCGAATCCTACAACACGCCGGTGAACGTCGGCGGCGTGACCGTCATGCCCGGCGACGTCATCGTGGCCGATAACGAGGGGGTCGCGGTGGTGCCCCGCGCCAAGGCCGAAGCCGTGGCCGCCGCCGCGCACCGCATCCAGGACGGCGACAAGGCCGGCCGCAAGCGGCTCTATGAAAAGCTCAAGCGCGCTCCCGATTTCACGGTGAAATGAGCGGGCGCGTCCGCATCGAGCTTCATCCGCTCGGCAAGACCATCCATGTGGAGCGCGGCGCGCCGCTCCACGACGTGCTGTTCCCCTATGGCGTGGAGTTTCCCTGCGGCGGCCGCGGCCGCTGCGCGCGCTGCCGCGTCCGGCTGCTGGAGGGAACCCTCGACCCCACGCCCGAGGAAGTGCGCATCCTGGGCGCCGCGGAGATTGCCGCGGGCTGGCGCCTCGCCTGCCACACCCACGCCGCCGGCGACCTGACCCTCGAGATCGCCCAGTGGGAAACCGCTATCCTGGCCGATAGCAGCGCCTTCGAGTTCACCCCCAAGGAGGGCCTCGGCATCGCGGTGGACGTGGGCACCACCACGCTCGTGGCCCAGTTGCTCGACCTCCGTACGGCGCACGTATTGGGCGTTCGCACCGCGCTGAACCCGCAGGTGAAGCACGGCAGCGACGTGATGAGCCGCGTGGAATTCGCCCTGGGCGGCGGACAGTACGAGCTCACCGCGCTGATCCGCGGAGAAATCGGCACGCTGATCCGCAAACTCGCGCCGCGCGAGCCCGTGCGCGACGTCGTGCTGGTGGGCAATACCGTGATGCACCACCTGTTCTGCGGCATCAGCGTGGAGCCGCTCTCCCATACCCCGTTCGAGCCCGTGCGCGACGGGCTCGAAACCCTCGCCGCGAGCGAGCTGGGCTGGAGCATTCCCGGCGATCCTCCGGCGCGGTTCCTGCCCTCGCTCGGCGGTTTCGTCGGCAGTGACATTCTGGCGGGTGTGCTCGCCACCCGGATGCACGAGCGCGGCGGCCTCACCGCCCTGCTCGACCTCGGCACCAACGGCGAGATCATCGTGGGCAACCGCGAGCGGATGGTGTGCGCCTCGACCGCCGCCGGGCCGGCCTTCGAGGGCGGCCGTATCTCCTGCGGCATGCGGGCGGCCACCGGCGCCATTTCCGAGGTAACCCTGCGCGAGGGCCGCCTGGAGTGCCGCGTGCTCGGCCATGGCGCGCCCCGCGGCATCTGCGGCAGCGGCCTGGTGGACGCCGTGGCGTGCGCGCTGGAAGTGGGGCTCATCGCGCCCAGCGGCAGGCTGCGCGGCTCGAAGACTCTGCCGCTCGCCGGTCCCGTGGCGCTCACCCAAGCGGACATACGCGAGCTCCAGCTCGCCAAGGGCGCCACCGCTGCGGGCATGGAGATCGTGCTGGAGCGCTGGGGCGCACGCCCGCAGGACCTGGAGCGCGTGTACCTGGCGGGCGCCTTCGGCAACTATCTGAATCGCGCCGGAGCGCGGCGCATCGGTCTTCTGAATTTCCCCCTCGATACGGTGGAGCCCGCCGGCAACACCGCGCTGCTGGGCGCCAAACTCGCGCTGTTCGACGGCGCCTTCGCGCATATCCGGCAGATCACGGAACACGTGCCGCTGGGCTCCGACCCCGAGTTCCAGGAAAAGTACGTCTCCGCCATGCCTTTTCCGGATAGGATGTAAACATGCGCCTGTTGATAGTGTTGCTTTGCGCTGCTTTCACGGCTCTGCCGGTGTTCGGCGACACGGCCGAGCGGCTCAAGGACGCCGCCACGCTGATCCACGAAATCATGGGCACGCCCGACCGCTCCATACCGCAAGACCTGTTCGACCGCGCCGAGTGCATCGTCGTGGTGCCTGGAATGAAGAAGGCCGCTTTCGGTTTCGGCGGCAAGTACGGACGTGGGTTCCTATCCTGCCGCAACAAGGGCGCGGCGGGCTGGAGCGCTCCCGGCGCCGTCCGCATGGAGGGCGGCAGCTTCGGCTTCCAGATCGGCGTGTCTTCCACGGACGTGATTCTGCTGGTGATGAACCGGCGAGGCATGGATAAGCTGCTGAGCAGCAAGTTCACTCTCGGCGCGGACGCCGCGGTTGCGGGCGGTCCGGTGGGCCGCTCCACCAGCGCCCAGACCGACGCCATGCTCAAGGCCGAAATCCTCTCCTGGTCCCGCTCGCGCGGCGCTTTCGCGGGAGTTTCGCTGGAAGGCGCCACGTTGCGCAACGACCTGGACGAGAACCAGGTCCTCTATGGAAGCAAAATAACGAACCGCGAAGTGGTAACCAGGAGGCCCGCGGTTCCGGCGGCGGCTAAAGGTTTTATTTCCGCACTCAACAAATATTCAATGAGAAAAGGATGAGGATCGCAAGTCTCGTTGCTATTGGCGCGCTCGCCGCCTCGCCTGCGTGGCCGGACACACGGACGGGCGAGATCGAGGGTCCCGCGTTTCACTGGCGCCCGGCGCTTCTTCAGTCGGCGGCCTTTCTCGGAATCCAGCACGGGTTCCGTTTCGCCACCGAGGAGGGAACAAGAGCGGACATGAAAGGTCCGTTCTTCCGCGATTGGTTCCGCTCCGTGAAGGGCGTCTCCGGATGGGGCGACGGCGACCCGTTTATCGTCAACTACGTGGGCCACCCAATGATGGGGGCGGTGACGGGCCTCATCCAGGTGCAGAATGACGCGCGCGGGCGCGTGGCCACGTTCGGCGCCTCACGGGAATACTTCAAGAGCCGCCTGCGTGCGTTCGGATGGGCGGCATTGTACAGCGCGCAGTTCGAGCTGGGTCCGGTGAGCGAGGCGTCACTCGGCAACGTGGGCCTCAGGCCGGAAACGTCCGGCTTTGTGGATCTGGTGACGACGCCCACCGCCGGCATCGGCCTGCTGGCGGCCGAAGATGCCGTGGACCGCTACCTCATCGTGCCGCTCGAGCGCAAGAGCCGCAACGTAGTCTGGCGGATGGTGGTCCGCAGCGTTTTGAATCCCGACCGCGCCTTCGCCAACGCGCTGCGCTTCAAGCCCCCCTGGCACCGCGACAACCGCGCCGGAATCCTGAAACCGTAATCACCGGCGGCAAATGATGGCTTGCTCCGGAGAAGGCGTGAGCAGGTGGAATTCCGGTCTGGAGAAGCCCGCCTTGCGGAACATGGATTCGTACTCGCGGGCGGTATAGGCGTCGCCGCGCTCCGTCGAGGCCAGCATGGTCAGGCTGAACGCCGCGGCCGCCGGCGGGCTGACCCGGTCCTCGTTGGGGACGAATTCCAGAGTCACAACGCGCCCGCCGGGCTTTAGCGCCGCGTGCACCTTGCGCAGCAACCCGTCGATTGCCGGGGGATCCAGATGGTGAAGGAAGTTGGTGAGCAGGACAACGTCGTAACCGGTTCCGAACTCGACGTCGAAGGCGCTGCCCTCGATGGTGTGATAGCGGCCCTGGACGCCGGCCGAGGCCGCATTCTCCCGCGCCACCTTCAGCACGTTATCCCAGTCCACCGCGAAAATTTCGGCCTCCGGGCGCCGCGCGGCCAGCGTGATTCCAAACACTCCGTGCCCGGCGGCGATGTCCAGCACTTTCCCGATCTTGCCGGAACCGGAGTCGAGCAACTGGACGATGCTGAGGGCCGGCAGCTTCATCATTGGCCCCATGGCCCGTGCGAAGATCTGCCACATCGGGTGGTTGGCCGCCATAGCGCCCTCGTGATTGATCGCGGTTCCCCCGCGGCGCACCGCCTCCGTCAGAGCGCCGAAGTGCTGAAACACGTATTCAGAGTTCAGGAAATCGACCGCCGAGCCCAGATAGGTGGGAGAGTTTCGGTCCAGGTAAGCCGCGCTTTCGGGCGTGAGTCCGTAGTCGCGGCCGTTCTTGGTCAACAGGCCGATAATAGTCAGGAAGTCGCAGAGGATGCGGATCCCCCTCTCGGAGGCGTCGCAGCGCCGGGCGATGGCGTTTACCCCCGTGTTCCCCTCCGCGATTGCCGTAAACAAACCCAGTTCGATGGCGCTCTTGAGCGCCGCGGATTGCGTGAAGGCGTTGGCGGTGCGGAAGATGTGTTCCACACTCGGATGCGCCTCGACGCGGTGAGACAGCGTAGCCATGGCGCCGATTATGGCACGCAACTCCGGTTCGCCTGCGTACGGAGCTTAACGGTCCCAGCGGCGCTGGGCCCGAAGATGGTTCACTTCCGCACTCGCCATTTCGGACAGGCGCAGGTAATCCACTTTGGCGACCCGGTTGAGTGGCAAACCGCCCGGCTGGAGAACGACATAGTGCAACGGGCGCATGTAAGAGGCCATGCCGCGCGCGTGGCGTTTCAACTCCGCAACGTCCAGCGTGGCGCCCGGTTTGGGTTCCACGAAGGCGACGATGGCCTCGCTGTGCACGGCGTGTTCCACCCCTACCACGCCGGCGTTGGCGACGTCCGGAAGCGCACAGAGATGGTTTTCCACATCGCTCGGAAACACCTGATAACCGCGCGGCTTGATCACCCACTTGGAGCGTCCGCAGAGGTGCAGGCCTTGCGCGTCGCGGTAGCCGAGGTCGCCCGTATACAGCCAGCCGTCGCGCGAAATGGTTCTGGCGGTGGCTTCGGGGTCGTGCACGTAGCCCAGAAACGTCTGCGGACCGCGGAAACAGATGTTGCCGATCTCTCCGCCGGGAAGCTCGCGGCCGGCCCGCCCGCCGGCATCCATCGGCTCGCGGATGGACATGGGGTAGACGGGCATGTCGAAGCCGATCGAAGAGGCGATGTCCTCCGGCGTGGCGCCGCGCCGTGTGTACGTGCAGAATCCGGCGGCTTCGGTGAGCCCGAGGCCGGTGCCGATGTGAGGGGCCATGGCGGCCAGTTTCTCCAGAAACGGCGCCGGAACCTGCTGGCCGCCATAGATGGCCGATTCCAGGCTGGAGAGATCAGAGCCGCCATAGCTCGAGAGGCGCCACTCCAACTGGAACATGGCGGGAATCTGGCCGATCAGGTTCACGCGATGCCGGGCGATGGCTTCGAGCGAGCGCGCGGCGTCGAAGATATCGAGCAGCACGGCCGTGCCGCCGAAGAACAACGTGGTCATCAACAGCTCGGTCTGTCCGCCCACGTGCGAGGCGGGCAGATTCACCAGCACCCGCATACCCTCGCGGAATGCGAACGCCCCGCCGAGGCACATATTCTGGCAGGTGATATTGCGGTGCGAGAGCAGCGCGGCCTTCGGCGCACCGGTGGAGCCGGTGGTGAAGATGACCAGCGCGGCGTCGTTCTCGGCGACCTCCGCGGACAGGCGGCGCGCGGCCTCCACGTCCTGGGGGCGCGGCGGCGGGAAGCCCTGCTCCAGCTCGACAGTGTGTTCGCAATGCGTGCGCATGGCGGCGCCCAGCTCGCGCAAGCGCGACGGGAAGACGTAGCCGCGCGCGCCGAGGGTCTGTATGCCGCGCGCTACCTCGGCGGGTGCAAGCCGCAGATCGAGCGGAGCGAAGATCACGCCGATGCGGAAGCAGGCATACTCCAGCAGCACCGTTTCCGGCACGAAGGGCAGCGAGGCGGCGAGGAAGTCGCCACGCCGGAAGCCCATCCCCGCCAGGCTCGCCGAGACAGCGGCGGATCCGGCCTCGAACTCCCGCCAGGAGATTGCGCCTTCGCGGCCGTGCCCGACGAGCGCGGGATCGCCGGGACGTTCCCGGGCCCACTTGGAAACTACTTCATGGAGCAGGTGGCGCGGGTCGCGCTCGTAGACTTCGGCGGTACACATGAAGCTCAATCATACACGTAGTGGAGAACCTTCTTCAGGTCTTCCCAGGCTTCGCGCTTGGCTTGCGGGCTGACGGCGCGCAGCAGGTACGACGGGTGATAGGTCACCATCAGCGGGATGTCGTGCCACTTGTACCAGTTGCCGCGCATGCGGGTGACGCCGTCCTTGCTGCCGGTGAGGTACTTGGCGGCGGTGCCGCCCAGGGCGCAGAGGGCCTTCGGCCGCAGGATCTCGATCTGGCGCGCGAGAAATTCGCCGCAGATCTCCATCTCGTCGGGCTCGGGCGTGCGGTTGTTGGGGGGCCGGCATTTCACCACGTTGCAGATGTAAACGTCGCCGCGCATCAGCGGAATGCCTTCCTTCTTCGCCGTGCCCTCGATCATCTGCGTCAACAACTGCCCGGCGCGGCCCACGAAAGGCAGGCCCTGTTCGTCCTCGTCGGCCCCCGGTCCTTCGCCCACGAACACGAGCTTCGCCTGGGGATTGCCGGAACCGAAGACGAGCTTGTGACGGCCCTGGTGGAGGCGGCAGCGGGTGCAGCCGGCGAGCCGTTCCGCAAGCTGTTCGAGGGTCTCTCCGTTGGCTGACGGCTGCGGCTCGGGTTGGGAAGTTGCGCGGCGATACAGCGTATCGATTCCCAGGTCCTGGTAATAGCTTAGGTACCGGCGGAGCGATTCGGGGTCCATAGGCGGAGTTTCAGGATTTCATCGAAGATGCGGTCCGCGATCTGGCGCTTTGCCGCCCGTGCCAGCGGCACGGTCTCGCCGGAACGCAGCGCCAGCACCACTTCGTTCTCGTCGGCGTCAAAACCGGTGCCCTCGCGGCCCACCAGGTTGGCCACCACCATGTCGCAGTTCTTGGCCTCGAGTTTGCGGTGCGCCTCCCGCTCCAGGTTCCCGGTTTCGGCCGCGAAGCCCACCAGCAAGCGGCTGCCCTTGTTCCGGCCTAGTTCCGCCAGGATGTCGGGCGTGGGGGCGAGCTGGAACGCGGGAGGGCCGGCGGCTTTCTTGATCTTTTCGCCCGCGGGCGAAACCGGTGCATAGTCCGCCACCGCGGCGGCCTTGATCACAATACCCGCGCGTTCCAGGTTGGCCATGACCGCGTCGCGCATCTGGCGCGCGGTTTCTACCCGGACGAGATCCACACCGGCCGGCGGCGGCAGACTGACCGGACCGGAGACCAAAATGACGGCGGCGCCGCGGGCGCGGGCGGCCTCGGCCAGCGCGTAGCCCATCTTGCCGCTCGAGCGGTTGGAGATGAACCGGACCGGATCGAGCGGCTCGCGCGTCGGTCCCGCGGTGATCAGCACCGTCTCGCCCGCCAGGTCCGCGCGGCGGGCGAGCGCGGCCTCAACGGCCTCGGCGATGCGCCCGGAAGCGGCCAAACGGCCCGGCCCGGTCATCCCGCAGGCGAGATACCCGTCCTCGGGATCCACGATGTGGTGCCCGCGGCGGCGTAGCGTGAGCAGGTTCTCCTGCGTGGCCGGGTGCCGCCACATATTGGTGTTCATGGCCGGGGCGATCACCACCGGACCGGTGAAGGCCAGGTACAGCGTGGTGAGAAAATCGTTGGCGATCCCGTGGGCGAACTTCGCCATCAGGTCGGCCGTGGCGGGGGCGACCACCAGCGCCTCGTGTTCCAGGGCCACGCCGATATGCTCCACCGCGCTCGAGAGCGCCCCTTCAGCGCCCCCGGCGGGGAACATGTCCGTGATGACCTTGCGGCCGGTGAGAGCGGCAAATGTCAGGGGGCGAACGAACTCCTGGGCCGCGGCGGTCATCACCACCTGCACCGCATGGCCGTTCTGCGCCAGCGCCCGCGCCAATTCCGCGGACTTATATGCCGCGATGCCGCCGCCGACACCCAGAATGATTTTCACACTTACAGGACAGCTTCCGGCGCGGGCTGCTCCGGCGCCGGCTCTTCTTCCACCTGCCCAGGCAGGTTGTACTTGATCAAGCCGCGCCGCACTTCCTCCATGGCGATAACGGTGGGCTTCTTCGAAGAGGTGGGCAGCACGGGCCGGGCGCCGCTCTGAAGCTGTCGCGCGCGTTTGGCGGCCACAATAATGAACCGGTACGTGCTCTGGTCGGGGTCGTCCGGGATGGTGCAATGCGCGTTGTTGCGCGGGGCGTTCTCGCTCATACGTTACTCGTGTTTCTCGAAGGACTCGAGGATGGGCCGGATCTTCTCCTCCATCCGGTTGCGCCGCACCCGCTCGGCCCTGATAATCGCAGCCAGCATGGCGTCGGACTTCTCCAGATCTTCGTTTACCAGGACATAATCGTACGCCTGGTAATTCCGGATTTCCTCCGCCGCCTCCCGTAGCCGCCGGGCAATCACCTCCGGCGCGTCTTCGCCGCGCGCACGCAGCCTCTGCTCTAAAATCTCGCGGGAGGGAGCGAGGATAAAAATACTGACGGCATCCGGAATCTTACACTTCAATTGTCGCGCACCCTGCACGTCAATGTCGAGCACCAGGTCTTTGCCCTCCCGGCGGGCCCGCTCCAGGATGCCGGCGTGGGTTCCGTAATAATTGCCGAAGACCTGGGCCCATTCCAGGAATTCGCCGTTCGCGATGCGGCTTTCGAACTCCTCGCGAGAGATGTAAACGTAGCTTTCCCCTTTTTTTTCAAGGCCTCGCGGCTTCCGCGTGGTGTAGGAAACCGAAAACAGCAGGCCTTCCACGTTCTTCAGCAGGTGCGCCACCAGCGTGGACTTGCCCGAGCCCGAGGGGGCCGAAATGATGAATACGGTGGTCATTCCAGGTTCAGCGATTGCTCCCGGATCTTGTCGATCTCGGACTTGGCGGCCAGCGCCAGGTCGGTAATGGTGAGCCCTAGCTCCCCCAAGCCGCCGGTCTTCGAAAGGATGGTATTGGCCTCCCGGTTCATTTCCTGGAGCAGGAAATCCAGGCGCTTGCCGGCCTCTCCCCCCGCTTTCAACAGGTCCTGAACCTGCCCGGCATGGGTGCGGAGGCGGAGCAATTCCTCACTCACGTCGCTGCGGTCGGCCAGGATGGCGGCTTCCTGGGCCAGCCGCTGGAGCTCGACCCCGGCGCCGCGCAGCAGCTCGCGCAGCCTCTCGTGCAAGCGTTTCTGAAACGCCGGAACGGCGCCCTCGCGAATCGACTCCATGCGCCCGACCAACTCGCGGATGTTCGCCGCACGCGCCAGCATTTCGGCGGCAATGGCCGCCCCCTCACGCTCCCGGAAAGAGTTCAAGACGGTGAGCGCATCCCGCGTCGCCGCGGTCAACTCCTGCTCCATGCCGGCGTCCACGTCCTCTTCGGCGCCGGTGCGGAGCATGCCGGGGATGCGGAAGGCGGCGTTCAGATCCGGCTCGCCGGACACCCGGAACTCGCGGCGGGCCTCCTCGAACGCCGCCAGGAACGCCTGCATCAGCGCCCGGTTCAGGAACGATGCGCCCTCCAGCACGGTACGGTTGAACGCGGCGTGAATCTGTAGGTGCCCGCGTACCACCTCCGCCTTTACCAGAGCGCGCATGGCGGTTTCGAACGGGTCGAGTTCCGGCGGCAGGTGGAAATGCAGATCCAACCCGCGATGGTTCACGCTCTTGATGCTGAGGATCAACTCCCCGCCCGGCACGGCACGGCGCACGCGGGCGAATCCCGTCATACTGCGGACGCTCATAGGTCCACCCCCGCCGCGACGCCCAGGTATTGCAGCTCGTGGAGCCGCTGGTAGATGCCGTTGTGATTCACCAGCTCGTCATGGGTCCCGCTTTCGCAGATGCGGCCCTGATCGAGCACCACGATCTTGTCGGCGCGGCGGATGGTGGAGAGCCGGTGCGCGATGACGATCACGGTGCGGCCGGAGATGAGGTTGGCAAGCGCTTTCTGTACCAGCATTTCGGATTCCGTATCGAGGTGCGAAGTGGCTTCGTCAAGGATCAGGATGGGCGCGTTCTTGAGCAGCGCCCGGGCGATGGCGAGCCGCTGCCGCTGGCCTCCGCTGAGCTTCACGCCGCGCTCTCCGATGACGGTGTCGTAGCCCTGGGGCAATTGCGCGATGAACTCGTCGGCCAGCGCGGTCTGCGCGGCGGCGCGAATGGCCTCGCGGGAAAGATCCGGGCGGCCGTAGGCGATGTTGTTCACCACGGTGTCGTTGAACAGGAACGTCTCCTGAGCCACGATGCCGATGGCGGCACGCAGCGAGCGCAGACTGAAATCGCGCACGTCGCGGCCGTCGATGCGCACGGCTCCGGAGGTCACATCATAAAAGCGCGGCAACAGGTTCGCCAGAGTGGTCTTGCCCGCCCCGCTCGACCCCACCAGTGCCACCACCTCGCCCGCCTTCACCTCCAGGTCGATGCCGTCCAGCACCAGCCCGTTCGCCGTGCCCGGGTAGCGGAATTCGACTCTCTCAAACGTGATGGCGCGCTGGAACTTTTCCAGCTTGACCGCGCCGGGACGGTCGCGGATCTCTTCCACGCGCCCCAAGTACTCGAAGACTTTCTGAGACGCCCCCAGCGCCTGCTCGAAGATGTTGTGGATGCCCGCCAGCCGCTTCACCGGCTCGTACAGCATGAGCAGCGCCGCCATGAAGCTGAGGAACTGGCCGGCGGTGAGCTGCTGGTCCTTGATCTGCATGCGGGCGTAAGTGAGCAGCGCCACAATCGTGATGGCGCCGAACATTTCGATCAGCGGCGAGGAGATGGCCTGCTGGAGCACGTAGCGGACGTTGCTCTTCAGCAGCCGCTGTGCGGCGCCGCGGAACCGGCGCGCCTCGTAAGGCTCGGTCCCGAAAGCCTTCACCACCTGGTGCCCGCTGAGCGCTTCCTGAAGGATCTCGTTCAGCTCCGCCGCGTGGTCCTGGGTGCGGCGGCTGATACGGCGTATGCGGCGCCCGATATGGGTGGTGGGGATCAGAACGAACGGCACCACCGTCAGGCTTACCAGCGCCAGTTTCCAGTCGCGGTGGATCACCACCGCCACCAGGCACAAGGCTACGAAGATCTGCCGCAGCAGGTCGGCCAGAATGTGGGAGACAGCCACCTGAATGCGGTCGATGTCGTTCATAATGGACGACATCAGGCGGCCGGTGGAGTGCGATTCGAAAAACCCCGCGCCCTGCCGCAGCACCTTCTCGAACACCGCGTTGCGCAGGTCGGTAACGGCGGAGAAGCCCGCGTAGTTCACCAGGTAGTTGGCCAGGTAGTCGCAGGCGCCCTTGACGAAGAAAGCGCCCAGCAGCGCGCAGGCCACCATGGTCCAGATGTTGTGAATCCCGGAGGGCACAAGCTGGTGCAGGTACAGCTTCATGCCGAAGACCGGGTCGGTGAACAGAACCACGGGCGTGTTCGCGGCGGCGGGGTTGAGGACGCGATCGAACACCGGGCCGATCAACAGCACCACCAGGCCGTGCGCCGCGCCGACGCACGCCATCAGGACCACGGACGCGAGCAGGTGCAGCGTATAACGGCGCGCGTAGCGGACCAGGCGCAGCAGCTCGCTCATACCCGCACCCGCAGGCGTTCGATGGCTTCGATGGCCGCCTGCGCGCTCACCGCCGCGATGCCCTCTTCGCTGTGCAGCACTTCGGCCGGGGTGCGCCACGGGCGCCAGTTGTCCCGGTCGGAATCGCCGAACACGATCACCTCGGGGACGCCGAAGGCCGCCGCCATGTGGGCAGGGCCGGAATCGTTGCCCACGAACAGGACGGCGCCGCTCAGCAGCGACTTGATGCGCTCGAGCGGTTCGCCCGCCAGGGTTTCATACGCGGCGAACGGAGCCAGATCGTCTCCCGGCGCGCCGATGAATACGGGCCTCAAGTCCATTACGCCGCGCAGGTATTCGGCCACGGCGAGAAAGCGCTGGGCCGGCCAGGTCTTCGAGGGCGCCGAAGCCGCGGGGTGCAGCACGGCATAGGGCGCAGCCGGCGCGGGCCTGGCGGCGAACAGCCGGGCGCGCGGGATATCCGTGCGTGGCGCTCCCAGCCAGAACACGGCGGAGGCCAGGTGTTCCGCGGTGTGGACCTTGCGCTCCTCCCCGAGGATCTCCTGCGCGCGCGGAATGCGGAGGTTGTAGACGAAGCCGAAGCGAAAGTGGCCGAAGCCGGCGCGCAGACGCGCCCCCGAGAGCGCGGTCAGCCGGGCGCTCACGCCCCCGCCGTGAAAATTGAGGCACAGGTCCGGAGCAAAACGGCGCAAATCGGCCAGCCGCGGGGCGAGCAGCGCCGCAATGCCGGGATCGCCCGCGAACACGGCGCGGAACCGCTCCTCCACCACCACGGCGAGTTGCAGGTCCGGACGGGCGCGTTCCAGAATCTGAAGCGCAGGGGTGGTAAGGACGCAGTCGCCAAGCGACCGCAGCCGCACTACCGCCACCCGCGCACCCCGCGGCAGAGATTCCAGAACGCCTGTCATTCGCCGGCGGTTACTCCTCGATTTTCGCCTCGTCCGGAAGCATGACGGGGATGTCATCCCGGATGGGGTAGACGCGCCGGCACTGCACGCACTTCAGGCCGCTCTGATCCGGCTTGAGTTCCAGGTCCGCCCGGCACAACGGGCAGACCAGAATCTCCAGCAAGTCCTTGCTGATGGGCATATAGAGAGAGTTTACCAGCCTACGCGCCGGCCGCCGCCTTCATTTCGGCGCGGGCCTTGGCGATGACTTCCAGGTACTGGCGGGCCTTCTGCTCGATCGCGTCGTAGCGGCCCTCTTTGATGCTCTTGCCGTCCACCAGTTCGCCGCCCACGGCCACCGCGCAGGCGCCGGCCTTGAGGAACTCGCCCGCGGTCTCCAGGTTGACGCCGCCGGTCGGAATCATCTCAATCTGCGGGAACGGGCCCTTCAGCGCCTTGATGTACTTCGGGCCGCCCACGTTGCCGCAGGGGAAGATCTTGACGATGTCCGCGCCGGCTTCCCACGCGGTGAGCACTTCGGTCGGGGTCAGCGCGCCCGGGCAGACCACCTTCGAGTAGCGCTTGGCGACTTCGATGGTCGCGCGCTTCAGGCTGGGGGTGACGAAGAACTCCGCCCCGGCCAGCATGCAGGTGCGCGCGGTCTCGGGATCCAGCACGGTACCCGCCCCGAGCACGATCTTGTCCCCGAACTGGTCCGCCACTTTTTCCAGCGCGCGGACGGCCCCGGGAACTGTCATGGTGATTTCCGCGGCGCGCACACCGCCCTTGTAAATGGCTTCCACCGCCCGGATGGCGCTTTCCGCGCTGGTGGTCCGCACCACGGGAACGATGCCCACTTCCACGATGAACGAGAGGACTTCTTTGCGTGTCATTTGCTCCTACGTTATCACGCGTCTTCCAGCCGGGCGATGCTGGAGATCTCCGCCAGCCGCACCCCGTAAATCTTCAACAATCGGCGGCAGATCTCGTCGCCCATTTCCTCGGGCTTCTCCCTCTCGTCGTGCTCGAGCTCGACCTTGATGAAGAGGTTGGTTCGCGGCATACCGTTATACTGAGAGTATATGGCGTGCGCGATTTGCGAAGTGCGGAAGCCCCGCCGCTTCTGTCCCGGCGTGCGGGGAGATGTCTGCACGATCTGTTGCGGCACCGAGCGCGAGGTCAGCGTGGACTGCCCGCTCGACTGCGTTTACCTTCAGGACGCGCACACGCACGAGCGGCCGCCCGAGGTGAGCGAGGAAGCAGTGCCCAACCGCGATATCCGCGTCACGGACAGTTTCCTGTATGACCACGAGCCGCTGCTGGTGGCCGTGGGCCGGGGACTTTTCGCTGCGGCGATGGACATGGCGGCCATCGACTTCGACGTGCGCGAGGCGATCGAAGCGCTGGTCAAGACCTACCGCACGCTGGAAAGCGGCGTGTACTATGGGACGCGGCCCGCCAATCCGATCGCCGACCGGATCCGCGCCCTCGTGCAGAGCGCCATAGCCGAGTTCCGCACCCGGGAGCGGGAGCAGACGGGACTGACCCAGACCCGCGACGCCGACGCGCTCGGGGTTCTGGTATTCCTGCAACGGCTGGAATTCGACCGGAACAACGGCCGGCGGCGCGGGCGTGCGTTTTTAGACTTCCTGCGGCAGTCGTTCAGCCCCGCCGGCGCGCAGCCGCCGGCTTCCTCGCTGATCGTGCCCTGAAGCAGCCTGCCAGATAACGGTGCAGCGCGAGCGCCGTGCTGACATCCTCGAGCGTGGGCAGCAGGGCCTCGGCCTCGGCAAGCGTATACCAGCGGGCCTCGCCCAGGCCGATTTCATTATCCTCGCGCGCGCCGCCGGAGCGGCAGCCGGGAGCGGCGTAAATGGCCAGGCGGCACGCCAGCGTGCTGGCTTCCGGCATGCAGAATCCCAGCTCGAGCAAGTCACCCGGCGAGCACACCAGGCCGGTTTCCTCCTCCAGTTCGCGCACCGCCGCGCGGCGCGGGTCCTCGCCCACGTCCACGAAACCGCGCACCGCCTCCAGACACTCGCGCCCGACCGCCACCCGCGAATTCCTGAGCAGCAGCACCTGGCCGTCCCGCACCGGCAGCACGGTTACGCCGGTGACCAGGTCTTCCCGGGTGGTATGCGGCGCCACCACCAGGTAATCGGGAACTTCGGCCGCCCCCTGCGCGATGTGGTCCGCGTACACGCAGAACCGTGCGTTTTGGAACACCGCGCGGCGGCTCTTCCGCTCGATGCTCATCGCAGATTGAACTTCTTCATCTTGTAGCGGAGGGTGTCGCGCGTGATTTGCAGCAGCCGGGCCGCCTGCGTCTGGTTGCCGCCGGTCTTTTCCAGAGCCTTGGCCAGCAGCATGCGCTCGTTGTCTTCCAGCGAGAGGCCCTGGCTGGGAATCTCGACCGCGGCCGCCGCGCCGCGCGCCTCCGGCCGCTGGATGCTGATAGGCAGGCTGGCCGCCTGGATGGTGGAGGATTCCTCCAGGATCATGGCGCGCTCGACGGCGTTGCGCAACTCGCGCACGTTGCCGGGCCAGTCGTGCGCCAGCATCAGGCGCGCGGCGGGCTCGGAGATGTCCTCGATGTTGCGGCGGAACTTGCGGTTGTAGTGGTCGATGAAGAAGCGCGCCAGCGGGAGGATGTCCTCCGGCCGCTCCCTGAGCGGCGGAATCACGATCTGGATCACGTTCAGGCGGAAGTACAGGTCCTGGCGGAATGCGCCTTCCTTCACCGCCTCCCGCAGATTCTTGTTGGTCGCGGCGATCACCCGCAGATCCAGGTTGATGTCCTTCAGGCCGCCCAGCCGCCGGAAGCTCTGCTCCTCCAGCACGCGGAGCAGCTTGGCCTGGAGCATCAGCGGGATTTCGCCGATTTCGTCCAGAAACAGGGTGCCCTTATCGGCCAGCTCGAAGATGCCGCGTTTCTGCGCCCGGGCGTCCGTGAAAGCGCCTTTCTCATAGCCGAACAGCTCGCTTTCGAGCAGCGTTTCGGGGATGGCGGCACAGTTGATGGCGATGAACGGCTCCGATTGCCGCAGGCTCTGGTAGTGCAGGGTCTTGGCGATCAGGTCTTTGCCGGTGCCGTTTTCGCCCTCGAGCAGGATGGTGGTGGCCTCGCTGGCGGCCACACGGCGGACGAAGCTGATCACTTCCCGCATGATGGCCGATTCGGCGATCACTTCGCGCTTCTGCGGAGCGGCTTCCTCGGTCACGTCCTTGATGGTGGCCACCACGCCGGAAAGGGCGCCGCTGCCGTGGGCAAGCTGGGTGGTCTTCATGACCACCAGGCGCTCGCGCCCGTTATCTGTATGCAGCCGGACCGTGCAGTTGGCCGCCGCCGGACCCTGGTTGATGCCCACCAGCACGCCGCAGTTGGGCTCGCAGACCGCGCAGCGGAATACCTCCTGGCAATGCCGCCCGACCATCTCTTCCGAGGTCATGCCGAACAGCTTTTCGGCGGCGCGGTTTACGCCGGTGATGATGAAATCGGGATCGTAAAGGACCAGGGCGTCGGAAAGCTGATCGAAAACCGCCTCCAGCACACTCGTCTTTTCCCAATCAGGCGCCAGCTTGGACATCACGGGTGTATCGAAATTCAATTATATCAGTGTAATGGGGGAATTCGCGCAATTCTGGCCGGACGTAGCGTCAAATTCCCCCGCAGAAGTGGGGAACGGGGCGCGGCTTTGCCCGGAAGTCATAGCAACGGCGGGTGGGAGTGAGGGTGGCCCCCCAATTGCTGAATTCCGGACAGGAGACTCCTATCTATGACCAAAATCGTAGTGCCTGTTGTGATCGCGATGATCGGCGTGCTGGCCTGCTCGACGGCTTCGTACGGCAAGGCCGAGTACACCAAGCAGACTAAAAAGCCCTGCGCCACCTGCCACGTGGACGCGAAGAAGACCCCGAAGGACCTGACCGAGGCCGGCAAGTACTTCAAAGAGAAGAAGACCCTCGACGGTTACGAGAAGAAGTAAGGGCAGGGTCTTGGCCAAGGCGCGGAGTCCCGAATGATTCGAGCGGTTCAGCTATCCATCGCTGATCCCACGTACGCAGCAAGTTTGAGGGAGGCTCTTACGCGGAGCGGCCCCTGGCAAGTTGTGTCGGTCCAGCAGCCCGATCCGCGCCATCAGGGCGTTCTTGTTCTCGACGAGGACGCCCTGGATCGCCTGCCCCTGCCCCTGATCGCGCCCGAGCGGGTGGTGCTGATCAGCGACAAGAACCCACAACATCTCTCCCGTGCCTGGGATGCCGGCATCGTGTCCCTGGTCACTTTTCAGGACCCCCCCGCGACCGTCCTGCTGGCCATCATGGCCGCCGCGCTGCGCGTGCCCAAGATGCTGGCAGCCACTGCGGTTGGCGGTATTTCCCCCACCGGCGCGCCGTCTTCTGCGCCAATTACCCCACACTCCCAGCCCCCCGCCCCCAGAAGGCCCAAGCAATCCCAGTAAGAACCCGTTTTCCGCCGCGGATTCACGCCGATGAACGCAGATAACACCCTTATTTTCATTTGAGTTCATCTGCGGTTGATTCTTTCGGCTGGTTCTGCTGATCCTGGACCCACGCGTGCAGGATGTTCAGTTTCCTAGCATGGGCACCCGAACAACGCTGCCTTTTTTTTTGACTCGCATTTTTGGTGTAGTGTTTTGCCTCGGTCTGTGGATCGCTGGCCTGCGCGCCGCTGAACCCTCGCCCTGCGCCGGCTGCCACGACCAGGAACCCAAGCTCGCCAAGAGCGCGCATGCGTCGCTTACCTGCGACACCTGCCACGAGAAGCACGAGAGCTACCCCCACCCGGCGAACACGCCTAAACCGGCCTGTGCCACGTGCCACGCGGACCAAGCCGCGGGTTACGAAAGAAGCGTGCATGGTATGGCGGCCAAGAAGGGTGAAGCGGCCCCGGATTGCGGGCTCTGCCACGGCGGCGCACACGAGCTTCTGGCGCCTCGCTCCCAGCAGTTCCGCGCGGCGGTGCCGGACACCTGCGGCATGTGCCACACGCAGGTAGTGGAGCAGTTCCGCGGCAGCGTGCACGGCCAGGCCCTGGCCAAAGGCATCAATGAGGCTCCGCTGTGCACCGATTGCCACGGCGAGCACTCCATTATCAAACACACCAACGCCGCCTCGCCGGTGAGCAACAATAACATCCGTGAAACCTGTGGAAGCTGCCATGGCGACGTGCGGCTGAGCCGCAAGTTCGGGCTGCCGGGCGACCGCATGGTCAGCTTCGACGCCTCCTTCCACGGCCTGGCGGCGAAGGCCGGACAGCAGACCGTAGCCAACTGCGCAAGCTGCCACGGCGTGCACAATATTCTGCCCTCGAGCGACGCCCGGTCCACCATCAGCGCGAAGAACCTGCCGCAAACCTGCGGCCGCTGCCACCCGGGAGCGGGCGAGCGCTTCGCCATCGGGCAGGTGCACGTCCGGGAAGGCGGCGCCGAACCCGCCGGCATGCGCTGGGCGCGCCAGTTCTATCTGCTCGTCATCCCGCTCACCTTGGGGCTGATGCTGCTGCACAACGCCGGCGACTGGTTCCGCAAGATCCACCGCGCGCGCGTCATGCACGCGCCGTTGCAGCGCGGCGGGCCGCCTCGCAACGTGCGCATGCTGCCCTTCGAGCGGGTCCAGCACGCCATGCTGGCGCTTTCCTTCATCGTCCTGGCGGTCACCGGCTTCGCCCTGAAATATCCCGATCAGTGGTGGGCGCAGCCCTTCCTGCTGGGCGGCGGCAGCATGCGCAGCCTGATCCACCGTATCGCGGCGGTGGTGATGATGGCGGGCGCGGCGGTGCACGTGATCACCCTGGTGGTGAGTCCGCCGATGCGCCGGCACTGGCTGGAACTGATGCCGCGGGCCGCCGATCTGCGGGAGGCCCTGGCGAATTTCGCTTACAACCTGGGGCTGATCCGGCGCAAGCCCTATCGCTCCTCGCACAGCTACATCGAGAAGGCCGAATACTGGGCGGTGGTCTGGGGTACGGCCGTGATGGCGCTTACCGGCGTGATGTTGTGGGCCAATAACATCATGCTCAAGTTCCTGCCCAAGAGCTGGCTGGACGTGGCCACCTCCGTCCACTTCTATGAAGCCGTGCTGGCCACGGCATCCATCGTCATCTGGCATTTCTACACCGTGATCTTCGATCCGGAGGTCTATCCGCTCGACACCGCATTCCTCACCGGCAAGAGCGTGCGGGAACACGAAGAACACGAAGTAGATGAGGAAGAGCAGACCAAAGCAACGGTTTCGTAGTTAAATAAAATCGCATGACACCTCCTGTCGGGAGCCGCTTCGGGTGGTTGAAGCCGCTCGTGTACTTGTCGAATAACTGGCTGAGCCTCATCGGCGTCATCGTTGTCACCACCGCGACGATCTTCTGGCTGTTCCTGTTGCCCTCCACCTTGGGCGCCGAGGTGCACAACCCTTACATGGGCATTCTGGCCTTCATGGCGGTGCCCGCGTTCTTTTTCCTGGGTTTGGGGATGATCCCGCTGGGCATTTACCTGAAACAGCGGCGGCAACACCGTACCCGGCTCTATCCCACCGACTTTCCTCCCCTCACCTGGCAGAACAAGGACCTGCGCCGGCTGGCGTTGTTCGTGGGCGTTACCACGGTAGTGAACCTGGTGATCGCGAGCCAGGTGGCCTACGGCGCCGTCACCTACATGGACAGCGTGACCTTCTGCGGCAAGACCTGCCACACGGTCATGCAGCCGGAATACACGGCCTATCAGAACTCGCCGCATGCGCGGGTGGAGTGCGTCGCCTGCCACATCGGCCCCGGCGCGAGCTGGTTCGTGCGCAGCAAACTCTCCGGCGTGGGCCAGGTTTTCGCCGTGACGTTCCATACGTACGAGACGCCCATCCCCACCCCGGTGCGGAACCTGCGTCCCGCGCGCGAGACCTGCGAAGCCTGCCACTGGCCGGAGAAGTACGGCGAAGACCGCGTGCGCATCATCAACAAGTTCGCCGATGACGAGCAGAACACCAACACGAAAACCGTCCTGCTGATGAAGATCGGCGGCGGCAATCACGGAATCGGCATCCACGGCACGCACCTGGGCCCGGGCGTGAAGATCCGCTACATGCCGGCCGACGAAAGCCGGCAGAACATCCCCTGGATGGAGTACACCAGTCCCGGACGCAGGACCGTCTACGCGGTGGCGAACGCCAAGACGCAAGGGCTGCCCATCCGGGAGATGGACTGCATGGACTGCCACAACCGGCCGTCCCACACCTTCGAGCTTCCCGAACGGGCTCTCGACGGGGCCATGAATGCCGGCGAGGTCTCGGCGGCGCTGCCGTTCATGAAGAAGAAGGCCATCGAGGTGCTCAAGAAGCAGTACCCCAGCCGCGAAGCCGCCGTGGCGCAGATCCCGGCCGAAATCGACCGTTATTACCGCGAAAACTACGCCGGCATCTACCAGGAGCGCCAGGCGGAAGTGAAGCGCTCGGCCAACGGCGTTCTCGCGGTCTGGAGCCGCAACATCTTCCCGGCGATGAAGGTCACCTGGGGCATCTATCCCAACAACCTGGGGCACACCGACTTCCCCGGATGTTTCCGCTGCCACGATGGCGCGCACACCGCGCCCGACGGGCAGAACAGCGTGACGCAGGACTGCAATGCCTGCCACAACCTGCTGGCCATGGAGGAAGCCCGGCCGAAGGTATTGACGGATCTGGGGATCGTGGAGAGCAAGCCGCCCTCCCAGAAATAGACTTGCATTCGGTATTTCAGACAGATTAACCTGAATCCGGGCAAGGGGGTTTGGTCATGCAGCCGCTAGCCAGGATTCTGCTTCCCGTCGACTTCTCCGAGCGCTCGCTCGGAGCGGCCCGTTGCGCGCGCAGGCTCGCCGAGCGCTTCCACGCCGAGTTGATTCTGTTGCACGTGCTGACGCCGCCGCATTACGAGTTCGGCGCTCTCGAAATCGGCGGCTCCATGCTGACGGAACTGTACGTATGCCGCTCCGTTCAGGCCGAAAAAGAGTTGGCCGCGTTTCTCCCCGACGCGCCGGGCGCCGCGCCGGCCCGGCGCGTGGTGCTGGAGGGCGATCCGGCCCGCAAGATCGTGGAGTACGCACACGCCGAACAAGCGTCTCTCATCGTGATGCCCACTCACGGATATGGGCAGTTCCGCCGGTTCATTCTGGGCTCCATCACCGCCAAGGTATTGCACGACGCCAACTGTCCCGTGTGGACCGGCGTACACCTCGAGGAAATGCCCAAGACCGATTGCATGGGCGTGCGGCGGGTCCTGTGTGCGCTCGACCTGGGCCCGCAAAGCTCGAAGACACTGGAGTGGGCCGCCATGCTGCAAAAGGAGTTCGGCAGCCAGATCGACGTGGTCCACGTGGCCATCTGCGCCCCCGGAACGCCGGATGGCGATCCGGGCATCCGGGCCGGCATGGAACAGCGTATCAGAGAAGAGTTGGCGCTGCTGCTCGAAAGGACCGGGACGTGCGCGGAGATCTCGGTGCTTCCGGGCGACCCGCCCCACGTGATCTGCCGCGAAGCCGAGCGCATCAAGGCCGACCTGCTGGTAATCGGCCGCGGCAGCGCGGCCGGCGTGTTTGGGCGCCTGCGGACCAACGCCTACGCGATCATCCGGCAGTCGCCGTGCCCGGTGGTCAGCGTGTAAGGGCTGCCTCTGTTCCAGCCGGTCCAGGCGTTTCCTGGGTTCGGCGATCTCGCGGTCTTTGGCCTCGAGGGCGAGGTCTGCTTTCTCCGCCCAGTCGTTCATTTTCCTGGACGTTCGGCAGCGTCTCCATTACACCGGCACGCCGAGCGACCACAACGCGTACCCCACTGCCTGCCGGACGTACTTCCAGCGCTCCCGGATGCCGTCGCGGCGGACCTCCGGCCGCGGCGATCCGTAGACCTGCACGCCGCGCGCCTGTAGCATCTTCTTCACCCGGTAGATGTGGTAGCCGTCACTGACCACGATGGCCGAGCGCAGCCCCATGCGGCGCATGATCTCGCCGGCGAGCGCGATCGAGTGCACCGTGCTCTCGCCTTCGGTCTCCACCACGATGGCTTCCGAGGGCACGCCCTTGGAGATGAGGTAGGAACGGCCCACGCCGCCCTCGGTGAAATCGGGGTCGCCGCCCGCGCCGCCGGTGGTCATGATGCGGGGGGCCAGCTTGCGGCGGTACAGTTCGAGGCCGTGGTCCAGGCGGGCGCGCAGCACGGGCGAGGGCTTGCCGCGGTACTCGGCGGCGCCGAGTACCAGGATCAGGTCCGCCGGCCGCGCCTCATCACGGCGCGATTGCCTCTCGATCCGCACGGTGAGATAGCCGATGTAGATGACCAGCACCGAACCAGCCAGCAACACCGCGTTCCAAAACGTACGCTTCATCCCAGCGATGCTTCGTGCAATAACATTGTAAGATGCCTAGGGCCGAAAACATCACGAGCGCCTCAAATCCCCTCCTGAAAGAGGTACGCCGGGCGGTGGTGCGGGGTTCCCTCACCTCCGAGGGCCTGTGCGTGGCCGAAAGCTTCCACCTGCTTGAAGAAGCGCTGCGCTCGGACCGCGAAGTGCGCACGGTGCTGGCCGCGGAGTCGGTGCGCTCGGCCGTGGAGACGCACGTAAGGAAACTGGCGGGACTGCGCATGGCCGTACTGCCGGACAGCCTCTTCCACGCCGTGGCGGGCACGGAGAACAGCCAGGGGGTGATCGCACTGGTGCGTCCGCCGGAGTGGAAGGTGGAGCAGCTTTTCCGGGGAACCAGCCTCGTGGTGGTGCTGGACGGCGTGCAGGACCCGGGCAACGTCGGGGCCATCTGCCGGGCGGCGGAAGCCTTCGGCGCCACCGGCGCGCTGTTCGTGAAAGGCAGCGCCAGCCCGTTCAATCCCAAGGCGTTGCGGGGCTCGGCCGGCTCGCTGTTCCGGGTGCCGTTCGTGCATGGGGTGGACCCGGCGCTGGCGCGCGCCGCGCTCTGCCAGCACAAGCTGGAGATATGGGCGGGCGTGCCGCGCCGCGCCGGAGCGCGCCGGCTCGAGGAGGCCGACCTCACGCGCAAGTGCGCGTTCATTATCGGCAGCGAAGGCCGGGGCGTGAGCGAGGCGCTGCGCGGCGCCGCCATGGACCTGTACGTCCCCACCGTAGGCGTGGAGTCGCTCAACGCCGCCATGGCCGCCGGCATCCTGCTCTACGAAGCCCGGCGCCAGAGGTCGCGCGAGACGTGAGCCTGTTCGATATCACCGCACCGGAACAGCCTGGCAAGGGGCGTCCGCTGGCCGAGCGCATGCGCCCCGAGCGCCTGGAAGACCTTGTGGGGCAGGAGCACATTCTGGGACCCGGCAAGCCGCTCAGGCAGCAGATCGAGCGGGACGAGTTGACTTCGGTGATCCTCTGGGGGCCGCCCGGGGTCGGCAAGACCACCCTGGCGCGCCTCATCGCGCGGCTCACGCACTGCGAGTTCATCCCCTTCAGCGCCGTGCTGAGCGGCATCAAGGAGATCAAGGCGGTGATGGCGGACGCGGAGCGCCTCAGGCGGGCGGGGCGGCGGACCATCCTGTTCGTGGATGAGATTCACCGCTTCAACAAGGCGCAGCAGGACGCGTTTCTGCCCTACGTGGAGCGCGGCGACATCATCCTGGTGGGGGCCACCACGGAGAACCCGTCCTTCGAGGTGATTTCCGCGCTGCTCTCGCGCTCGCGCGTGTATGCGCTGCGGCCGCTCACCGTGCCCGAGATCGTGACGTTGCTGGAACGCGCCCTGGCGGACCGCGAGCGCGGTCTGGGGGAGCGCGCAATCACCGCCTCGCCGGAGTTGCTGGAACAGGTCGCGACCTTCGCCAACGGCGATGCGCGCGCGGCGTACAACACCCTGGAGGCGGCGGTGGCAGCGTCGCCGGAGGGCCAGATCACGCCGCAGGCGGTGGAAGACGCGGTGCAGCGCAAGGTGCTGCTCTACGATAAGGGCGGCGAGGAGCACTACAACCTGATCAGCGCGCTGCACAAATCGGTGCGCTCGAGCGACCCGGACGCGGCGCTGTACTGGCTGGCGCGCATGCTGGAGGCGGGCGAGGACCGCATGTACATCGCGCGGCGGCTGGTGCGCATGTCGATCGAGGACATCAGCCTGGCCGATCCGCACGCGCTGGTGCAGGCCGTGGCGGCCATGCAGGCGGTGCATTTCCTGGGGATTCCGGAGGGTGATCTGGCGCTGGCGCAGGCGGCCATCTACATGTCCGCGGCGCCCAAGTCGGATGCGGCCTACCGCGCGCTCGGCGCCGTCGCCGCCGACGTCCAGAGCACCATCGCCGAGCCGGTGCCGCTGCACCTGCGCAACGCGCCCACGGCGGCCATGAAGGAATGGGGCTACGGCGAGGGGTACAAGCACGCGCACGATTTCGATGAGGCCATCACGGACATGCCCTGCCTGCCCCCTGCACTCGAGGGCAGGCAATGGTACCGCCCCAGCAACCGCGGCGTGGAGAAGCGCATTGCCGAACGGCTGGAGGAAATCCGCAAGCTCAAGGAGCAGCGGCGGAAGTAATTACGGCTGGTTCGGCATGGGATCGCGGATCAGGCCGCCGATGCCGCACCCGATGCCGCTGATGGGCATGCCGCTCGTGAAATCGCCCGCTCGAATGACGCCGGCGAAAATCGGCTGGCCTTCCGGCGGAACCAGCAGGTTTTCGCATTGCGCCTGCTCGATCAGTTGCCGGAGTTTCATGGCGTCCTCCAGGATCTTCAGTTTGGCGCGCTGCGCGTCGTTCAGGACGGCAACCGCGTCGCGGCGGGTCTTCTCCAGCCGGTCGCGCAGCTCGCGCCGGATGCTTTCCTGCTCCACGTAGCGCAGTCCCAGCGCCATCGCGTCGAGCTGCTGCCGCTGCGTCTCCTCATTGATTTCGCGTTGCACCTGCGCCATGCGGAACTGTTTCTCGACCACAAAGCGGTTGTACTCCAGGTTCACCCGGTTAAGGCTCTGGACCTGGGCGGCGGTCAGGCCCAGATGATCCCGCAGCGCCGCCGGAAAGAGCAGGCCCTGGCCGGGTCCCTGGCCCAACAGCGGCCACAAACAAAACAGCATCGGGATGAGGCGTTTCATGATGCCAGTTTACCGTGCCGAGGCGTACTTGCGATGGCCGGGTTTGGGCGTATGATAGGAGTCCATGCGCACCAGCGCCACCCATCCCCTGCGGATCGACGGTGTTTCCGTGCCGGGATCGGCGGGCGTCATCGGAATGACGCTCTGCCCCGGCAAGAAACAATGGAACCCGGCGTCCGGCGATTGGGACCGGGACCTTCACGTAGACCTTGCCGCCGTGGTCTCATTCGGCGCGGCAGCCCTGGTCACGCTCCTCGCGCCCGAGGAGTTTTCGGAGCTTTCCCTCTCCACCGCGCAACTCTCGGCCGCCGTGGCCGCCGCGGGCGTGGAGTGGCATCACCTCCCGATCCGGGATGCCGGTGTGCCGGATCGCGGCTTCGAGGAGTTGTGGACGTACGCGGGCCTGCGGCTGCGGCGGCTGCTGCGTGCGGGCCGCTCCATCGTGGTTCACTGCAAAGGCGGCCTGGGGCGCACCGGCGCCATCGCGGCGCGCCTGCTGGTGGAGTTGGGGGCGGCCGCCGCGGACGCGGTCGAGCAGGTGCGCGCCGCCCGTCCCGGCGCGATCGAGAACAACGCGCAGGAACAGCACGTGGCCGCCTGCCGCGCGGTGGATAGCGCCTCCGAAGACTGGCTGAACCGCCGTGTAGGCTGCCTTGTGGGAGGGGCCATCGGCGACGCCTTCGGCTATCCGGTGGAGTTCAAGCGGCTGCCGGCCATCCGTGCGCGCTACGGCCCCCGCGGCATCCGGGAACCGCAACTGCGGGACGGCAAGCTGGTGACCTCCGACGACACCCAGATGACGCTCTTCACTCTCGAAGGGCTGCTGCGCGGCTTGCGAGGCGGAAATCCGATCGAGGAGATCCGGCTTGCCTATCTCGACTGGCTGGATACCCAAGGCTACGGGCCGGCGCGGCACAGGCCGGTGGGCGAGCTGGTGCACGAGGCGGTGCTGAGGGTGGAGCGCGATCCCGGCACCACTTGCGTCAGCGCGCTTCAGGACGGCGGCCGCGGCAGCGTGGCCAAGCCTGCCAATCAGAGCAAGGGTTGCGGCGGCGTGATGCGCGTCGCTCCGATCGGACTCTTTCCGGAGCGGTTCGACGAGGCGCACGCCTTCCGCCTGGCGGTGGATGCGGCGGCCCTCACGCACGGCCACGTGAACGGATATCTTTCGGCGGGCTTCATGGCCTCGCTGGTGCACCGCCTGGTGAGCGGCGCCGATCTGCGCCCCGCCGCCGAGAGCGCCCTGGGGACGCTCCGACAGTGGCGCGGGCACGAACAGACTTCCGAATTCGTCCGGCGGGCGCTCGGGCCGGCGCCGGCGCTGCGCGACCTGGGCGAAGGCTGGGTGGCGGAAGAGGCCCTGGCCATCGGTCTCTACGCCGCGCTCAACGGCCGCACCTTCCCCGACGTGCTGGCGCTGGCGGCCAACCACGATGGCGACAGCGACTCCACCGCCTCCATCGCCGGACAGATCTGGGGCGCGTGGAAGGGCATCGACGGTATCCCGCACGCCTGGATCAGCGGGCTGGACGTGCTCCGGCCCCTGCTTGGCCTGGTATGGAAAACTTCCGCTTTACGCTCTTTAACGGCCTCACGCTGTTCGTGATGGCGCTGACCGTCGCGACGGCGCTGGCGCGCCTGGCGCGGCGCCGCGGAAGCAACTGGCCGCTGGCCTACTACGCGCTCCTGCTGGCGTTCGCGCTGGGTTTTCCTTACAGCCTGAACCCGTACGTGATCGGAGCGGGGGCGGCGCTGGCGCTGGCGATCCGCTTCGGACGCCCGGCGGCGCCGGTGCGCGTGGCCGAATACGGCGTGCTGGCCTACGTGATGGCCCGCTCGGTGGCGCTGCTCCTGTTGTGGTGACTGTCGCCGGTTTATTTCACGCCTTCTCAGGGAGCGGTGGTCCGCATCACATCTCCGCTTTCAGTTCCGTGCCGAAGGCTCGCAGCCTGGCCGCCAGCTTGTCCGCCACTTCCCGGTTGCGCTCGTAGATGTTGTACTGCTCGGCCGGATCCCAGTCCAGGTGGAACAGCTCGTGGGTGTTGTCGGCGAAGCGGTACTTCCAGCTTCCTTCGCGCACCGCCTGGAGTCTCCGGCCGCTGAAATAGTAGAACTCCTTGCGGGGCGAAGGCGCCTGGCCGCGCAGTGTGGGCATCAGGTCGAAGCCGTCGTAGACGCGATCCTTCGGCAGCTCCGCACCCGCGGCTTTCGTGACGGTGGGGAAAATGTCCAGCGTGGAAGCCATGTCCGCGCACGTCTGCCGCGGCGGGATTACGCCGGGCCAGCGCGCGATGCCCGGCACCCGTTGACCGCCTTCATAGGTGGTGCCCTTGGCGCCGCGCAGCAAGCCCTTGGTACCCGTATACCACGGCTCCACGCCCTTTTGCAGCATGCGCTCGGGCAGGTTGTGCCACGGTCCGTTGTCGCTGGCGAAAAACACCAGCGTGTCGCCTTCCACGCCCTGCTCCTTCAGGGTCCGCAGGATTTCCCCCGCCGACCAGTCCAGGGTCTGGATCACGTCGCCGTACAGGCCCGCCCGCGATTTGCCGCGGAACTTCGCCGAGGCGCTGATCGGCAAGTGCGGCATGGCGTAGGGCAGGTAGAGGTAGAACGGGCTTTTTCCCGCCGACTTGATGAACTTCACCGCTTCGGCGGTGTAGCGCTCGGTGAGCCAGGTCTGGTCGTCGGTCAGGCGCTCGACCGGCTCGGTGTCGCGGTAGAGATCAAGCGGCCGGTTGGTCTTCACCCATGGCGGAATCATGTCGTTGCTGTAGAGCAGCCCGAGGTAGTGGTCGAAGCCGCGCCTGGTCGGCATATATTCGGCCGGCTGGTGGCCCATGTGCCACTTGCCGATCGCCATGGTCTTGTAGCCGCGCGTCTTGAGCACCTGCGGGATCAGGATTTCGCTCAGTGGGAGCCCGCCCTTGGAGTCCGGTCCCAGGTTGTTGGGGAGTCCCGCCCGCATCGGGTAACGCCCGGTGTTCAGTCCCACGCGCGACGGCGTGCAGACGGGAGCGGCGGAGTAGAACGAGGTGAACCGCACGCCCTCCTCGGCCATCCGGTCCAGGTTCGGCGTGCGTATGGTGGGGTGTCCGTAGCAGGAGAGGTCGCTGTAACCCATGTCATCCGCGAAGAGGATGACGAAGTTCGGGGCGCGCCGCGCGGGCGCGGCGGCCAGCGGCGCGGATGCGGCCAGGCACAGGAAGTTTCTCCGGGTGGTATCGGCCATGACGTAACAAAGTATCACGCCGTGGCGCGCGTTATTCACCCTCCGCCGCTTGGCGCGCGATCGCCGCGCAGCGCATGGCGGAGCGCTGCAAACCGGCAATCTCCCGCCGCGCGGGGTGCCCCCGGTCCAGCGACTGCCACGCCAGCAGCGCATAGTTGATGATCAGGGTCAGCTCGTCGGCCAGATCGCTCCACGGGTCGCGCTTCACATCTCCAGCATAGAATCCGCGCCCGGCTCTTCCCCGGCGCTTGCGTGCGCATGTAGTTGAAAACGCGCCGCGAAAAAAAGGCCCCGATGCGTGATCTTCCGTACTGTTCGCCCGCGCCCGCCCGTCGCATAATGACCAGCAATGCCGAGCTACATCTGCACCGCGTGCGGGGTGGAGTACGGCGAGAGCGAGCGCCCGCCCGAGGTCTGCCGCATCTGCGAGGACGACCGCCGGCACGTGAACCGGGCGGCCCGGCAATGGACCGTCATGGGGGATCTGCGCCGCGAGTATGCCAATACAGTGCAGCCGGACGGCGGGCTCACCGGCATCGGGACGGATCCCGAGTTCGCCATCGGGCAACGCGCGCTCCTGGTGGAGACCCCAGCGGGTAACGTGCTCTGGGACTGCATCAGCCTGATCGATAGCGCCACCGTGGCCGCCGTGCAGGAACACGGCGGAGTCCGGGCCGTCGCTATCTCGCACCCGCACTTTTGCGGCTCGATGGTGGAATGGAGCCGGGCGTTCGGCGGCATCCCGGTCTACCTTCACGCCTCCGACCGCGAGTGGGTGATGCGCCACGACCCGGCCATCGTGTTCTGGAGCGGCGAAACGCACGGGATCGCGCCCGGCCTGACGCTGGTGCGCTGCGGAGGCCATTTCCCGGGGTCCTCGGTCCTGCACTGGGACGGCGGCGGCGCCCTGCTTGCCGGCGACACTCTGCAAGTAAGCCCCGGCCGCCGCCGGCTCAGCTTCATGCGCGGCTGCCCGAACCTCATCCCCATGCCGGCAAGCGAGGTGCGCAGAATCGCGGCCGCGCTCGAACCCTTCGCTTTCGACCGCATCTACGGCGGCTGGTGGGGCCTCAACGTGATGCAGGACGCCAAGCAGGCGCTGCGCCGCTCCGTGGAACGCTACTTGGCAGCCGTCGAATAGAACCGGTAGCGGATGCTCCACTTCGTCTCGGCGCCCGGTTCGACCCGGATATTCACGTAGGGCTCGGGGCAGACCGTGGAGGAGATGGACCAAAAGACGATCTTCGAGAGCGCGCGGTCGCCCGTGATGCGCACACCCGCGCCGCGCTCGTTGTTTTCCACGCGGATGTCGTAGTCGGAGGCGCTGCCGCCGAAGCCGCCGATTTCGGTGTAGGCGCTCTCGCCGGGCTTGAGCGGGCGCAAGTAGGTGAACTCACGGCCGCGCGTCTCCATCACGCCCTTCAGATCCGCCGCGGGCTTCGGCTCAAACGGGAAGATCAGCTTGAACGCGGGGCCCGCCGGCTGCCGGTCGATGGTGAAAAAGTTGTGGTTGTACTGCGGGCTTTCGAGCGGCTTCTTCCCGGTATTGCGCAGCGAGTGCTCGATGACCAGCTCCGGCTGGCTGCCCGCCAGCCGCACGGTCTTGGTGTATGCGTAGCCGTAGTCGCCCACCGTGACCCTGTGGGTGAACGTGATGGAGTTCTTGCGCGAATGTATCCGCCACACGCCCGGGTCCACGATGTCGTAGGTGAAAAAGCGGCGGAACGCCGGCTCCTCGGGCTTGCGCAGCGCACCCACGCCGATGCGTAGAAACACGCCGCCCGGTGGGGCTTCCTCGTAGCCTATGGGCGCGGTGAACTCCTCGACCGGCCCCGTGATGGCGTCGTGAATCTTCGGATCGTGGCGTGCGAACCACGGCCCGAAGTACTCGTGCCCGCGGTACGTCAGGCTGTAGATGGCGCCGGAGTAATCGAATCGCGTGCCGCGGTAGTAGCCCCGGCCGGGATCGGGCAGATAGAACTTCACCTGAAGTTCGCGGTTGGAGATCGCGGCCTGGGGGAACTCGGCGGCGCAAGCCGGGATCGCCAGCAAGAACGCAAGGGCGCGCATGGCCCTCTATTGTTTCAGAAATTGCGCGATGGAGCGCGTCGCCTGGCGGATGCGCTGCTCGTTCTCCACGAATGCGAAGCGCACGAACCCTTCCCCGAGCGGGCCGAAGCCGATGCCGGGGGAAACCGCCACCAGCGCCTTCTCCATCAGCAGCTTGGAGAATTCAAGCGAGCCGAGATGGCGGTAGCGCTCCGGAATGGGCGCCCACAGGAACATCGATCCGCGGGGCGGCTGGACCGGCCATCCGGCGCGGCACAGCCCCTCCACCAGCACGTCGCGGCGCTTCTGGTAGATGGCGTTGATCTTGCGCGTATCCGCTTCGCACTCCCGCAGCGCAATGATGGAGGCGATCTGAATGGGCTGGAACACGCCGTAATCCAGATAGCTCTTGATGCGCGCCAGCGCAGCGATCATGCGCGGGTTGCCCAGGCAGAAACCCACCCGCCAGCCAGCCATGTTGTAGCTCTTCGAGAGCGAGAAGATTTCAACCGCGACTTCCTTGGCGCCTTCCACCTGAAGAATGCTGGGCGCCTTGTAGCCGTCGAAGCAGATGTCGGCATAGGCGAAGTCGTGCACGACCAGGGTTCCGTTCTCGCGCGCCAGGCGGACGATCTCCGCCAGGAAAGGCAGATCCACGCACGTGGTGGTCGGGTTGTGCGGGAAAGAGATCAGGATCACTTTCGGCTGGTTGCCGGAGCGGTACAGGTCCGTAAGGCTTTCGAGAAAGGTGGCCGGGTCCGGCATGGGCAGCGTGCAGGCGTGCCCCTCCGCCATGATGACGCCGTACTGGTGGATGGGATAGGCGGGATTCGGCGAAGCCACCGTGTCGCCCGGCCCGACTACCGCGAACAGCAGGTGCGCGAGCGCATCCTTGGCGCCGATGGTGACGATGGCCTCCTTTTCGGAGTCGAGCCTTACGCCGTAGTTGGCCTGGTAGCGCTTGACGATCTCCTCGCGCAGCTTGGGGATGCCGCGGGACATCGAGTAGCGGTGATTGCGCGCATTGCGCGCGGCTTCGAGGAGCTTGGCGACCACCGGGGCGGGGGTCTCGCCGTCGGGGTTCCCCATGCCGAGATCGATGACATCGAGCTGCGCCGCGCGCGCCCGTGCTTTCATCTCGTTGATGACGGCGAACACGTAGGGAGGGAGCTTCCGGATGCGGTAGAAATCCTGTTGTATTTCGGGCATTTAGCCCATTTTACGATGGTTGCCGCCCGGATTGGAGATCGGCCCGCACAACGTAGCGCCGCGGCGCCGGACCGGTGTAATAGAACGGATAGCAGGTGATCAGGTTCATCACCGGCTCCGCGGTGTCGGCCAGCGGTTCCCGCGCGGTGGGCTTCACGATGGCGATCTTCGTGACGATGTAGACAAACGTCCCCCCGGTGGTCTGCGCCACGATTTCATCGCCTTCCCGCAGCTTCCTGAGCGCGCGGAAGTGCAGATCGCGGTGCCCGGCGATGATGCTGTTGCCCTTGCAGCCGGGCATTGCGGACCCCGGCATGTGGCCGGGGCCGATGCGCAGGTCCCGCTGGTCTACGCCTTCCACCACGAACCACGAGGCGCCCAGGCGCGGGATGGAGAGCCTGGCCACCGTGGAACCCAACGGGGGGGCCGCGGGTTGTGGTTGGGAGCCCGCTTTCCAGGACCGCGAAGCCCGGTGCTGGCCCCACCATGACTCCAGGAGGTCGCGGGTGCCCGCATGCAGCAGGAAGAGGCCGCCGGCAACCAGCAGCCAGCCGGGCCATGTCCTTTTTTCGGCCTTTCGCATGGCGCCTCTTCCACGCGGCGAGCGCCCGCCAACCGGCTATGAGCGCCTCTTCAGCGTCAGACCGGCCCCGGCGAGCAGGCCGCCCGTGAGCAGCATGGTGAGCCAGCCTGCGGAAGTCTCCGGCATTTCGCGCCAGGCTTCCGAGGGCGGAGCGGGCGCCGGGGCGGCTTCAGCTTGAGGAGCGGGAGCGGGCGCCGGGGCCGGTTCCGGAGCGGGAGCCGCTTCCGGAGCGGAGGCCGCTTCCGGGGCAGGGGCTGGAGGCGGTGTGACCTGCGCAATCTCCTTATTCCCGCTTGCCGTCTGTTCCGGAACCGCCTGGTACGTGGCGGCAACCGTCAGGGGTGTCATGCGCTCCCGTTCACGAGCCTTCACGCTTTCCGGCAGTGGAAATTCGTAACCGTAATCCTTTCCCTGGACCCAAACGCGATCGAAGTAGTAGTCGGAACCGAAATGGTGCAGAACCACGGTAGTCTCGCGCGGCGTGCGATTGTCCAGCACGGGGATAGTCATCGCGGTGGTCTCGAACTTCATGCCGTTTTCCGAGTAGATCATGAGTACGCGGCTCGCGCCGCCGGGGCTCTGCATTTGCTGGATCACGTACGGGCCCGGCGTCAGGGTGTGTTCGCCGATCGTGACTGTATAGGGCAAATTGACCAGGACCCGATCATAGAGAGGTCCCTGCGCCTTGAGCGCGGGGGAGACAGCGAGCGCGAGCGCGAGCGCGCCCGCCGTAGTGAGGAAACTGTTGACAGTCATGTGAGAAATTCACTCCTCCTAAGGGTGAGTTGAAGAGGCGCGCGTCAATTCCCGGACCCGAGTTCGAAAGCAAGCTTCGGGCCAAAGGCCCGGATTGTTAGGTACGGCACGCGGGCACTGGAAAATGCGGTTGAAATCAGACCGGATAGAGGACGAAATTCCCTACCGGCCGCGGTAGCGGCGCCAGGCTTCGGTAAAATCCTTCCCTGTGTAACGTGTCGTGCGCGCGTCGACCTGGTCGCCGGCGCCGGGAGGCAGCGTGCTGCGCGTGGTGCGTTCCACCTGAATGGTGACCGGGCCCGGGATGCGGTAAGGGCGTACGATTCCGATCTTCTTCATGGCGCGCTGCGCCGCGAGTTGGATGGCGTCACGCGCCGCGGGTCCGGAGAGCGTCACGCAGGCGTAGTAGGAGAGTCCTTCCTTGACCTCGGCGGTCTCGGCGCCGGGCACGATGGCGCGCAGATCGGCCACCGCCGCGCGGTCTCCGCTGAGAAAGATTACGGGCGTGCCGAACTCGCCCGCCAGCGCGGCCATGGCTTCGATCTCGCCCGCAGGTTTGCCGTTGATGAGGAAGTACTGGTAGCCGAGCGAACTGTAGCTGTGGGCCATCACCGCAGCCGAGGTGTTGGCGCGCGCGTGCTGGCCCACGAAGGCCAGCGCGGAGAAGCGGCGCTCGAACAGCATGGTGGGACCGGGATCGCCGATCACCAGGCGGGCGCGCGGGTATATGGTCGCCGCCGAAAGCGTGGCGCTTCCGCCGTGGCCGTCCCAGATGATCACTTCTTCCGCGCCGCCCGTGAAGAAGCCGTCGGCAGCCGCGTTCACCTCCGCGGTGAGAAGCTGACGCAGTTCGGGATTCTTGTTGTCGGTCTGGTCCTGGCGGCAGATGCCGGCCACGCCTTCGGCGTCGGTGATGACGTACACGGTCGTCTTCTGCGCGGCCAGCGGCGCGCAAACCGCCAGCAGAACAGCGAGAGTCTTCATCAAGCGAATGATATATCAAGCACCTGTCGCACGTAAAACGGTGCGACTGTGTGGCGGATGCGGGCCTCGCCCTGGAGCGCCCCGGCGGCGATGCCGCGCAGCTCCGGCGCGGTGTAGGCCGCGCGCACCGAACGCGCCCCATCGATGCGGTTGATGCGGTGCACCCACGGGCCGAGGAAGGCGCGGTAAAGCGCCAGCGGCAGAGGATGGCGGACCAGGTCGAGCAGGATGAAACGGCGCGTGCAGCGGCGCACGTTGCGCAGCATGGCGGCCAGCGCCGGCGGGTCCAGGTGGTGTGCGACGTAGAGCGAGAACGCCACGTCGGCCTCGGGCAGCCGGTCGCGCGTGACATCGGCGCGCAGGATGGGCACGGGGGCGGACGCCGGCGGGCGGAGATCCACGCCGATCGCCTCTACGCCCAGCTTCTCGCGCACGCGAACCAGCGTGCCGCCCCAGCCGCAGCCCACGTCGAGCACGCGGCGCACCGGGCGCGCATCGGTTTGGATGGCCCGCACCAGGGCATCCACATTTCCGAGCCAGCGGTGAATGCGGTCGAGGTCGCGGTGCACACGCGTCAGAGTTTCGGACGGAAGCGCCCGGTCTTCCATCAACTCCGGCCCGGTGTAACGCCGCATCTCTTCTTGGATGCCCGCGCCTCGTCGGCGGGTGCACAATGAGGGGATGCGATCGGTGCTCCTTCTCCTGGTGGCGGCCTCGGCGTGGGGCCAGCGTATCGAACGGGATCTGGTATACGGGCGCACTCCCCAACAGGAACTCAAGCTGGATCTGTACCTGCCCGCGCAGGAAGGCGCCGCGCCCGTGGTGGTGTGGGTGCACGGCGGCGCGTGGCGCACCGGCAGCAAGGCAAGAACGCCGGCCGAGCGGCTGGTCGCGCGAGGCTACGCCGTAGCCAGCATTGAATACCGGTTGAGCGGCGTGGCGAAATTTCCGGCGCAGATCGAGGACTGCAAGGCCGCCGTGCGCTGGCTGCGCGGGAACGCGGCGAAGTACGACCTGGACCCGGAGCGCATCGGCGCGTGGGGCTCCTCGGCGGGCGGCCACCTGGCGGCGCTGCTGGGTGTACAAAACGACGATCCCGCCAGCCGTGTACAGGCGGTGGTGGATTTCTACGGTCCCACGGAGCTGCTGAAGATGGACGCGCAGGGCTCCGCTTTCAGCCACGACGCGCCGGATTCGCCCGAATCGCAGCTCATCGGCGGCCCCATCCAGCAACATGCGGAGCGCACGCGGCTGGCCAACCCGGTTTCCTACGTGAGCAGGGGCGATCCGCCGTTTCTCATCGTGCACGGCGACCGCGACTACACCGTGCCGGTGGGCCAGAGCCGCGTGTTTTACGACGCGCTGCGCGCGGCGGGCGTGCCGGCGAAACTGGAGATCGTACCGGGGGCCGGCCACGGTTTTCACAACGGCCCGTACATCGACCCGCTGGTGGATGCGTTCCTCGACCAGCACCTGAAGACCGCGCGGACGCCGCGCCCCTTGCGGGAGTGGGCGGACCCCAACCGCTACGCGCCGCCGGGCACGCGTTACGCGACCTTCTTCAGCCGCCACGCGAAGCGCGAGGCCAGCTACCTGATCGCGCTGCCCGAGGATTACGAGACCAGCATGTTCCGGTACCCGGTGATTTACTGGCTGCACGGCGCGGGCGGCTCCCAGCGTTCCGGCGCGGCGTACATCCGCAGGCCCCGCGCCATCGTGGTGTTCGTCAACGGACTCACCGACAGCATGTACTGCGACCGGCCGGAATTCCCGGTGGAAAGCGTGATCGTGCGCGATCTGGCGCCGCACGTGGACGCCACCTGGCGCACCATCCCGGACCGTGCGGCGCGCGCCGTGGAAGGGTTTTCGATGGGCGGCTTCGGCGCGGCGCACCTCGGCTTCAAATATCCGGAGGTGTTCGGCGTGGTGGTGAGCATGGCCGGCCCCGCTCCGGACGCCGCCGCGGGCGCGGGCATCCAGGCCATCGTGAAGCGCATCTTCGGCGGCGACCGTGCGCGGTTCGAAGCCGAGCGGCCGGTGGATCTCGCGCGCCGGAACGCGGCCGCCATCCGCGGGCGTTCGCGGGTGTTCCTCGGCGTCGGTTCGGAAGACCGCCTGCGCGCGGGCGTCACGGCGATGCACGAGGCGCTCGATCAGCTCGGCATCGCGCACCAGTTTCACGTCGCGGAAGGCGTGGCGCACCAGGCGCAGCTCTTCACCGCGCGGAAGGCCGCGGAAATCGCGGCGTTCTATCGCGAGGCGTTCGGGCAATAGCGTTACAATGCCGCCATGGCTCAAACTTCCAGGCGGGCGTTCCTGCGCGGCGGCGCGGCGGGCGTCGCGATCGTGGCGCCCGAAGCGGTGCGCGGTTCACAGGCGAACTCGAAGATTTCGGTGGGGCTGATCGGCTCGGGCAATCGCGGCTCGTACGATGCCTCCATCGTCCACGCCGATCCGCGGGCGCGCATCACGGCGCTGTGCGATCTCTATGACGATCAGATGGAGCGCGCGGCGCAGCGCATCAAGGTCACCAATCCGAAGACGTACAAGGAATTCGAAAAGCTGCTGGGGTCCGATGTGGACGCGGTGGTGATCGCCAGCCCGGTATTCGAACACCCGCGCATGCTGGAAGCCGCGGTCCAGGCGCGCAAGCACATCTACTGCGAGAAGCCCGCGGGCGCCGATGCGGAGGGTTGCAGGCGCGTCATCGCCGCCGGCCGCCGGCACGATCCGAAAAAGTGCCTCATGTTCGGGTTCCAGCAGCGCTACGGCCCGGTGTACCTCAAGGCGTACGAGGCGCTGAAGTCCGGCGCCATCGGCGAGATCACCATGGCGAGCGGCTTCTGGATGGGCGGCAGTCCCATTCCCCGCGCCAAGGGTGCAAGCGGCGCGAAGCTGACCGGCGACAAGCTCCGGAACTGGTACGCGTACAGGGATCTCTCCGGCGACATCATCGTGGAGCAGGACTGCCACAATTTCGACGACCTGCACTGGTTTCTCGGCGCGCTGCCCATCCGCTGCGCCGGCTACGGCGGGCGCAAGCTGCGCACCGACCGCGAAGTGATGGACCATCTCAGCCTGACGTATGAATTCCCCAACGGCCTGCACGTGAGCTATCAGGCCGCCCAGATCACGCCCGCGGGCCTGGGACGCGTGGGCGAGGAGTACGCCGGCTCGCAGGGCTCGATCTTCACCTCGCGGAAGAAATCCGTGATCTATCGCGGCAACAAGCCGGAGACCATCCAGGCCGGACGCGACATCACCATCGACGCCATAGAAACCTTCCTCGGCCACATCGCCGCCGGCACGGTGGAGAACGCGGCGGAGCGGTCCGCCGAGAGCACTATGATCGCGATCCTCGGCCGCACGGCAATTTACACGGGCCGCGAGGCCACGTGGAAGGGCGTGTTCGGCGGGTAGCGCCGGCGGTCTTACCGCCGCGTCACCTCGATCATGTGAAACAACGTGTCCTCGCCCCCGGTGTGTACCAGGGCAAGGTCCGTGCCGTGAGGGCCGAGGTTGGCGAAGCGGCCGGCTTCAATCGCCGCCGCCGCTTCCTTCCACCTGCCCGTGTCGCCGTTGTTCACCGCGAGCGCGGTTTTCGCGTCATCGTACCGCAGCTCCCATGAGCCGCGGCCGCGGTCCAGGTACACCACCCGCACCTTGACCGCCCGGGGAGCGAAGCGGTCGTCGAGGTCGAAGTACATGGCCCTCTTTCCCGCCGCCGTATCGAAGCCACGGGCGAACCTCCCGTAGGGCTGGTCCTTCGGTCCCACACGCCACCAGCCGGTACTGGTGCCGTTCGGGTCGTACTGCTTCAGGTAGCGTTCGTAGTTGCCGGCCCAGATGCTCCAGCCCACGTCGTTCATGGCGGAGGCGTCGCGATTGCGCATCACGGTGTACATGGCCTTTTGCGGATCTCCCTGGCGGGCCCCGCGGGATGCAAACGCGCGCGCGATGCGGAGGCAGCGCTCCATGCCGGCCTCGATCTCGCCGGGGCGGCTCGAAAAACGGCCCTCGCCGAATTGCGCGGGCGGGAAGCGCTTCAGGTCGGCGGCGTCCAGACCGTCGCGCAGTGCGCACCAGGCGCCGGGGCTCACGGCGGGATCCTTGTGGCCGCCGTAGCGGCTGACGAACTCGAAGCCTTCGCGGTGGCGCGGATCCCGCAATACCTCGGTCGCGTTCTGCTGAATGTCGATGCCGAAGTGCAGCACCCACAGGTTCAACCAGTACTGGTTCCACACCGGGGCCTCGCGGAACCAGCCCTTGTGGGTTTCATCCATTTCGGAGCGGCAGCGTATGAATTCGCCGTTGGCGTTGCGGTGGTTGATGAGGGGATCGAGGAACTCCATCATCTTCAGCTCCGCGTTGAGCTGGTAGCCGTGCCCGGGATTGCCCGCCTTGCGCCAGGTGTCGGGCATGTTCTTCATGATCCAGTCGTGATACTGGCCCTGGTTTCCGGAGTTGATCAGCAGGTGGACTTTCGGCTGCTTGGGGCGGTAGAGGCTCTCGAACAGGCGCCAGGTTTCAAACTTGAAGGCGCGCCACTTCTCCTCCGGCAATTGGTAGTTCGGGTCGAGCGGCTCGCCCTTGTAGCCGCCCTCGTCGCCCGTGGTGCCCTCGGCGGTCTGGATGCAGATGACGGCCTTGCGCGTGGCGGGCGGCAGCCGGTCGATGCGCGCGGCCACCTCGCGGATCATGTTGTGATAACGGCGCTGATAAACGGGATGGAGATAGAACGGGTACGTCCAGCCGTGCGGCTCTCCACGCGGGTTCAGCGTGGGAGTGGTCTTCACCTCCGGCACGCCCAGGCCGTAAAGCCAGCGCGGGCTGTGCGGGCCGACCCACACCATGAACTGGATATACAGGCCCGCATCCGCATACCGCGCCAGCGTGCCCTCGAACATCTCCCAATCGAACTTGCCGGGCGCGGGTTCCAGTTCACTCCAGGGGAATGCCACGAAGGCTCCCTTCACCCAGGGGCACTGCTTCTTGAGCGCGGCCGGGTCCGGCGTTCCGCGCGTCCACGTCCCGAACGGGCTGTCATCCGCGATGGCCGGCATGGCGGCCGCCACCGCGAGGAGAAAAGCGATTCGCGTGGTCATCTGGCTCCCCTCGCCTTGACGTTCTTCCAAAGATCCACTGCGCGACGGCCACGCCAGTCCGCGCCGAAAAGGCCGGGCAGGCCGTCGCCGTCCTCGTCCGGACGGTGGTCGCCGTCGAGGTCACCCACGGTCTTCAGCGAGATGTCGAGCGGGCCGGCGGGATCGATCACCACGTGCTCGAACGCGAGCGCCGAGGCAAGCGCTAACGCTATGCGGATCACGAGGCTCACTATACACGATTCGCCGGGGTACAATACGAAACCGATGATGCACGAAAACCACAACGCGCCTTCGCGGCGCGCGTTCCTGCAATCCGCCGCGCTCGCGCTGCCCGGTTACGCGGCCGGCAGCGACACGATCCGGGTCGGCATGATCGGCGCCGGCGGCCGATGTACGGAGGCCGCGCGGCAGGCCATGAACGCCGATAAGGGCGTCCGGCTGGTGGCCATGGCCGACATGGTGATGGACCGCCTTCAGGAGAAGCGTCAACTGCTCAAGCGTCAGTACCCCGAGCAGGTCGCGGTGGACGACGCCCACTGCTTCGCCGGCTTCGACGCGTACAAGCACGTGATCGAGGCTTCCGACGTGGTGCTCATCGCCAACGCAGCCAAGTTCCACCCCCTGCATGCCATGGCCGCGCTCCAGGCGGGCAAGCACGTGTTCGTCGAGAAGCCGCACGCCATCGACCCGGCCGGCATCAAGGTAGTGCAGGCCGCCGCCGCGCTGGCGAAGCAGAAGAACCTCTCGCTGCTCTCCGGCCTGCAAAGCCGCTTTCACCCCATGTACCGCGAGACGATCCAGCGCGTGCACGACGGAGCGATCGGGGATATCGTGGCGATCCAGGAAACCTGGTTCCGCGCGCCCTACGTGCTGTATCCGCGCCGCCCCGGCATGACCGAGGTGGAATACCAGGCCAGCAACCAATACCACTTCCACTGGCTCTCCGGCGACGACGTGCCGCAGACGCTGGTGCACAACGTGGACCGCGCCAGTTGGGCCATGCGCGGGCAGGCGCCGGTGCGGTGCTACGGCATGGGCGGGCGCTCCACGCTCAACGGCGAGATCTACGGCAGCGTCTTCGACCACCACTCCGTGGTTTACGAGTTCGCCGGCGGCACGCGCATGTACGCCATGTGCCGCACGATTGAGAATTGCTACAACGAGAACTCCAGCCTGCTGATCGGGACCAAGGGCCGCTGCTTCGTCATGCAGGGGCGCATCGAGGGCGAGAACCCCTGGCGCTACGCCGGCCCCAAGACCTATTCCGCGCCGGAGAACAACCCATACCAGATCGAGCACGTGGAACTGTTCAAGGCCATCCGCGCGGGCAAACCCATGAATAGCGGCGACTACATGGTCCGCAGCACCATGATCGGCATCATGGGCCAGCTAAGCTGCTACACGGGAAAGGAAGTCACCTGGGAGCAGGCGATGGCCTCGGATTTCTACTTCCCGCCGAAGCCGGAGGAGTGCCGGAAGGACATGGAGCCTCCCGTGAAACTTCGCGCCGATGGAACCTACCCGGTATTCACGCCGGGCGTGACGAAGCTGCTTTGACAGAAGGGGCTTCTGCCCGGCGCTCTGGAACGGATTACGCGAACTTCCAGCCCTTGCGGAACTCCGGCTTCAAATACCGGTTGGCCTCCGGGTTATTGGTAAACCGCCCCTTCCGGGCGTCCCAATCCAGGCACCCTTCGAACTTCATGGCGATCACCCCCAGCAGCATCCACTCGACGAACGGACCGGCCACGTCGAAATTAGAGCACGCCGGCTCGCCGCCCTTCGCGGCACGGATCCAGTCGCGATAGTGGCCCGGCGAACGGGTCAGCAGCGGCGGCGGCAGCTTGTAGTCCTTCATTTTCGCCGCAGGCACGAGGCGCGTGCGCTCGCCGTAGCACCCGGTGGTCACCATGCCCTTCTCGCCGAGGAACAGGCTGCCGTTCACGTCCTTGTCTCCGAGCAGTTCCTCGTCCTCTACGCCGTCGAAGTGCGGCCGCGCGGTGAGCCCGTCGTGCCAGAAGATCTTCACCGGCGGCATGGGGCCGCGGGCGGGGAAATCGAAGCGGATGATGGTGCGCTGCGGGAACGTGTACTGGCTCTTGCCTTCCTGCTTCACGCACTCCACGCTGGTGGGCGCGGTGAGCCGCAGGGCCATGTTGGGCGTACCCAGGATGTGGCAGGCCATGTCGCCGATGGCGCCGCAGCCGAAATCCGGGAAGCCGCGCAGCACTCGCGCGCGCCCACGCTGGAATAGCCCTGGTTGCCCATTTGCGTCGCGACCTTGTACTTCCGCGCGGCGGCCGTGAGTTGCTGCGCCTCCCATACCGTCCGGGTGAGCGGCTTCTGGCAGTACACGTGTTTGCCGCGCGCCATCGCCCACATGGACGCGGAGCCGTGCATGTGGTCGGGGCAGCTCACCAGCACCGCGTCGATCTCCCGGCCCTGCTTGTCGAACATGCGCCGGAAATCCTTGTACCTGGGTACGTTCGGATGCAGCTTGAAGCCCCGTTCGGCGCGCTTCTCGTCCGGATCGGCCATGGCCACGATGTTCTCCGTGGCGCAGCCCAGCATGTCCGTGTAGCCCTTGCCGCCCGCGCCAATGGCCGCGATGTTCAGCTTCTCGCTCGGCGACTTGTAGCCGAGCCGCCGCAGCGATGCGGCCGAGCCGAAGCCTCGCGCCGGGACCGCCCCGGCGAGCAGCGAACCGAAAAAGAAATGCCGTCTGGAAACGCCTGACATAAGCCTCCCTACTTTACGGGCCTGAAGAGCAGGTCCTGAAAATCGAAACTGAAATCGGTGAGTGGAGAAACCGCCGCCATCTTCACCTGGTCCACCGCGCCGTCCGGCTTCAGCGCGAAGGTCACATACGCGTCCGCCAGCAGCGTGCGGTTGCGCCAGCGCACGATGAACGTGTCGTACTGCCAGTGTTCGAGATCGCCGCTCAGTTGCGGCGTGTGGGTGAACCGCATGGCGAGCCTGCCGCCCGCGTTCTCGATCACCATGTCCCCGTACCACGCGTCGCGGTAGCGTCCCGCATAGCCCGCCGGCGCCAGCGAGGGGCGCGAATTCGCGTTGCGGGCCGCGGCTGCTTTCTTCACCGCCTCGTTCGCCGAATCCTCCTCCCGTATTGCCGCTTTCCGGTAGTACTCGGCCCAGTTGGTGTCATTCGCCTGCATGTAGTGGTCGAGGATGGTGCAGACCAGCGCCTGGTACGGCCCGGTGGCCTCCTGGTTGGTGAGCACGACCACGCCCAGGTTCAGGTCCGGCACCATGAGCACGCGCGAAGCGTAGCCCGGCAGAGCCCCGGAATGCGTGACCGTCTTACGGCCCCGGTACTGGCCCAATCCCCAGCCGAGCCCGTACGCCGAGAAGTCTCCGCGCAGCGCGGCGGGCGTCTCCGGGCGCGGCAAGCCGACGGGAATAATGGTCTGCGGCGACCACATCGCGTGCGATTGCGCGGCGCTGAACAGACGCCCGCCGCCGGGCAGCGCGCCGCGGTTCAACTGCACGGCGATCCATTTCGCCATGTCCTCCACCGGGGAGTTGATGGCCGCCGCCGCCGGGTTGTTGTCGAACGGCGCGGGCTCGATGGGCCGCAGCCTGCCTTCCTCGCGCGCGTGCGGCGTGGCGGTGTCCGCGGCCTGCTTCAGCTCGCGCACGCTGGTGTTGCTGTGGATCATTCCCACGGGCCGGAAGATGCGCTCCCGGATGAACTCGTCCCACTTCATCCCGCTCGCAGCCGCGACCACCTGTCCGGCCACCAGGTACAGGATGTTGTCGTAGGCGTACTTGCTGCGGAAACTCGAAGCGGGCTTGATGAAGCGCAGGCGGCGAATGATCTCCTCGCCCGGAATATCGCTGGGCGGCCAGTAGAGCAGGTCGCCGGCGCCCAGCCCCAGCCCGCTGCGGTGCACCAGCAGGTCGCGCACGGTCATCTCGCGCGTGACATAGGGGTCGTACATCTGGAAGTAGGGCAAGTGATGGATGACCGGGTCGTCCCATGCGGCCTTCTTCTCATCCACCAGGATGGCGAGCGCCGCCGCGGTGAACGCCTTGGTGTTGGAGGCGATGCCGAACAACGAGCGCGCCGTCACCGGCGCGGTCTCGCCGAGTTTCCGCACGCCGTAGCCCTTGGCGAGAACGGCCTTGCCGTCCTTCACCACGGCTACCGCCATACCCGGCACTTCGAATGTGTTGCGGATTTTTTCCACCGCCTGGTCCACCATCGCTTCCTGCGCGACGCAGGCGAGCGCCGCGAGCAGGCAGGCCGCGAGTCTCATGGCAGCGTTTCTTTGGCGATCTTTTCCGCCTGTTCCGCGCGGTAACGGCGGAGCTTTTCCCGCAGCTCGGGCCGGGAATTGGCGAGAATGGCGATGGCCAGCAGCGCGGCGTTGCGCGCACCCGCGCCGCCGATCGACAGCGTGCCCACGGGAATGCCTGCGGGCATCTGCACCGTGGAGAGCAGCGAATCGAGGCCCTTGAGCGCCTTGCTCTCCATGGGCACGCCGAGCACGGGCAGGAGCGTATGGGCGGCCACGACGCCGGCCAGGTGCGCCGCCGCCCCCGCCGCCGCGATAATCACTTCGATCCCGCGCCGTTCGGCGCCGCCGGCCAGGTGCATGGCCAGTTCGGGCGAACGGTGCGCCGAGGCGACGCGGCACTCGTGCGGCACGCCGAAAGCCGTGAGGGTCTCACTGGCGGCGCGCATCGTCTCCCAATCGGACTTGCTGCCCATCATCACCAATACCAGGGGCTTCTCAGTCATCCATTCTCCTTGCGCGTGGGTTAGTTACAGCTCACGGGACGCAGCACGCAGGGCTGCCGCCCCAGCCGCGCTATGACGGCGGCGGCGAACTCGCGCGTGCCCGCCTTCTCCGCGCTGGCACCGGGTGTGTAAATGTCGTCCGGAATAGAGATCTTCCAGGCATTCACAGATCCCCGCCGTCGCCGGCGGCGGCCTCTTCCACCTCGATGCCGGCCCCAGCCTCACGCAACACGGCCAGCGCGGCATCCATGATTTCCGGACCGATGCCGTCGCCCCGCGTTACCCGTGACGGAGGTTTTCTTCGCCATATCGGAACCCCCAAGATAAAGGAACCCGGCGGGTGGCGCAACCGTGGATCGAAGACCCCAGGGGCCGTCCGCAGCGGGTCGGCCCCCGCCTGTGGGCTTACTTCTTCTTTGCGGGTTTTTCCTTCTTCGGAGCCGCCTTGGCAGCCTTGTTCTTGCAGCAACCCATGGAATTCTCCTTCCGCGTCATCTTACCACCGAATTGTTACTTTTCTTACATACATTCGGGCGCGCGAACAGCGTGACGTATACTCACAGCATGATCGACCGCAGACGCATACTCCTGGGCATACCCGCCGCGGCGCTCGCTCAGGCGCCGGCCGGCGGAAAACTGGGGATTCCCGGTCCTTATCCGGGCCGGGTGATTGCCGTAACGCACCCGGCCAGCATCCTGGCGGGCAAATATCAGAGGGAGCCAGTGCGCGCCATGCTGTGCCGGGGAATGATGGAGTTGACCGGAGCCCCGGACCCGCAGGCGGCGTGGCGCCGCTTTTTCGAGCCCGGCGACGTGGTCGGCATCAAGGTCAATCCCGTGGGCCAGCCCTACATCATCTCATCGGCGGAGGTCTTTCAGGAGATCGTGGCGGGGCTGGAGAGCGCCGGAGTCAAGCGCCGGGACATCGTGGCGTACGACCGGTATCAGGACCAGTTTCAAAGCGGCGGCTTCGAGAAATGGCTGCCGGAGGGTGTGCGCTGGATGTACGGCACCGCGCGGGGACAGTCGGATCGCTTCCAACTCGACATGGACGGCTACGACCGCGACGTTTACATGGAGTTGCCGCTGCTTATGACCCGCGCTCCCGCCGGCGATGTGCATTACCGGCGCTCTTACGTGGCGAAGTTCCTGAGCAGGGAGGTCAACAAGGTGGTGAACCTCGGCGTGCTGAAGCATCATCAGTCCGCCGGCTTCACCATCGCGCTGAAGAACCTCTCGCACGGCATGGTGAACAACGTGGCGCGAAGCCACGTGAACAGCTCGGCGAACTCCTGCGGCATGTTCATCGCGGCCGTGGTGGACCTGCCGGTGTTCCGGCGGAAGGTGGTGCTGAACATCATCGACGGCGTGATCGGCGCCTACCACGGCGGTCCGGGCGGGCGCGTGCGGAACTACCTGTGGGAGCACAAGACCATGTACTTCTCCACCGACCCGGTAGCGGTCGATCGGGTGGGCTGGACCGAGCTCGACGCCAAGCGCGCCGCCTCGGGCATGCAGCCTATCGCGCTGGCGCCCGCCGATAAGGACAGCAACTATGTCCGCATGCAGCCGGAACACGTGGAGCTTGCGGGCCTGCTGGGGCTCGGCGAGTGGGATGAAGCCAAAATCGATCTCAAGAGGGTGAAAATCGGTTAGCCCGGCGCGAGGCTCGCTCTACGCCGGTGTGACAGCGCCGTTTGGGCGAAGCGGGATTTCTACGCGAGCTTCGGCATGAACGCGCGCCGCCCGCTGTGGAACGCGAGGTTGGCCAGGTGCGGGGCCGAAACCGCGCTCGCGCCGACTTCCACCGGCGCATTCGGCTCCTGGCGCGACTTCATGCAATCCAGGAAATTCTGCACGTGCGTCTCCAGCGGCACGGGGGCGTCCAGTTTCTCGATCGGCTCGCGGTTCTTCGGCCAGGGCTCCTTCCAGATGCTGAAGCCGGCGTTGCTCAGGATCATGGTGCCCTCGTCGCCCTGGAACTGTATGGACCAGTCGTTGTCGTACGAGTTGCAGTAGTTCAGCGTCCAGGTGGCCATGAACTGCGGGTATTCGAACACCGCGCAAAAAGCGTCCGGCACCTCCGAACCCGTGTTCTTGATCTTCTGGCCCCAGCAGACCGCGCTGGTGGCGGCGTTCACGCCCATGTACCACTGCACGACGTCCATCAGGTGAGTGCCCTGGTCGGTCATGTTGCCGCCGGAGAAGTTCCAGAAGTAGCGCCAGGAACGGAACACCATGGGCTCGAACTTGCGGTCCTTGGCGGGACCCACAAAGCGCTGCCAGTCCAGCTTTCCGGGCAGGGGCGAGTTGTCGAGCGGCTTGCTGATGTTCCAGTTCCACATGGGCTTTACCATGCTGATCCTGCCCAACCGTCCGCTGGTGATGATCTCCTTGCCCTTGATGACCGAAGGCGCGCTGCGCCGCTGCATCCCGATCTGCACGATCTGTTTGGAGGCGCGCACGGCCTTGATCATCTTCTGGCTCTCTTCGAGCGAATGGGACATGGGCTTTTCCAGGTACACGTCCTTCTTCGCCGCGAGCGCCGCCAGCAGGACCGGACAGTGCTGGTGGTCCGGCGTGCCCACCACCACGCAGTCGATACCGGGCTGCTGAAGCAACTCACGGTACTCGACGAAGGTTTTGGCCTGCGGCGCGATCTTGAGCGCGGCCTCCGCGTTGCGTTCGTACACCTCCGCGATGGCCACGCACTGCGTGCCGAGTTTCTGGAACGTGTTGGCGAGGTAGCGGCCGCGGCCTCCCGCTCCGATCAGGCCGAAAGCCACGCGGTCGTTGGCTCCCCACGCCGCGCGGGGAACGATCAGAGGCGCTGAGGCCAGCGCCGAAGTCATAAAGGCCCTGCGGCCCTGCTGCATAATTGGCTCCTAGGGTGCCAATGTAATCAATAGCCGCGGCGCTTGTCCACCACGTTCTGCAAAGCCTCGCCGCGGCGGAAGCGTTCGAAATTGCCGAGGAAGAAGCGCATGGCGCGCTCCAGCCAGTCCGGAGTGTGATCGGCGCAGTGCGGTGAGAGCAGCAGATTGTCCAGCCCGTAGTAGGGATGGCCGGCGGGCAGCGGCTCGGTCTCGAACACGTCGAGCGCCGCGCCGCGGATGCGGCGTTGGCGCAAAGCTTCGATCAGGTCGCGTTCGCGCACCACCGGCCCGCGGCCCACGTTCATGAGCACCGCCGTGGGTTGCATCAGGTTCAGTTCGGGGGCGCCGATCAGGCCGCCGGTTGCGGGGGTCAGCGGCAAGGCCAGCACCACGTAATCGGATCGCGCCAGCAGGTCCGGAAGGGCTTCCGGGCCGGCGATTTCGTCCGCGTCGGGATCGGCCGAGGGGCTCCGCCGCAGCCCGATCACCCGCATCCCCATGGCTCTGGCGCGGCGTGCGCAGGCGCGGCCGATATCGCCGTAGCCCACGATCCCCATGGTCTGCCCGGCGACCTCCGTGACATCGAACTGGTCCCAACAACCGGCCTCCTGGCTCTTCACCATGCGCCGGAAATCCTTGGCGAAATACAAAGCCGCTCCGACGACGAACTCGCCCAGCGGCTCGCTGAACACGCCGCGTCCGTTGGTGAGCGTCACCGGGCTTTCCACCAGGGCGGGGAAAAGCACCGCGTCCAGCCCCGCCGAGCGCGCATGCACCCACCGCAGCCGCGGTGTCATCGCAAAAACCGGTTCGAGCAGTTCGCTGGTGTTCGCCCAGTTCAGAATGACCGTGGCTTCGGGTGCGGCCCGCTCGAACGCCTCCGGGCAGTTCCCGACCACCAGCGATGTTTCATCGGGCAGTTCTTCGAGCAACGCAAGGGTGCGGTCGGCAGGGTCCGCCAGGACCAGAACCGTGTGATTCTCCATTCCGCAGTGGCTGCCTTGGTTTACGCGGCGGGGGCGGTGAGCGCCTTTAACTTCAAGTGTAACTTAGACTTATACCGGGCGGCGGTGTTCTTCTTGATCACGCCGGCCTTCGCCGAGCGGTCCACCAGCGAGAAGGTCTTGGGGAGCAGTTCGGTGGCGGCTTTCACGTCCTTGGCGAGCAGCGCGCGCCGCATGGCGCGAACCTGGTGCCGCAGACGGGTCTTCCACCGGCGGTTAAAGAGCGTCCGTTTTTCGTCTTGCCGCACGCGCTTGAGCGCGGAAAAGTGATTCGCCATCTTGAGACAGTCGTATCCTTCGGTAGTTGTTCGTTCTTCAGTTTATCACATCAGGGGGCGGAAACGGGCGGTGAAGTGCCGAAGGAACGGCGGCTCTTCCACGATTTCCAGGCCGCGCAATTCCTGTTTCCGGGCATTCACTTCCAGGATGGCCTCCACCACGTAGTCGATATGGCTCTGGGTGTAGACCCGGCGCGGGATCGCCAGCCGCAGCAGCTCGTGCCGGGCGTTCTCCCCGAACATCACCGAGCCGATCTCCACCGAGCGTATGCCCGCGTGGCGGTAAAGCTCGACGGCCAGCGCCTGCCCGGGGAACTGCCGGCGCGGGATGTGGGCCAGCATGCGCCCGGCGTCGATGTAGACGGCGTGCCCGCCCGGCGGCTCCACGATCGGCACGCCGTTATCGGCGATGTGGCGGCCCAGGTATCCGGTTGAGACGATGCGGTACCGCAGGTAGTCGGGGTCGAGCACTTCCTCCAAACCCACCGCGATCGCGTCGAGATCGCGCCCGGCCAGCCCGCCGTAAGTGGGGAATCCTTCGGTCAGGATCAGCAGGTTCTTCTCCTGCGCCGCCAGCCGGTCGTCGTTGGTGCACAGGAACCCGCCGATGTTGGCGAAGGCGTCCTTCTTCGCCGAAAAGGTGCAGCCGTCGGCCAGGGCGAACATCTCCCGCGCGATCTGCCTTGGAGTGTGGGATGCATAACCCGGCTCGCGTTCCCGTATGAACCAGGCGTTTTCGGCGAAGCGGCAGGCGTCCAGGTACAGCGGGATGCCGTGCCTCCGGCACACCTCCCGCACCCGGGCGATGTTGGCCAGCGAGACCGGCTGGCCGCCGCCGGAGTTATTGGTCACCGTCAGCATCACCAGCGGCACGTTTCCGGCGCCTTCGGCGGCGATCAGCCGTTCCAGCGCGTCCACGTCCATGTTGCCCTTGAAATCGAGCCGCGCCTGCGTGTCGGCGGCTTCCGGCAGCGGTAGGTCGACGGCGCGCGCGCCGGTGAACTCGATGTTGGCGCGGGTGGTATCGAAGTGCGTATTGCTGGGCACCACGGATCCCGGCCGGCACATCACGGTGAAGAGGATGCGCTCCGCCGCGCGCCCCTGGTGGGTGGGAATCATGTGGCGAAAGCCGGTCAGATCGTCCACCGCGCGCTTCAGGCGGAAAAAGCTCTCGCTGCCCGCGTAGGACTCGTCGCCGCGCATCACCGCCGCCCACTGCTCGGTGGACATGGCGCTGGTGCCGGAATCGGTGAGCAGGTCGATGAGGATGTCGCGCGCGCCGATCTGGAAAAGGTTGTAGCCGGCGGCCTCCAGCGAGCGCTCCCGCTCCGCGCGGGTGGTCTGGCGGAGCGGCTCGACGCTTTTGATCCGGAAAGGCTCTATGATAGTCTTCACTTTTGCCAGTATGACGCGCAACCTTCGCTGGTGGATAGGCGGCCTGCTGTTCGCCTCCACCGTCATCAATTACATTGACCGGCAGACGCTCAGCGTTCTAGCCCCCTACTTGAAACAGGAATACCAGTGGTCGAATACCGACTTCGCCACTATCCTGATCGCCTTCCGCATCGCTTACACCATCGGGCAGGGCGTCTGCGGGCGGCTAATCGACTGGTCCGGCACCCGCAAGGGACTCTCGGTCAGCGTGGCGTTCTACTCGACGGTGGCGTCGCTGACCGCGCTCGCCTCGGGGATCTGGAGCTTCCGCGTGTTCCGCTTCCTGTTGGGCGCGGGCGAATCGGCGAACTGGCCGGGGGCCACCAAGGCTACCTCCGAGTGGTTTCCCGCCCGCGAACGCGCCTGGTCGGTCGCGCTGTTCGATAGCGGTTCCTCGGTGGGCGGCGCCATCGCCCCGTTCCTGGTGATCTGGCTGTATCACACGTTCGGCACCTGGCGTCCGGCATTCGTCATCACGGGCTGCCTGGGGTTCGTGTGGCTGCTGGTGTGGCGGGCGCTGTACCATCCTCCGGAGAAGCATCCGCGAATTTCGAAAGAGGAGCTCGATTACATCCTGCGCGGGCGCGCCGCGGAGGGCGGCATGGACCTGCCTTCGCCGGGCTGGGGCAAGCTGCTGCGGTACCGGCAGACCTGGGGCATCGTGATCGGGCGCACGCTGCTCGATCCCTACTGGTTCCTGATCGCGGAATGGTTCGCCATTTACCTGGTGAGCAAGGGCTTCAACATCGAACAGAGCGTGCTGGGTTTCTGGGTGCCGTTCCTGGCGGCGGACCTGGGGAACTTCTTCGGCGGCGGGCTTTCGAGCTGGTGGATCAAGCGCGGCTGGCCGGTGGGCAAGGCGCGCCGCACCATCTTTCTGGTCTTCGGTCCCAGCATGCTGGTGCTGATCCCCGCGGCGTTCAGTTCGAACTACTTCGTGATCGTGTCCCTGATCGCCTGGTCCACCTTCGCCTATGCGGCCTGCTCCACCATGTTCCTGGCCCTGCCGGCGGACGTGTTTCACAGCCGCGCGGTGGCTTCGGTCAGCGGGCTGAGCGGCGCCGGGGCGGGCCTGGGCACGCTGGTTTCGACTTTCCTGATCGGCGTGGTGGCGGACAAATTCTCCTTCCAGCCGATCATTATTGTGGCGTCCATCGTTCCGTGCCTGGCCACTGCGGTCTTCGTGACCATGGTGCGCGCGCGCAAGGAGGCGGACCCGGAAGGGATCGTGGTGTCATTCTGATGAGCGCGAGCGAAGTCGCATTGGCGCGTTTCGAGCAGGGCTATTCCTGCTCGCAAGCGGTGTTCTCGGCGCTGGCCGAAACGCGAGGCGTCCCCGCCGAACTGGCCTTGCACATCGGAGCGGGGCTGGGCGGCGGCATCGCGCGCACGGGGCAGACGTGCGGTTGTCTCACCGGCGCCATCCTGGCGATCGGGTTGGCGCAGCCGAGCGTAGCGCCGGAGGTGAATCGCACGGAAAAGGACAAGACCTGCGAACGGGCGCGGCGGCTGATCACGGTGTTCCAGGAGAGGAACGGCTCCTCGCTCTGCCGCGACCTGCTGGACTGCGACGTTTCCACCCCGGAAGGCTACGCGCGAGCGAAGGAGGCCAAGCTGTTTCAAACCTGCTGTCCCAAGCTGCTGCGCGACGCCGTGGAGATCGCCGAGGGCATCCTGGCCGAAGCGGGGTGACGCCGCGGGGTCCGAGCGGTTGGCGCGGCGGGCTTCCCGCGCTACCCGGTGCGCCGGATGCGCGCGCCGACTGCCGCCAGCTTGGATTCGATGCGCTCGTAGCCGCGATCGATGTGGTACACGCGGTCGATCACCGTTTCGCCCCTGGCCACCAGCGCCGCCAGCACCAGCGAGGCGCTGGCGCGCAGGTCGGAGGCGATCACGCCCGCCCCGGTCAACTCCCGCGGCCCCGCCACGATGGCGTCGCCGCCGTCGAGCCGTATGTTCGCGCCCATGCGCATCAGCTCGAGCGCGTGCATGAAGCGGTTCTCGAAGATGCGCTCCTGGATGATGGCGATGCCCTCGGCCTGCGTCATCAACGCCATGTATTGCGCCTGAAGGTCGGTGGCGAATCCGGGGTACTCTTCGGTGATCACATCCGCGGATTTCAACTGCCCCGAGGGATGCACGTGCAGGACTCCCGGCTCGGGTTCGTCGATGCAGGCGCCCGCCGCTTGCAGCTTATCGAGGAGCGCGCCGATGTGCTCCGGCACGCAGCCGGTGACCCGCACGTCGCCGTGGGTGATCAGGGCCGCGATCACGAAGGTGCCCGCCTCGATGCGGTCGGCGATGATGGTGTGCTCGGCGCCGTGCAGCCGCTCCACGCCCTCGATGCGGAGTTCCGTGGTGCCCGCACCTTCGATCCGTGCCCCCATCTTCACCAGCAGGGCGGCCAGGTCCACCACTTCGGGCTCGCGGGCGGCGTTGCGCAGGATGGTTTCGCCCCTGGCGAGCACGGCGGCCATCATCAGGTCTTCGGTGCCGGTCACGGTGACCCGGTCGAAGGTGAACGTGGCTCCGTGCAGGCCGCCGGGCGGCGCAGTGGCCTCTACATATCCGTGGGACTGCTCGATGCGGGCGCCGAACTGCTCCAGCCCCGCCAGGTGCAGGTTGATGGGCCGCGCGCCGATGGCGCAGCCGCCGGGCAGGGAAACGCGGGCATGGCCGGCGCGGGCCACCAGCGGCCCCAACACCAGGCTGGAAGCCCGCATAGTCTTCACCAGTTCGTAGGGCGCTTCGGGCGCCGCGATGCTGGTGGTGTGCAGGCGCATGGTCTCGCCCTGCGCCTCCACCTGGCTGCCGATGTCCACCAGCAGCCGCTGCATGGTGCGGATGTCGCGCACCCGGGGAATGCGCCGCAGCACGACGGGCTCGCTGGTGAGCAGCGCCGCCGCGAGCGCGGGCAATGCCGAATTTTTCGAACCGCTGATGGGGATCTCCCCGCGGAGCGGCACGCCGCCTTGAATGACGAATTTATCCATGTAAAGCCTGCGAAATCCGGCCTCCGGCCGCCCGCAGCCTCGCTTCGGCCTCGCCGCGCTCCACGCCGAGCTTGCCCATGACGATCGCGGTGCGGACGCTGTTCCCGCCCGCCGCCAGAAGCTCTCCGGCGCGCTCGTACGTTACGCCCGCGGCCTTGGAGACGATCCGCCGCGCGCGGTCGGCCAGCTTGCTGTTTTTCGGCTGCACGTTCACCATCAGGTTCCCGTAGACGTATCCGAGCCGGATGAACGTAGCCGTAGACAGCATGTTTAGTACCAACTTTTGCGCGGTGCCGGCCTTCATACGCGTGGACCCCGCCACTACTTCTGGGCCGGCGAGCGGCGTGATGGCGATCTTCACGCGCCGCGCCAGCTCCGAATCCGGTGTGCAACTGATCCCCACCGTGACCGCGCCCAGGCGGTTGGCCTCATCCACCGCGCCCAGCACGTAGGGAGTGCGGCCGCTGGCGGCGATGCCCACCAGCACATCCGTGGCCTGAAATCCACGCTGTAGCAAATCGCGGACGCCCATGGCCGGGTCGTCCTCGGTGGTTTCGGTGGCGCGGGCCAGCGCCGCCTCCCCGCCCGCCATAATGCCCTGCACGCGCTCCGGCTCCACACTGAAGGTGGGGGGGCACTCGGAAGCGTCCAACACACCCAGCCGGCCGCTGGTGCCGGCGCCTATGTAGAACAGTCTGCCGCCCCGCCGCATGGCGGCCACTACGGCGTCCACCGCGCGCGCGATGTTCGGGATTTCGCGTTCCACCGCGAGAGCGACTTTGCGGTCCTCCGCATTGATGATGCGCAGGATCTCGCCCGTGGGCAGCGCGTCGATACCTTCGGAGGCCGGGTTGGGCTGTTCCGTCAGCAGGTGCTCAAGCATTCCACCTCACGCCCGCTTTCTCCATCACCGCGCGGGCCTTTGCGAGCGCCGCGGGCACGGCTTTCTCGGGACCCATCTCCTTCAGAAACGCGCCGAACACCTCGATGCTCACCGCGTCGCGGTAGCCGATCTTATCGAGCGCGCGGAAAAAACCGGTGAGGTTGATCACGCCGTCGCCGGGCAGCAGGCGCTGGTTGTCGCGCACACCCTCGGGCGGCTGTTTGGCCGCGTCGTTGATGTGCACGTGCACCACGCGTTCGCGCGCGGCCAGGATGTCCTCCACAGTGGCCCCGGCGTGGTGCCAGTGCCAGGAATCGAGCAGCAGCCCCACGTTCGGCCCGCACTCCCTGGCGAAGGCCAGCATCTCGCTCATGCGCCAGATGAACTCGTGCGGGAGGCGCTTGCGGTGCTCCAGGGGGCCGAGGAATTCGAGGCCGAGCGAGACGCCGGAGCGGCGCAGCACATCGGCGACGGCGCCGAAGCGCTTCAGGAAGGTGGCGCGCAACTCGGCTTTGGGGGTTTCGCTGGAGGCCATGACCCAGGTGGCCATGCGGGGGCAGCCGATGCCCGCGGCGAATTCCGCCGCCGGGGCGAGCTTCGCCAGCGTCTGTTCGAACGCGGCATCGTCCTTGCGGAACTCCACAGGCAGCCCGATGGCGCCCGGGCGGATCTTCAGGCGCTCGAGCAACGCGCGGGTATTGGCGACGCCGTCCGCCATGGCGGGCCCCAGGGCGACATCCACGCCCGGATAACCGAAACGCGCGGCGAAACGCGCCATCTCCGGCCAGGGCATTTTGACGCCCGCCAGCAGCGTGGGATTCATGGAGATAAACATCAGTAGTTCTTCCTTTCTGCTTTCGAGCGCTCGGCGCGGCTCATGCTTTTCACCCCGGCGAGCGCGGGATCCACTCCGGCCAGCTCACCCAAATGTGCGATCACCTTGCGAACGGCGCGCACGATGTCCTCCACATCATTCTCGTCGCCGAGCAGCAGGAAATGCGGCAGCCACACGGATTCGTCATAGGCCGCGCGCTCGGCCGCGGGGCAGCGGCACGCGGCGTAGTCCCTGTCCCCTACCTGCGGGAAATCGGCGGGATTCACCTGGAACAGGTCGCTGCGATAAACCGCCTCGTAAAAACGTCCATCGCAGGGAATGCCCTCCCGGTCGAGCGCGGCGGCGAACAAATCGCGCGAGGCCTCCGGCCGCCGGTACCGGAAGACGTAATTGTAAATCGCTTCGCGCGTGATCGCGGGTTGCGGCGGCAAGGGGCTGATTCCGGGGATCCCGGCCAGCTCGCGGGTGAGCAGCGCGGCATGCCGCGCGCGGCGGGCGGCCAGCTTCGGAAGCTCCTCGAGTTGGCCGAGCAGCAGCGCCGCCTGGAACTCCGTCATGCGGTAATTCGACCCGACAATGCGGCGGTGAAAGCGGCCGGTCTCGCTGGCACGCCCGCAATTTACTATGGACTGAAGCACTTCGAAGATCTCCAGCCGCGAGGTGATCACCGCGCCCCCCTCGCCACAGGCCATGATTTTGCTGGACTGAAAGCTGAAGCAGCCGAGGTCGCCCATGGAGCCGGCGCCGCGGCCGTTGTATGCGCCGCCATGCGCATGAGCGCAGTCCTCGATGACCTTCAGGCCGTACTCCGATGCCAGCGCGAGCACCGCCTCCATGCCGGCGAAGCGCATGGCGAGGTGCACCGGGATGATGGCTCTGGTGCGGGGCGTCACCGCGCGGCGGGCGGAGGCGACGTCCAGACAGTAGGTGTCCGGGTCTATGTCGGCGAAGACCGGTACGCCCCCGGCGTAGAGGACCGCGCCGGCGGTGCCGTCCCAGGTATAGGCGGGCACGATCACCTCGTCGCCGTAGCGAATGCCCGCCGCCTGGAGCGCCGCCACCAGCGCGATGGTGCCGTTCGCCACGCAGCACCCGTAGGACGCCCCGTGATAAGCCGCAAACTTGGAGGAAAACTCCCGCGCCAGCCGGTTGGGAAACGGATGCCCGCCCCAGTTGCCGCTCTCCAGGACTTCCTGGAGGCGGGCGCGATCGCGCGGCGTGGGACGCGGCCAGGCCGGGAACCCACGGGTGCGCACCGGCCGGCCGCCCAGAAGCGCCAGCTCGCTCATGGTTACCTATCTTAACCGCTCCCCTGCACGCGCGGATTGCGCGCAGGCGCGGATTCCGCAAATCTCTCCCCGGGGAGTTGCATCAAAATGAAAATATGGACATCAATCGCTTCACGGAAAAGCTTCAGGAAGCGATCCGGGCCGCGCAAGGCAAGGCCGCCAGGTACGGACACCAGCAGGTGGATGTGGAGCACGTCCTGGCGAGCCTGCTCGAGCAGGACGGCGGCCTGGCGTCTTCCATCCTCTCGCGGGCCGGGCTCAACCCCGAAGCGGTCGCGCGGCGCGTCGAACAGGAACTCGATCGGTTTCCCAAGGTAAGCGGGCCGGGCGCCGGACCGGACCACTTGTACATCACCGGACGGCTGAACCGGCTGTTTGCCGCGGCCGAGGACGAAGCCGCCAAGCTCAAGGACGATTTCATCTCGGTGGAACACGTCCTGCTCGCGGCGGCCGATGACGGCGGCGCGGCGGGCCGCATCCTCAAGGAGTTCGGGATCACGCGCGACCGGCTGATGCAGGCGCTGCGGGAAGTCCGCGGCAGCCAGCGCGTCACCAGCCAGAACCCCGAGGCCACCTACGAGGCGCTGGAACGCTATGGGCGCGACCTGACCAAGCTCGCTTCGCAGGGCAAGCTCGATCCGGTGATCGGCCGCGACGACGAGATCCGCCGCGTGATCCAGGTGCTTTCCCGCCGCACCAAGAACAACCCCGTGCTGATCGGCGAGCCGGGCGTGGGCAAGACCGCCATCGTCGAGGGCCTGGCGCAGCGCATCATCCGCGGCGACGTTCCCGAGGGGCTCAAGAACAGGCGCATCGTCTCGCTGGACATGGGCGCGCTGATCGCGGGTGCGAAGTTCCGCGGCGAGTTCGAGGAGCGGCTCAAGGCGGTGCTCAAGGAAGTGCAGGAATCCGACGGCGAAATCATCCTCTTCATCGACGAGTTGCACACCGTGGTGGGTGCGGGCAAGGCCGAGGGAGCCATGGACGCCGGCAACCTGCTCAAGCCCATGCTGGCGCGCGGCGAGCTGCACTGCATCGGCGCAACCACGCTCGACGAATACCGCAAGCACGTCGAAAAGGACGCCGCGCTCGAGCGCCGCTTCCAGCCCGTGATGGTCGGGCAGCCGACGGTGGAGGACACCATTTCCATCCTGCGCGGCCTCAAGGAGCGCTACGAGGTGCACCATGGCGTGCGCATCAAGGATTCCGCGCTGGTGGCCGCCGCCGTGCTCTCCAACCGCTACATCACGGACCGCTTCCTGCCGGACAAGGCCATCGACCTGGTGGACGAATCCGCGGCGCGCCTGCGCACCGAGATCGACTCCAGGCCGCAGGAACTCGATGAGATCCAGCGGCGCGTGATGCAACTCGAGATCGAACAGCAGGTGTTGCGCAAGGAAACCGATCCGGCCTCTAAAGACCGCCTGGCGAAGATCGACAGAGAGCACGCGGACCTTAAAGCCGAACGCGACGCGCTCGAGGCGCGCTGGCAGAACGAGAAGCAGGCCCTTCAGCGCCAGCGCAGTCTGCGCGAGCAGATCGAGCAGACCAAGACCGAGATCGAGCGCGCCGAGCGCGAGTACGACTTGAACAAGGTGGCCGAGCTGCGCTACGGCAAGCTGGCCGGCCTGGAGCGGCAGTTGAACGCGGAATCCGGCGGGCGCGACGGCCGGCCCGCGCTGATCAAGGAGGAAGTGGACGAGGAGGACATCGCCGAGGTGGTCAGCCGCTGGACCAACATCCCCGTGACGCGGCTCATGGAAGGCGAGATGCAGAAGCTGCTGCACCTGGAGGACGAGCTGCACAAACGCGTCGTCGGCCAGGACGAAGCCGTTACCGCCGTGGCCGAAGCCGTGATCCGCGCGCGCTCGGGACTGAAGGACCCCAACCGCCCCATCGGCAGTTTCATCTTCCTGGGGCCGACCGGCGTGGGCAAGACGGAGCTGGCGCGGGCGCTGGCGGAGTTCCTGTTCGACGACGAGCATGCCATGGTCCGCATCGACATGTCCGAGTACCAGGAGAAGCACACCGTCGCGCGGCTCATCGGCGCGCCTCCCGGATACGTGGGCTACGAAGAGGGCGGGCAGTTGACCGAGGCGGTGCGGCGGCGTCCCTATTCAGTGATCCTGTTCGACGAGATCGAGAAGGCGCACCACGACGTGTTCAACGTGATGCTCCAGATTCTCGACGACGGCCGGCTCACCGACGGGCAGGGCCGCACGGTGGACTTCCGCAACACCATCGTGATCATGACCTCGAACGTGGGCAGCCCACGCATCCTCGAATACCGCGGCGCCTATTCGGGGCGGGAGTACGAGCGCATGAAAGATGCCGTGCTGGAAGAGATGCGGCGGCACTTCCGGCCGGAGTTCCTCAACCGCGTCGACGAAATCATCGTGTTTCACGCGCTCAGCGAGGAGGACCTGAAGAAGATCGTCGAGATCCAACTGGGGCGCTTGCGCGCGCGGCTTGCCGGCCGGCGGATCATGCTCGAGCTCACGGACGCCGCGCGGCGCGAACTGGTGCGCGGCGGCTACGACCCGAACTACGGCGCGCGGCCGCTGAAACGCGCTATTCAGAAACGCATCGAGACCCCGCTGGGCCGCCTGCTGCTGCGCGGCGAGATCCGCGACGGCCAGACCGTGATCGCCGATTACGGCCGGAACTCGGACGCTCTGACCTTCACCCCCGAACCCGCGCCGGCGGAGGAAAAGCAGTAGGATAGGCGGTTGGCCTGTCCTATGAACCTTACGCGCCGTGAATTCGCCGCCTCCTTCGCCGCCGCCGTTCTGCCCCGGCGGGAGCTGGCCTACGTGGAAAAGCTGGCCCGTCCGGATGGCGGGTACGGGTGGCCGTCGGACCCGTTCGGGCACCTCACGCCGAGCTTCGCCGCGATTGCCTGCTATCGCCTGGCTGGGACGGAGCCGCCGCGCAAGGCGGAACTGGTGAAGTTCATCCGCACGCATTACCCGCTGCCGGAGCGCCGCCGCAAGGGCGAACGCCCGCTGCGCCGCTTTGACTACGAGTTCCTGCAAGGGCTGGCGTGGCTCGGGGAAGACCTGAAGGAGTGGGCCGAAGACGTGGCGCGCTGGACCGGACCGGCGCCTTACACCAAGCAGTACGAGCGCGACGGCAACCCCGTGTTCCAGCACGAGGTCATGTCCCTGCTCTCGCGGCCGCTGGTGGGTCTGGCCGCGGCCACCCCGGAGTGGCGCGCCTACCTGGCCTCACGCCGCAGACCCGACGGCACATTCAACAACACGCCCGCTTCCGACGGCACGCCGGGGCACGTCATGAATACCTGGTGGGGCATGCAGGCGCTCGAGGCCATGGGCGAACGGCCCGCGAAATCAGAAACGTTGGTGAAGTGGCTGCAAGCCTGCCAGCGGCCGGCCGGGGGATTCACCTACCAGCCTGCACCTCAGTTGGCGGGCATCGAGGAGCTGGGCTATACCTGGGCCGCCGTGCGGGCGCTGGAGGCGCTGGGCTCCGCGCCCGCGCGCCGCGACGCCTGCGTCGAATGGGTTCGGGGGCTGCGGAACGCCGATGGAGGTTACTGCGACCGCCCGGGCCAACTCTCGAACCTCACCGCCACGTTCTACGCGCTCGACGCGCTCCGTGCGCTCGGCGCCGCACCCGCCGCGCCGCGCGGAAAGCCGAAGGCGGCGCGCAGTTTGCCCTCCGGATTGCACGCCTTCACCGTGCAGATCGAAGCGCCGGGGTCCGGCAGTCCGGCCGAGGCGGTGGAACTGGCCCGCGCGCTCCGCATCCACCTCTGGGGCGCTAAGAACGCCGCGCCGGGATGGGTGGAGCGCTGTCAGGAAGTAGCGGACCGCCGCAAGGCGCCCGTGGTCTTCTTCCCCGCCAACGAAGAGTACGGGGGCTATGTGCATGTGCCGGGGCTTGGCACATACAGCCACCTGAGCGACACCACGGCGCCGCCGGGAGTGGATTTCGGCGCGCCCATGAACGACCCGAAAGCTCCCGTGCCCTGGCCCAGGTTCCGCGACGAGCGCATCGGCGCCCTGCGCAAGGCCGGCGGCGCCATGATCTGGCAGTTCAACGAGAACGAGGAACTGACCCGCATCCTGCTGGACGAGGCCGTGGAGCGCGGCACCTACGCCGCCATCGCCAGTTTCCATTTCGGCAACGAGAACTTCCTGAATACCCAGCCCTTCCTGCGCCGCTACGAGGGCGTCCTGCCGTTCGTCGCCTTGCAGGATGCGCACACCCGCGAATCCTGGTGGTGGGCCGATCAACTCGCCGGATTCCGGACCGTGTTCCTGGCCCGCGAGCCTACATGGAAAGGCTGGATGGAAGCGCTGCGGGAGCACCGCGTCGCCTCCATCCGGCACGACGCCATCAACGAGTTCCACACCGAGTGGGGCGGCGGCGACGAAGCCGTGCGGCGGGCCATCGCGGAGCGTGAGAGCGAGTGGCGCTGGTGGGGCGAGCGCCCGGACGACATTTTGAAACCCGCGGCCTCGCTGGTGGCGGTCACGCCGGCCGACAAGTTCGAGGAGGCGCGCCCGGAGAGCGGCGTGGCGCTTCGCCTGCGCCTGCGGCATCGCAACACCGCCATGGGCTCGCCCGCCGAGCCGCAGGCCGAGTTGATCGAACTGCTGGTGGACGGGGCCGCGGTGAAACCGGCCCTGGTGCAAAAACCCGGGCAGCGCGGCGGCGACAGGTATTTCCGGTATGACGTCGCCGCGCGCGGCCGCCACACGGCGGCTGCCAGGGTGCGGCTGCTCGCCTCCGGGCGCGAAGAGCGCGTGACCGCGGAATTCGAGGTGGCGTAACCCGCCGCCCCGGCGCAGCGCCTGTCCGGGCATGAGACGTTTTGCCCTGGTTGCGCTTGCGCTCTTCTTCGCGCTTTCGATTACGGCCCAGCGCCGCGGAGGTCCCGGCCGGCGCGGGATTCAGGATGTGCAGGCGCTCGCCGCTAATGACGCCGAAAAGCGGATCCTCGATGCCATCCGGACTGCCGATCAGTTTGCCAACGTACCCCCGGAAGATGGGCGCATGCTGCGGCTGCTGGCGGAAACCGCCGGCGCGAAGAACGTGGTCGAGATCGGCACCTCAACCGGTATTTCCGGGATGTGGATCGCCCTGGCACTGCAAAAGACCGGGGGAACCCTGACCACCTTTGAGATCGACCCGGGCCGCGCCGCCAGCGCCCGCGAAAGCTTCAGAAAGGCCGGCGTAGACCGCATCGTGACGGTGGTGGAAGGTGACGCGCATCAGAACCTGGGGCGCGTGAAAGGTCCCGTGGACCTGGTGTTCATCGACGCGGAGAAGGAAGGCTATGTCGACTACCTGAACAAGTTGCTGCCGCTGGTGCGCCCCGGCGGCGTGTTCGCCGCACACAACATCGACATGGCGAGGGAGTACCTGGACGCCGTTTCGAAGAATCCGGCGCTGGACACGATTCTGTTCGGGCAGGGCAGCGGGATGGGGATCACGCTGAAGAAGCGCTACTAGTGCAGCGCGTCAAGCAGGCACTCCGAATAAAGGGCGGGGAGCCCGGTTGTGGTGACCGGCGCGGTCCAAAGCCGGAGCCTGGCTCCAAGACGGTTCCGGGGCGCCTCCGCTGATCGACTACTCAGTTACGCAAAAGAGCCGTCTGCCGCCGCCTCTTTTGCCCATGACACACTCAGTCACAATGGGGCGACCAACCCCGATTCGCAGTCGCGCGGGTTACGCTGTGAGTC
>JBHGBM010000024.1:0-69236 GCA_041946965.1 Bryobacteraceae bacterium
CTGCGCAGCCGCGCCCAGGCGTTCGGGTTCGCCGACAAGATCGGCCAGATCCTGATTCCGACCGAAGAAGTGGTGGAGCTTCGCGGCGGCAAGAAGGTCACCAGCAAGCGCCTCGTCTATCCCGGCTACGTGCTGGTGGAGATGGAGATGAACGACGAACTCTGGCACGCGGTGAAGAACACCCCGCGGGTGACGGGGTTCGTGGGCGGCGGAAACATGCCCGTTCCGCTTTCGGCCGACGAGGTGAACCAGATTCTGTACCGCCAGGCTTCCAGCGCCGAGCGGCCGCGTCCCAAGATGACGTTCGAGAAGAACGACACGGTCCGCATCATCGACGGGCCGTTCGCCAGCTTCACGGGCAAAGTGGACGAGGTCAACACCGAGCGCGGCACCCTGCGCGTGATGGTAACCATTTTCGGCCGCGCCACGCCGGTCGAACTCGAGTTTCTACAGGTAGAGAAGAGCTAACGTATGGCAAAGAAAGTTGTCGCGCAGGTGAAGCTTCAGATTCCGGCGGGCAAGGCCACGCCCGCGCCCCCGGTCGGCACCGCGCTCGGTCCGCAGGGCGTTAATATCATGGACTTCTGCAAGGCCTTCAATGCGAAGACGTCCGCCAAGGATCAGGAAGGCTTGATTATTCCGGTCGTGATCACCATCTACTCCGACCGGTCGTTCACGTTCATCACCAAGACCCCGCCGGTGCCCGTGCTGATCAAGCGCGCGGTGAACCTGGCGAAGGGTTCGCCCGAGCCGAACAAGAACAAGGTCGGCCGCATCACCATGAAGCAGGTGGAGGAGATCGCCAAGATCAAGATGCCCGATCTGAACTGCTTCGACGTGGAGGCGGCGATCAACTCGGTGAAGGGCACCGCCCGCAGCATGGGCGTGGACGTGGTCTAGGCAGGCGAAAGCGCCTGCCCCGCCGGATCAGGTTACCGGACACCGCGATTGATTTTTTCCACTTCATCCTGATAACGGAGCAGGTCGGTGCCCATATTCCGCGGCAGGAGTATCTTCGCACCGCGGTGGATGGCGAATCGCCGGCCCGATTCCACCAGCAGGCAGGCGGGCCGGGAACCGTAAGACCGGGAAATTCCCGTATCGAGCAATAGCACCCTGCCATCGAAACGCGGGGTGACATAGCCCTTCGTGACGGTGTGGCCGACGATCATGCAGGACGCCTCGAGCCGCTCCAGCACGCCGTTCAGGTGCGTCTCGAGCTTCCGCTCGTCGTCCTGGGCGAGACCGCGCCACCAGAAAGGGCCCTCCGGATCCATCACCATGCCGCCTTCCAGTTTGGCGCGGTCCAGCAGCTCCTCCCGCACCTTGCGGTTCAATTCCTGAAGTTTCAGCTTCGCGTATTTCGGGCTGATGCCGCCGTGCAGAAAAACCATGTCGTTGATCTTGACGGCGGTCCGGTTATTCACAATCCACTTTCCGTAATGGCCGTCCGGGGCCATGGCGATCATGCGCTCGAAGAACCCCAGGGGGTGGGAGCTGAGCCATTTGCGGCGGTATTCCTCGTCGAGGCGCCCGGCGCCGGGCGCCGCACCCTGCTGGGCCTGCCTGGCATGCTGCTCGTAGTACATGTCGCGCACGCGTTCCGATTTCCCGGTGCGGTAAGAGGCGTATTCCCCGGCGCTCACATAACGGAAATCCCCGTAAAGGTTCATGGCCTCGTGATTTCCGATGAGCGCGTGAATCCGTCCGCCGGCCTGTCTGGCCTGCTTTTCGAGCGCCATGAGCAGATCGAGGCAGTGGCGCGTATCGGCGCCGCGATCGACCACGTCGCCCGTCTGCACCAGGTGGGATTTGCCGCCGGTCCACTTGCCGGAGCCGTCGATCAGCGCGGCGGCGCGCAGCAGTTCCGCGAAGGCTTCGTAATCGCCGTGGATGTCTCCGATGGCGACGACGCGATCCACCCCGGCGAAGCTGTCCTGGCCCGCCGCGGCGCCGGCCAGCACGACCGCCGTAATGGCCAGCCACGCCAGCCGCGTCAGCAGGGAATGGTTACGCACACCGTGGTCCCCTTTCCTTCCGCGCTCTCTATCTGGATGTCGCCGCCGTGCTCGAAGATGATCTGGCGCACGTTGAACAGGCTCCAGTTGCCCGAGGATACCCGGTCGTCGGAGACGCGAAAACCCGGATCGAAGATGTTTTCCACCTCGCCGGCCGCCATGCCGCGGCCGTTGTCGCGTATGGTGACCTGCACGGTGGAGTCTTCCAGGCGCGTGGAGACTTCGATGCGCCCGTTGCCGTTGACGGCGTTGATGGCATTGCTCAGCAGGCTGGAAAATACGAAGGTGAGCAGTTGCGGCCGGCACGTAAGGGTCGGGAGCGGCCTGAGGTCGAAGCGGAGGTCGATCCGGCCGCGCATTTGCGGTTCGAACAACAGCGCCACGTCGCTGAGCAGGTCGTTCAGGTTGGCCTGCTTCACCTCGGCCTCTTCCAGACTGATGAAGCGCTGAAGCCGGCATACCACCGATTGGATGCGCTCGGCCGAGGTTTGGATGGATTTTCTGAGTTCGGCCTGCATTTCCACCAGCCGCTGCTGCTGTTCCGGCTGGGCGGTGGCCTGCCGGGCAGCCAGCACCAGCAGCGTGTCCACCGAGCTCTTCAGGGCGCCCAAGGGCGTATTGATCTCATGGGTCAGAGCGGCCGCGAGTTTGCCGATGGAGGCCGCGTTTTCCGCCAATTGCGCCCGCAGTTGCGCCCCGGTCAGCGCTTCGGTGATGCGCAGGGCCTCCTCGTGGGTACGGCAATCCAGGCGGCGCTGCCCGTAGAGCACCGCGGTCACGCCCGCGCTCAGCAGCGTGAGCATCACGATAAAGAAGTCATGGGAGTGGCCCAATACTTCAGGTTCCACCATCCCGGCCTTGACGGCCATAACCGATGCGGCATAAGCCGCCTCGACGCCGAATCCGAGCAGCAGGGTCTGCACGGGGCGGGCCGGGACCGACGCCACCACCGTCAACATCACAAGCGTGACTCCGGCGGGAATGTAGTCGTCGGCGCCGTAGAATGCCCTGGCCAGCAGGAGGGAGGCCCAGATCAGAAGCGCCGCAGCCAGCCATGCCGAAAACAGGGCCGCCGCGCGGGCTCTCGCCGCCACCCAACGGATCCGCGCGGCCAGGCTGGTCAGCAGGCCGGTGCCTGCCAGCGCCGCCGTCAGGTCCAGGCTGTCCCTAAATACAGCCGGGTCGGAATGGACCAGCCAGTGGGCCAGCAGGATCAGGATAGGGACGGCGATTTCAACCGCGCCCAGTACCTTCAGTCCCGAGAGGCTTGCCTTGGCTACTTCGGTCCGGAACCGCGGGTCCCGTTCGGGCGGAGGCAGCAGGCACTGCCTGACGCGGCTGAAATCCATAGAAAACACTATACACGCCGACGCGAAACGCCGTAGCCGGGGAAAAGGCGTCTCTTTTTCATTCTGCGTGTGCTAACCTTACGTGACGTAAGTTTTGGCTGGACATGCGCACCTTGCGGCAGTACTGGCGAAACCTCTTCGATATACGGCCTGGCGAACGGTTGAGGACCACCTTCATGTTCCTCTACCTGCTGTTCGTGCTGTTCGCCTACTACATCCTGAAACCCGTGGCCCAAGCCATGTTCCTGGAGAAGTACGACCCCGACGATCTGCCGTTTCTGATCATCCTGATCGCCGTCGGGGCCGGCATTTTCGCCTACCTGTACGGGCGGGTCGCGGTCAAGGTCTCGCTCACCTACGCGGTGAACTGGACCATGGCGGTGGCCACCACGTGTCTGGTGGCCATCTGGTGGGTGCTCGGGTTCAAGCTGGCCTGGATGCTGTACGTCTTCAATATTTTCGTGGGCGTGTTCAGCATCACCCTGGTTACGCAGGGGTGGGTGGTCGCGGGCAATGTGTTCAACGCGCGGGAGGCCAAGCGCGTCTACCCCCTGCTGGCGCTGGCGCTGGTGATCGGCGCGGTGATGGGCGGCGAATCCACCCGCCGCCTGGTGAAGGTGGTGTCCCACCCGCAGGACCTGGTGCTTGGCGCGGCCATCATGGTGGTGCTGGCGTACGCCGCGTTCCTGCTGGCCAAGGCCCAGAAAGGCGTGGACCTCAGCCGTGCGCGCGCCGTGGAAAGCGAGGAGACCAGTTTTTCCGTCAAGGAACTTACCCGCGATATCGCCCGCACCCGGCACCTGCAAATTATCATCGCCGTGATGGCCATGATCTTCATGGTCGACGTGCTGGTGAACTACCAGTTCCAGGCCATGGCGAAGATCACGTTCACCCACAACGGCGTCACCAACGTGAAAGCCCTGGCGGCTTTTTTCGGCAGTTTCTACGGCGTCTGGGTGGCGGTGACGGAGTTCGTGGTGCAGTTGCTGATCACCTCCGCGGTGGTCAGCCGGCTGGGGGTGGGCGGCAGCCTCCAGATCATGCCGGTTTCGATCCTGCTGGCCTCGGTGGCCACGGCCATTGCGCCGGTGATCTGGTCCACTTCGGCGGTTCGCCTGACGGAATCGGTGGCGCGCTACACGCTGAACAAGACCGGCCTCGAGCTGCTGTACATGCCGCTTTCACGCGATCTGCGGAACCGCATCAAGGCGTTCATCGACATCTTTTTCGACCGCCTCTCCCGCGCCGCAGGCGGCATTCTGCTGATCATTCTCACGCGCGTGCTGGATTTCGATGTGCGCCGCATCGCGTTTGTGGTCATCGGGCTGACTATCCCGTGGGTGTGGATCGCATACCTGGCCCGGCGCGAATACATCGCCACCATTCGCAAGCGGCTGGTGGCGCGGCGGCTCGACCTGGAGAACCCGCGCATCTCCGTGCAGGACCGCGAGACCGTGCGCATGCTGGAGGAAACGGCGCTCACCGGCGGACCGCGGCAGGCGCTTTACGCTCTGACGGTGTTGGCCGAGGCGCCGGGCTACGACCCCGAACCGCTGATGTTGAAGCTGGCGCCGAACCCCGACCGCGCGTTGCGCGCCAAGCTGTATGAGACGGCCCGGGCGGTCTCTTCCTCCGCGCTGCTGGGCGCCGCCGTGGAGGATGCGCGCTCAGCGGCGGTCTCCCCGCGCGCCGCGGCCGCTTACGCCGTTTCCATGTCGCCGCAGGCCCGCGAGCTCGCCGGGGAGTTCCTGAACGAAGGCAGCATCCCCGCCGCGATGGGAACGCTGGACGCACTGGCCGCCCGTCCGGAGCTTGCCCTGGAACTGATCCAGAATGACTGGATCGCGCGCCATGCCGGGGATCCCTCGCCGGAGCGGCGCGCCCTGGCGGCGCACGCGCTCGGCGTGCGGGGCGATCAGGGCACCGAGGCGCTCTACCGGCTGCTCAACGATCCGGATGCCCCGGTGGTGGAGGCGGCCTGCGACGCGGCGGGATCGCTGCGCAACCGGGCTTACGTCCACGCGCTCATCGAACGGCTTTCCAACGCGCGCGTGCGCGCCTCCGTGATTCAGGCGCTGGCGCGCTACGGCCCCCAGATCTGCGGCTCACTCGGCGATCTGCTGGAAGACCGCAACATCCCGCCGAACGTGCGGCGCCAGGTCCCGCGCGTGCTGGGTCTTATCCCCGACCCGCGGAGCGTGGATGTGCTGCTGCGTGCCGCCGGGCATCCGGACCTGGGCATCCGCGGCGCGGTGCTGAAGGCGCTGAACCGGCTGCGGGAGAGCGCCCCGGAGTTGAAATTCGACGACGCGTGTGTGGCCGGGCACGTCTGCCGCGAAGCCCGCGCCTACTTCGAGCTCAGCGCCGCGTTAGCGCCGGTGCGCCGCAGCCTGAATGGCGCGCGCGCGCCGGCGCTGCTCGTGCGCACCATCGAGGAACGCCTGGCGCAGACGTTGGAACGCGTCTTCCGCCTGCTCGGGCTGCGCTATCCCCCCAAGGAAATCTACTCGACGTACCTGGCGGTTTCCCGCCGGCGCGCGGAGGAAACCGCCGCCGCGGTCGAGTATCTGGATACCCTCCTGGATCGTTCGTTGCGGCGCGTGCTGTTGCCGCTTCTGGATGCGCCGGAACTGGTGCCCCAGAGGGGCCGTGAGCTGTTCGGCGTGGAGTTTCGCGATTCAGAAGCCGCCCTGCGGGAGCTCGTGCGCGCCGGCGACCCGTGGCTGGCCGCCTGCGCCATGGCTGCCGCGGGAGAATTGAGGATGCGGTCGCTGGCTCCGGATATTGCAGCGGCCCCCGCGCGCTCCGAGCCCGAGGTGGACGAAGTCGCCCGGCATGTGGGCGCCGTACTGGTGTGACTATGGCGGAGCTGAACCTTGTCGAAAAAGTGATTGCGCTCGAAGCGGTCGAGTTGTTGAAGAATTTGTCCCCGGAGCAGCTTGCGCGCATCGCCGGCATCGCCCGGGAGGTGAAGTTTCCGCCCGGAAAGCAGGTGCTCGATCCGCGCGGGGCCGCCGACGCCCTCTACGTGATCGTGGACGGCGCGGTGGAATTGACCCGCAACGGAGAGTCGCTGCACGTAGCGAGGCAGAACGAGGTGCTGGGCGCCTGGGCGCTGTTCGACCAGGATCCCATGTCCGTGGCCGCCTGCACCGTGGAGGACACTCGTCTGCTGCGCATCGGCCGCGACGATTTTTACGAGCTGCTTTCGGACAACGCCGAGATTACGGCATCGATTTTTGCCACGCTGGTGAAACGGTTCCGCAAGCTGGTAGAGCAATGAGCCCGGAGATGCCCAAGGCGGACGAGGAAAGCGCCGCCCTGCGCGAGCAGAACGAAATGCTGCTTCAGCAGCTTGCCGAGGAACACCAGATGGCCTCCATCGGGCGCCTGCTCGCCGGGATCGTCCACGAGATCAACACACCGATCGGGTCCATATTCTCCAATAACGAGGTTCTCCGGCGTTCCGTGGACAAGCTGCGGGAGCTGCTCGCCGATCCGCGACCGGATAACCTGGCCAAAGCCGGGCGCATCCTGGACACGGCCGCCAGCCTGGCCGCGGTGGATAAGATCGCCTGCGAGCGCATCGCCTCGGTGATTCGTGGGCTCAAGACGTTTTCGCGCGCGGATCCGGGCGACGAGCTGCGCAAGGCCGACATCAATGAGAACCTGCGCAACACGTTGAAGCTGGCGCAGGCCGAGTACCGCCGCCGCGTAACCATCGCCACGGACTTCGGCGAGGTGCCGGAGGTGGAGTGCTATCCGCACCTGCTCAACCAGGTGTTCCTCAACCTGCTGGTGAACGCGGGCCACGCCATCGAGGGCGAAGGCGTCGTCACCGTGCGCACGCGCGCCGGGGACGGCGCCGTCCATATCTGGATTTCCGATACCGGTTCCGGCATGACGCCGGAAGTGAAGGCGAAAATTTTCGAGACAGGCTTCACCACCAAGCCCGTCGGAGTGGGGACGGGCCTAGGCCTGGCTCTCTCCCGGCGGATCGTGGAGAAGCATGGCGGCACCATCGAGTTCGAGAGCGAGCCCGGCGTGGGGACCACGTTTCACGTGTCGATTCCCCTCCGGCAGCAATGATTCGGAGAGTTCGCACCTGTGGAGACGAATACGCGACCTACAGTAGTCATCGTGGACGATGAGGAGATGGTCCTCACCAGCATCAAAGCCTACCTGCAATTGGAGAGCGATTACGATGTGCACGGGTTCACGGACCCTGAGGAGGCCCTGCGGTTCCTTCAGGGCAAGCCGGTGGACGTGGTCGTCTCCGACTACCTCATGCCGAAGCTCAACGGCATCCAACTGCTCGGCAGGTCGAAAGAGATGCAGCCGGAAGCCACCCGCGTGCTGCTCACCGGGCACGCTGACAAGCAAAGCGCCATTACCGCCATCAACCAGGTCGGCTTGTACCAATACTTGGAGAAGCCCTGGGACAACGCCCAGCTTCTGCTGGTGATTCAGGCGGCCATCGAACGCGCCCGCCTGCTGCGCGACCTGCGCGAGAAGATCACCGAGCTCGACGCAGCGCACTCCAGTCTGAAGGACGTGCAGCGGCGGTTGTTGCAGGCGTTTTTGTGAACGGTTTGAGCCGCAGATGCACGCAGACAGAATCCACTCCTTATCCGTGTTCCTTTGCGTGCATCTGCGGCCTATAAAGGTATGACGGGATCCGGACCGGCGCCCTTGGGTGTTCGGAACTCGCGGAGGATCTTCCGGTCCGGCACCGAGATGACCACCACGCGGTCCTGTTCCTGCACTCCCGCGAAGGCGGTGTTGCCGTCGCGCGTCATGGTGAGCGAAAGCGAGCGGCCGCCAATGGGCAGCGTGGCGGTCTGTTTTCCGCTCGCCACGTCCGCGAACCCCACGGCGTTGTCGTTCTGGAGGTTGTAGACCAGCGTCTTTCCGTTCGGGGTGAGCGCGATGCGGCCCGGGCCGTTTCCGGTGGCGATGGAGCCGGTCACTTTCAGCGAAGCTGTGTCGATGATGGTGATGCGCGCCGCTCCCGTGTTGACGACGAACAAACGGCCGTCGGGTGCGAGCACGGCGCCCTGGGGGCGCGCGGCGGTGGGGATCAGGGTCGCCGCGCTGGTCGCCAAATCCACCGCGGCCACCGTCCCGGAATCCGTGTTGCTCACGAAGGCCCGCCCGCGGGCGCAGGCCACCATGTGGGGGCTCTTGCCCTTCACGCCGTAGTCGCGGATCAGCTTGCGGGCCGCCACGTCCAGCAGCAGCAGCGCCGGGGGCAGTTCGGTGGTCACCAGCAGCCGTGTTCCCCCGGCGTCCCACGCGATCCCGTGCGGGCGGCGGAAGCGGGCGAGTCCGATCTCGCCCGCCTTCCGCATGGCGCGGACGTCCACGATGGAGACGGTATTGCCGCCGTCGCCCGCATCGGTCATCCACAGCACGCCGTTGTCGGTGACGTAGAGGAAATGGCCGTCGGGGGAGAGCGCGGCCTCATGCGGAAAGTTGCCGACCTTCACTCCCCCCGCCCGCGCGCCGGCGGCGGTGTAGAAACCCACGCACCCGGCTGCCTTCTCGACCACCGCGAAGGCCGGGGCGCCGGGAACCGCCGCAAGTAGAACGAATTCGCGCCGTCTCACGGAGCCGACTCCCGTGGCCGCCTAAAAATTGATCTTCAGCGCCATCTGGACCATGCGCGGGTTGTTCTGCTGCGCCGGCGTGACGCGCCCGAAGCTGCCGCTGCCCGGGTTGGTGTTCGGCCCGCTGAAGCGCGGATGGTTGAGCGTGTTGAACGTTTCGAAGCGGTACTGGATCTTCACCCGCTCCCGAATACGGAAGTTCTTGTACACGCCCATGTTCATCTCGTTGGTGCGGCTGTTGCGCACCATGGCCCAGCGCGTCGGATAACGGCGGATGTAGGTGGCGAAGTCCTGGTACACGCCGTTCTTGATGGTGTCTCCCGCGGCCGGCTTGTAGTTGAATCCCGGCATCTGCTGGATCCCCGTCCACGCCGGGTAAGCGGAAACGTCCGTGTTCTTATCGGGGAAGCGGACGAAGTGAGTGGTATCGAACCAGCGGTCCAGGCTCTGCTGGTCGCGCGGGAGCGCAAAGTTCTGGCCGTCGAAGAACGAATCGGTGTCGAACACGGTCGGGGTGCCGGACTGGATTCGATAGTGGCCTGACAATTGCCACCCGCCCAGTACGGCATCGGCGACTCTGGGCATGGATCCCCACACCTTCTTGCCGCGGCCGATGGGGAACTCCCAGATGGGCGCGATAGAGAGGTTGAACGGGCGATCCTCGCCGCCCAGCTTGTGCTCCGCCACGAGCCCGGCCACCTGCGGACCCCAGAAGGAGGTGTCTTCAAACAGCTTCGACCAGGTGAAGGAATTGATGATGCTGAAACCCGACCGGAAGCGGCGCTCTACTTTGACCAGCATGGCGTCGTACTGGTTCTTGCCCCACGGATTGACCCCGCGGTTGACGTCGCCCAGGATCTTGATGGGGCGCACGAACTGGCTCATGGCGATGTTCTGGTTGCTGGCGATGGAGCCGGTCACGCCGGGCAACTGGTAGAACGGGTTGGGAATCAGCTCGTCCCACAGTTGCTTGTCGAAGGGCCTGCCGTTGGCGTCGAAGCGCGGCGTGCGCAACTGTTTCCAGACCTCGTAATCGGGCAGGTTCTGGTTCATGTCCCAGCCGATGCCGGAGGTCTTGTTGTGGGTGTAGCCCACTTCGAACAGCCATCCGCGGAATTCCTGTTGCAGATGCAGGCTGTACTCCCAGGAGTACGGCCGCTGGGGGTTCTGGTTGAGCCAGTTCACGCCCTGGCCGAGGTTGGTGAGCGGCCCCAGCGACGAGCCCGTGGGCTCCAGGATGCCGTCGCGGAAGGGGTTCTCCAGCGTGTCGTACGGCGTGGTGTAGTTGTCCCGCGTATGAATGAACGAGGTGCTGCGGCTGAAGCCGTTCTGCCCGCCGTTGTCCCAAGAGGCCTGCACGAACCTGCCGAAGCCGCCGCGGATCACCGTGCGCGGGAACAGCCGGTAGGCGAAGCCGGCCCGCGGCTGAAATTGCCTGAAATCTCCGTTGTAGACCTGCCGCGATTGGCCGCCCACGCCGGCGAAAAGCTGCGCTCCGTAAACCTTGTAAGAACCGGCGGGCACCAGCCGCGCCAGCACTTGCACCACGGGGTTGGCGGCGTTGGCCGCCAGGATGGCGGCATATTTGGCCTGGGCCAAATCGCTGATGGGGTTGAGCGCGGTGGGATCGTAGTTCGAGGTCATGCGGTTGAATCGTTCGACCGCGGGACGCTCGTAGTCCCACCGCAGGCCGGCGTTCACCGTCAGCTTGGGCGTGACGCGCCAGTCGTTCTGGAAGTAGACCGCGTAGAAACGCTGCGAGTACATGCTGCTGGCGTTGCGGGGGAAACTGCCGCCCTGGGGCAGGCCGAGCAGGTAGGCGGCCATGGTGGACCCATTGCCGACCCCGCCGCTGACTGTGGTCTGCTGGCGAGTCCAGTTCGAGCCGAAATCGTAGGTTCCCTGGCTGCCGATGTTCCGGGCGGCGCGCTGCAACACCCAGAAGTCGCCGCCGTATTTCATGGTCATGTTGCCCCTCACCTGGGTCATGGCAGCCGACCAGGTGTAGTAACTGGTGCCGGTGAAGTTGCCCGCGCTGCCCGCGCCAATGTCGCCGAAGATCCCGGTGATTCGCGGGAAGGAAGGCTTCTCCATCTGCGAGATCAGGCGCGCGGGAACGCCGAGCTTCGCGGGATCGAAGCCGGCGCCGTTGTCGCGGTTGTCGTCCACGTAACGGCTGATGTTCCAGCGGAGGTTGAGGATCTTGTAGGCATCGACGGTCCAGACGTGATCCAGGCCCAGCCCCATAGGGATGCGCGACTGGTACTGGCCCGTGGCGGGGCTGTTGTAATAGTTGTTGGTTAGTTCGTCCTCGTGGTACCACCGCAGCGAGGCGAAACTCTTGTGCCAGTTGTTCCAGCTCTGGTCCAGCCGGATGGCCAGCACGGCCATCTTGTTCTGCCGCGTGGAATCGGGCACGAAATTATTGGTGGCATTGCTGGTGGGCTCGCTGGGCTTGTTGGGCAGCGGGATGTAACCCAGGATCTTCTGCGCGATGTTGCTCTGGCGGCTGGCGGGAATCCGCATGCCGGGGAACAACTGGCGGAAACCTTTGGCGTCCACAGACGCGGGATCGTAAACCTGGATCGGATACCGCACCAGCTCGCCCCTTACAAGCTGGGTAGTGAAAGACTGGCTGAAGTCGCCCTGGCGCTCCTCGGCGGTCGGGACGGAGCGTATGGAGAAGCGCGGGTCCTGGTTGCGCGTGCCGTCGAAGGAAACGAAGAAGAACGTCCGGTTGCGCCCGTCATACAGTTTTGGAATCCAGACCGGCCCGCCGAAGGTGCCCCCGTACTCGTTGAAGTGCACCGGGGGGTTGCTGCCGCCCACCAGGTTCGTCTGGAACATCTTGGCGTTCAGAAAATTGTTCTGGTTGAACTCGTAGAGTCCGCCGTGATAGGCGGAGGTGCCGTTCTTGATGGTCATCTGCACGGTGGCGCCCGCCTGGCGTCCGATGGAAGCGTCGTAGGCGTTCATCTGCACGCGGAATTCCGCCACGGCTTCCGGCGGCGGCATGAAGGCGACCTTCCCGCTGTCCCTCACGTTGGGCATGCCGTCCAGCTCGAACGAGTTGGAGCGGATGTTGTTCCGGCCGCCGTTGGCCGTGAACTCCGAGGCGGCGTTGTAAGACCATAAGTGGGCGACGTTCTGGTTCTGGTCCTGCGCCACCACGCCCGGCGAAAGCGTCGCCAGCAGCGTGGTCACGCGGGACATGGAAGGCATCTCGGTGATCTGCTCGGACGTGATGACCGTGCCCGAGGTCGCCGACGTGGTGTCCACCAGCATGGCCTCGGCGGTCACGCTGATGGTCTGCTGGGTGGCGCCCAACTGAAGTTGCACATCCACCAGCTTGTTGTCCGCGGTTTGCAGGACGATCCCGGTCTGCTGCGACTGCTGGAAGCCGGGGGCGGTCACCGTGAAGTTGTACCTTCCCGGTATCAGAAAGCGCACGATCCAGTTGCCCTGGTCGTTGGTCTTGGTCTGCTGCTTGACGCCGGTATCATCGGACGTGACCACCACGTCCACATTCGGCATGACGGCGCCTTGCGCGTCGGTGACACGCCCGCCCAGGGAGGCGCGGGATTCCTGGGCTGCCGCGCGGTTTGCACCCGCGACGCCCACAATGGCGGTAAACGCCAGTGCAAGGACGAACCTGTTCATCTTGTTGTACACCCCTATCGGATCTAAGAAGCCCGTTAGTCGAATCTATCAGGTTCACACGGCACTCGTCAAAGCGCTCGAAAATCGGGCCGCGATGTGTCATATTCGGGGCAGGAGACGCCGTGCACGAAACTTCCCTGATTCCGGACCTGCTCGAGAAGATAACCGGGATTGCGCGGGAGAATAAAGCCCGCCGCGTGATCGCCGTGGAACTGGAGATCGGCGCGCTGGCGGGCTTCAGTCCCGAACACCTGCGGGAGCACTTCGAGGAAGCCGCGAAGGGCACCGTCGCCGAAGGGGCCGAACTGCGCTCCACGGTGAACGAGGACCCGCTCTCGCCGGAGGCCGGGAGTGTGCGGCTGATGGCCGTGGAGGTGGACGCGTGAATTTTGCCGTGGTTCGCGAGAGGACCGCCTGCGACCGGCGCGTGGCGCTCACGCCCTGCGTGGTGCGCCGGCTGGCGGGCGCGGGGCACGTGGTGTGGGTGGAGACCGGCGCCGGCTCGGGCGCCATGTTTCACGACAACGACTACGCCGGCGCGGGGGCGCAACTGGTCTATTCGGCCGCGGACGCGATCCAGCGCGCCGATGTTCTGGCGAAGATCGCCGTGCCGCGTCCGGATGAGTTGCGCGCCTGCCGGCCGGGCATGGCCGTCATGGCCTTCTTCCATCTGGCCGTGGCGGACCGCGCGGTCTACCAGGCGCTGGTGCAAGGCGGCATCACCGCCATCGGCTGCGAGATCATCCAGACTGAGGAAGGAACGCTTCCCGTGCTCGCGCCCGTGAGCGAAGTGGCCGGCCAGATGACCGTGTCGCTGGCGGCGCACCTGATGTGGTCGAGTTCGGGCGGGCGCGGCATTCTGCTGGGCGGAAGCCCGGGGATCCCGCCGGCGCACGTGGTGATCCTGGGGGCCGGCGCGGTGGGCGGGGCCGCGGCCCGGACCGCCGCCGCAGCCGGGGCGCGCGTTACCGTGCTGGACGTGGATCCTCTCAAGCTGAGGCGGCTGATGGAGCATGTGCCGCATGTGGCCACCTGCCTGGCCGACAGCGATTCCATCGCCTCGGCGGTGGCCGCCGCCGACGTGCTCATCGGCGCGGTGCTGGTGCCCGGCGGGCGCACGCCCCACATCGTCACCCGGGCCATGGTGGAGAGGATGAAGCCCGGCGCCGCCATCATCGACGTTTCCATCGACCAGGGCGGCTGTTGCGAGACCAGCCGGCCCACCACCATCGCCGACCCGACCTTCGTTTCTCATGGCGTGACCCACTTCTGCGTGCCGAACTTCACCGCCAACCTGGGGCGCACGGCGAGCGTGGCCATCGCACAGGCCATGCTGCCTTATCTGCTCGCCATCGGCGAGCACGGCATCGACGGGGCCATGGAGCATCATCCCGACCTGCGGCGCGGACTTTACACCCATCGCGGCGCGTGCGCCAGCGCCGCTCTTGCGGAGGCCTGGAAAGCATGACCAACGAGTACCGGTCGAAGGTGACCACCGCCCCGCAGGCCCTCGAGGCGGTCCAATCCGGCCACAGGGTGTACATCCATCAGGGCTGCGCGGAGCCCGAAGATCTGGTCAAGGCCCTCACCTGCCGGGGTCCGGAACTGCGCAACGTGGAAGTGTTGCACCTGGCCACTTTCGGCAGCGCCGACTACACGCTGCCGGAGTACGAGGGACATTTCCGGCACAACGCCTTCTTCATCGGCGGCAACGTGCGCCGCGCCGTGCAGGAGGGCCGCGCCGATTATATCCCCATCTTCCTGAGCGAAATCGAGGAGATGTTCCGCTCCGGGGTCATGCCGATCGACGTGGCGCTGATCGAGTGTACGCCGCCGGATGCCTACGGGTACATGAGCCTGGGACCCAGCATCGATATCTCCCTGACCGCGGCGCAGAGCGCCCGCCACCTCATCGTGGAGATCAACGACCAGATGCCGCGCACGCTGGGCGACGCCTTCCTGCACGTCAGCCGCGTGGACGCGTTCGTCGAGAGCTCGCATCCGCTGGCCGAATACCGCCCGGGCGATGTCACGGACCTGCACCGCGCCATCGCGCGCAACGTGGCCGGGCTGATTCCGGACGGCGCCACTCTGCAAATGGGGATCGGCGGCATTCCCGACGCCGTGCTGGGATGCCTGCGCAATCACAAGGACATCGGCATCCACAGCGAAATGTTCTCCGACGGCATCATCGACCTGATCCGCGCCGGAGTGGTGAACGGCGAGAAGAAGACCCTGCATCCCGGCAAGGTGGTGGCGGGCTTCGCGCTTGGCACCGCGGCGTTGTTCCGGTTCATCGACAACAACCCCATCTTCGAGTTCCACCGCACGGCGTACACCAACGATCCGTTCGTGATCGCGCAGAACCAGCGCATGGTGGCCATCAATTCGGCGATTGAGATCGACCTGACCGGGCAGGTGTGCTCGGACTCGATGGGCAGCACCATGTACAGCGGCATCGGCGGGCAGGTGGATTTCATCCGCGGCGCGGCGCGGTCCAGGGAGGGGCTGCCCATCATCGCGCTGCCTTCCACGGCGAAAAACGGCGAAGTTTCGCGCATCGTGCCCATGCTGCGGCCGGGGGCGGGCACGGTGACCTCGCGCGGTGACGTGCACTACGTGGTCACCGAGCACGGGGTGGCCTATCTTCACGGCAAGAACCTGCGCCAGCGGGCCGAGGCGCTCATCGGCATCGCGCATCCCGCGTTCCGGGACGAACTCGCGGCGTACGCGCGGCGCGTGAAGCTGATCCCATCGACCCGCGTGGCCGTGGCTTAGGCGGGTTACAATCGCAGCATGCGCGAAACCGTGTATTCCCGACGGGACCTGTTGGGCTGGCTGGCGGCAGCCCCGCTGGCCCGCGCCGCCGCCGGCGGCGAACGGCCGAACATCCTGTACATCATGGCGGACGACCACGCCTCGCACGCCATCGGCGCCTACGGCAGCAGGATCAACCAGACCCCCAATATCGATCGCATCGCCCGCGGCGGCATGCGCTTCGATAACTGCTTCTGCACCAATTCCATCTGCACGCCCAGCCGCGGCGCCATCCTCACCGGGCAGTACAGCAACGTCAACGGCATCTACACGCTGGCCGACGAACTCGACGGCAGCCGCCAGAACGTGGCCAAGCTGATGCAGTCCGCCGGGTACCAGACCGGCATGATCGGCAAGTGGCACCTGAAGAACGATCCCACCGGCTTCGATTTCTGGCGCGTTCTGCCCGGCCAGGGCGTCTATCACAACCCGGTGTTCATCGAAATGGGCGGCGAGAAGAAGAAGTACGACGGCTACTGCACGGACCTGATCGCCGATTTCTCCCTCGACTTCCTCAAGAAACGCGACAAGAACAAGCCGTTCTTCCTGATGAGCCATCACAAGGCCCCGCACCGGCCTTGGGATCCCGACGAGAAGCACGCCAAGATGTTCGAGGGCAGGGACGTGCCGGAGCCCTCCAACCTCTACGACCATTACGAGAACCGCTCGCGCGCCGCGGCCAACGCCACGCTGAAGGTGGGCGAGAGCATGAACAAGCGCGACGTGAAGCGGGACATTCCGCAGGACCTCAAGGGTGACGCCCTGCGCAAGTGGGCCTACCAGTATTACATCAAGGACTACCTGCGCTGCATCGCCTCGGTGGATGACAACGTGGGCCGCATGCTGGACTTTCTGGACGCCGAGGGGCTGGCGAAGAACACCATCGTGATCTATACCTCCGACCAGGGATTCTTCCTGGGCGACCACGGTTATTTCGACAAGCGTTTCATGTACGAAGAATCCCTGCGCATGCCCTTCCTGATGCGCTACCCGGGCCACATCAAGGCCGGTTCGGTGAGCAAGGACATCGTGCTGAATGTCGATTTCGCGGAGACGTTCCTCGATTACGCGGGGCAGCGCGCCCCGGCCGATATGCAGGGCCGCAGCTTCCGCTCCATCGCCGAAGGCCGCACTCCCAAGGACTGGCGGCAGAGCATGTATTACCGCTACTGGATGCACCTTGCCGACCACGGCGTGCCGGCGCACTACGGCATCCGCACCCACAAGTGGAAGCTCATTTACTATTACGGCCAGCCGCTTGGCAAGCGCGGCGCCGTCAACAAGCCCACCGAGCCCGAATGGGAGCTGTTCGATATGGTCAACGATCCGCGCGAGATGAAGAATCTCTACAACGATTCCAAGTACGCGGGCGTGATCAAGCAACTCAAGAGCGAACTGGCGCGGCTGCAAAAGGAGGCCAAGGACGAGCCGTGGACGAGTTGAGTCCGCAGGATCTGGAAACCATACGCCGGGCCCGGAACATCCTGGAAAACCCGGGTTTCGCCATTCGTGTGGCGAACCGGCTGGGGACGCCCGTGGAGCGCCTGTTCGCGAGGGTGCCGGCGGCGGTCTCCGCGCCCATTCAATCCGCCGTGCGCTCGGCGCTGGAGGCCGGGATGCGCACGGCGGCGAACAGCGTGGAACCGCGCCGCGGCCCCGCGCGGAACCTCATGCACAAGCTGGGGTGCGGGGTTTCCGGCGCGCTCGGCGGCTTCTTCGGCATGGGCGCACTGGCGGTGGAACTGCCGGTCTCCACGGTCATCATGATGCGCTCCATCGTGGACGTGGCGCGAAGCCAGGGGTTCGACCCGCGCTCGCCGGAAACCGTGGTGCAGTGCCTTCAGGTATTCGCTTTGCGCGGCGGGCCGCATCCCGCCGGTGAGACCGTCTACTATGGCGTCCGCGTGATGCTTTCGCGCGCCCTGGCGGAGGCGGCGGAGTTCATCGCCGAGCGGGGGCTGGCGAGCGAAGGCGCGCCGGCGCTGGTGCGCTTTCTGACGCAGGTGGGCGGCCGCTTCAGCACGGCGGTTTCCGAGAAGGCCGCGGCGGAGGCGGTCCCGGTGATCGGCGCGGCGGGCGGAGCCGCCATCAACCTGATCTTCATCGAAGATTTCCAGCAGGTGGCCTGGGCGCATTTCTCCCTGCTGGGGCTCGAGCGCAAATTCGGCGAAGGCCCCGTGCGGTCGGCGTACGAGAACCGCTAAACGCGGACCGGCGCCGGTTCGAAGCGCGCCTGGAAGAAGCGCAGGTGCTTGGGCTCGTAGGTCATGCGCAGGCCTCCGATTTTTTCGCGCTCCTCGTAGACGGCGGCCACCGATTCCGAGACCACGTCCATGTGCGCCTGGGTGTAGACGCGGCGCGGAATGGCCAGGCGGACCAGTTCCAGCTTCGGGCGGCGCTCCTCGCCGGTAACCGGGTCGCGGCCGGCCGAAACGATGCCGCGCTCCATGGTGCGCACGCCGGAATCCAGATAAATGGCCGCCGCCAGGCTCTGGGCGGTGTACTGCTCCTGCGGCACGTGCGGCAGGAACGCGCGGGCGTCCAGGAACACGCCGTGGCCGCCCACCGGCTGCACGATGGGAACGCCGAAACCGCGGATGCGGTCGCCCAGGTACAGCACCTGCCCCACGCGGGCGCGCATGTGATCGTCCTGTATCGACTCCTCGATGCCGATGGCCACGGCCTCCATGTCGCGCCCGGCCATGCCGCCGTAGGTGTGCAGGCCTTCGTAGATGACCACCATGTTGCGCGCCCGGTCGGCCACCTCCCCGTCGTTGACGGCCAGGAAGCCTCCGATATTGGCGAGGGGGTCCTTTTTGGCGCTCATGGTGCAGCCGTCGGTGAGCGCGCAGAGGTCGCGCACGATTTCCGCGATGGGCCGCCCGATCTGGCCCGGCTCACGTTGCTGGTTGAAGTAGGCGTTTTCCGCCACGCGCGTGGCGTCGAGGATGATGCGCACGCCGTAGCGCGCGGTCAGCGCGCGCACCTGGCGCAGGTTTTCGAGCGAGATGGGCTGGCCCCCCGCCATGTTCACCGTGGCGGCGACGGAGACGTAGGGCACCCGTCCGGGGTTGGCGCGCAGGATGGACTCGAGTTTTTCCAGGTCTACGTTGCCCTTGAACGGGTGGGGGTCAGCCGGGTCGTGCGCCTCGGGGATGACCACGTCCAGGAACTGAGCGCCGGCGAGTTCCTGGTGGAGCCGGGTGGTGGTGAAGTACATGTTGCCGGGCACCACGTCGCCGGGCTCGATGAGGACGCGCGAAATGATGTGCTCGGCGCCCCGGCCCTGGTGCGCCGGAATGAGGTGCCGGTAGCCGTAAACCTTGCGCACCACCTCTTCCAGGCGGTAAAAATTGCGGCTGCCCGCGTACGCTTCGTCGCCCAGCATCATGCCCGCCCACTGGCGGTCGCTCATGGCGTTGGTGCCGGAATCGGTGAGCAGGTCGATGTAGACCTCGTCGGAGTGCAGGAGGAAGGTATTGTAGCCCGCGGCGGCGATGGCCTGCTCACGGATGGCGCGCGTGGTCATGCGCACCGGTTCCACCACTTTTATCCGGAAGGGTTCCGCCCAGCTTCGTTTCATCATTCCGTAATGAAAATAGCATTTGCCGCCCGGCCGCGGAACGTCCCCTTGACAGGAGCACTGTAGTAAACTCGAATTTAATACAATTTAAACGGGCATACAGTATAAGGGTGGAGAGAACGCAATGAAGCCAAAGAACCTCGCCAAGGCCGCCATTGGCGTCCTGTTCCTCTCCTTTGCGTCGTTCGCGCAGACTTCCTCGCTCGAAGGTGATGTGAAGGGTGAAGACGGGCAGCCGCTCAGGGGCGCGCTGGTCAAGATTGAGCGTAAAGACATCAAGGGCAACTACAAGGTCAAAACGGACAAGAAGGGCCACTTCTTCCATGCCGGGCTGCCGCTGGGCACCTACCGGCTGATTCTGGAAGTGAACGGCAAGGACATGGATTCGGTGGACAACGTCCGCACGCGTCTGGGCGACCCCACGGCCGTCAATTTCGACCTCCAGGAGCGCAAGAGGAAGCAGGAGGCGATGCAGCGCGCGGCCGAATCCGGACAGCTCACCAAGGAACAGGCGCGCGACATGTCCCCCGAGCAGCGCGCGGCCATTGAGAAGGCCATGAAGGAGCGCGAAGCGGCAATGAAGAAGAACGCCGCGCTGAACCAGGCGTTCAACGAGGGTATGTCGGCGCTCCAGGCCAAACAGTGGGATGCCGCCGTGGCGGCGTTCGTGAAAGCTTCCGAGATGGATCCCAAGCAGCACGTGGTGTGGGCGCAGCTTGCGGAGTCCTACATCGGGCTGGCGGGCACCAAGACCGGCGCGGAAAACGAACAGACCATGGCGAAGGGCCTGGAGGCCTACGGCAAGGCGCTCGAGCTGAAGCCGGACGACGCGGCTTACCACAATAACTTCGCGCTGGCCCTGGTGAAGGCCAAGAAGATCCCCGAGGCGCAGGCCGAGCTGACCAAGGCGGCGCAAATCAACCCGCCGGGCGCCGGCCAGTACTTCTACAACCTGGGCGCGGTGCTCACCAACACCGGCCAGACGGAGCCCGCGGGCGAGGCTTTCAAGAAGGCCATCGAGGCGGATCCGAACTACGCCGAGGCGTATTACCAGTACGGGCTGAACCTGATCTCGAAGGCGCAGATGACGCCGGAAGGCAAAATCGTCCCGCCGGCGGGCACCAAGGAAGCCTTCGAGAAATACATCGAATTGAAGAAGGAAGGCCCAAACGTGGAATCCGCCAAGCAGATGCTGGCGACCATCGGCGGTTCGTTGGACACGCAGTACAAGAACCCCAACGCCCCGCCGCCCGCGGCCGCGAAGAAGGGCAAGAAGAAGTAATCGGGCATCCTGGAGACAGGGGCGCCCGCGCGGGCGCCCCCGGTCCTACATGTTTAGGTATCTCTTTCTTCGATTCATCCTGCCTTTGATCGCCTTCCTGGTGATCCGTGCCATCCTGAAAAGCCTCTGGAGCGCCCGCTCGAGTTCCACCTCCACTCCCGCCACCGGCAACGACCCGCCGGCGGGAGGTGAACTAATGAAGGACCCCGTTTGCGGGACCTACGTCGCCGCCGGTTCCTCGGTGACCTGCAAAGTGGACGGCAAAACACTGCATTTCTGCTCGATTTCCTGCCGCGATAAATACAAAACGGGCTGACATTGTACACTGAGAGTAAGATGCGAAAGTACTTTGCTCTCGTTCTGTTCTGCGCCTCCACAGCATCCGCTCAGGTGGCTGAGTTCTCCGCTTCAGGCGGCGTTTCCCGGTTTGGCGACACGTCTCTGCTTACCGCGCCGAAGGTGACCCTGGGGGACGGTTTCCGGCTCGCGCTGCGGTTCACGCTGAACACCTACCGCTTCTTTGGCCACGAGATCGGATATGGGTACGCCCACACGGCGGCCAAGGTGGCGGGCACCGGCGACAGCCTGGGCATGCCCGTGCACCAGTTCTTCTACGATTTCCTGATTTATGGGACGCCGGAAGGCGCCCGCATCCGGCCGTTCGCGGCGGGCGGCGCGCAGTTCAGCAGCTTTTTCCCGCCCGGAAGCTCGGTGTACTACGGGAACCAGGTGACCAAGTTCGGCTACAACTACGGGGGCGGGCTGAAGTTCATCGTTACCGGACCCTGGGGCGCGCGCATCGACGTGCGGCAGTACGCCACCGGCAAACCCGACCTGTTCCAGACCGCTCAAGCGCCTAGCGGGTGGATGCGGCAGACGGAAGTCTCCGCCGGCGTCTCGTTCAACTTCTAGTCTTCGGGATTCGTACCAGCACCCAGGCAATCGCCGCAAAACCGATCAGCGACATCCAGCCGCCGAGAGCGGGGAAGAACGGGAGTTGGTCCGCGCCCGTAACCAGTCGCGTGATCGAGCTGATGCCGGAGAGGAACGTTACCGCCAGCAGTATGCCGAGAATGGCCTCGCCGGCGATCAGGCCGGAGGCCAGCAGCGTACCCTTCTCCTCGTTCGCGCCCAGGCGGTCCGCAAGGCGCTTGATCAGGCCGCCTACGAAGATGGCCGAAGTGGTGTCGAACGGCAGGTACATGCCCACCGCGATCAGCATGGGCGCGCGGGCGCCGCACAGGATGAGCGCGACGCCGAAGGCCGCTCCCGCGCCGATCAGTCCCCAGGCCATCTGGCCGCCCACGATGCCCTTGGCGAGCTGCGCCATGAGGCCGGCCTGAGGCGCCGGGAGCGCCCGCCCTCCGATGCCGCCCGTGGCGAGGTTGGCTTCGTGCAGCACCAGAATCGGCCACATCAGGAACAGCGAGAGGAGCACCACCGACAGGATCTCCACCACCTGCATCTTCCAGGGCGTGCCGCCGAGAAGGTGTCCGGCCTTCAGGTCCTGAATCAGCGAGCCCGAAACCGAGCAGGCGCAGGCCACCACGGAGGCGACGCCGAGCACCGCAGCGACGCCGGCCATGCCCCTGGCCCCGATGGCCAGCATCACCAGCGCGGAAAGCACCAGCGCGGAAAGCGTGAGCCCTGAGAGCGGCTGGTTCGAACTGCCCACCAGCCCCACCAGGTATCCGCCCACCGCCGAGAGCAGGAACCCGGTCACACCCATCACGGCCGCGGCGAAGATGGCCGCGGCCCAGCTCCCCGTGAAGTAGTAGTAGATGGCCGTGATCGCCACGGTGAGCGCCGCGGTTCCCAGCGCGAGCCACTGGAAGGGGATGTCGCGGTCCGTGTGTTCGAGGTGGCGCTCCTCGTGGGCCGCGCGCGCCGAAGCGCCGAACGCGCCCCGCAGCGACTGCCAGATGGAGTGCCGCATGGAAAACAACGTGTAGCAGGCGCCCACCAGCATGGCGCCCACCGCGAACGGCCGCACGATGTTGTACCAGACCGTATAGGCGGCTACGTCCCAGGCGGGATTGGCGCCCATGCCCAGGCGGCGCGGCAGGCCGGGATCGAAGAACAGCAGCAGGGGGATCAGGACCCACCACGCCAGCACGCCGCCCGAAACGTTGATGGAGGCCAGCCGCGGCCCGATGATGTAGCCGATGCCGATCAGCGCGGGCGAGAGATTCGGCGTGGACCAGTACACGCCGCCGTAATGCGTCACCGAGCCGATGGGCGTCTTCTGGAAATCGAAATGGCCCACCACGGAGCGGGGGAAGGGCAGCCATCCCTCCAGGTATTCGCGGAAAATCTGAAAGCCCTTGTCGCTTTTCAGAATCTGGAGGAGAGCCGCGAATCCCATGGCGCCGAAGACGTACTTGGGAGCGTCGCTGCCCTGCTCGCCCGCCCGCACCACGCCCGCCGAAGCCACGCTTTCCGGAAACGGCAGGTTCGATTCCACGCACAAGGGCCGCCGCAGCACGATGATGAAGAACACGCCGATAAGGCCGCCCACCAGCAGAATCAGCATGGATTGCCAGTAGTGCGCGCGCAGGTCCGCCCACAGCCGCTGGCCGTTGATCTCCACCATCATGAAGGCGGGGATGGTGAAGATGGCCCCGGCCACCAGCGCTTCGCCCACCGATGCCGCCGTGCGCGTGATGTTCTGCTCCAGCACGCCGCCGCGCAGGGCGGGCAGCCGGAACACCGCGATGGCGATGACGGCCGCGGGAATGGTGGCCGCGATGGTCTGGCCGGCCTTCATCCCGAGGTAAGCGTTGGCGGCGCCGAACACGAGCGCGAGGAAGAGGCCGAGAGCGACCGCTTTCACGGTCATCTCGGGGGGATCCTGCCTGGGCATACGCGCCGATGTTAACATTCCGCCGGTATGCGGCGACAATCACGCGGTGTTCGAGGCCGTACACGGCACGGCGCTCTCTCTCAGCAGGCGGCCGATTCGGCGGCGTGATAGGAGCTGCGGACCAGCGGTCCCGATTCCACGTGACGGAAGCCCATGGCGAGGCCGGCTTCACGCAATCCGGCGAACTCGGCGGGCGTCACGTAACGCACCACGGGAAGGTGTTTCGGCGAGGGCCGCAGATACTGGCCGATGGTGAGGATGTTCACGGAGTGGGCCTGAAGGTCGCGCATCACCGCCAGCACTTCCTCGCGCGTCTCGCCAAGGCCCAGCATCAGGCCTGACTTCACCGGCGTGCCGCGGCCGGTGGCGGCGGCGTAGGCCAGCATGTCGAGCGAGCGCTCATAGCGCGCGCCGAGCCGCACCTGGCGGTAGAGGCGCGGCACGGTCTCGATATTGTGGTTGAGCACGTCCGGGCGCGCCTCCATGACCGTGTCCATGGCGGCGTGGCTGCCCTGGAAATCGGGCACCAGAACCTCGACGCCGCAATCCGGCACGCGGTCGCGGATGGCGCCGATGGTGAGAGCGAACAGTTCGGCGCCGCCGTCCTTGCGGTCGTCGCGGTTCACGCTGGTGATCACGGCGAAGCGCAGGCCGAGCAGGGCCACGGCTTCGGCCACGCGGCGCGGCTCGTCGTAGTCCACCGGCAAAGGGCCGCCCTTCCGCACGGCGCAGAAACCGCAGCGGCGCGTACACACGTTGCCCAGGATCATGAAGGTGGCGGTGCGATGGTTCCAGCACTCGCCCAGGTTGGGGCAGGCGGCGCTTTCGCACACGGTGTGCAGACGCAGGCCCTGGACCAGTTCTTTGACGTCGCGGTAATTTTCCCCTGCGGGCGCCGGCGCCCTCAGCCAATCGGGACGCTTCGGCGCGATGTTCACCAGCACTGATTCCATTGTAACGGGGAGTCAGACTCGCAGGAACCATTGGCGGCGGTAGAGCAGCCAGGCAATGCCATAGAGCACCAGCACGTGGGCGAGAGCGTACAGCAGCGAAGCGACGTAGGGGTCGCCCACGGTTTGGAATACGCGCAAGATGGGATCGTGCCACTTCAGCAGCCCAATGCCGCGCGCGAGGACTCCCGAAAGCACGTAAACCGCGATGGCGTTCATGCCGAAGATCACGAAGGGGCGTGTCCAGCCGCGGCGGCCCAGCACGTCGGCGAACCAGAAGCAGAAGGCGAAGCAGACGAACGCCATGCCCGCCGTGAAGACCGCGTAGGAGCTGGTCCAGATCATCTTGTTGATGGGCATCCAGGTGCTGAGCATGGCGCCGGCGAACAGCAGCGTATTGCCCGCCAGCAGCAGCCACACGGTCTTTTGCACCGGTTCGCGGCGGGTCCGCAGGATGTGCCCGGCCAAGACGCCGAACAGCACGGTGGCAATCGCGGGAATGGTGCTGACGATGCCCTCCGGGTCCCAGAACTTCGTGTGGCTCCACATGTGGCCGCTCAGGAAAAGCGCGTCCACCCAGTTGGCGAAGTTGGCCCCCGGTTCGAGCACCCCGGCGCCGTGCCCCGGCACGGGCACGCGCGTCATCAGCGTCCAATACCCGGAGAGCAGAATCACAATCCATGCCATCTGCCCGCGCACGCTGCTGTAAAGGAAGATTGCCGCCGCGATGAGGTAGCAGATGGCGATGCGCTGCAACACGCCGGGGATGCGGATGGTGTCCAGCCGGTAATAGGGAAAGCCGTTCAGCAACAGCCCCAGCGCGAAGATGACGGCGGAGCGCCGTAGAACGTGCCCGAGCAGTTTGACGCGGTCCGCCCCGCGCTCCATGCGGCGCGCGAACGATAGCGTCATGGCCACGCCGGCGATCCAGAGGAAAAACGGATAAATCAGGTCCGTGAAGGTCCACCCGTGCCATCTGGCATGAAGCAGGGGTGGGTAAACGTGATCCCAATCGCCGGCGTTGTTGACCAGGATCATGGAGGCGATGGTCGCCCCGCGGAAAACATCGAGAGAAACCAGGCGGACGCTGGGAGGCAGGTTGGAACCCATCCCTAATAGGGTACTCCGGCTTTGTATTGCGGTACCCCTTGCCGCGCTCCCGGGCCGGCAGTACAGTATCCCAGAGGTCCCGCAGTTGATTGGCGAGACGATCGGGCATTACAGAATCCTCGAGAAACTGGGCGAGGGAGGCATGGGTGTCGTCTATAAAGCGTACGACACGCACCTGGGCCGGCCCGTGGCTCTGAAGGTTCTTCCCCCCGACCGGGTGGCGGATCCCGACCGCAAACGCCGTTTTGTGCAAGAGGCTAAAGCGGCCTCGGCGCTGAATGACTCCAACATCGTCACGATTCACGATATCGACTCGTCCGCGGGCGTGGACTTCATCGCCATGGAGTACGTCCAGGGCCGGACTTTGCGGGAGACGATCGGCCCGAACGGCCTGGATTTCGACGCGGCCATCGGATACGCCACCGAACTGAGTGCGGCCATCGCCGCCGCGCACCGCGCGGGCATCGTGCACCGCGATCTCAAGCCGGCCTGGACCGCCTCCGGGTTCCGCAACATCTCTCCAGTGACCCGGCTGAGCAACTTTTTCGGGCAGGGTCCCGCGCCCGCGGGCAAGCACCTCGGCATGAATCCGCACGGCGCCTTCGATCTGGCCGGAAACGTAAAGGAGTGGTGCTGGAATGCGGCGGACGCGCCCGGCCGGCGGCGTTACATTCTGGGCGGGGCGTGGAACGAGCCCGTTTACATGTTCAACGACCCGGACGCGCAGACCCCCATCTCGCGGCTGGCCACCTATGGCTTTCGCTGCGTGAAGTTCCTCTCGCCGGTCTCGGCGCAGTTGCAGAGCCCGGCCGAGACGGCCCGGCGCGATTACCAGCGCGAAAAGCCCGCGGCCGACGACGCGTTCCGCATCTATCGCAGCTTCTATGCGTACGACAAAACGAGGCTCGATCCGGCCGTCGAATCGACCGAGGACTCCGCCGAACACTGGAAACTCCAGAAGGTGACGTTCCACGCGGCCTACGGCGGTGAACGTGTCACGGCCTATCTTTACCTGCCTCGCGGCGTCGAGCCGCCGTATCAAACCATTGTTTTCTTCCCTGGTTCCTCAACCCTCCGGACGCGGCGCTTCGGGCCGAATACGCCGCAAGTCGCGGCGCAGCGTTCCGCCAGCTTCGATTTTCTGGTTCGGAGCGGGCGGGCGGTTCTGTATCCGGTATACAAGTCCACTTACGAACGCGGCGACGGCCTGCTCTCCGACCGCCCCAATATGACCAGCGGTTTTCGCGATCACGTGGTTCAGTGGTACAAGGATTTCGCGCGAAGCATCGACTACCTGGAAACGCGCAGCGACATCGATTCGCGCAAAATCGGCTATTACGGAAACAGTTGGGGCTCGACGATGGGTCCCATCCTGCTCGCGCTCGAGGATCGCTGCCGCGCGGCAGTCTGGGCCATCGGCGGTTTCTGGCAGCAAAAGGGTCCGCCCGAAGTGGAGCAGATCAACTTCGCGCCACGCGTGAAGATTCCAGTCCTGATGTTGAACGGCAAGTACGATTTTGTCTTCCCCGTCGACACCTCCCAGGCACCCATGTTTCAGTCGCTGGGCTCGCCCGCCAAAGACAAGCGGCACCTGCTGTTCGAGTCGGGCCACTCGGTTCCCCGAAAGGAACTCGTCACGGAAACGCTCCAGTGGTTCGACAGGCATTTGGGCACAGTGAAATAGCCTGGTATGCGCCGCTCCGAGTGGGTGCTGGTTGCCGCCTACATTTACACGGCGGCGATGTCGGCCCTGCTGCCCGTGAGCGGGCGCGTCACCGCCTCCGTCATCCTGCTGAACCTGACGGTGCTGGCAAGTTATCCGCTGCTGGCGTACGCGCACTCGTTGCGCGGCAACAGCCTGTTGGGGATCATGCGGGACTGGTATCCGTTCCCGCTTGCGCTGCTGATCTACCGCGAGATGGGCTGGTTTGCGCAGCCGCACGCCGGGCGCGAACTCGAGAGCTCCTGGGTGGTGTGGGACCGTGCGATACTGCGCGGTGGGTTGCAGGCGGCCATCGAGTCGCTCGGTCCCGTGCTGCCATCGCTGCTGGAGATCTGCTACGCGGTGGTGTACACTCTCGGGCTGTTCGTCATGGCGATGCTGTATGTGTACCATCGCCGCGAGCGTGCCGACCGCCTGCTGTTCGTGTTCCTGCTGAGCGTGTTCTTCTCCTACCTGCAATTTCCGTTCTGGCCTTCGGAACCGCCGCGCACGGTCTTTCCGGGCGAAGACTTCCCGCAGTACGACACGATCTTCCGCCGCTTCAACTGGTGGCTGCTGGCGGGCCACGGCATCCACACCAGCGTGTTTCCGAGCGCGCACGTTTCAGGCGCATTCGGCGCGGCGTTCGGGGCCATCCGCGCCCTGCCCGAAAAGCCGTGGCTGGGGCGCGGGCTGGTGATTACGGCGGTGCTGATCGCGATCGCCACGGTATACGGCCGGTACCACTACGCCGTCGACGCGCTGGCCGGGTTCGCCATGGCGCTCGCCGCGCTGGCGGTGGCGCGGATGGGCGCATGCCGGCCGCGGTAGCGCGGTACAATCCCCACATGCGGCGTCGCGAGTTCGTGTTCTCATCCCTGGCCGCGCTCGCACCGAGGGGCGCGCGGCTCAGGATTTCGGCGGTGGAGATCTGGAAACTCGAGGGCCACAGGGAAGCCGCCACCGGGGTGAACCGGCAGCACCAGGTGAATCCGCTGCACGTTTACGACGAACTGCGGCCCAAGCCGTACCGCGACGGGAAACCCGTCGCCCGTCTCGCGTCCGTCTCCGCGCTGTACCTCAAGATCAAGACCGCCGAGGGCGTGGAGGGCACTTACGGGCCCGTGGACAAGGACGCCGCCATCGTGGTGGACCAGCAACTGCGGCCGTTCCTGATGGGCAAGGACGCGCTGGCGGGCGAGGCGCTGTGGGACCAGATGCATCGCTCCAACCGCCACTCGCGCCGGGGCCTTTTCATGATGGGCATCAGTGCGGTGGATAACGCGCTTTGGGACCTGCGCGGCCGCTATTTCGAAACCCCCGTGTACCGCCTGCTCGGCGGGCCCACGCGCGAGAGCGTGGAGGCGTATGCGAGCTGCCTGGGCTATTCGCTCGAGCCGGACGCCATGTCACGCCGCGCCGCCGCGCTCAAGGAAGAAGGCTACCGCTACCAGAAATGGTTCCTCGCCTACGGTCCCGGCGACGGCCCCGAGGGGCTCAGGAAGAACGTGGAGACGGTGCGCATCCTGCGCGAAGCGGTGGGCGACGATGTGCACCTCATGTTCGACGCCTACAACGGCTGGGATCTCACCTACGCCCTGGAGTGGGCCAGGCAGGTGGAACGCTGGCGTCCGCACTGGATCGAGGAAGCCTTCCACCCCGAGAAGATCGAGAGCTTCGCGGCGCTGCGCCGCGCCATCGGCTTTCCGGTGGCTTCCGGCGAGCACCTGTACGGCCGCTGGGAAGTGGAACAGTATCTGAACGCGGGGGCGCTCCACGTGGTTCAGGCCGACCCGGAGTGGTGCGGCGGCGCCAGCGAGCTGCTCAAGATCTGCACCGTGGCGTCGCTGCACGACGCGCAGGTGATCCCCCACGGCCACAGCATCCACGCGGCGCTGCACGTGGTGGGGAGCCAGTCGCCCATGACCTGTCCGCTGGCCGAGTACCTCATCATCAAGATGGGGTCGTACTACCACTTCGAAAAAGACGCGCCGCGGCCGGTGCGCGGGAAGCTCGCGCTTCCGGACCGGCCGGGCTTCGGCATCGAGTGGGACCCCGCCAAGGTGGAAAAGCAGACGAAGGTCAACTGGGCGGGCTAGCGGCTACTTCGCCGGCTGGATGTTCTCGACCTTGATGATCCTGGTTTTCTCGTAGAGCGTGCCGGTGACGTTCACCTTCCGGCCGGCGAACTTTTCGGGCGTCTGCTGGTCGCTGAGCACGTACATGTCTTTGCCCACCAGCAGGGCGTACTTGTAGCCCTGCTTCACGCATTCGCGCACGCATTTCTCATCCGGTTTCACGCCCATGTGAGCGTGGTTGGCGCCGCACATGGTGTCGGTGATGACGCCGGTGTAGTTCTTAGGGGCGGCGCCCACAGCGAGGACGCCGGCCAGGATCATAGTAGCGAGGGTCTTCATATTACAGTCCTTTCAAAAAGTCCATGCCGCAGTTCGGCCACCGATTGCCTGATTTGAGGCGCCCCGCATGGCCGCAAGCACCGCGGGAACGTAGTTGCGAGTCTCCAGCGGGAGATAGCTGCGGATAGCCGCGAACTCGCGCGCGCCGGCCCGCTCGATGGCGCGCAACACCGTGTTTTCACCCGCGTTATAGGCGGCGAGCGCCAGCGGCCACGCGCGGAACAGGCCGTAGAGGTCGCGCAAGTAGCGCGCCGCGGCCTGCGTGGAACGGACGGCGTCGAGGCGCTCATCGCGGGCGCCGGAGACCCTGAGCCCGTACCGCTCGGCGGTTTCCGGCATCAGTTGCCACATGCCGCGCGCGCCCTTGGGCGAGAGCGCGTCCGGGCGGAAGCCGCTTTCCACCTTGGCCACCGCCACCAGTTCCGGCGGCACACCTTCGCTGCGCAGGATGCCGGCGAGCCCGGTCGGCTCCCGCGCCGGTTCCAGCGCCGCGCGTGCGGCGGGGGCGTGCGGCGGCGCGGGGGCGGCAGCCCGCATCAGGGTCTCGTCCAGCCGGCGGGAGATCCGGGCCTCGATGGCGGCGAACGGGTTTTCGGCGCGCGCGGCCACTGCCGCCAGCGCGAAGATCAGAATTACGCGCACGGAAACCTCCACAGTGCACGTCGCGTGCCAAGATGTAGAGCGGATATATTGGAGTGAAGTGAAGCGACCGGGGATGATCAGGTTGGGCTATGGGGTGGCGCTCGCCGCGCTCGTCCCGTTGCTGGCGTGGAACGGTTTTACCCAGCAGATGAACGCGGCGTGCTACGACCTCATGGTGCGACTGCGCGGCCCGGCGGTGGACAGCCGCGTGGCGCTGCTGGCCATTGACGACCAGACCGCTGCCCGATATGGGCCATTGCCGCTCGACCGCGGCCTGCTGGCCCAGGCGCTGGAAGCGGTGGCCGTGGCCAGGCCGCGCACGCTGGCGGTGGACCTGCTGCTGGCGGGGGAACGCCCGGAAGACGGCCGGCTGGCGCGGGCGCTGGCACGGTTCCCGCGGGTGGTTCTCGGCGCCGCGATTGAAGCCGGCGAGGGGGCGGAGTGGATCCTTCCTGCGCCTCGGTTGCGCGACGCTGGCGCCCTTGGACATGTGCACGCGGCGCCGGATCCGGATGGCGTGGTGCGCTCCGTGCTGCTGGCCAAAGCGGCTGCCGGAAGGCGTTTGTGGGCGCTCGCTTTTGAGACTGTGTACGGCGCGGAACGGCCCGTCGAGGCCCGCGCATTTCTCACCGCCGGCGGCGCGCGCATTCCCGCCGAGGCCGACGAACGGCGCATGTGGATCAATTTTGCGGGCCCGGAAGGCGCTTTCGAGCGTATCTCGCTGGGCTCCGTGCTGGACGGCAGCGCCGACATCTCGCGGTTTCGCGGCAAGACCGTGATCGTCGGCGTGACGGCGCAGGGCGGCGGCGACCGTATGTTTACTCCGGTCTCCTCGGGGCTCGGCATGAGCGGCGTCGAGGTCCACGCCAATATTGTCCGGACCCTTGCGGACCAGGCCTTCCTGGCGCCGGTCGCGCCTGCCGTCGAAATGGCCGCTTACGTGTTCCTTTGCGTGGCGTTTCTGTGGGCCGCGGTGCGGCTGCGGGGCGCGGCGCTCCTGCTGGCCCTGGCGGCCGGGTGCGCGGTCCTGGTGGTCTTCTGCGGTCTGGCGCTGCGCATGGGATCGATCTGGCCGCTGGCGTCCATGCTGGCGGTGTTCGCGGCGGCCTCCGCCATCGGCGGAGCGGGAGAGTACGCGCTGGCCGTGGCGGCGTGGCGCGAATCGGAAGCGCGCCGCCGCGAGTCCGCTTTCCGCGTGCAGGCCATCGCTCATGAAATCGGCACGCCGCTCACGGCCATCCAGGGATCGAGCGAGCTGATCGCCGGAGAGACGGTGCCCGCGGGCGAACGCGCCGAGATCGCCGGTCTGATCCACAAGGAATCCAAGCGGCTGGCGGAAATCGTGCGCGCCTTTCTCAGCGTGGAGCGCATCTCCGCGGGGACGCTCGCGCTGGAGAAGCAGCCGGTGGCCCTCGATGCGCTGTGCGCCGAGGTGCTGGAGCGCGCGCGGCTGTACGCCTCGCGCAAGCAGATCCAGATCGAGGCCAGGACCCCCGCGGTGACCGTGCAGGCCGATCCCGGGTTGCTTTCGCTCGCGGTCTACAACCTGCTGACCAACGCGGTGAAGTACAGCCCGAAGCGCTCGACGGTGCACGTCGCCATTGAGGACGGCCCGCGCGTGCGCATCAGCGTCGCCGACGAGGGTTGCGGGATTGCCGCCGGCGAACAGCGCCGCATCTTCGAGCGGTTCTATCGCGCGCCGGGCGCCGCCGAGGAAGGCGCGGGCATAGGGCTCGCGCTGGTGAAGGAGATTGTGGCGCAACACGGCGGCGAAGTGCAGGTGAAGAGCCGTCCGGGGGCGGGCTCGCGGTTCGCCATCGTGCTGCCGAAGGGAAACGGATGAGCAAGCCGCGCATCCTGGTGATCGACGACGACGAGTCCATCACCTCCACGGTTGCGCGCATGCTGCGCGCCAAGGGTTACGAGGTTGCGGTCGCCAACGACGGCGAAGACGCGCTGGAGGCGATCCGCGCCGGCGGCTATCCCGTGATTGTGAGCGACATCTACATCGACCGGGTCACGGGCCTCGACGTGCTGCGGGAGGCGCGCGCCGCCAACCCGCGTGCGGCTGTCATCCTGATGACCGCGCGCGCCTCGGTTTCCACTGCCGTGGAGGCCGAAACGGGCGGGGCGTTCGAGTACCTGGCGAAGCCGTTCGAAATGAGCGCGCTGCTCGGGGCGGTGGAGCGCGCCTGCGCCGCGCCCGTGGATCCCGGGCCCGCGGCCGAAGACCTGGGCGCGTTTGGCGAGATGGTGGGCTTTTCGCCCGCCATGGTCGAGGTGTATAAGCGCATCGCGCGCTTCGCCCGCTCCGATGACACGGTGCTGATCACCGGCGAGACCGGCGCGGGAAAGGAACTGGTGGCGCGCGCCATTCACGACCACAGCGCCCGCGCCCGCGCTCCGTTTGTTGCCGTGGACTCGGGTGCGGTGCCGGGGACGCTTTGGGAATCGGAGCTGTTCGGCTCTGTGCGCGGCGCTTTCACCGGGGCGGACCGCGACCGCACGGGTGTGGTGGAAGCCGCGCGCGGCGGCACGGTGTTTTTGGACGAAATCGGCGAGATTCCCCTGGAATTTCAGCCTAAGCTGCTGCGCTTTCTTCAGGAACGCGAATACCGGCCGGTGGGCTCCGGGGCGCCGCGCCGGGCCGACGTGCGCGTCATCGCCGCCACCAATCGCCAGCTCGAAACGATGCTGCGCGAAGGCCGCTTTCGCGAGGATCTGTACTACCGCATCAACGTACTGCGCATCGACGTGCCGCCGCTGCGCGAACGCCGCGCGGACATCCCGCACTTGGTACGCCGTTTTCTGGGCGAAGCGCCGCTTGCGCTCGGCCCGGACGCCATGGGCGCCCTGGAGCGGCACGAATGGCCCGGCAACGTGCGCGAATTGCAGAACGTAGTACGGCGGCTGGTCGCGCTGAGCCGGCCCGGGGCCGTTGACGCCGAAGCCGTGCGCGCCGCTCTCAGTCAATCCGAGGTGGAGGAGGAGGACAGCCGCGAGCTCGGCGAAGTGGAACGCCGCCAGATCCTGCGGGTGCTGGAGGAGACCGGCGGCAACAAGACGCGCGCAGCGGAGATTTTGGGCATTCAGCGGCGCACGCTTTATAAGAAGCTCGCCCGGATGGAGCGTCAGTAGCTGCAATACGCCGCGAACGTGCCCAGCCAGTGCCCGCCTTCGTAATGCTCGTCCGTGATCGCGGCGAGCCCCGCTTTCCGATGCGTCGCGGCCGATGCTTCGTACGTCTTGCGCCGCGCGTCACCCGCGGGCAGCGCTTTCGCAATCGCGCTCAACATCCACGCCCGGCTCAGGTTCAATCCCGCCAGGTGGACCAGTTTCGGATCGCCCGGGTCCGTAACCACCGCGGGCCCGAGTCCCGCGATGGATGGCAGGAATTTCGAGAGCCACGCGGCGAACCGGGCCGGCGGCAGCACGCGCCGCATTACGTCCGCTTCCGCCAAACACGGCGATAAAAAATCCTCGCCCGAAGGTTCGTAATGGAGAGGACACGCGGTGTCGGCGGCGTAAAACTCCAGGCTGCGCGATTCGAGCAGCGACCGGAAGGCCGCATCGCCCGCCACGCGCGCCCAATCGAGCATCAGGCCGAGCGCGAAGGCCGTCTGGCTGTGCTCGCCCGAGCGCACCGGCCGCGAAAGTTTCGGCAGCCACGCGGAAAGGCGCTCCACCGCGGCGCGTTCCAGCGGCGTGAGCGCCGCCGCCCAGCGCTTCGCCTCCGTGTCATTCCACTGGCGAAGCTCCGCGGCGAGTTGCAGCAGCCACGCCAGGCCGTAGGGCCGCTCGAAACTCGCCCGTCCCGGCGCGTTCAGATACGCGGCCTCGGCCGCGATGTTGGCCGGAGTCAGGCTGCGCGCCAGCTCCGCGCGGGCGCGGGGCGCGAATTCCGCCCGCGGGAAGCTGCGGGCCAACCGCGCCAGCAGCCAGTGGCCGTGCACCGAGGAGTGCCAGTCGTAGCAGCCGTAGAAGGCGGGCGTCAATGCCCGCGGCGGCTTTACGTCGGCGTCGGATTCAAGGCTGTGGGCAAGCTTGTTGGGGTACTCCTTGTGTACGCAATCGAGCGCCATCTGCGCGAAGCGCGCCGCCTGCTGCTGGTCGAAATCCGCCATCATGAGCAACGCCAGAAGCGCGATCATAGCCGCTTGATCCGCACGCGCCGGAACTCTTCCCAGGCGCCCTTCTGGTGCGCCTGCAATTCGATGGAGCCCGCGTTGAGATTCTCGAGCCGGTCGTACTCCAGCACGGTTTCGCCGTTGATGCGCACCAGGCACCAGCGGTCTTTGACGATGAGCTGCATGGGCCACCACTCTTCGGCGCGGATGCGCGGGTACGCGGCGCGCTTGAAGTAGTACAGCGAGCCGGTGGGGTAGTGCGCGCCCTCCACGTCGTGCAGTTGAATCTCGTAATGATAAGCGCTCTTCAGCCCCTTGCCCTCGCTGCGGAAGAGCACACCGCCGTTATGGTGCAGCGCGTGCCGCACATAAAGCTGAAGTTCGAAGTCCCGGTACTTTTCGCGTGTGGCGATGTGGCCGTGGCCGTCGGTGCGCAGCACGGGCCCCAGCGTCTGGAAATTCGGCTCGCCTTCGGAGACGTACCACTTGCTCATGTCGGCCGGCGATCCGTAGAGCGTCTCCCATTTCTCCTTTCCCGGCAGCTCGCGGATGCGCAGGTTGCGGAAACGTATGGGATAGGAGAGCGACTGCAAGCCGAGGTAGCCGCTGCGCAGGCGGTGGCGCAGCTCAGGAACGGCCTCGCAGTTGACGTCCTGCACGAGCTCGCCGTTGGTCCACGCCTGGAAGCGCGGCCAGTCCATGAGAATGCGGAAAGTGTTCCACTCGCCCTTGTTTTTCACGTTGATCTTGAGCGGCGGCACTACAGGCAGCAGCGCTCCCATGGAGCTGATGTCCGGCTTTTCCTGGTTGTTGTGGAACAGGTGGAAGTCCATGCCGGTCCAGATGCAGTTGCCGAACTCGGGCGCGTGGATGTAAATGCCGGAATCCATCCAGCCTTTGATGAAGAACTCGCCCTGGAAATCGAAGTTCTCGTATTCGCGCGCCGAGCGCAGCCAGGCGGGGTAACCCGGGCCGGGGCGCGCCACGATGGCGCCGTCTTCAACGGCGAACGCGGTGGGCGGACCGTCCGCAACGCTCCAGCCATTCAAACTCTGGCCGTCGAAAAGCGAGGTGAAGCCTTCGCCGGTTTGCGCGGCGGCTGGCGCCGCGGCCATGGCCGCGAGAAATGCGCGTCGGTTCATATTATGAGACTACCTGATACGCTGAAGTCCATGGTGATCCTGCGGAACGGAACCATCTACGACGGCACCGGCGCCCCGCCTTCGGCGGGCGACGTGCTGATCGTGGAGGGCCGCATTGCCGCGGTGGGCCGCGTCCCGGCGCCCGCCGGCGCCCGCGTGGTGGATTGCACAGGGCTGGCGGTGGCGCCGGGATTCATCGACGGCCACACCCATTCCGACTTGCAGGTGCTCCACAACCGTCCGGAAAAGCCGCGCCAGGGAGTGACCACCGAAGTGGTGGGCAACTGCGGCTTCTCGCCTTACCCCATGCGCGATGCCGGCGCGTTGCGCGATTTCGGCAACGGCCTGCTGTGCGGCAACAACGATTGGGGCTGGCGCGACGCCCGCGCCTACCTGGACGAGGTGCGGCGCTCGGCGCGCGCGGTGGACGTGGTCACGCTGGTGGGCCACGGCAGCCTGCGCGTGGCTTCGAGCGGTGTGGCCGCAATGGAGCGCCTGCTGGAGGAATGCCTGGACCAGGGCGCCGCGGGACTCTCCACCGGCTTGATGTACGCGCCCATGGCGGACGCGCCCGCCGAGGAGTTGGTGCGGCTGTGCCGCGTGGTGGCGCGCAAAGGCAAGATCTACACCAGCCACATCCGCGACTACATGAGCAGGCTGGTGGAGGCGGTGGACGAACAGCTCGACATCGCGCGCCGCAGCGGCTGCCGTTTGCAGATCTCGCACATGCAGGCGGTGGGTCCGGCCAACTGGGGGCGGCAGGCCGAAGCCATCGAACACATCGAGAAGGCCCGCGCCCAAGGCGTGGACGTGACTTTTGACTGCTATCCCTACGTGGCGGGCAGCAGCGTGCTCACGGAGAACCTGCCGCAATGGGCGCTGGAGGGCGGTTTGCCCGGGCTGCTCGCGCGCCTGGCCGGCCGTGTCGAGCGCCGGAAAGTGGCGGCGGAGACAGCGTCTCTCACCGGCCGCTGGAGCGACGTATGGGTGGGCGGCCGCGACATGGTGACGATCGCGGCCGAGCGCGGCGCGGATCCGGCCGAGGCCGCCCTGCAACTGATCGAGGAAGACCCCGAGGTCATTTTCATCTCCTTCAATCAGAGCGAGGAGAACCTGCGCGCCACCCTCACGCACCCGCTCTCCATGGTGATCAGCGACGGCTTCTTTGTCAGGGGCCGCCCGCACCCGCGCCTCTGGGGGACTTTCCCTCTGCTGCTCGGAAAGTTCGTGCGCGAGCGCCGCTGGATGCCGCTGGAGCAGGCGGTCTACAAGATCACCGGCATGCCGGCAGAGTGCTTCGGCCTCGCCGACCGCGGCCGGCTTGCCCCGGGCTTGCGCGCGGACATAACAGTGTTCGATCCGGCGGCGGTGAACAGCCTGGCGACTTACGACAACCCGGAAGTCGCGCCCGTCGGAATCAAGTACGTGATCCGGGGCGGGGCGGCCGCGTAGCCACGATCTCGAAGTTGCTGCCGTAACGTTTCAACACCGGCGTCCGCACCAGCGCTTCATCCAGCACGCGCGCCGCGCGATAGCCCGCAGCCCATCCGGGCAGCAGGCCGGCGAGCGGCGAGGAGACGAAATCGTACATGCCTGCGCGGCACTCGAAGCCCGCCCGGAGGAACAGCGCCGCGGTTTCCTCCGGCGCCAGCTCGCGCTCGTCCGGCGACTGATACTTGCGCATGAGGGCGGGGAAGAGCAGGTTGCCCACCGCGCCCGAAAGGCGCCGCCGGCTCGGGTCGAGGGAGTAGAAGACGCCGCCCGGAGCGAGCAGCGCGCTGATCTGCGCGGGAGCTGCGGCGAGCGTGGCATCGGGCAGATGGTGCAGAAAGAAGATGCCGAAGATGAGGTCGTAGGGGCCGGGCGGGGCGGCCTCCAGCGTCGCTTCGAGGAAGCGCGCGTTGCGCGCCCCGCGGCGCGCCGCGTCCTCGCGCGCCTGCCGCACCGCCGCGGGCGAAATGTCGATGCCGGTGATCTCTGCGACGTGGGGGGCGAGCAGCAGTTCGGTGTCGCCGATGCCGCACCCCAGGCTGAGCACGCGGCCGGTCTTCCCCAGCCGCAGCAGCCGCGCCGTCATGTGGGCGCGCAGCGCGCGCACCGCCGGGCGCGCGAAGTGCCGCTGCGCGAATCCGCCGTACAGGCGTTGGTGATATTCGAGCTCGCGCTGAAGCGCCGGGTCCATGAATTTCCAGAATATCGCGTCGTAATTCATGTAGAATAGGTGCTTTCATTTCCTATGAAAACAGCGTGGTTTGTCTGCCTGTTTCTGGGCGCCTGCGCCATGCGGGGTGCGGGCCCGCAGGAAATTGTGCTGCGGCCCGATCTGCCGGCGGGCGAGGAGTGGTACACGCCGCCCGCGAACAATCAGCACGTAAAGAGCCCGGCGGAGAAGTGGGTCAGAAAAGTTCAGCGGCCCGTGATGGAGGTTTACCCGGCAGCGAAGCCGAACGGCGCGGCCGTGGTGGTGGCGCCGGGCGGCGGCTTCACCATTCTCGCCATCGAGCACGAAGGCCGCGATGTGGCCCGCTGGCTGAACGAGCGAGGCGTCATGGCGTTCGTGCTGCGGTACCGCGTGGGGCTGGAGAGCCGCGAGGCAAGCCAGAAGGCCGCCATCGAGGATGGCTTGCTGGCGATGAAAACCGTGCGCCAGCGCGCCGCCGATTGGAAGCTCGATCCCAAGCGGATCGGGATCATGGGCTTTTCAGCGGGAGGGTACCTGACCATCGGCGTCGCCACCCGGTACACGCCCGAGAGCCGTCCGGATTTCGCCATACCGATTTACGCTGTCGCCCCCGAAGGCTACCAAACGCCGGCGGATGCGCCGCCGCTGTTCATCGCCGTGGCGCACGACGACAACGAACGCATGACCGCCACTGCGACCGGGCTGGCCGACAACTGGAAGAAGGCTAAACGTCCGGCGGAGTTGCACGTCTTCGCCGACGGCGGCCACGGGTTCGGCATGAACAAGAAGGGCAAGGCTTCGGATATGTGGACGGACCTGCTGGCCCGGTGGATGACCCGCATGGAACTGTTCGGGAGATAAACCAAGGATCATGGCGCTGTTCAAGACCCGCAGCGCCGCCGTATACGGCATCGATGCTCACCTGATCGATGTCGAAGTGGACATGTACCGGTCCGGCTCGGCGCGCGATTTCATTACAGTGGGAATGCCCGACACTGCGGTGCGCGAAAGCCGGGAGCGCATCAAGAGCGCGCTCATCAACTCGGGTTTCGGCTTCCCCAACAAGGCGGTGACCATCAACCTGGCCCCCGCCAACCTGCGAAAGGAGGGCGCGGGCTTCGACCTGCCCATTGCCGTCGGCATCCTGGGCGCGATGGGGTTGGTGGCGAACCTGGACCGGCACCTGCTGGTCGGCGAGTTGTCGCTCGATGGCGGCCTGCGCCCCGTCCACGGCGTGCTGCCCGTGGCGGTGTGCGCGCGCGATGCCGGCATTCCGAACCTGGTGGTCCCGGTGGAGAACGCGGCCGAGGCGGCGGTGGTCGAGGGCATTTCGGTGTACGGCGTGCGGCACGTGGGCGAGGTGGTCGCGCTGGTCACCGGACAGGGGTCGTTCGCTCCCGCCGCCGCGCGTCCGAACGGCCAGGCGGCGCCGGAGGGGAGCCAACTCGATTTCCGCGACATCCGCGGGCAGGCTACCGCCAAACGCGCCATCATGGTGGCGGCCGCGGGCGGCCACAACGTGCTGATGATCGGACCGCCCGGCTCCGGAAAGACCATGCTCGCCAAGCGCCTGCCAGGCGTGCTTCCGGAACTGACCTTTCCGGAAGCGATTGAGACGACCAAGATCTACAGCGTGGCCGGCATGCTGCCGCCCGGCGCGGGGCTGCTGCGGGAGCGGCCGTTCCGTTCACCGCACCACACCATTTCGGACGCCGGGTTGATCGGCGGCGGCGCAGGCATGCCGCGTCCCGGCGAGGTCAGCCTTTCGCACAACGGCGTGTTGTTCCTGGACGAACTGCCGGAGTTCCCGCGCAATGTGCTGGAGCTGCTGCGGCAACCGCTCGAAGACACCTCCGTGACGATTGCCCGAGCCAACATGACGCTTTCGTTTCCGGCGAATTTCATGCTGGTCGCCGCCATGAACCCGTGCCCGTGCGGGTTCTTCGGCGATGCCACGCGCGAATGCCGCTGCACGCCGGGCATCATCCAGAGGTATCTCGGCAAGATCAGCGGGCCGCTGCTCGACCGCATCGACATCCACATCGAGGTTCCGGCGGTCCCCTACAAGGAACTGCGGACAGACTCGGGCGGCGAGTCCTCCGCTGAGATCCGCGCCCGCGTGGACGGTGTGCGCGAGGCGCAAGCGCGGCGGGGCTTCTACAACTCCAGGATGCCTTCGCGCCTGATTCGCAAGCTCTGCGCACTGGACGACGCCGGCGAGCGGACGCTGGAGATGGCCGTGCGCCGGATGGGTCTGTCCGCCCGCGCGCACGACCGGATTCTCAAGGTGGCGCGCACCATCGCTGATTTGGACGGCGCGCCGGGCGTATCCGCGAAGCACGTGGCCGAGGCGGTACAGTACCGCAGCCTGGATCGGAATTACTGGAGCTGAACAGCCGCATCACCTTGCCTGACGGCTCGCTTGCCCCACGCTCTCCGGCGGACTATAACAGGCGTAAGGGTCCGAAGCCGCATATCATGCCAACACGCCTCATACCTGCGTCGATCATCCTCGCGCTGTTTCCCCTCGCGCTGCGCCCCCAGGACGGCCCGTGGAATCACCGCGTGCTTCTCGCCGCGTCGGACGACGGTCTGAATTGGGTGATCCAGCCGGAAGTGCTCGCCGAGCAGGCTTCCGTGCCGGAGTTGTTCCTTGGCCCGGACGAACAGCCGATTGTCCTGTTTGTGGACGCCGCCGAAGGGCGGCAGGGCATCGGCGCCATGCGGAAGGACGCCGCGGGTTTGTGGCGGCGCGTGAACACGAACCTACGCGAGGTGGACCCCAACGTCGTCCGCCTGGACGATGGAAGCTATCGCGCCTACGTCAAGTCGGGCCTGGACGGGGCCATGGCGGCCTATGCCTCAACCGACGGCTTGGAGTGGACGCGGCTCGGCGAGGTCTTCCGCGACCCGCGCTACCCCAACGCGACCGATCCCGACGTGTTCGAAACCCCCGAGGGATGGGTCATGCTGGTCTCGCTCGGGCCGAGGCTGCTGCGCTGTACCTCCCAGGACGGGCTGCATTTCACCACCGATGGCGCCGTGCTCGATCTCGGCGGCTCCGTCTCCGACACCGTGAAAGTCCCCGGAGGCTGGCGCACCTTCTTTCACGTGAACGGCGACCCGCGCGCGGGTACGCGCATGCGCATCCGCTCCGCATTCACACCGGACGGAAAGTCATGGCAGACGGAGGACGGCGATCGTCTCACGCCGCCGCCCGAGGGCCCTGCCGCGCTCGGCGTGGCCGATCCCGCGCCGCTGCAACTACCCGATGGCGGCTGGCTCATGGCCATCAAGTCGTTTATCGAACCGGCCGTCGCCGGTCCCGCCAACCCGCCGCAGCAGGGCGGCATCGAAGAGCACTGGGTCGGCAGCGCCACCAGCCCGGACGGCCTCGCGTGGACGCGCGACGAGGGCGTCCGCATCTCGCGCGCCTCGGTGCCGTGCGCCATCAACGACGGCGACCGGCGCGTGCTCATCTATTTCGTCCAGCCGCCCGGCGAGCCTGGGAAACCCGAAACCGTGGCGTGCGCGGTCTCCGAGGACGGGATGAAATTCGAGCGGAACCCGGATTTTCACATTGACGGACTGAGCACTCTGAAGGCCGTGGACCCCTCCATCCTCAGGGATGAATCCGGCACGTTCCTGCTGTACTACCTGGCATCGAATCACCCCGGCGACCCCGCCGCCGGACCCGACCCGCACGCCATCCACATGGCGCTTTCCGAAGACGGAATCCGGTTCCGCGAGGCGGCCCGCGTTTTCGAGTATCCCGGGCTGGTCGACCCGGATGTCTTCCGCTTCGGGGGGCAGTGGTGGATGTACGTTTTCGCGAGGACCGCGACCATCATCGCCCGGTCGGCGGACGGCCGGCGGTTCACCTATGAGGGCGAACTCTCGCCGCCCGGCTGGGGCACCACCGCCCCGCTCCTGCTCCCCGACGGACGCCTGCGGCTCTACGCCTTTGACCAGCGCTCGCCGGCGGCGAACGTCGTGCGCAGCTTTCTTTCGACTGACGGCGTCAACTGGACCGCCGAGCCGGGCGACCGCCTCAGAGCCAATCCCGGCGAGCAGATCACGGACCCATTCGTAATCCCGTGGCGAGGCGGGTACAAGATGTACTTCAAGATCGCTCCCGCGGTGCGGAGGTAGCATGATGGAGCCATGTCCGGCTCCGTACCAGCAGACGAAAATCTGATCGGGCGTACCGTCGGCACTTACCGCATCGTCAGGGAAATCGGCCACGGGGGAATGGGTGCGGTATACACACGGCAGCGGCTGGGAACTGAACGTCGAGCGCGTTGACGCGGTCCGGGAGCTTTATCGCCGCGCCCTGGAGCGCATGGCACGCGCCGGCGGAGACGATCCCGAGACCCGGCTCATCGCGGCGGACCCGCGCAATTCCCGCACCCGCGGAGATCCACCTGCGCTTGGGCCGGCTGCTGCCGCGGGCCGCGACCTCGTCTTCTGTGCCGAGGCGCCGTTGCGTGTCGAGCCGCCCGCGCTGCGCGATCCGGAAACCGCCCTGCGGTACGCGCAGGCCGCCTCGGCATCGGCGGGTGAAAAGGATCCGGGGCACCTGGACGTGATGGCCGAAGCGCATTTTCAGGCCGGCCGCGCGCCGCGGGCCGTCGAACTTTGCTTGTCGAGTCCGGCATCGACTACTACAAAAACCTGTTCGCCCACGGCCTGTGCGAGGCGCTTCCCCACTTTGTGACGGGCGGCAAGACCGGCCCGTGCGTCGCGTATCAACTGCGCCGGATGGCCACGAAGCCGAAGGGACTGCCGGAATTCGCTCCGCCGTGCACGATCGAGTAAGGCCTACCGCACCCGCCCGACCTCGCCCGCGGCCGCCAGGCGCGCATCCACGCGGTACAGCCGTGTCCCGGGACGCAGCAGGCGAGTGTGCGGAATCGTGGTGAGGTACTCGGGGATGGCCCAGAGGTCCTCTTCCGCGGTCATCCAGCCGATGCGGTCGAAGCGCGCCAGGTTCACGGGACGCGAGTAGCGCCGCAGCGTCTTCTCGCGGGCCTCGTTGAAGTAATGCTCAAAGTACGACATCGCCAGCTCGCGCAGGCCGCGGTAGACGGGCTCACGAAAGCGCAGGCCGGCGAAATTGGATTTGGCGATGGCGCCCCAGCCGCCGCGCGCGCGGAAGATGGCCAGCACGTGGTCGTCATCGCGTTCGGCTTCCAGGTCCAGCAGCAGCGGGGGATGCCCGTGCACGCGCAATGCCGCGGCGGCGAACAGCGCGCCCTCCATGCAATGCGCCGTGCGGTCGCGCAGCACGCGGCGCGGCGAGCGGCAGGTATCGCCGTCCTTTTCCTTGTTGTATGCCAGCTCGTCTACGAAGCGCTGGATCTTTTCCGGCGTGTTCAGCCGCGCCAGCACCGCGCGTTCGGCGGCTAGAAATCCGTTAGACTGCAATACCTTAGTTTAACCGGTAGAGGCGCACCCCGAAGGGCTCGAACTCCTCGCGCACGGCGAGGCCCGCGCCGGAAATCGAGGCGTCCACCGGGTTCTTGTCGGCGTTCACCGCGATCAGCCGCCGCCCCCGCGCGATCCACTCGATGCCGCGGTCGAGCGAGTGGCCGGTATCGTGGTACTCGATCTTCAACGCCAATTCCCTGCGCGGCGAAGCCAGGTCCGTGCGGATGCCGTGAAGCTCGGCGGCCACCGCGGCCAGGTCCCTCCACATGGGGGCGCCCGCAGGCGCGTGGCGGATGCCCCACCACAGCAGCCCGTTGGCGCCGTGCACGATGGCCTGGTACGCCATAAAGCGCGTCTCGGCCCGCGTGGGGTACAGGATCATCTTCGGGTCGCGGTCCTGCTTGCGCAGCATCTCCCAGGCGAAGGCCTGCAACACCATGAAGACGGCGCGCGCCGGCCCGGCTACGCGGCGCATCTTGTCCGCGTACTGGCCCACCTGGCTGACGGTCGAATTCAGGAAATCGCCCTGCTGCCCGTCCGGCCACAGCGCGAACTGCTCGCGGATGCCGCGCGGCGCCACGGGGTAGATGTCCGTGGCCACGATGTCGCTGGCTTCGTTATAGCGGCGCAGAGTGGATTCCAGGTTGGTGGGCGCGTGGTTCAGATAAATCGGATGTGAATTGTCGACCCGGCGGATGGCGCGCGCCGTCTCCACGATCCTCTCCGGCGGCACCCGCAGCTCACGCGGCTTCTTGTAGACGTAGGTGGGCTCGTCCTCGGTCTCCCAGAAGAGCAGTGCGGAATGGTCCTTCAGCGCCTCCACCATGGGGCGCAGCCGCGGTCCGGCCTCGGGCAGCGAGCCCGTCGTGGACCAGCCGAACAGGCCGGCGGCGCGCGCGGCGTCGTACTGTCTGGCCTCCGGGCGCAGATGCACCAGGTTGAAACCCGCCTCGCGCACCGACTTCCACGGATCCGGCACGTTCGGCATCTGATACAGCCCGAGCACGAATTCACGGCGGCCGTTGACGGCGAGCATGCCGTCGGGTTCGATGCGGATGCCGCGCGGCGCGGCGGCTGCCAGAGGCGGCGCAGTGACGAAATCGCGGCGCGTGATCATTTCCCGAAATCCCGGCCCGCCCGGCGCGCTTCCCAACCGCGGCCGGTGGCGAAGACCTTCACTTCGTGCGGCATGAGGCGGACGATCAGCTCGCCCTCGCGGACCGCGGCGATTTCGCTTCCGTAGAGCAATTCCAGGCCGCGGCCATTCAGCGCGTCAAGCCCGCTGACCTCGACGCCCATGCACGGCGTGCCGGCCTCGTTCACCAGCGCGATCAGCCACTCCCCGCCCAGGCTGCGGCAGAACGCGCTCACGGGCCGGCCCTCCGCGCCGTCGATTACCTTGACCCGCACGCCCGGCATTTCCGGCGCGGTGAGGAAGGGCTGGAGCGCGGCGAGCTCCGCGGCCATGGCGTAGATCGATTCGCGGAACGCGGGCTGCGGCTTGCTCGCGTTCATGCCCCAATAAAGAATGCCGCGCGCGCCGTGCGCGATGGCGGCCCAGGCCATCAGGCGCGTCTCGGCGAACGTGGGGTAGGCGACCGGCTCGTCGCGGCCCTGCAATTCACCCCAGGCGAAGCCCTGCAAGACCATCCACACCGGCTTGCCTTTTCCCACGGCCCGGTAGCGATCGGTGGAGCCGGCGGTCTCGGCCGGCTTGCGGCTATTGGCGTGTATGGGGTAGATGTCGCAGCCGGTGATGTCGATCTCGCCCAGATATTGCCGGATGAACTTCAGGTCGCTGCGCGCGGCTTCGTTGATCCACAGCGGGAGGTTGCGGCTATCCAGCCTGCGAATCAGCGCCGCGCCCTCGCGCAGCTTGGGCATCAGGCGGGCCGCTTCGCCCTCGGCGTACCTCAACGCTTCCGGAGTCTGCCGCCACCACTCGTCGGGGTGCTTGTAGATGCCGCTGCGGTGGAGTCCGCTGAACGCGGTGAAGTTCCAGACGATCTCGTCGGGGCCTTCCCACACGGCAAGCGCGGAATGCTCGCGGACGCCGTCTATCAGCGCGCGCAGCTTGCCGTCCGCGCCAAGTTGCATGGGCACGCTTACCCAGCCCAGCATTCCGGCCCGTGCGGCGCGGTCCAGGTCCGCCCGGTTGCGGCATCGCACGAGGTTGAAGCCGGCCTTCGACATGGCGGCCAGTTCCTCGTCCGCCACGGGCAACTCGTAACTGCCTATGGGGAACACGGTGCGCCCCTGCCGGGTAAGGAAGCCCTGTCCCCAGGCGGCGGCGGTGAACAGAACGGCTGCCAGTGCGCGTTTCCCGCCCATGACCATTCGATTCTCGCATGATACGCTGAAGTTCGCTTATGTGTCGAATGCTATGCTTGCTTGCTGTGTTTGGCGTGGCGGGAGCGCAGGAATTCGTCTACGACCAGGCTCCGTTCCCCTCCTGCCACGCCTCGACCATTGTGGAGACCGCGCCCGGCGAGTTCCTCGCGGCGTGGTTCGGCGGCACGGCGGAAGGCCGTCCGGATGTCGCCGTCTGGGGCGCGCGGCTCGCCGGAGGCAAATGGTCGGAGCCGGTGGAGTTGGCGCGCGAGCCGAACATCGCGGCGTTTAACCCCGTGTTGTTCCACTCGCGCGACAAGGTGCTCTGGCTGTACTACAAGTTCGGCCCCACCCCGCAGACCTGGACCGCCGGACGCCGCTCCAGCCGCGACGGCGGCCGCACCTGGTCCGCCATCGAGCATCTGCCCGCCGGGCTCTACGGGCCAATCAAGAACAAGCCGCTGGTGCTGGCCGATGGAACCATCCTCAGCGGCACCTCCATGGAAAGCTACCGCTCCTGGGCGTGTTGGGTGGAGCGCAGCCGGGACAACGGCCGTACCTGGACGCGCATCGGCCCCATCGTCGCCGAGCCGGGAGGGCGCCCCGGAAGCGCCGGACCCAATGAGGTGCCCGGCGCGCAGGAATGGGGACGCACCAGCGGCATCATCCAGCCGGCCATCGTGCCGCTCGGCAAGAAGCTGCGGATGTTCGTGCGCGCCACGCAGAATATCGGCCGCATCTGCTACGCGGATTCGTCCGACGGCGGCCTGACCTGGACTCCCGCGCGCCCCACCTCACTGCCGAACCCGAACAGCGGCATCGACGCGGTGGGTCTGCGCGACGGCCGCATCGTGATCATCTACAACCACACCGAGAAGGGCCGGAGCCCGCTGAACGCGGCGGTATCGCGCGACGGCGTAAACTGGAACATGTTCCGCGCCCTCGAAACCGAACCGGGCGAGTACTCCTACCCGGCGGTGATCCAGGCGGCCAACGGCGACGTGCACATCACCTACACCTGGAACCGGAAGAAGATCCGGCACGTGACCATCCCGCTGGCGGCGGTGCCGTAAGATCACTCCGGGAAAAACACCAGCCAATCGCGCAGCGGAAGCTCGATCCAGTGCTTCGTCCGCGGCGCCTCCGGTCCCCTCCGGGCTTCGAACGCGTCAAAGACGTACGGCACGCCCTCCGAGCCCAGCAGCAACGGCCCGTCGTTGACGCCGAAGAGCAGGTGGGGACCGTTCGAAAGGCCCGAGTTGCCCACGTAACCGAGCACGTCTCCGCGTTTCACCCGTAGTATCCGCCGGCGATCTCGAGCGCCGCCAGGTTGCCCGCGAAGGTTTTCCCGTTGAGCGGCACGATCGGCTCGCTCTCCATGGCCACGTTTTCGGGAACGCCGTCCACCACGGCCGCCACCCGTCCGTCGGCTGCGGCCAGGACTTCCGCGCCATAAGCGCAATGGTCGCGATTATCCCGCGGGTTGTTCCAGTTCCTCCGCGGTGAAGGATGCCACGTGGCGCCGCCCGCCTTCACCCGCAGCCCGGCGAGCCGGATTTCGGCGTCGTCGTAATTGGTAACGTGCACTTCGTAAACCAGGTGCGTCCTTCCACCGGCGGGAAACGGAACCGGCGGCACGGGCACCGTCACATCCACGGGGACCGGAAACAGCTCGCGGTCAAACTACGCCGAATGCGGCAGTTGCGCCTGGGCCAGTGCCGCGGCGGCCAGCAGCAGCAGAGTTCGCATCCAGAGCAGTTTATCAATACACTGAAAGTAGTGCCCGGTGTTTACATCGCATACCCGTTCTGCGCTGGCAAATGCACCTTCTGTAACTTCGCCTCCGGTGTGTTTCCGCGCGAGCTGGAGCAGCGCTACACTTGCGCGCTCTGCGATGAAATTGCCCGGCACGCGTGGCAGTGGCGGCCCGAAACGGTGTACCTGGGCGGCGGCACGCCCAGCCGCATGCCGCTCGATGCGCTGGCCCGCGTGCTGGCGCTGGTCCCCGGGCGCCCATGGCAGGAAGCGACCATCGAAGCCGCGCCCGGCGGCATCACGCGGGAGCGCGCCCGTGCCTGGGCCGCCGCCGGCATCACTCGCGTGAGCCTGGGAGTGCAGTCGTTCGTCCCGCTCGAAATCGCGCGCGCGGGCCGCAAGCACACGGCGGAAACCGTCGCCTCGGAGATCGCGCTGCTGCGCGACGCGGGGATCTCCACCATCAACATCGATCTCATCGCGGGCCTCTCCGGGCAGACTGAAGCGGGCTGGAGCGAATCGCTCGAATGGATCGGGCGCCTCGCGCCGGAGCACGTTTCGGTCTACATGCTGGAAGTGGATGAGGACAGCCGCCTGGGCCGCGAGATCCTCGCCGGCGGCGCGCGTTACGGCGCAAGTGAAGTCCCCGAATCCGCGGACCTCTACGAGCTCGCCGTGGAGCGCCTGGCCGCGATGGGCCTGAAGCGCTACGAAATCTCCAACTTCGCGCGGCCCGGCTTTGAGTCGCGGCACAACCTGAAGTACTGGCGCCTGGAGCCTTACGCCGGCTTCGGCGCCGATGCCTGCTCTTTCGACGGCCGCGTGCGCCGGCAGAACCCGTCGAGCGTATACGAGTATCTTGCGGAGCCGCCCGAAATCGAAGCGGCGCATCCGGACGAGGAGCGCTTCTTCATCGGCCTGCGGCTGGCCGAGGGCGTGCGGCCCGCGCCCGAAGAGTGGCAACGCTACCGCGAGCCCATCGGCCGGTTCCTCGATCAGGGCCTGCTCGAAACCGATGGCGCCGTCCTGCGCCTCACCGGCCGCGGAGTGCTCTATTCCAACGAAATCTTTCAGGAGTTCATCGCATGATCGACTTGCGCAGCGATACCGTTACCCGTCCCACCGCGGCCATGCGCCGCGCCATGGCCGAGGCCGAAGTGGGCGACGACGTGTACGGAGAAGATCCCACCATCAACCGCCTGGAAGCGCGCGCCGCGGAGGTCCTCGGCAAGGAGGCTGCCCTGTTCGTGCCCTCCGGAACCATGGGCAACACCATCGGCATCAAGGTCCACACGCGCCACGGGCAGGAGGTGATCTGCGAATCGCGGGCGCACATCCTAAACTACGAGCTCTCCATGCTGGCGTGGTTTTCGGGTTGCGTGGCGCGGCCCATCGCGGCCGAGGGCGGCATTCTCAACTGGAGCGCCATCCGCGCCGAAATCCGGCCGCTCGGCCCGCACGCGGCCCCCACCGGCCTGATCGAGATCGAGAACACTCACAACATGGCGGGCGGAACGGTGTATCCGCTGGAAACCATCGCGGAGATCTGCGACGGTGCGCACTCGATGGGACTGGCCGTGCACATGGATGGCGCCCGCATCTTCAACGCGTCGGCGGCGTGCGGCCGTCCGGTGCGCGAGATTGCCGCGAAACCGGACACGGTGATGTTCTGCCTCTCCAAGGCCCTCGGCGCGCCCGTCGGCTCCATGTTGGTGGGCGCGCGGGACCACATCGCCGCGGGACGGCTCTACCGCAAGCGCCTCGGCGGCGGCATGCGGCAGGCGGGAGTGCTGGCCGCGGCCGGGCTCATCGCGCTGGAGGAAACGCCCCGGCGGCTGCCCGAGGATCACGCCAACGCGCGTTTCCTGGCCGAAGGCCTCGCCAACCTGCCCGGCATCCGGCTTGATCCCACCGCGGTGCAGACCAACATTGTCATCTTCGACGTGCAGGGCACGGGCATGCAGGCGGCGGAGATCAGCGCGCGGCTCAAGGAGCGCGGAGTGCTCATCAATCCCGTGAACCAGAGGCTTATGCGCGCCGTGACACACTACGACGTGGACCGCGCCGGCTGCGAGACCGCGCTGAAGCGCATCTCAGAGGTTCTGCCCCGCCGCAGCGCCGCCTCGGTGGCTTGAACCGTTCTCGCGCCTTTATCGGAACATCGAGTCGATGATCGCCACCGTGCGGTCCACAAGCGCCTGGCCGCCTTCCGGCCCCACCTTGTTGCTGGGGATCTCGGCGCCGTAGCCGCCGGCCGCCACGGCTTTGGCCGTGGGCAGATACCCGGCTGAGTCGCAGGCGAGTTGCACGACGAAGGTCTGCTCGGCCCGGCTGCGCGCCTTGATGCGCAGCCCGAAATCGAGGAACAGCTCGAAGGGATTGGTCGCAATGGCGGTTTCGCCCAGGCGAAGCACATGCAACTCTATGGGAAACTCCGTCTCGCGATCCTGGCGGCGGTACCGCTCCATGACCTCCTGGGCGCGGCGCATCAGCCGGAAGCGGTTGGGTTGCGCCGCGGGAGCCTTCTCCAGCCGGGCGTACTCCTGTCTGGCCCATTCGAGGTCCGCTTCCGTCACCTTGCGCACGGGCAAGCGCAGCTCCTCCACACGATGCGCGAAGGGAACCGCGGTCCGGATATCGGCCGCCGCCGCCGGGTAGACCTCTTCCACGGCGCGGGCGATGCGGCGCGCGATCTGTTCGGTTTCGCTGATACCCAACCGTTGCCGCATCCGGGCTTCCGCCGCTTTGCGGATCTGCACGTGCGGCGATTGGTCCCCGGCCGCTCCAATCATCGGAAACACGAAAAGATCCCGCCCGTACCGGCGGCGGAGTTCTTTCCTCGCATCGTCCCAGAAATCAGCCGAGATATAGTGCTGGCTCTCGGCCACCTGGGAGGGACATGCCACGTTGACCCCGATGCCGGACAGCCTGCGTTCGGGCGTCCACACGAAGAAGAGTTCCACCGCGTGGTCTTCGTAGCCCTCGATACCCATGAATTCGGGCCGGTCGAGCCTGGCGTACATGGTGGCCCGGCCATCGCTGAACACCGCCCGGCGGTTGTACCCGAGCACCGCGTGTCCCAGCGCCCAACTGACTCCGGCCGGCCTGCGAGCTTTCCATGCCTCGACCGCGGCGCCGCCCACCTTGTCCGTGAGGAATTCGATGAACTCGGAGGGTTTCATGACGCCCTCGGGGATTTCGTAGTTGCCCTCCCTCATTTCCGGCGCGGTGTGCGTGTGAGTCGCGTTCAGTATCAGCTTGCGCCCGTCGAACCCGGGAATGGCCGCCTTGAGCCGCACGCGGAGGAGGTCGAGCAGCCGCTTGTCCACGGCGACCACGTCCAGCGAGACCATGATGGCCTGCTCCGGTCCGCTCTGGAGCGCCAGCGCGGTGGCCGTCACCGGATCGTGGACGGATGTGGAGATGCGCGTGTAAAATTGGCCGGCCAGCGCCACCGGCCGGTCCGGCGTAATATCGGCCTGCGCCCACCCGGCCAGCAGGTCCGCCGCACAAAGTGGCCCGCAGGCCGACAGCCAAACGGCTACGAGCAGTGTCCTCAACGTTATGACCTCCGAACGATCATAGCGCCGCCAGACGGAACCTTGTCCGCCGGTACTCGGCCGGGGGATTCCCGAATGCCTGCCTGAAGACCGTGGTCATGTGCTGCACGGACCGGAAGCCGGTCTTGCCGGCGATTTCTTTCAGCGAGAGCGTGGTGTCTGAAATCAGCCGCACGGTGGCCTGTAACTGGGCGTCACGGATGGCCGCGCGGACGGTCCGGCCCAGCCCGCGCTTGAAATGGGCGTCGAGCCCGGAACGGGAGACGCCCACCGCATCGGCGACGTCGCGCGCCTGGATGCCGTCGCAGGCCCGCTCCCAGACGTAGCGCATGGCTTCGGCCACTTTGCGGTCTTCTACGGCAAAAATGTCGGTGGATCCGCGCGGCATGACGCCGATCGGATCGATCACCATCCTCGTCCGGCGGGGCTTGCGCCCGGACATGATCCGGTCCAGCACGGCGGCCGCTTCGTACCCGATGCGCAGCGACCCCTGTTCGACGCTGCTGAGCAGCGGGGTGCTCAACTGGCACAGGAGTTCGTCGTTGTCGACGCCGATCACGGCCACTTCCTCCGGCGCCCGCAGACCGGCCGAGCGGCAGCCCTCCAGAACCAGTCGCGCGCGCTGATCGTTTTCGGCCATCAAGCCCACGGGCTTGGGCAGCGACGCCAGCCACCGAACGAGCGCCCGTTGCCGGGACGCCCAGTTCCGGCCAATCTGGCGGCGGTCCCGGTAGACCTGGCATTCGCGCCCCCTGTTTCCGACATGCTCGGAGAAAGCGCGCTCCCGTTCCACCGACCAACCGTTGATGCGGGTTCGCACCCCCCCGTAGTACGCGAAATTGCGGAATCCGCGGTCGAGCAAATGGTCCGCGGCGATGCGGGCGATCGCCCCGTTGTTCGTGAACAGATACGGGATACGGAACTTGGGATCGTACCAGCCGTAGCCGCTGCCGAAGGCCACGGCCGGCAGCCGCGATTGCAGCACGGCGCGCACCACGCGGGGATTGTCGAAGTTGGCGATGATGCCGTCCCCGTGCCAGGAGGCGAGAGCGGGGAGGCGCTGGTCCTTCAGGGCCGTTTCCTCGATGTAGACGCTCCATCCGGCGCCTTCCCGGAGGTACGCGGCGACGCCTCCCATCACCTTCAGGTCGTAGGCGCGCGTGGCATCGTAGATCAAGGCCACGCGCCGCGGCCGGGACGGCTTCCTGAGGCCTCGGAGCATGTTTCAGCTTAGCAGAATCCGTAAAAGATTAACGGAAAGCTGTAAAACAAACCCATTGCCGGACGCCGGCAACGATGATAAGAGTGATCGGCATTGGAGGCAAACCATGAAATTCGGCATTCACTCGCTATTGTTTCGAGAGACGTTCCTGGAGAAGGATCTGCCCCTTCTGGAATCCTGCAAGAAGATGGGCTTCGACGCCGTCGAGATCATTCCCTTCGACCCGGACCATTTCCCGGCCGCAAAGGTGAAGGCGGCGGCGGCGGACCTTGGACTGACCATCAACCTGGGTTATGGCATGCCCCTCGAATACAACGTCATCTCACCCGATCCGGCCGTGCGCAGGGCGGGAGTCGAATTCTCCAAGCGGTTGATCGACCTCAGCAACGAGGCGGGCGCGGAACTGTTTGGCGGCATGATTTACTGCGGCTGGGGCTACCTCACCGGCCGGATGCGCTCGGAGGACGAATGGAAGTGGGGCGTGGAGAATTATCGCCAGGTGGCCGAGTACGCCCAGCGCTGTTCCGGTCTGATCCTGGGCATCGAACCGGTAAACCGCTTCGAGTCGCACTTCATCAACACGGCCGCCGATGCGGTCAAGTTCATCAATGACGTGGGTCTGCCGAATGTCAAGGTCCACCTGGACACGTTCCACATGATCCGCGAAGAGGACGACTTCGCCCAAGCCGTGCTCCAGGCCGGCGCTCAGTTGGGATACGTGCACGCCTGCGAAAATCAGCGCGGCATACCCGGATCCGGCCTTGTGCCGTGGAAGCAGTTCTTCCTCACACTCAAGCAGGTGGGCTATGACGGCTGCATCACCATCGAGTCGTTCACGCCGGAAATCGAGAGCGTGGCCAAGCTCTGCTGCATTTGGCGAAAGCTGGCCGATTCGGCCGAGCAGCTCGCCACCGAAGGCCTCAAGTTCCTGAAAGGCGTTTACCGGGACACCTACGCGGCCGCGGCGTGAGCCGGAAAGCTCCTCAATAGTTCACGAAGAACGGCGACGACCAGGCGATCATCTCGTCCTGCTGCAACAGCCGCACGTAATAGTAGTGACGGCCGGGAGGCGCGGCGCGGTCCGTGTAGGAGAACGCCACCTCGCTGCGCTTGGGTTCGGTCGAGTAGATCACGGCGGAATCGCGGATGATGTCCACCCGCGCCACCGGCCCGGTGCCGCGCGCGCGGACCTGGATGGGCGCGCTGCCTGAGAGCTTGAACTCTTCGCCCATGAAGTGGTCCCCCATGCGCACGTCCAGCAGGATGTTGTCCGTGGCGCCGTAGGTGCGCCGCTTGCGGATGGCCTCCAGGATTCCCTGGCGGTCCGGCGTGAGCGCGTACACCATGGCGTAGGAGATGTGGGTCGAGAAGTGATCCGAGCTGGCCACGGTGCCGAGCTTGTAGCCCTTGCCCCACGCATTCGACACCATGCCCTCGGGGCGGTAGCCGACAATCCCCATGTGCTCGGCGTCGCGGGGCTTCACCGCCGCGTGCGGCGCCCCCTCCTGCTCGTAGCTCGTCCGGCAGCCCTGGAAAATCTCCACCAGCGGATCGAGCTCGGGATCCCAGAAACGCCAGTCGGTTCCCATGTTGTTGCCCGAGGTATGGGAAATCGCCACCGCGCGATAACGCCGCATGTCCTCCCACAGCAGCACGGTGTCATTAGCCACCAGCGAGGGCGATCCCACCGGCGGCTCGTCCCCCTGGGGACCCGCCGGAAGGGTCATGCCCGGCGTGCCCTCTTTGATGAAGAACGGCGTCACCCGCGCGTCGGAACGTTTCAGGAAGAAAATGTTCCGGTGCCCGAAGGGGAACTGCGCGCTGCGCTCGTAGCCGAAAATCGGCACATAGGCGCCCGGCGCATGATACATGTCCGTCAGCTTCTGGGTGAACCACCACCAGTACGGCCACGCGCCGCCCTGGTGGTCGGTGGAGGAGCCGAAATCCATGGCCGCCGCGTCGATCATGTAGCGGTAGAAGTCCTGAAGCGAGCCGTCGGTGGTGCCGCCGATATCCCAGCTCAGGTCGGTGTGGCGGTGCAGGTCGCCGCGCAGGAGCCGGTACTGGCGCCCGCCGATGTTCGCACGGTACGCGCGCAGAGCGCGAATATCGGCGGCTTCGGCGGCGTGTCCGGGCCGGGGCTCGACTCGCGGCGCCGCCGCCGCCTTCAGGGTGAACTCGGCCGCCTGTGCGGGCGCGGCGATACGTCCCGCGTACACCTGCCCGCGCACCGGCCGGTGCGGGTTTTTCGGCGCGCGGTTATCGCCCGGCCACGCCACCCACAGATTGCCGGACCTGTCCAGGGCCGCGTGGGGGCGCGTCCCCAGCCGTCCGCGGCTCTCCGGCAGCGCCAACGGCGCGCTCCACGTCCGGCCGTCGAACCGCGTGGCCCAATACTCGTAAAAGCCGCGATGCCCGAGCGGCTGGTATCCGTCCTTGGCAATCGGCACCGGGCGCGGCGCTCCCTCCGCGGTACGGCGCAGCTTGGCAATCAGCCAGACGCCTCCCCTGCTGTCCGCGTAAATGTGCGGATGGTACGTATAAGGAAGCAGGAAATCGGCGGGCATGGCCGCTGCGGGCTCCTGCCACGCTCCGGCGCCGGTGCGGCAGGCGACGCGGATCCAGCGTTCCCAGCCGAGCAGCGACCCGAACGCGCGGTTGCGCACGATATAGCCCTGGTCCTTGCCCCAGCCCACCGGACCGTCTTCCCAGGCGACCCAGACGCGTCCTCCGGCATCCAGCGCCACCGTGGCGCGCGCCTCGAAACGCGGCGTCGCCGCGACGGCCGATTCGGTCACGGCCGTGCCGCGCACCTCCGCCAGCCACACGTCGTAGTTGCCTTCCTTGTACGTGTCGTAGACCACCCAGGCCGTGCCCGCGGCGTCCATAACTGCGGCAGGTTCCCAGTCGTTGGCGGCGTGGCTGGTGACCCGCACCTCGGGCTGCCACTTGCCGTCGAAGCGGCGCAGCAGGATATTGCTGTTGCGCCCACGGAAGCCTTGCCAGACCAGCGCGGCGCGGCCCCTGCCGTCGCTCCACAGGCGCGGGTTGATATCCGGCAGCGGGTCCGAGGTGAGCCGTTCGAGCGGGCCCCACTCCTGCCGCGCCGCGTCGAACGGCCGGGCGTAGATGTCCCAGTTGCCGTCCACCTGTTGCGACCAGACCGCCCACCCGCGCCCGCCGGCATCCGCCATCACCTGCGGCTGCCAGGTGTCGCCGGAGGCGCCGGGCACCCACAACAGGCTGCCCCACTTGCCCTCATGATGACGCCGGATGGCGACCGCGTCGGCGGAGCCGTCAAAACTCAGCCACGCCGCCCACACGGCGCCGTCCGGGCCGGCGGCGATGGCGGGACAATCGTCCTGCCGGTACTCGTGGCCCACCGCCACGGCTTCCAGTTCCGCTCCCGGCAACTGGCGCACGGACATCGCGGCCGCGCGCCCTCCGGCGCCTGGAGCGAGCCACGCGAACAGGAACGCGGCGCCGGCGGCGGCCGATGCGATCAATACCCGTCTTCTCATGCCGAATAACCTCATAAACGGATCTCGATGTATGATATCTCTCGGCAGCCTGGTGAAACACATGCAACGTCTATTCATCCTCTTTGCCCTGGCCGCTTCCGCCGGCTTGGCGCAGGTCGCTACGCTGACGGGACGTGTTATCGATCCCAGCGGAGCCGTCGTCCCCCAAGCCGCAGTGACGGCGCGGTCGGAGGCCACCGGCATCACCACCTCCACGGAAACCACCAGCGAGGGTTACTACACTCTCCCTTCGCTTCTTCCCGGCCGTTATGAACTGTCCATCTCGAAGCCCGGCTTCGTTCCGGTCCGGCAGACCGGACTCGAGCTTACCGTGCAGCAGGTGGCGCGGGTGGATGTCACGCTCACCATCGGCGCCGTGGCCGAGACCATCCAGGTGCAGGCGCAGACGCCCCTGCTCGATACCGAGAGCACCACCGTGGGCCAGGTGATCGGCAACCGCCAGGTGACGGAGTTACCGCTCCTCGGCCGTAATACCTACGCGCTCGCCATGCTGGTGCCCGGCGTGCGGCCCTCCTCCGGCGTCAACAACCTGGTCATCGACCAGATCTCCACCGTGTCCTATTCCATCAACGGGCAGCGCGCCACCACCAACGAGTTCCTGCTCGACGGCGCCCCCAACTCGGCCGCCTCCCAAAACCAGCCGGTGATCAACGCCAATCCCGACATGGTGCAGGAGTTCAAGGTGGAGACCAACGCCTTCAGCGCCGAATACGGGCGTGCGGCCGGCGGAGTGTTCAACGTGGTGACGCGCGGCGGCACCAATCAGCTCCACTTCACCGCTTACGAGTTCTTCCGCAACGACAAGCTCAACGCCAACGACTTTTTTGCCAACCGCAGTGGCACCGCCCAGGCGCCCTTCCGCTTCAACCAGTTCGGCGGCACCGTGGGCGGCCCGGTGTGGATTCCCAAGCTCTACGACGGCCGCAACCGCACGTTCTTTTTCGTGAACACTGAGATCGTACGCTTCATTCAGGGCATCACGTTCACCGCCACGCTGCCCGATCCGCAATACTTCACCGGCGATTTCAGCCAGGCGCGGCTCGCCGATGGCCGGCGCATCACCATCTACGACCCGGCTACCACGACGGCGAATCCCGCCGGCGGCTACATCCGGTCGGTGTTTCCAGGCAACGTGATTCCGGCCAGTCGCATCGACCCGGTGGCGCGCAACGTGGCCCGCCTGTTCCCGGCGCCCACCGTGGCGGGTGCGCCCTTCGGCGTCATCAACTACACCCGCACCGATGGCAACCGCGTGCCTAAGGACTCCTACAGCTTCCGCGGCGACCACGCCTTCTCGGACGCCAATCGTATGTTCGTGCGCTATTCCTACGACGACACGCCGTTCATCCGCGCGCCCGTTTACGGCAAGGACCGCAGCAACATCGCTCCCACGGCGGGGCCGCAGGTATTCACACGCTGGAACGCCGTGATCGAAGACACCCACGTCTTCGCCCCCACCCTGATCGGCACGTTCCGTTACTCGGCCGCACGGCTGATCAATCGCCGGCGGCCCTATTCCGATAACTTCCCCATCGAATCGCTGGGCCTGCCCGCTTATATGCGCCAGGGCATGGTGGACCCGATCTCGCTGCCGGCCATTCAGATCAACGGGCACACCGCGACGGGTTCGATTCCCAACATCATCGTCGGGGGCATTCTGGGCGCGACGGACCTGATCATCTTCGGCCACACCACTCAGACCGTGCAGGGCAACTTCACCAAGAACCTCACCAACCATACCCTGAAGTTCGGCGGCGAGTACCGCTCCGTGCAGTTCAACAACCAGCAGACGGGTGATACCGCGACGCTGTTCAACTTCACTCAGGTCTGGACGCAGGGACCGAATCCGAACCAATCGAGCGCAGTGGCGGGCCTGGGATTGGCGACCTTCCTGCTGGGCATTCCCGCCGGCTCGGTCACGCCCGTGCCCGCGCTGGCGCAAACCACGCGCTACCACGCGCTCTTCTTCCAGGATTCCTGGCGCGTCACCCCCAAGCTGACCCTGAACTGGGGCGTACGCTATGATTACGAAACGCCGCGCACGGAGCGCTTCAACCAGCTCACAAATTTCGATTTCCACGCGCCCTCCCCGCTGAAAGTGGAAGGGCTGAACCTGGTGGGTGGGCTGGCGTTCGTGGGCGTGGGCGGACTCTCGCGCTTCAACGCCGAACCCGATCGAAACAACATCGCCCCGCGTCTGGGCATCGCCTACAAGCTGGCCTCGAAAACCGTAGTACGCGCCGGCGCAGGTCTGTTCTACGCCGGAACCACCGGTGTGGGCGGGGGCGCGGCGGCCTTCGGCACCAGCGGATTTCAGGCTTCCACCAGCATCGTCACCAGCCTGGACGGCGTGACCCCCATCGTGCGCTGGAGCGACCCCTACCCGACCGGTTTCAATCGCCCCACGGGTTCTTCGCTGGGCCTCTCCACTTTGCTGGGGCAGACCGTCCAGTTCTTCGACCGCGGCAACGTGGTGCCCAACTCCGCCCAATGGAATCTCAACATCCAGCGCCAGTTGCCGCGGGAAATGATGTTCGAGATCGGCTACGCGGGCAGCCGAGGGTTCCACTTTTTCGAAACCCGGCAGTGGAATCAACTCGCGCCGGAGTATCTGAAACTCGGCGACGCCCTGCGCCAGCAGGTGGCCAACCCGTTCTACGGCAAGATCGCGGTGGGCACGCTCTCGCAGCGCACCGTGGCCCGCGCACAACTGCTCCGCCCCTTCCCGCACTTCGACGGCGTCGGTTCCCAGAACGCGAGCTGGGCTTCCTCGACGTACCACGCGCTGGAGACAAAGTTCGAAAAGCGCTACGCCTCCGGCCTCACCCTGATCGCATCCTACACGTTCTCCAAGCTGATGGACAGCGGCGGCATCGGCCCCTTCGCCGGCGAAACGCTGGGGGGCGGCTCCATACAGAACTGGTACGACCTCGCTTCGGAGTGGGGCTCCTCCACCATGGACCAGACCCACCGTTACATCCTCAACGCGGTTTACGAACTGCCGCTGTTGCGGAACCGCTCCACCCTGGCCGCCAAGTTCGTGGGCGGCTGGCAGGTGGGCGGCATCTGGATGGGCTTTTCCGGAGGGCCTCTGGCCGCCGCCTCCAACGTGAACAACACCTTTTCCCAGGGCGGCGGGCAGCGGCCCAACTGGAACGGTTCCAACCCGTGCGTCGCCAACCCCACGCCCGACCGTTGGCTCGACGGAAGCGTCTATTCGGTTCCGGCGACCTACTCCTTCGGCAACGCCCCGCGCACGTTCAACGGGTGCCGCAGCGACGGCACTTCCCAGATCGACCTGACGCTGACCAAGAACACGCGCTTCCGCGAGCGCCTCAACGTGCAGTTCCGGGCGGAGACCTTCAACCTCACCAACACCCCGCGCTTCGCTCCGCCCAACCAGAGCTTCGGCAACCCGCAGTTCGGCACGGTAACCGCGCAGGGCAACCTGCCACGCATCGTGCAGTTCGGGTTGAAGCTAATCTATTGAGAGGAGCCTCACCATGCCTTTGACACGACGATCCTTTCTGGCATCGGCGGCCGGTGGGCCGTTCCTGCGCACCGCCCGCGCCGCCGGGCGCCGCCCGAACGTGCTGTTCCTGCTCACCGACGACCAGAGCTACGCCACGCTGTCACTGACGGGCAGCCCTTTCATGAAGACGCCGCACATCGACCGCCTGGGCCGCGAGGGTGTCCTTTTCACAAACGCCTTCGTCGCTATGTCCTTGTGCGCGCCCAGCCGCGCCTGCTTCCTTTCCGGTCTCTACCCGCACAAGAACGGCATCATCGGCAACCAGACCCGCTGGAACCAGGCCACGCCCACGCTGCCGCTCCTGCTCCACGAGGCGGGCTGGCGCACCGCTCACATCGGCAAGTTCCACATGGACAACGACGATCGCGTGCAGCCTGGCTACGACTATTGGGCCGCGCAGATCGGTCAAGGGCAGTACGAGAACCCGCGCAAGAACATCAATGGAACCTGGACGGACCTGAAAGGCTACGATACGACCATCGTCACCGACCAGGCCATCGAATTCATCCGCGACAGCCACCGCCGCGGCACGCCCTTCTGCACCTGGATCGGCTACAAGGCTTGCCACGGCCCTTTCACCCCGGCGCCGGGCCATGAGAACGACTTCTCCACCATCGAGTTCAAGCCGCCCGCGTCCTTTTATGTCGATGACGAAGGCAAGCCGCAGCGGGTCCGCCGCAAGACGCAGGACCCGGCCCGGCGCGCCCGCGCGGAAGCCGCCGGAAGGAAGGGCAGGAAGAAGAAGCAGGCCGGCGACCCCCCTGAGAACCTGGAGCGCTGGGCCGCCCGGGAGCGCGACCAACACCGTTGCCTGATGGGAGTCGAGGACAGCGTCGGCCGGCTCATGGATTGCCTGGAATCGCTGAAGATCGACGGCGATACGATCATCGTCTTCTCCGGCGACAACGGATTCTTTCACGGCGAACACGGCTTGCACGGCAAGATGGAAGCCTATGAAGAGGCGCTGCGTGTGCCGATGTTGGCCCGTTTCCCGCGGGAGATCAAAGCGGGTCAGCGCCTGGAGTCTTTCGTTTCCAACGTGGACCTGGCTCCATCGATCCTGGACTTTTGCGGGGTGAAGGCGCCGCGTCCCATGCAGGGCCTCTCGTGGCGTCCCCTGGTGAACGGCAAAGGCGGGAAGGGGCGCGACTCCTTCGTCTACACCATGCACGGCGGCGACGCCGCGCGGCCCACGGTGAAGGCGCTGCGCACGCCGCGCCACAAGCTGATCCTCAACCTGAACCCCAAGGACAAGGAAGAACTCTACGATCTGAAAACCGATCCGCAGGAGATGAAGAACCTCGCCGCGGACGCGGGCAACCGCGCGCTGATCGTGGATTTGAAACGCCGCCTGATGGCGGAGATGAAGCAGCTCGAAGACCCGGCGCTGCCGGCCGTCGAAGCCACGCTGTAGCCAGGCGCCATCGTAGCCAGCGGACTTAAAGACGGCGCTGGCCGGCGCCAGACCGTGGAACGCGCCGCGCAAGCCATGAACGACCGAGTTCGTCGAGGGACCACATCTCCCGCTCCAGCAACCGGGTGGCTGGGTGTTGAAGAGTGGGAGTACCTGGGTGAACTGGCGGCGGTGGTGGGCCTCAGGCAGGGCTGAGCGCCGGTGCTGTATGCTTATCCGCAGGAGCACCTGCACATGAGCATTGCCGAAACGCTTTTGCCCGATTTCGACGACGAGGCTGCAATCACGCGCAAGTTTCTGGAACTCATTCCCGACGACAAGCTCTCCTGGAAACCGCACCGGAAATCCATGGAACTCGGCCAATTGGCCTGGCACCTCGCGGAGATACCGGGGTGGTGCCTTGCAATTCTCGGGGGCGACATCTTAAAAATGAGCCAGGCGGACGCCGCCCAATACGCCCACAGCCATGCGGGCAAGCAACGCGCCGACATGCTCGCCAACTTCGACCGCAAGCTGCCCGAAGCCCGCGCCGCGCTCGCCAAGGCCGGCGATGACGACCTGAACCGCCGCTGGAAAATGGAATGGGAAGGCCAGGTGGTCATCGACAGCCCGCGAAAAGATGTGCTGCGCAAATCGGTCCTGAACCACATGGTGCACCACCGCGCTCAGTTGGGCCTCTATCTCCGGCTGAACGACATCCCCATACCCGGCCCCTATGGCCCTTCGGCGGACGAAATGGGCGGGTAGATCATAGGGGAGCGGTGGTGCGGGCGTAGAGCCGGCCCGCTCCCCCAGGCAATCAACGCTGCGGTCTCTCGGGTGACGAAACCGGCTCCCGGCGCCCGCCGGTCTTTGTGCGCGCCTCCAGCTTGCATCGCCGGGAGCAATACCCGTCGTACCTGCATCGGCGGCACTCTTTGCAACCGCTCCCGGGAGCGATAATGATGGCATACGCACGCCCGCACTCCGGGTTGCGGCAAATCTGGTACGTCACTGCGCAATACGGCGCATCCGCCATATGGCCCCCCTCCGTATGCCGCATATGGTAGCGCGTTTGCACCGCTGGAACGGCGGTGATAGACTTCCGGTCGAATGAGGCGAACCATGCGCAGAACGCTTCGATCCGCGATGATCGCTGCCGCATACGCCGCCGTTGCATACGGCCAGGGAGCCGGGGCGACCCTTTCGGGCAGAATCATGGATTCCACCGGCTCCGTGATCCCCGGAGCGGAAGTGAGAATCCGGAACGTGAGCACGAACCAGTCGCGCGCTGCCACGGCCCTGGCGGACGGCGAATTCGTTTTTCCCGGCCTCGATCCAGGCCAGTACGAATTGACCGCCACCCAGACCGGTTTCCAGCGGCACGTGGAGACCGATCTGACGCTCGAGGTCGGCCAGGCCGCCCGCCTCGATATCCGCCTGAGCCCCGGCAGCATCTCGGAGACCATCGAGGTGAAAGCCGAAGTGCCTTTGCTCAATACGGAAAACGCGGTCAAGGGCGACGTGGTGATCTCGCAGGAGATCGCGGAAATCCCGCTGAACGGCCGCGATTTCAGCGACCTCGCGTTCCTGGTGCCCGGCGTTTATCCGCGCGCGGCCGGCGCCAGCAACGGCGGCCAGTTCACGGTGAACGGCACGCGCAACGACAACACCAACTTCGTGCTCGACGGTTTCAGTAACATCGGCGCCAAAGGCTCCAACATCCAGTCGCGGCCGCCCATCGATGCCATGCAGGAATTCAAGATGCAGGTTTCCGGCTACTCGGCCGAGTACGGGCGCCTGGCGGGCGGCGTGATGAGCATGGCGCTGAAATCCGGAGGCAACCAGCCTCACGGCAGCGTGTTCGAGTACGTGCGCAACGATCTGCTTGACGCCCGGGGCTTTTTCGAGGCGGACAAGAACAAGCTGCGCCGCAACCAGTTCGGGGCCTCGCTCAGCGGACCGGTGTTCCTTCCCAAGGTGTATGACGGCCGCGACCGTACCTTCTTCCTGTTCGCCTGGGAGAGCTATCGCCAGGTTTCGGGCCTCTCGCGTGTGATGCGCGTTCCCACCGAACTCGAGCGCGCGGGCGATTTTTCTCAGACCTTCGATAACAAGGGGAAGGTCATTGCGATCAAAGACCCGCTTACCTCCGCCAACTTTCCTAACAACCGGATTCCGGCCAGCCGCTTCAACCCCGTGGCGGTGAACCTGTTGCCGTTCTATCCGCTGCCGAACCGGCCCGGCCAGCTCAATAACTACCTGTCGAGTGCGGTGGAGCCCGATTCCTGGGACTCCTTCACCTTCAAGGGGGACCAGAAGGTCTTCGCGCAAGACCAGGTCTCCTTCCGCTATGTACCGCGGTGGAGCCGCAGCACCGACGTTCTCGACGGCAGCGACCTCGGCACCTTCGGCTCCAAGGGCAAGGGCAGGACGCTTCTCGTGGGCGTCGCGTTCACGCACCTGTTCAGCCCCGTGCTGATCAACGAAACCCGCGTCGGCTTTACCCGGAACAACGCCGCGGAGAGGGCGACTTACGCGGGCCAGGATTGGTACGCGAAGCTGGGCATTGCCGGAGGCCCCACCGATCCCGTCGCCATGGGCTTCCCGCAGATCAACGTGCGGGACATGGCGCTGCTCGGCGATGGCGCCTCCAAGCCGACCTTCTACTCCGTCAACGCATACGATGTCTCCGACACCCTTACCTGGGTGCGGGCGCGGCACGTGCTGAAATTCGGCGGCCAGGTCTTACGCAACCAGTTTTTCCAGCCGCGTTACAACAACAGCCGCGGCAGGCTCAACGTTCAGGGCCGCGTCACCGGCCTGCCCATGGCGGATTTTCTTCTCGGATATCTGAATAGCGCGACGCGGCAGGTGGGCAGCCCTACGAGTTACCTCTTTTCGACTTCGTACGGTTTCTTCGCCCAGGATGATTTCAAGGTGAGCCCCACTCTCACCCTCAACCTCGGGCTGCGCTACGAAATCACCAAGCCGCCCTTGGAGAAATTCGGCCACTTTGCCAACTATATCCCTGAGCTCGGCAAACTGGTTATCGCGGACGACATCACCATCCCCGATCTCTCCAGGTTGGTGGATGCCGGCGGCTTGACCGGCCTGGTGGGACTCGCCAGGGACTTCGGCCTTCCGAAATCGCTGATCTACACCAATTACCGCAGCCTGGCGCCGCGTCTTGGTTTTGCCTGGCGGCCCGCGGGCGCCGGCAGTATGGTAGTGCGCGGCGGCTACGGCATCTTTTATGCCGGCTTCCTGCAAAACACGGTGCGCAACGATTTGGGAAACACGTATCCCTTGGCGGTCGCGCAAACTTTCAACGCGGGGAACACGGTGGGGATCGTTACCCTGTCCACGCCGTTCCCGGAAGGAAGGCTCTCGCTCGGCTCCACCACCAATACGGTCGGTTTGCAGTACCATCCCAACGCGCAATACCTGCAAACCTGGAACCTGACCATCGAACGCGAACTGGGGCGCGGCACGGCCGTCGAGGTGGGCTACGCGGGATCTAAGGGCACCCACCTCGCGCGTAAGTACAATTACAATCAGCCGTACCGGATACCCGGGCTGCAACTCGCCGACGGGAGTTTTCCGCGTCCGGTTCCGCGGTTCAATAACATCCAGTACTATGACTTTAATTCCAACTCCAGTTACCAGGCGGGCGTTCTGACTTTGCGGCGCCGGTTCGCGCGCGGAGTTTTCTACCGTCTGAGTTACACCTTCGCCAAGTCGATCGATACGAACTCCCAGTTCTCGGGAGCGGGGGACGGCGGCTACGACCACGCGCAGGACTCGCGCAACCTGGCGCTGGAGCGCGGGCGTTCGGATTTCGACGTGCGGCAGACGCTGCTCACCAGCTTCATGTGGGAATCCCCGCTGCGCAACCGGCTGTTGAAGGGGTGGCAACTGGCGGGTACGGGCCGCTTGTATTCGGGCGCGCCGTTCACCCCCATGGTGGCCAATTCCCAGATCGACCTTGGCGAGGCCGACCGCCCGGACCGTGTCGCGGGGGGCGCCATCGGCAACCCCGGTCCGAACGCCTGGTTTGACCTGAACGCCTTCGTTCCCGTTCCCGCGGGAGCCTACCGCTTCGGCAATTCCGGACGGAACATTCTCGACGGCCCCGGCACCATAGACTTCAACCTGTCGCTGATGAAAAAGTTCGCCGTCGGAGAGAGAAGCTATTTCCAGTTCCGCTGGGAAGCGTTCAACTTCATCAATCACGCTAACTTCATTTTGCCGGTCCGCAACGTGGACGCGGCCAACGCCGGAACCATCACGGCAACCGGCGACGGCCGCATCATGCAGCTTGCGGTGCGATATGTCTTTTGAGTGCGGCCCCTCATGCTTCAGAGAAACAAGCCCGAGAGCATCGCCACCAGCGCCAGAATGCAAACCGCGAAGACGCACCAGTAAAAGACCACGCTCCGGTACCACGGGCCGCCCAGTTCGCCGCCCAGATTCAGCCGCCGGAAGTTGAACGTCAGCTTATCGGTGACCTTCTCAGGCGGCGGAGGCGCGCTCCGCAAACTCACCAGCGTGCACACCCCAACGCAGCAGAACCAGTTCACGGTAGCCTGCATGGTGTACGGTTCCAGCCAGAGCCAGTGGCCGGGCGCCAGATTCACGTACAACTTAAGCGCGATGCCCAGCGCGAAGCCCGTCACCACCGCGGCCATGGCCCCCGCGGCATTGATGCGCCGCCACAGAATCCCGAGCACGAAAATGGCGGAGAACGGCGGCGCGAAAAAGGCGTACATGGTCTGGATATAGACGAACAGCCCGTCTCCCATCCTCTCGATATAACGGGCCAGCACGACCGCAATGGCCATTACGACGACCGACGTAATAGCCCCGGCGCGCACGTAGTGCCGCTCCGTCGCGTGCGGACGTACCAGCCGCTTGTAGAAATCCAGCGTGATGATGGTGGCCGTGGAGTTGATCACGGAACTCACGGTCGACTGAATGGCCCCGAACAGCGCCGCCAGAAACAGCCCGCGCAGCCCTTCCGGGATCACCATCTGGAGCATGGCCACGTAGCCCTTGTCCGCCTCGGGCCGCACCCGGTTCCACGGCAGCATGAGGATGTCAGGGTTCAGGGCGAATAGGATCAGCCCCGGCAAAACCGTGATGGTGGGCATCAGAATCTTGAGAAACCCCGCCAGTACAATCCCCATCCGCGCGTGATACATGCTGCGCGCCGCCAGCACCCGCTGGATCATGAACTGGTTGATCACGTTGTACCAGATGCTGACCGAGAGAAACCCGAGGAACAGGCCGGGCCACGGGTTAGTCGGGTGGGTTATGGGCTGCACCACCGCCAGCCGGTTGTAGTGATCCACGTGCGCGATGTTCCGGGTGTTGTGCGCCACCGCCTGCCGCCAGATGCCGGTCTGAGCCTGGTTGCGCTCGATCATCAGTTTCCAACCCGCGGTGAGCGAGTGTTGCGTGCCTGAAAGATAGTAGAGCCCAAGCACGGTCACCGAGATGCCGCCGGCGATTTTGATGGCCAGCGTGAACAGGTCGGACCACGCGATGGAAAGCAGGCCGCCCCAAATGGCCCACCCTCCCGCGGCCAGCGCGATGAAGACGATGGAGAACCACAGGTCCCAGCCGAACAGGCGCTGAAGCGCCAGGCCGCCGCCGTACAAGACCCCCGCCAGGAACGCCGTAATGTTGCTGATGACCGTCACCACGGCAAAGAACTGCCGGATGGCCGCGCTGTAACGCCGCTCCAGGAATTCCGGAGTCGTGAAAACCTTGGACGCCAGCAGGAAGGGGATGAAGAACCAGATCAGCAGCGAAAACGACCAGATGTTTCCCCAGTCCGACATGGCCACGCAGACCCCGAACACATAGGCCGCGCCCACCATGCCGATGAACTGCTCCGTGGAGATATTGGCGGCCACGAACGAGGTTCCCACCACGTACCAGGGCAGGGAGCGGCCGGCCAGAAAATAGCCTTCGGTGCTGGCGCGCTTGCGGCGGCCCGCCAGGTACGCGATCAGGCACAGCACCGCGAAGTATCCGCAAAAAGCCGCGTAGTCGAGCGGCGCCAGCGCGAATTGCGCCTGCATCAGCGGTCCCGCTCCAGTTCCCGCAACACCGCCAGCGACTCCGCGGCGAGGATCTTCGCCGCGTCGGGAGCGAACAAGGTGGTTTCCACCTCGTAGCCGCCTTCGGTGTACGCCTCCGGAGTGGGAATATAGCCTCCTCCGCCATGTGAGTAGCCGGAGAACAGCGTGTAACGGAAGGGAGAAGCCGCCTCGACCTCGCGGGCGATTTCGATGAACGGTTCCCCCTGCGTGGAAATCAGGGCCGCCGGGCCAATACGGATTCCCATGATGCGCCGCGGCAGGTGGGTCCTGCCCGCCACCAGTCGGGCGCGCTCCGCGCGCATGCCCGCCTGTGTCGCCTGGGCCGTAGCCAGGCGAATTGCCTCTTCCGGTTCCGACGCGCGCAGTTCGTTCAGGCGCTCGCGCAAGCCGGCGGCCTCCGCCTCGAGCTCCTCCGGGGACCGCATGGGCCGCACCGGCAACGCCGCCCACCGCGAGACCACGCGCAGCACCGGCGGCGGCGCCTCCACGGGCTCGTAATCGTACAACGCAATGGCCGCACCCGATTCCTGGCATCCGGTGTACCGCGGCCGCCGGGGCACTGTCTCGATTTCCAGCGCCACCCTGGCCGCTTCCAGCCCCAGGATGGCGCCCAAGTGGCGGTATACCGCCAGGTCGCCGCTGAACCCGCGGCGCGGCCCCACGTTTCCCGCCGCCCCTTGCAGAAAGAGACACGTGCCGCCTGCCTGCCGTTCCACCACTTGCCGCACCACGCCGGGGAAATCGGGCGTGTGGTATTGATTCTGCCAGCCCATGATGGTGCCGTGGCAGGCATAATGCACGATGATGGCGACCGGCCGCTCGTCGAGATCGTCGAAACGCAACACGCGCACCGTGCGGTCCGCCGCGCCTTCCGGGTTGCACCCCACCACCACCCGGCCTTCGGGCGTGCGGAACCGGCGGTTGACGTTGATGGCGCAGGATCCCTCCCCGGCCGCCACGCGCACCGGGCGCAGGTTGCGCCGCGCCTGCCAGATTGCGCCCGCGATGCGGTAAGGCAGCCCCTCGATATAGTTCACCGCCATCGGCAGCCCTTCGGCGATCATGGGCAGACGGAACGTATTGGGACCCGAGTGCGTGTGCGTATGGGAGAGGCGGATGCGATCCGGCGCGATCCCGGTCATCTCGCTCGCCAGCGCCACGGTCCGGGACTCCACCTCTGCGCTCAGGTTGATGATGTCGACGTCGGCAATGGCAGCCGTCTCAACTCCGTCGCTCACCACCAGCGCCGTGGCAAGCAAGGGTAAGTCCGTGTCCACGCCCCGCTGATGGGTCTGTGCGCCCCAGCCGCCCTGCGGCGTTCCTGGAGCTGGAGAGATATCGGCCCGTCCCGTCCCGGCCCTCAGTTGCGCGATAGCCATAGACCTTAGCCGTTATAGCACAGGTGGCTGAAATGATATGATTCTGAGACGTATGCGGTTGAACGCGCTGATGCTTCTGGCGGTGATGGCGTTTGCCGCCGGCCCGCCGCGGCTGGTCGAGTGGGAGCGGGGCATCGCTCTCGAACCCCGCGACGATCCCGGCATGACCATGTATCTCTGGTTCTATGAATGGAACATGTTCGAAGCGATGGCGCCCGGCCCCCACACGCACGGTACTTACAAGCTGGATCGCCGTATTGACCCGCGCACGAACGAGGCTCGCATAACATCGCCTGCCATCGACTTTCGTATGAAACCGGCTCCCGATGGCGCCGAAATGTCCCTCACGGTCAAGAATGTGACCGGCTACGATTGGCCGGAGATCGCCGCCATCATCCCTTGCTGGAGCCCCGGGCAAGTGGCCGGTACGAACCCGAACAGTCCGTTGCCGAAGACCGTGGCCTTCGCCGATCCCGAGCATGACAAGACCGAGTTTCTGTCCACCAAGGGGCTGGCGCTGCTCACGTCGCGCGCTATCCACTTCAACCAGGATCTGCGCGCGGCCGCGGACAAGGTCTCCGACCACGGCACACACGCGTTCTCCTACAAGTGGCCGACCTCCGATGAGAACGCGCGGGCGGGCATCCTGGTGCGCAAATCTGCCGACGGGAAGTGGGTCACCGGCATCGCCTGGCAGGATTACCTGTCCGTGCAGGGCCACAACCCGTGGAGCTGCATGCACGTGGCCGTGAAGGTCGGGCCCCTGAAGGTCAACGCATCGAAAACCGTGCGCGGCCGCCTCTGCCTGTTCCGCGGCACAACCGAACAATGCTGGCGCCGCCTTTCATTTCGGTGACAGGCTGCAGAACCTCGTATTCCTTAAATCGCGGCCAACACTGCGTTGCGGGAGGACAAGAACGGCCGCCGATAAATGCCGATAACACGGGACTTTGGTTCTCTCCGTGTTTATCTGCGTTCACCGGCGGCTAAATTCCGGGTCCATAGACGCTATCCGCTCAAAGCCTGCTGCTTCGTCACTCCGCCAGCGATTCCTCGCCGGTCTCCTCGCCGAAGCCGCTGGTGTCGGCGTCGAAGTGCAGACGGGTCTCCTCTTCGTAGCCCGGAATGGCCTCCAGCGAAGGCTCCACCACCGGTTCCTCAACCACGTCCTCGCCCTGGATCTTGGTGCCGCGGTAGTATTCCATGCCGGTCCCGGCCGGAATCAGACGGCCCATGATGACGTTCTCCTTGAGGCCTCGCAGGTAGTCCACCTTGCCGTTGATGGCGGCCTCGGTGAGCACGCGCGTGGTCTCCTGGAAGGAAGCCGCGGAGATGAACGAATCGGTCGAAAGCGAAGCCTTGGTGATGCCCAGCAGCACCGGCTTGCCGGCGCCCGGGCGCCCACCGGCTTCCATCACCCGCAGGTTCTCGCCGCGGAACTTGAACTTGTCCACCACTTCCTCGGGCAGGAACTCGGTGTCGCCGATGTCCTCCACCTTCACCCAGCGCATCATCTGGCGGACGATCAC
>JBHGBM010000025.1:0-138757 GCA_041946965.1 Bryobacteraceae bacterium
GGGCACGCGCTACTGCTCCAACAACTGCCCCTACAAGGTGCGGCGGTTCAACTTCCTGCTGTATCAGGACTGGAACACGGAGAGCCTGAAAATGCTGCGCAATCCGGAGGTGACGGTGCGTAGCCGCGGCGTGATGGAGAAGTGCACCTACTGCGTACAGCGCATCAACGCCGCCAAGTTCGAGGCCGAAAAGCAGGACCGCAAGGTGAAAGACGGCGACATCCAGACCGCGTGCCAGGCGACGTGTCCGGCCGAGGCGATCGTCTTCGGCGACCTGAACGACCCCAACAGCCGGGTCTCCATGATGAGGGCCCAGAAACGGAATTACGCCCTGTTAGGCGAATTGAATACGCGCCCGCGAACGACGTATATGGCGGCACTGCGAAACCCGAACCCGGAGATTGAGGCGTAGCATGCCGGAACACAATCGAGAAGGGACGCAAGTCATCGCGCCGGGCTACACCTTCGCCACGGTCACGGACCAGATCAGCTCCGCGGTCCTGACCCGGCGCACTCCGCTGTTCTGGCTGGCGGGGTTTGGATTCGGTTTCGCGCTGCTGCTGCTGCTGCTGTGGGCCTCGGCGCTGCTGTTCGCCAAGGGTGTGGGGATCTGGGGCATCATGGTTCCGGTGGCGTGGGGCTTCGCCATCACCAACTTCGTCTGGTGGATCGGAATCGGCCACGCCGGCACGCTGATTTCCGCCATTCTCCTGCTGCTCAACCAGAGGTGGCGTAACTCCATCAACCGTTTCGCCGAAGCCATGACGCTGTTCGCGGTGGCCTGCGCGGGGCTGTTCCCTATCCTGCACCTGGGCCGTCCGTGGCTGTTCTACTGGCTCATGCCGTATCCCAACACCATGGGGGTGCAGCCGCAGTTCCGCAGCCCGCTGGTGTGGGACGTGTTCGCCGTCAGCACCTACGCGACGGTCTCCGCGCTGTTCTGGTACGTGGGGCTGCTGCCGGACCTTGGCACGCTCCGCGACCGCAGCACCAACCGCTTCGCCCGCACCGTATACGGCATCTTCGCGCTGGGATGGCGCGGCGCCTCGCGGCACTGGAGCGTTTACGAGACCGCGACCCTGCTGCTGGCCGGTCTGGCCACGCCGCTGGTCCTTTCGGTCCACACCGTGGTGAGCTTCGACTTCACCATCGCCATCGTGCCGGGATGGCACAGCACCTTCTTCCCGCCCTACTTCGTGGCGGGCGCCATCTACTCCGGTTTCGCCATGGTGCTGGTGCTGGCGATTCCCCTGCGAACCGTCTACGGATTGCAGGGCCTGATCACCGCGCGGCATCTCGACAACTCCGCCAAGATCATGCTCGCCACCGGGTTGATTGTGGCCTACGCCTACATCATGGAGATCTTCATGGCGTGGTACAGCGGCAACGTGTACGAGCAGGCGGTCTTCCGGAATCGCATGACCGGACCCTATGCGACGGCGTACTGGAGCCTGATCTTCTGCAACATCGTGGCGCCGCAGGCGTTGTGGTTCAGGCGCGTGCGCGCCAGCACGCCGCTGCTTTTCGTCATGTCCGTGATCGTGCTGATCGGGATGTGGCTGGAGCGCTACGTGATTATCGTAAGCAGCCTGGCGCAGGATTTCCTGCCCTCCTCGTGGGGCGTCTTTCATCCGACGCGCTGGGACTGGTCCACCTACGCGGGCACCATCGGGCTGTTCCTGTTCCTGTTCTTCCTGTTCATACGGCTGCTGCCCATGATTTCCATCTTTGAAGTGCGCACTTTGCTGCCGCAGGCCAAAGTGGCCCGGGGGGCGGAATGAAGCCCGGCATCTACGGCGTCATGGCCGAGTTCGAAAGCCCCACGGAGCTGGTGGCCGCCGCGCGCGAGGCGCACCGCGCGGGCTATCGCGAGGTGGAGGCGTACTCGCCTTTCGCCATAGAGGAACTGGCGGAAGCGCTGCACCAGCCCAAGAACAAGCTGCCGCTGATCGTGCTGATCGGGGGTATTCTGGGCGGCCTCGGCGGCTACCTGATGCAGTATTACGTCACGGTCTGGCACTACCCGATCAACATCGGCGGGCGCCCGCTGCATAGCTGGCCGGCGTACATCGTGATCACCTTCGAAACCACCGTGCTGCTGGCCGCGCTCTCCGCGGTTATCGGGCTCATGGCGCTGTGCGGCCTGCCCATGCCCTACCACCCCGTGTTTAACGTGGATCGCTTCGCGGCGGCTTCGCGCAACCGGTTCTTCCTGGTCATCGAAGCCGCGGACCCGCAATTCGACCGCCGGGGGACGGCGGACTTTCTCGCCGCGCTGGGCGCCACGGAGGTGAACGAAGTTGCGCTCTGAGTGGAAACTCCTCGCGCTTGCCGCTCTGGCGGGACTGGCGGGCTGCCGCCGCGACATGCAGGACCAGCCCCGGTACAAGCCGCTCGCGCGCAGCGCCTTCTTCGCCGACCGGCGCTCCGAACGGCCGCTGGTGGAGGGCGCCGTGGCCCGCGGCCAACTGCGCGAAGACAGCGCGTTCTACACGGGCAAGGTCAACAATCAGCTCGTGACCGGCTTCCCCATCCCCATCACCGCCGCCGTGCTGGCGCGGGGGCGGGAGCGTTATGACATCTTCTGCGCTCCGTGCCACGACCGCCTTGGCAACGGCCTCGGGATGATTGTGCGGCGCGGCTACCGGCGCCCGCCCTCCTATCACATCGACCGCCTGCGCGCCGCGCCGAACGGGCACTTCTTCGACGTGATGACTACCGGCTTCGGCGCCATGCCGGATTACGCGCAGCAGATAGACCCGGCGGACCGTTGGGCCATCGTGGCCTATATACGCGTGTTGCAGCGCAGCCAGAACGCCGGCGTGAAGGACGTCGCGGCCGGGGCCTGGCCGCAGATCGGCGCCGGGGGAGTCAAGCCATGACCGCCGCCGCCTTCACCGCTTCGGGCGAGCTGGTGGAATTGCTGCGGCGCTGGCGCACGCGCCTGCTCGGCGTGGGCATCGTCGCGCTCCTGGTGTGTGCGGCGGGCGCGTTCTTCCAGCCCGCCGGATTCCTGCGTTCGTATCTCTGGGGTTACCTGTTCTTCCTCGGCGTTGCGCTCGGCTGCCTGGCGTACAACATGCTTCAGTACCTGACGGGCGGCGCCTGGGGCATGGTGATTCGCCGGCTGTGCGACGCCGCGGTGCGCACGTTCCCGCTGCTGGCGGTGCTGTTTCTGCCCATCGCCTTCGGTATTCCACACCTGTATGACTGGTCGCACCCGGAGGTGGTTGCCGCCGATCACCTCCTCAAACACAAGAGCGCGTACCTGAACGTTCCGTTTTTCCTGATCCGCGCGGCCGTGTACTTCGCCGGCTGGATGTTGCTCGCCTGGGGGCTGAACCGGTGGTCGCGGCGGCAGGACGAGGGCTCCGCGCACGCCGCCAACCGCCTGCGCAAGCTCAGCGCCCCGGGCCTCGTCTTCTACGTGTTCAGCGTGACCTTCATGGGCATCGACTGGGTGATGTCCATCTCGCCGCACTGGTTCTCCACTATGTTCGGTCTGCTGTTCGTGGCCGGGCAGGGGCTTTCGGCGATGGCCTTCCTGATCGTCATGCTGGTGCTCTTCAGCCGGTTCCAGCCGTTTGCCGAAGTCATTACGGCCAAGCACCTGCACGATCTCGGGAAACTGCTGCTCACGTTCGTGATGGTCTGGGCCTATTTCTCCTTCTCGCAGTGGCTGATCATCTGGGCGGGTAACCTGCCGGAGGAGATCCCCTGGTACCTGGAGCGGCTGCGGGGCGGATGGCAATTCGTGGCGCTGGCGCTCATCCTGCTGCACTTCGCGCTGCCCTTCTTGCTGCTGCTCTCCCGCGACCTGAAACGCAATTTCCGCCTGCTCACCGCGGTCGCGTTGTTGGTGCTGGCGATGCGGCTCGTGGACCTGTTCTGGCTGGTGGCACCCGGTTTCCGCAAAGGCGGGCTTGCCGTGAGCTGGATGGATTTCCTTATCCCCATCGGGTTGGGTTGTTTGTGGCTCTCGTATTTTGCGTGGCAGTTGCCGCGCCGCCCGTTGCTGCCCCTGAGCGACCCGGAACTGGAGGAGGCGCTGCAACATGGCAGGGAATAAACCTCCCGGGCAGGCCGGCCTGGACGAGATGCGGAACCCGAACGTCCGGCACGAGCGGCGCGACATCAACGTCCGCAGTCTCATCATCTTCGGCGTCGTCTTCACGGCGGGGGGGCTGGCCACCCATTTTCTGATCTACTTTCTGTTCCAGTACCTGAATGCGCAGCGGGCCGCCGGGCAGCCGTCCCCGGCGCCGGTCATCGCCGGCGACGCGCGCAAGTTGCCTCCCGAGCCGCGCCTGCAATCTACGCCGGTCCTGGACCTGGAACAAATGCGCGCGGCCGAGCAACACGTGCTCGACAGTTACGCGTGGCTCGATCCGGCGCGCGGCGTGGTGCGGATCCCGGTGAAGCGGGCCATGGAGCTGTTCGCGCAAGAGATGGCGGCGAAATCGGCGCCACCCGCGCCCGTTTCTCCGAACACGGTCACGGTGCCTACCCAGAGCAGCCTGGGGCCGATCGTGACTCAGGTGGGCGGACCGCTTTCGCCCAACCGTGTATTCCCTCCGGATCAGCCGCTGATCCTTCGCGGCAACGGCAGCCCGGCCGACGGCCGCCAGGCAGGCGGCCCGCCGACTCCGCCCCAATTCTCGCTGGGGCGGCTGCCGCAGGCAACAGGAAAGTAAGTTATGCGAACCTCCTACCGCACTTTATGGCTGGCGGCCGCGCTGGCTGCCGCCATGCCGGTACTGGCGCAGCCCGGACGTCCTCAGCCGGTCGTCTCGCATCGTAAGAGCGACACCGCAGCCAGGCTCCCCAAGGCGCTCGAAGGCATCGGCATCGACCAGAAGCTCAATACCCGGATCCCGCTCGACCTCGCCTTCCGCGACGAGTTCGGCCGCCCGGTCAGGCTGGCCAACTACTTCGGCCAGAGGCCCGTGCTGCTGGCGCTGGTCTACTTCGAATGTCCCATGCTCTGCACCCAGGTGCTGAACGGGATGGTAAGCAGCCTGCGCGCGGTTGCCTTCAACCCCGGCAAGGATTTTGACGTGGTGGTGGTCAGCTTCGATCCCAAGGACACCCCGGAGCTCGCTTCCGCCAAGAAAGCCAACTACCTGCGCCGCTACGCCAGGCCGGGCACCGCCAACGGCTGGCACTTCCTTACCGGAGAGGAACCTTCAATCAAGGCGCTGACCGAAGCGGTGGGCTTCCACTACCGCTATGACGAAGGGATCAAGCAGTTTGTGCACGCCAGCGCCATCTACGCGCTCACGCCCGAGGGCCGGCTCTCCCGCTATTTCTACGGCGTGGATTACGCGCCGCGCGAAGTGCGCTGGGCGCTGGTGGAGGCCTCGGAGAGGAAGATCGGCAATCCCGTGGACGCCGTGCTGCTGTTCTGCTATCACTACGACCCGGCCACGGGGAAATACGGCGCGGTGACCATGAACATCGTGCGGCTGGGCGGCGCGACGTTCGTGCTGATCGGCGGCACGTTCCTTTTCATCATGTGGAAACGCGACTGGCGCCGGGACCGCGAGTCGTTACGCAAGGCGTCATAGGACCATGCAAGCGCGCGTTCCTCTTTTTCCCGAACAGGCCTCCACGCTCGCGCCCCACACGGACCACCTGTTCTACTTCCTGGTGGGGGTGAGCGTATTCTTCGCCGCCGGCATTTTCATCGCGATCGTCATTTTCGCGATACGGTATCGCCGCCGGTCGCCGGCGGAGATTCCGCAGCCGCACGAAGGCTCGGTCGCGCTGGAGTTGCTGTGGACCGGCATCCCGCTGGCGCTCGCCATGATCATGTTCGTTTGGGGCGCGGCGGTCTACATGCGCGTGGTGCGCGCGCCCGATGACGCCATTCAGGTCTACGCCGTGGGCAAGCAGTGGATGTGGAAGATGCAGCACATGGAGGGCCAGCGTGAAATCAACGAGCTGCACATCCCGGTGGGCCGGCCCGTGCGGGTGATCATGACCTCGGAGGACGTGATCCACAGTTTTTACGTGCCGGCTTTCCGCACCAAGCAGGACGCCCTCCCCGGGCGCTACACCAGCACTTGGTTCCAGGCCGTCAAGCCCGGCAAATATCATCTCTTCTGCGCCGAGTACTGCGGCACCAAGCACTCCGGAATGATCGGCTGGGTCTATGCGATGGAGCCGCAGGATTTTCAGGCGTGGCTGCAAGGCGGCACGGCGGGAGGCTCCATGGCGGCCAACGGCGCCAAGCTATTCCAGGACCTCGGCTGCGCCAACTGCCACACGGAAACCTCGTCGGCGAGGTGCCCCAACCTCCTGGGCCTGTACAATTCCACGGTGCGGCTCGCGAACGGGACCGCCGTGAAGGCGGACGACAGTTACATCCGCGAGTCGATCCTCGATCCCAACGCCAGGATCGTCGCGGGATACGAGCCGATCATGCCCACCTTCCAGGGCCTGATCACCGAGGAAGGAGTGATGCAGGTGATCGAATACATCAAGTCGCTGGGACAGAAGCCCGCCGGCGCGGGCGAGCCGAAAACACGTTAGGCGATTCTTATGGCAAGCGCTGTAGTCGAACCCCGGGTTCATTACTTGAACGAGAGTTACGGCATCAAGTCCTGGCTGCTGACCAAGGACCACAAGCGGATCGGACTGCTGTACCTGGCCACCATTACGCTGTTCTTTGCGCTGGGCGGGATTTTTGCCACGCTGATCCGCCTCGAGCTGCTGACTCCGGCCACCAATATCGTCTCTTCGGAGACCTACAACAAGCTGTTCACGATGCACGGGATCGTGATGATCTTCTTCTTCCTGGTGCCTTCGATCCCGGCGGTGATGGGGAATTTCTTCCTGCCCATCATGATCGGAGCAAGGGACCTCGCGTTTCCCAAGCTTAACCTGCTGAGCTGGTACCTGCTGGTGGCGGGCGGTCTGTTCGCCATGTTCGCCATGCTGGCCGGGGGCGTGGATACGGGCTGGACCTTTTACACGCCATTCAGCAGCAGTTACTCGAATACGTATGTCACCGCCACGGCGATCGGCATTTTCATCACCGGCTTCTCGTCCATCCTTACGGGCCTGAACTTCATCGTCACGGTGCACACGATGCGCGCGCCGGGCATGACCTGGTTCCGCCTGCCGCTGTTCGTATGGTCGAACTACGCCACGGCCCTGATCATGGTGCTGGGCACGCCGGTGCTGGCCATCGCCGTCACCCTGGTGGGCCTGGAGCGCACACTGCGCATCGGCGTGTTCGACCCGGCTTACGGCGGCGACCCGATCCTGTTCCAGCACCTGTTCTGGTTCTACTCGCACCCCGCGGTGTACATCATGGTGCTGCCCGGCATGGGCGTCATCAGCGAGCTGATCTCCACGTTTTCGCGCAAGCGCATTTTCGGCTATACCTACGTGGCGTTCTCCAGCGTGGCGATCGCCATCCTGGGATTCCTGGTCTGGGGACACCACATGTTCGTCAGCGGCCAATCCGCCTACGCGGGCATGATCTTCAGTTTCCTGAGCTACTTCGTCGCCATTCCTTCGGCCATCAAGGTGTTCAACTGGACCGCCACGCTCTACAAGGGGTCGATCTCCTATGAGACCCCCATGCTGTACGCTTTCGGCTTCATCGGGCTGTTCGCCATCGGCGGGCTGACGGGCCTGTTCGTAGCCTCGTTGGGGGTCGATGTGCACGTGCACGACACATATTTCGTAGTCGCCCACTTCCACTACATCATGGTCGGCGGCACGCTCATGGCGTATCTCGGGGGCCTCCACTACTGGTGGCCGAAGATGACCGGGCGGCTGTACCCCGAGGGGTGGGCGAGGCTTTCGGCCCTGGTGGTGTTCCTGGGCTTCAACCTGACGTTCTTCCCGCAGTTCATCCTGGGCTACCTGGGCATGCCCCGGCGGTACGCGTCGTACCCGGAGGAGTTCCAGGTGCTGAACGTGCTCTCCACGGCGGGCGCTTCCGTGCTGGCGGTGGGATACGTGATGCCGTTGGTGTACTTCTTCTGGTCGTTGCGCTACGGGAAAACGGCGGGCGCGAACCCGTGGGGAGCCACGGGCCTGGAGTGGAAGACGCCGTCGCCTCCACCAACCCACAACTTCGAAGTGACGCCGGTGGTGACGCACGAAGCTTACGACTACGCGGCGCTTGCGGAGGAGGCCAATGTCTGTTAGCAGCCACGCGGAGAACCCGGCCGTAAGGGAGCAGTTCGAGTCCGCCGGACAGCAGCGGACCGCCTCCAGCCTGGGCATGTGGATTTTTCTGGTGACCGAAGTCATGTTCTTCGGCGGCATGTTCACGGCCTACACCGTCTACCGCAACGTCTACCCGAACGTGTTCGCGCATGCCAGCCGCACGCTGAACGCCTGGATCGGCGCGGCCAACACCGCCGTGCTGCTGTGCAGCAGCTTCACCATGGTGCTGGCGGTGCATGCCGCGCAGATCGGCGCCAGGCGGCTGCTGATCCTGTTCCTGATCCTGACGATGATCCTGGGCGGCGTCTTTCTGGGGATCAAGGCCTACGAATGGCACGAGAAGTTCGCCGAGCATCACGTCCCCGGAGCCCGCTTCCACATGGAAGGCGAGCCCATGCAGGGGCAGGCGCAGCTCTTTTTCTCCCTCTACTTCGCCATGACCGGCATGCACGCGCTGCACATGGTGATCGGGCTGGGGATTCTCACCGTCATCGCCATCCAGGCCTACATGGGGAAGTTCTCACCCGCCTACTATTCGCCGGTGGACGTAGCGGGCCTCTACTGGCACTTCGTGGACATCGTCTGGATCTTTCTGTTCCCGCTGCTGTACCTGATCGACCGTCACAAATAAGCCATGCCCGAGCACATCGATTCCGTCAAGACCTACACCTGGATCTTCCTGGCCCTGATCCTCGCCACGTTCCTGACCACCGGCGTGGCGTTCATCGACCTGGGACCCTTCAACGTCGTTACGGCGCTGGTGATCGCGGCGGGGAAGATGCTGCTGGTGGCGCTCTTCTTCATGCACGTGCGCCACAGCACCCGCCTGACGCAGCTCGTGGTGGCGGGCGGCATGCTCTGGCTGTGGATTCTGATCAGCCTGACGCTGAGCGACGTAATCACCCGCGCCTGGCTGCCGGTGCCGGGTCATTAGGCCGAAGAGCCACCCAGAGCCCAGCCCACCGCGCCCGCACATACACCGCTCACGATTTCTCCTCCAGGGCCGATATGCACGGGGGAGGCCCATGCCGGAAGCCACCGTCTGCAAACTGCCGCCGCTGATCCTTCACCCGTTCACGGACCATGCCGGCGCCTCCAAGCTCGTCGAGAACAGCCGCGCCGGCCTGGCGCTTCACGGTCTGGCGCCCTCCGAGGGTTTTTCCGAGGAAGAACTGGCGGACCGCGTCACCGAGGCGCGGATCGCGGAGATCCGGATGCTGTTCTACGTGGGCAAGGATCTGTTCCGTTGGATCGGGCAGTGCATGGACGCGGCGGACCGCGTTCCCGAGTGGCGCAACCGCAGGGTGCGGGAACAGAGTTTCGCCGGATTGCTGGTTCATCGCACTCCCGCGGCCGTGCGGGAAAAGCTGTGCGGTTGGGGCGTGGCCGACTACGGACTGCTGTTCTCCCGCGCCATGGGATTGTACTCCATCTTCGGCCGGCCGCCCGCGCCGGGGGATCTCAACGGCGAGTTCGTGCTCAACTACCACCGTTACGCGGACGCGATCTACGCCTGCTTCGAACAGACGCACGCGCACGCCGAGATCGGTCCGGAGGAGTTCGATTTCGAGTTGTACGGCTCGCGCGAGTACAGCCGCCTGCTGGAACAGGAGTGGGGCGGCGCTACAGACGCTTCTTGAGCCAGGCCACCGTCTCTTCCCACATCTCCGGCGTGTAGGGGAAGCGGAAGCGCTCGGGCGCATAGCGGTCGCGCTTTTCGCGAGAGAGCGTTTCGGCGGAGGCCAGTCGCCCAGCAAGCGCCGCGGCGCGATCTTTCGCCGGTCCCATTCGGCGGCGATGGGGGCGTCGAGCCGGCGAAACCCTGCCGCTAGGGCGCCCCCAGAAAGCCTTCGCCGAAGAAGACCGGCTTGTAACCCTTCCGGGTGGCCCACTGGATGGCATTCTCGACGCGCTGCTTGTATTCGGGTTCGTAGGCGCGGTAGTCCGGGTAGAAGTACTGCTCGTGGATCATCAGCTCGAGCACCTCGGACTGGTGCGGATCGGCGGCCAGTTTCTCCAGGCGCCGCACGATGTCCTCAGGCTTGACGTTGTTCACCACCATGTCGTGCCGCACGAACAGGATGTCCTCCTTCACGTCCTTCCAGTAATCGCGTCCCGAGAGGTATTGGGTATGCGGCGCGTCCAGGTAGTAGCTGACGCGCGGCGAGCCGTCGCGTTCGAACTCGAAGTAGCCCGCCAGCGTGGTGATGCCCTCCTTGCGCAGCGCGGCGCAGGCTTCCCGGGTAGCTTCCCCCCAATGGATGGTGGTAACCGGGGTCGTCAATTCCTTGCCGGCGAAGCGTTCGATCTCTTTCATCACCAGGCGGTAATCCCGTATCACCTGCGAGGCGGGCGCGGTTTTGTAGGGTTTATCGGGGTCGTTGGCGCGGGCGTGAAAGCTGAGCCGGATCCAGTCGCGGTTGGCCTGCCACTCGGCGCGGTACTTGTCCGGAAACTGCGAGAGGTTGAAGCCGGGGGTTTCGTAGTAGATGTTGAAATGAATTTTGGCGCCGTACTTGCGGTGCATCTCGCGCCAGAAGGCCATGTAGGGGTTGTCGAACAGCGACGGGTAGTTCTTCTGCGCGATGTCCTTCAGCCAGAGAATATTGTCGTCGATCGAGAACCGGTAGCGGCGGATGGAATCGCGGTCCCAGAGCACCGTCACGGCATCGCGGGAGGCGCCGGATTCGGCCACGATGCGGGTCTGGCGCCGGTTGAGCAGCACGCGGGTTTCAAAGGCGCCGTCGCGGACGGCAGCCGCGCGCCCGTTGACGCGCAGCGGGACGCCGTCGGGCGCCGTGCCTTTCACCGTAATCCACAACCCGCGGGTCGTGTTCTCGCCGTCGTGGCGGTTTAGGATGGCGCCATCCGGGGGCTCGACAATGCGAAGCGCGGCCAGGGCCAGGGCGAAAAGGAGGGTCATCTCGCCCCGATTATAGCGTTTCCAAATGCGGTTCAGGCCTGGGCCCAGTTTCTGCGCTCGATGATGGTGGGAGGCTCGTAGGTGAGCCCGGCATCCAGGCGGCGCTGTTCGCGCCGGCTGGTCCACAACAGCACCGGGCCAAGCAGCCGGGCGGCGCTGCCGGAGAGAAGCCCGAATTCCCGCGCGATCTCCTGGCGCAGGCTGCGGATCTGAATGCTGAGCGCTTCGTTGGTGCGGCGCAGATGGCGCTCCATGGCCCACAACAGCGCGCCGTAAGCGGATTTCAGCGTGCGCGTCTCCCACTCGAAGCGCGCGCGTATGCGCGGATCGGGGTCGTGCTTGTAGCGCTTCCAACCGGCCAGCGTGGTGCGGCAGATGCGGTACAGGCTGGGCCCGTTCAGCTCGAAATCGCGCCGGAAGGCCCAGTCGAGGAAGCGCTTGGAGTCGTCGCGCGAGATGGCGGCGTGCTCGAAGTTGAACTTGTGCTGCCCGTGGATGTCGGCCAGGTCCACGTTATCGAGCATGCGGCCCTGGTCGGTCATCTCCTGATACAGGGGCGTGCCCGGAACCGGGGTGTACAACATGAACTGGTGGAAATCGGTCTGGTGCGAAACCGCGAAGTCGATTTCCTCCCGGATGTTCTCCGGCGTATGGTGTTCCAGCCCGACGATGGTGGAACCCAGCAGCTTGATGCCGTGCGCGCGCAACTCGCGCGAGAGCTTCACGGTATCGGCGCCTTGCAGCTTGGCGTAGCGGGATTGCGGCGACTCCAGGCCCATCCAGACCCAGCTCACGCCCAGCTCCACCAACTCCTTCATGGTGTACTTGCGGATGGCATTGGCGGAGGAGAAGACGTACAGCGCCCACGGCTTGTTGCCCTTCTTCATGCAGGAGAGCAGGCTCATGGCGCGGTTGCGGTTGAGCAGAAAATTCTCGTCCATCACAAAGAACGACTTGACGCTCAGGGAACGCTCCAGGCCGCTCATGACCTCGTACAACTCCTCGCCGGTTTCGTAGAAGTTGAGGTACTTGCCTTTGCCGCCGAAAAAGGCCGAGGTAGTACAAAAATTACATCCCATGGGGCAGCCCACCGACGGAATTACCGTCGCGGCGGTGGCGCCTTCCACGGTGGGGACCTTGATTCCCATGGTGCGCACGTCGAAGCCGGAAACGATTTCGGGGTGCCGGATGGGCGCGTCGGGGTCCTCGCCGAGATAGCGGCGCATCCAACTGATGCCGTCGCCGCGCACGGTGTGGTCGGCATCGATCATCTCCTCGATTCCGGGGATGGCGGTCACGTGGCCGCCGACCACGATCACCGAGTCCGGCGAGAGTTCCCGGACCATGCGGCACATCTCGCGCACCTTGCCGACGTTGACGATGATGGAGGAGATCCCGATTACGTCATAATGATTGGCCAGCAATTCCTGGCGGAACGCTTCGCGCGTGGGGAAATCCAGCACCGTGCAGGGAGCCGAGATGTTGTGCTGAATCATCATGATGCCCCAGGAACGGTGGAACATTCGCAGCGAGAAGGCGCCCTGTTCGCGGGTCACCTGGTTGTGATAAAGCTCCATCGGGTTGATGGAGCGGCTGCCGAACTCGTCGTCCTGGGCGTAGGGACCAAACACCGACGTGAGAAGGATACGAGCCTGCGTGCCCTTGGGATGTGTCTGCATTATTCAGATCGATACGGATGTATGAGTGCTGATACTCCAGTTTACCGCACTTTACCGCACCGGACAGGCGTTTGGGCGGGCAACCCTACCGATTTTCTCCCAGAACGCCGATAGTGAAACTGACGGCTTGAATCCATGGCACGTCAATTGCTCGTAAGCGTATCGAGGCAGCGAACTCAGATGGATACGGTCTTGATCGGCGCGACTTTGGTGGGAAGCTTCGCCACGGCCTTCCTGTTGCAGAAGGCGGCGCTCCACATGTTCTTCCGGGCGATGGAAACGGACCGCCGCGACCGCGGCTGATCCCTACTTGCGCGAGCCCCGCTGGGGATTGTGAAGCTGGCTCTGACGGGTCTTCTTGGCCTTCCGCTTCGGCTTGCTGATGAGGAACGTCCCGCTTCCCTGGTATTCCGCTTTAAAAACTTTATCTTCTGCCAATTGGCTCTCCTGATTTGGATTTGATGTTCTATTTTACCGCGCTATTCTGAAGAAGAGGAATGGCCGCGCCAATCCGGGGACAAGAGGACGTTGCTCCAGTAGTCCTACAGGACTTATCGGCTCCACAGCCACCGCTTCGGAACGGTTTTGCCCAGACGTTTCGTGCGCTGCGGCACCGCAACTTCCGTCTGTTTGTGGCCGGGCAGATTGTGTCGCTCGTGGGTACATGGATGCAAAATGTGGCGCAAGCCTGGCTCGTGTACCGGCTGACACATTCGGAGTTGCTGCTAGGCACAACCTGGTTCTGCACGCAGATTCCCGTCTTCGCCCTCGGTCCGCTGGGCGGTCTCGTCTCAGACCGCTATTCGCGGCATAAACTCGTCATCCTCACCCAGACGGTGGCCATGTTGCAGGCGCTGGCGCTGGCCGTCCTCACCCTGACCGGCGCCGTGCAGGTGTGGCACATCCTGCTGCTGGCCATGGCGTTGGGCGTGGTGAACGCCTTCGATATGCCGGGCCGCCAGTCGCTCATCGCGAGCCTGGCCGGGCGGGAGGACCTGCTCAACGCGATTTCCCTGAACTCGGCGATTTTCAACGCCGCCCGGGTGGTGGGGCCGGCGGTGGCCGGCGTGCTCGTGGCGGCGGTGGGCGAAGGCGCGTGCTTCCTGTTCAACGCCTTGAGCTTCCTGGCGGTAATCGGGTGCCTGCTGGCCATGCGGCTGCCGAAATTCGAGCGCCAGACGCAGGACTCGCCCTGGGCGCACCTGGTGGATGGCTTCCGCTACGCCTACCGGCACCAGACCGTGCGCCGGCTGCTGTTCATGATGGCGGCCACCACCATCGCGGGAATGCCCGCCATGGTGCTGATGCCGTTCTTCGCGGACGCCATTTTCCATCGCGGCTCGCAGGGACTCGGGTATCTGACCGGCGCCATGGGCATCGGCGCGGTGATCGGAACTCTGGTGCTGGCCCGCCGCTCGCAGGTCAGTGGGCTGGCGGAGGTGATCTTCTTCAGCGCGGCCTGCATGGGCGCGGGCTTCATCGCTTTTTCAGTTTCGCCCTGGTTCACCTTAGCGCTGGCCATCATGCCGGTAATCGGCTACAGCGTGATGCGCCAGATGGCCTCCGCCAACACGCTGATTCAAACCAGCATCCCCGACCAGTACCGGGGGCGCATCATGGCCCTCTACTCGATGACCGTGGTGGGGCTGGGGCCGTTCGGAAGCCTGGCGGCGGGGGCCATGGCGCACGCCGTGGGCGCCCGCGCCACCGTGATCGCGGGCGGCTGCCTGGGGCTGGCCGCGGCGTTCGCCTTCCGGTTCACCATGGGCCGCGACAAGGGGGAAAGCGCTTCGTGCGCCTCCTCATAACGCTGGCCGCCGCCTGCGCGGCGCTGGCGCAGACGCCCGCCCGCGAGATTGACGCCGCGCTGGCGGAGCTGACCCGCATCTCGGGGCTGAAGCCGCGCCGCGCCGTAGCTTACGACCTGATCAGCCGGGAGAAGGTCAACGAATTCCTGAAACGGCGTGTGGCCGAGGTCTCCACGCCCGAGGAACTGCGGGCCGAGGAAGTCGCGCTCAAGAAATTCGGGCTGGTGCCGCCGGAGTTCAACCTGCGGGAAACCACCGTGGACGTGCTCACCGAGCAGGCGGCCGCCTTTTACGACTACAAGACCCACAAGCTGTTTCTTTCCGACTGGACCGCCTCCAGCATGCGCGACGCCGTGCTGGTGCACGAGCTGGCCCACGCCCTCGCCGACCAGAATTTCAACCTGGACCGCTTCATCCGCAAGGCCCGCAAGAACGACGATGCCTCGGTGGCGCGCATGGCCGTGATGGAGGGGCAGGCTACCTGGCTGATGTCCGAGTACCTGGCGCGCCGCATGGGGCAGTCGCTCGCGGATTCGCCTTCCCTGGTGCAGATGATGAGCCGCACCAGCGAGGGCTCCGGCCAGTTTCCGGTTTTCGACAAGGCTCCGCGGTATATTCGCGAGAGCCTGATGTTCCCGTACAGCCAGGGCATGCTGTTCCAGAACGCCGTCTTCGAGCGCGAGGGGAAAGCCGCGTTCGCCTCGGTGTTCCGGAACCCGCCGGTCTCCACCCAGCAGGTGCTGCACCCGGAGGCGTATTTCGCCGCCTTGCGGCCCGCCGAGCCGGATCCGCCGCCGCTGGCGGAGAAGCGCGGGTACCAGGAGCTCATCGCGGGGTCGTTTGGGGAGTTGGATCACCTCATCCTGCTGCAAGAGTACGCCGGAAAGGAGACCGCGGAATCGCTCAGCCCGCATCTGAGGGGCGGCAGCTACCGCGTTTGGGAGGACCGCGGCAAAACGCGCGCCATCCTAACCTACGCCTCCGAGTGGGACAGCCCCGAGACGGCCCGGCAGTTCTTTGACGCGTACCGGGCGGGGCTGGCCAGGAAGTGGAAGAACCTCGAGCCGCACGAGCGAAGCCCCACGCTGCTGTCCGGACGCGGCGACGACGGATACTTCCTCACCGAAGTGCGCGGCGCCGTGGTCTCCACCATCGAGGGGTGTGAGAAGCCGGTGCGGTAAACTGGGATTATGAAGCGTCGTCTTTGCAGCCTGGTGCTGGCGCTCGCCGTTTTCGCGGTGGCGGCCGCCGCCGCCACGGTTCCACGGCGGTCCCCCGAGTTCGCCGTGCTCACCAACTCAGGCAAGCAGATCCTGCTGAGCGAGTACAAAGGCAAGGTGGTCGCCCTGCTCTTCATCCTGACCTATTGCCCGCACTGCCAGGTGACGGTTCAGGCGCTCTCCAAGCTGCAAAACGAATACGGCCCGCGCGGGTTCCAGGTGATCGCCACCGCCATCGAGGACATGGCCAACATGTACGTGCCGGACTTCATAAAGCGCTACCAGCCGGGCTTCCCGGTGGGATTCAACAACCGCGACCAGGTGCTCAACTACCTTCAACATCCCGCCATGTTCAAGCTGCTCATGCCGCAGCTCGTCTTCATCGACCGCGAGGGCGTGATCCGGGCCCAGTACGCGGGCGACGATCCGTTCTTCGGGGCGGACCAGGAGAAGAACCTGCGCCAGAAGATCGAGGAGCTGCTCAGGGAAGGCAAGGCCACCGCCAGCCGCAAGAGCACGGGCTCCCGCCGCTCCGGCAAGAAGTAGTTTCTTCTTGCCTTGCCCGCGCGTTTCGCAGGACACTGAAGGTTAACCCACATCATTTTTGCCGGAGGAAAGGCAAGTTGGAAAGAAACGGCCGGAAAGGCTCGCTGGTCATCGAGCCGGCCGAGCGCTGGACCACCCAGGATGCTAGCGAACTCTTCGACGTCGCAAGCTGGGGAAAGGGATATTTCTCCGTCGACGCCAACGGCCACGTGCGGGTCCATCCCAACCGGGACCCGAACCAGTCGGTAGATCTCAAGGAACTGGTGGACAGCCTGGTCCTGCGGGGCATCTCGCTGCCGATCCTCATCCGGTTTGCCGACATTCTCAAGCACCGCCTCGCGGAACTTCACAACGCCTTTGAAACCGCCATTTCCGAGCATCACTACCAGGGCGGCTATCGCTGCGTGTACCCGGTCAAAGTGAACCAGCAGCGCCAGGTGGTGGAAGAGGTGCTGGAATTCGGCCGCCCCTTCGAGTTCGGCCTGGAAGCGGGCTCCAAACCCGAGTTGATGGCGGTGATGGCGCTAGCGGACAACCACACCCCGATCATTTGCAACGGCTTCAAGGATGACGAGTACATCGAGATGGCCATGCTGGCGCACAAGGTGGGCCGGCAGATCACCCCGGTGGTGGAGAAGTACACCGAGCTGCCGCTGATCGTGAAGTACTCCGAGCGCGTCGGGGTGCGGCCCAGCATCGGGTTGCGCGTCAAACTGGCGAGCCGCGGTTCGGGGCGCTGGAAGTCCTCGGGCGGCTATCGCTCGAAATTCGGTCTCTCGGCCACGGAAGCCACGCGGGCGCTGGAGGAGCTGAAGGGCCTGGGGATGGCCGACTGCCTGCACCTGCTCCACTTCCACCTGGGCAGTCAGATCACCAACATCCGCCAGATCAAGGGCGCGGTGAACGAAGCCGCGCGGGTGTACGTGGAGCTGGCGCGCGCGGGCGCCGGTCTGAAGTACCTGGACGTGGGCGGCGGGTTGGGGGTGGATTACGACGGCTCCCAGACGGATTTCGAGTCGAGCGTCAACTACACGCTCCAGGAATACGCCCGCGAAAAACCTGCTGGAAAGCTACCACGACGCGCAGCAGGCGCTCGACCAGGCGTTGAACCTGTTCAGCCTCGGCTACCTGACGCTTGAGCAGCGCTGCCTGGCGGAGAACCTGTACTGGGGTATTTCGCGGCGCATCCAGAAGATGGCCGGCGAGCTGGACTACTATCCCGAGGAGCTGGAGGGCATCGACGCTATGCTCTCCGATACCTATTTCTGCAACTTCTCTCTGTTCCAGAGCATGCCGGATAGCTGGGCCATCAAGCAGCTATTCCCCATCATGCCGATTCACCGCCTGGAGGAGCGGCCCACGCGGTTCGCCGTGCTGGGCGATATCACCTGCGACTCCGACGGCAAGGTGGACCAGTTCATCGACCGGAGGGACGTAAAGCGCACGCTGCCGCTGCATCCTTTCACGGGCGAGGATTACTACCTGGGCGCGTTCCTGCTGGGGGCCTACCAGGAGATCCTGGGCGACCTCCACAACCTGTTCGGGGACACCAACGCCGTGCACGTGCGCCTGGCGCCCAATGGGGAAGTGCTGTTGGATTCGGTGATCAAGGGCGACACCGTGCGGGAAGTGCTCAACTACGTGCAGTTTTCGACCGATACCCTGCTCTCGAAGCTCCGCCGCGACGTGGAAACCGCCCTGCGCGAGGGCCGCATTGGGTATGAGGAGTGGGGCCGGCTGCTGCGTTTCTACGAGGAAGGGCTGCTGGGGTACACGTACCTGGAAGACGTGCACGAAAGATAGGAAGGTTCGTAGAGAGAAAGCGCGGGTGTTATCCTGGGTGCAGAGGGTAATGATGGCCGATTTGCAGGAAATTCAGGCTGCGATCACCGAGCTTTCACCCGACGACCGGGAGACCCTCCTCGCTTGGCTGCTCGAGGCCGATCGAAAAGCGTGGGATGAACAGATCTCACGCGACTTCTCGGAAGGCGGCGCCGGCATGAAATTACTAGCGGATATCGATGAGCAGATCGGCCGCGGCGACTTCAGGCCGCTGGAGTAGCTGTCATCCGTTCCTTCTCACTCCAATCATTCTGGGATTGCTACCGCTAATTGCCCGAAGAGGTCCGCTCGCTCGCGGACAAACAGTTTCGCCTCTTTCGCGAAAATCCATTCCATCCCTCTCTGGGCTTCGCACGCAAAGGCCAGGTCTGGACTGCGGAGGTCGGACGAGATTACCGCGCCATGGCGCGCCGGCAAGGCGGCGATGTCTATTGGTTCTGGATCGGCAGCCACGAGGCCTACAATCACCTCCTGACGCGACTTAGATAGCTCGCGCCCCCAGCTCACAGACTCCGCAGGTGAAACCCGCCGTCCACGTTCAACACCTGGCCGGTGGAATAGTCCAGCAATCCGTCGGCGATGCCGCGCACGGCCTTGGCGACGTCCGCACCTTCTCCCATGCGCCGCTGCGGCAGCAGGCCGTTCGCGATCTTCTCCTCGTAGATCTTCTCCACCTTGGCGATCATGTCCGTGCGGATGATGCCGGGGCGGATCTCGAACACCTGGATGCCGCACGCGGCCAGCCGTTCGGCCCACAGCGCCGCCGCCATGCTGAGGCCCGCCTTGGAGATGCAGTACTCGCCGCGGTTGATCGAAGCCGTGTAGGCCGAAATCGAAGTCACGAAAACGATGCGGCCCTGGTTGCGCTCCAGCATCCAGCGGGCGGCCTGCTGGGTCAGGAAATACGGCCCCTTGAGGTTGGTGTTGAGCACCTCGTCGAAGATCTCTTCGGTGGCCTCGACGATATCGCGGCGCTCGCGCGGGGCGATGCCGGCGTTGTTCACAAGCAGGTCGAGCGCGTCGAAGCGGCCGCGCGCATACTCGATCAGCGCCGCGCGGTCCGCCGCCGAGGAGTTGTCGCACTGGAAAATATCGCAGCCGGTCTCGGCCTGAAGCGATTCGGCGGCGTCGCGCCGGCCGCGGTAGGTGGCGATGACGTGGTGCGTTTTCGCGAGTTCCGTCGCGACGGCACGGCCGATCCCGCGGCTGGCGCCGGTGACAATGCTAGTTGGCTTGCGCAAGTGCCTGGTCGATTCCTTTAGAAATTTCTTCGAGCGTGAAGGTTTCGACGAAGGGCGCGCCGTTCACGAACACCGTCGGGGTCTTGGAGACGCCCCGCGCCACGCCTTCCTGAAAATCCTTCTCCACCGCTTCAGCGTAGCGCGGATCGGCGAGCGCCGCGACGGCGTCCTTGCCCGGGATGCCGTGCTTTTCCGCGAACGCGGCCAGGCGCTGGTCGAAATTCCCGGGCGTAATCTCGCGGCGCGAGACCAGCGTCTGGCTGCGGTAGGCCAGCGCCACCTTGGGATCGCGCTGGGCGAAGAAGCGCGCGGCGATGGCGGCCTGCCGCGCCCAGGCGTGCTTGGCGAGCGGGAAATCGCGGTGCACGAAGGCCACCTTCGCGCCGTAGCGCGGCAGCAGATGCTCGTGGAGCATGCGGTCGAAGGCGGCGCAATCAGGACATTGCAGGTCCTCGTAGATCAGCACCCGGACGGGCGAATCGGGGTTTCCCTGAACGGGGACGGGCTGGCCCGCCAGCGCCAGGGCCGCGAGCGGCGCCAGCATCACGGATCTCCTCATATCTTGACGGGAGTATCGAGCACGAAGGTCAAACGCGTTTCCGAGGGAATCTTCACCTGCTGGCCCTTGGTCACCACCTGCACGGCCGCGCCCGCGCCGGCGCCCGAGGCCGCGCCAATGGCCGCGCCCCTGCCGCCGCCGGCGATGGCGCCGATGATGGCGCCGAGCGCCGCGCCGCCGGTGGCCATCTTGGCCGTCCGGCCCCCGCGCCCTTCACTGGCCTGTGTGACGGACTGGGAATTCACGTCCACCACCCGCCCATCCACTTTCACCGAGACCAGGTTCAGGGTCAGCTCGGCGCGCCCGGTGAGCTTGCCAGATTCCTTATCGTCCACCAGCTTCACCACCACATCGGCGCCGCGCGGGATGACGGCGTTGCCGTTGATGATCACGGGCTCATCGAGCGAAGCCTGGAAGGTCTGGCCGACGGTGTTCTTCTCCGAATCGATGCCGTCGATCATCCGGACTACGATATTGGTGCCGGCGGGCAGTTCGGTGCTGCCGGGCGTACGCACGGCGGCGACCGGAGCCGGAGCGATCACCGGCTCGGGACGAAGTACATTGCTTTCCGATACCTCGCGCGGCCTGGGCGCCGGGGCGGTGACCGCCGCCGGCGCCGGAGCGCTTGCGGGAGCTCCGAATTCGATCGAGGCGACGTCGCCGATGTCGAACGTCTCGATGCGGTCGCCCACTTCCATGCGGACCTGGCGGGCTGTGCCGCCCAGGTACGTGCCGGCGACCACGCGGCCGCTGCGCAGCTTCAGCGTGTCCGCCATGGCGGAGCACGCCAGCAGAACAGCGAGCATTGCGGGTACGATGCGCATAGTCTCTCCTACTTCTACGACGCACACCCCGCCGGGAAAGTTGTAAAAAACTACCGGCTGGCCTCGACCGCGCCTTTCGCCAGGTTTTTCCCTTGCTCCAGGCCGTGGTTGAATGCCGCCCTGCGCTCGGCCGCGGTGTGGTTTCGTCCCACCCGGTGCAGGTGATCCAGACCCTTGCCGATGGCGTAGGTGCCGGCAAATGCGATGGCCGCTTTGGGAATCAGTCCCGAGCCGAGCGGGACTCTGCCCGCCAGTTCGCGGGCCACCGTGCGCCATCCGAATGCCGCCGCCAGGATGGAAGCCACCTGCGTCTTCTGCTCGGCCAAACCCACCGGCGCGCCGCAGGCGGCGGCAATCATGAACGCCATGCGGATCTGGTTCATGGTGAGGAATGCCGTATCGGAGGCGAACTCACTGATGACCCACGGCAACTCGATGAGGGTGGGCACGATGTTCGGCAGCGCGGTAGCCAGGGCGAACAGGGCGTTCTCGCGCGAAACGGAGTGGATGATGCCATCCACCACGGGTTTGCGGAAAGGCGGGAACATGCGCGCAAGCGGCAGCGCCATGTCCTCGCGCTCCCTCAGGATTTCACCTATCACACGCCCGGGGTCCCGGCGGTCGAAAATGAAGCAGTTCCGCGGGCACGCCAATGCGGAATCGAAGAGCACGAGGTCCGGCTGCTGCGATCCGTCCTCGTCGCTGGCGCGGTGAAGGTACTCGACCAGTTCGAGACGGCGTTCGTGGGAAACGGAGGCGGGGACCAGGAAATCCTCCATTTCCGCGTAGGCCGGCGGGGCGCCTGCCACCAGGCCGATATGTACGGGGCGGGTGGCCAGGCGGCGAACCCCTGCGGGGTTCAGCATGGCGACTCCGGAGCGGACTTGGCGTACGACTTTCAGCATGTTGGATCGAAGCAGGGCCGCTCGGCTCCGCGCAGACGGAACATGACGCGCAGTCCCTTCCGCCATTCTACCCCCACGCCGATTCGCTCCACCGCCACGGCGGGCGAAAAAAAACTCAGCACCGTTTCGGTGGTGGGGTGGAACTCGAGCGCCGGCGCCAGCAGCAGCATGCGAGGCGGGTCCGGGCGAAGCGGGAGACCGCGGAAGTAGCCGAACTGCTGGAAGTCGCCCGCGGCCAGGTGCCAGCGCACGCGCATCCAGTAGTCCAGCGCCTGAAGCGGCAGTTGCGGATCCTGCGAAGCCTTCAACTCGATAACCGCGAGGCGGCCGGAGTAGTCAGCGGCGAGCAAGTCGAGCACGCCGCGGTCGGTTCCAGCCACGGCGGGCACCTGGCCGTAGAGCGGCTCCGGGCGCAGCGAGGTGTCGATGGTTGAGAGCGCGCGCCGGACTTCGGATTCCAGCCAGGCCTCGGGCCCCTGCCGGTAGAGCGGGTGCTCGCGGTCGGCGGCCTCGGCTTGCCGCACGCGGGCGACCTCGCGGGCCAGCGCCTCAATCTCGGCGAAATGGCTGGCCAGGGCGGGGGTGCGCTCGCGCAGGCCGAAGCGCACGGCGTCGTGCCCCGCCTGGGCGAACTCCACGCCGCGCACGCGCAGGCTGAGGGCGCCGTCCTCCCTGGGCACGCACTCGAAGCCGGGAATGGCGGCGAGGCGGGGCGCGAGTTCTTCGGGGAGCGCGGCGGGGGCGCGGCAGACTTCCAGGCGCGTATCGAGGTTGCCGACATCGGCCGGGTCGAGCGCGGCCACGAAGCCCTCCGTAGAGAAAGCGAACAACTCGTAGCGGGCGGCCGCCGGGTCGAGGTGGCGCACGCGAAGGCAGGTGGTCCGCTCGTCGCCGGCAGGGAGGAACAGGGCGAGGCCGCCTATGGTGAGACGCGGTTCGCGGCGGCGCAGGTAATCCAGCCAGACCAACGCAAAGGTGAGCATGCCGGAGGCCCCGGACGCGGCCGGGGCGGCCATGGCGGCCAAACCGGATTGGCCGCGGCGCAGCAGGGCGCGCGGATAGGCGGGCGAGAGACTGTGTTGCAGGTCCGGATCGGCGCTCAGTTCGGCGAGTTCCCAGCCGGGATATTGCCGGCAGAGCATTTCGCGGAAGAGTTCGCGGAAGACCAGGCGCTCGCCGCGCGCGTGGGCGTCGTGCCCGGCGCGGCGGTCGAGGTCCAGCACGAACAGGCGGCCCTCGCGGCGGGCGAAGCGTTCCACGACGAGTTCCAGGCGGCCGGCCGACTCCGCACGGAGAGCGGTGACGCGCCGCACCAGGTTGCGGGTGTCCGTCCAGGCTTGCAGGGTGAGCCGGGAGCCGCGCACTTCGAGCGCGAAGTTGTCCCCGCTGAGCGGCAGGAGTTCCTCGCCGGGCTCGAGCAGCGCGGGCCTGCGGCACCCCGCCAGAAAACGGTGTATGGTTTCGCGGAGGGCTTCGGGCATCATGGGGTTTGCGCGGCCGCTTGCGAGGTCCGTGCGCGCAGCAGGAGAACCGCGGCGCCGGCCGCCATCACCGCCGCCAGCATCCCGTCGTGGAGCGCCAGCGCGCGCCAGCCCGCCGCCACCACCCACACCGAAAGCAGCCAGGCGAGCTCGTTCGCGCGTGCGAACCAGCGCGCGAAGATCCACAGCGCACCACCCCAAAGCGCGGCCAAGAAGAACCCGAGCGCGAATTCGCCGGGCGTGCGCACCTGGCTCGAGGTGAGCGCGGCGAACGCCGCAATGGCGGCGCAGGCGAGCAGCCAGCGCTTGCGCGCGAAGGCGCGGACGATCCAGAACGCCACGGCGGCGGCCGCCAGGGCCAGCACGGTTTCCTCCACCGCGTCGGCGGAGGCGGCGAGCCACGGCGCCCAGGAACCCAGGCTGTGGGGGACGTCGCCCTCGAGCAGCGCTTGCGCATGGAACCGGCCGCGCGCCAGCCAGCCAGCCTGCGTCGCCAGGCCGGTCAGGCCCACCGCGGCGGCACAGGCGAACAGGGCGTCGCGGGCGGCGGCGGGCGTCCATGCGGAGCGCGGGCGCAGCACGGAGAGCAGACCGCACGCCGCCGCGAAAACGAGAAACCATCCGAGCGCGCCCATAGCTCCTCCCACCGCGAGCACGATGCGATAGGTTTCCAGCGGCACGGCGGTAGCGTAGTCCCGCATCCCCAGAGGGAGCCTCACGAGGGAACCGGCGGCCGCAACCGCAGTGAGCGCCGCCGCCGTGCGCAACACCGGCCGCCAGGCGAGCTCGTGGCGGCGTGTGTAGCGGGCCAACAGCCACAAGCCGACCATGAACAGCCCGGCGGCGGCGCCGATGCGAACCACCACGAGCGCATTGGAAAGCGCGGTGTGGCGGCGGCGTTCGCGCTCGAATGTCTCCGGCAGCTTCCAGAAAGCGCCCAGCGCGGTCACGCGATCGCCGGCCACCTGCGCGCGCACGCGGAAGCGGGCCTCCTCCACGTTGCGTGCGTCGCCGGCGCGCGCCTCCCAGACCAGGGTATGATCGCGGCGGGCCTTTTGATTCTCCGCACTGGTTTCCTTGATCTCCAGCGTGGAGAGATCGAACCTTCGCGCCTCGGCTTCGGCGCGCGCGCGCGCCTGGGCCGCATCCAGGCTGGGGCCCGGGCGGTCCTCCGGAAGATCGTGCCGGAACCCGGTGACCGCGCCGGTTTCCGGATGCACGTAGACGCGGATCTCTTCCTTGTCCAGGGGGTGGTAATAGCGCACCACCCAGAACTGCCGGGGGATCACGCGGCTGTAAGCGTCCGCTACCCAGGCCAGCGGACGGCGTTCGAGGAAATACTTGCCCACCAGCCGCGCGCTCTCGGCGGAGTGCGGGTACGCCACGCTGCGGAACGAATCGGGGTTCAGGCCGCGCGCGGAGAGAAACGCGCCGGCGGATGCGCGCGCCTGTTGCGGGGTGATCGCGAAGCGCGGCTTGTCGTCAAGCTTCGGCAGAGGGACCAGCATGGCACACACGCCCGCCGCGAGCAGCGCCGCGGCCACGATCCAGCGCGCCCGGGGCAGCGGTGTGTAGGGCAGCGCCCCGGCGGCGGGCGGCGGCGCGGCGGTGCGCGGCTCGGCGGTGCCTTCGCGCGCGTTCAGCAGGTCATCCTCGGGCTCGAAGGCGCCTTTGCGCAGGTAGAGCGCGAACGCCACCAGTGCCGGAACCGCCATGACCGCCGCGCTGGCCGCGCCCGAGAGCACGAAATACAGGTTGTGCGACCTGAGCAGCAGAAGCGCGGTGTAGAGCGCGTCCACCGAGTAGTGCCACACCAGGCACGGCACGATGCCCCAGCGCAGCAGGATCCAGCCCAGCGCCACGCCGCCGAGCCCGACCTCCACGCCGCGGATCCAGAAGGGCTGCTGCGGGTAGGCGGCGTGTCCGAAGCCCCAGAGGAAGCCCGCCAGCACCACCGCAGCGGCCAGCGAGCGGGTCACCTTGCGCAGCCATGGCACGGCGAACATGCGGAACAGAAACTCCTCGGAGACCGCCGGGAAGAATCCGCCGAACAGCACGAACAGCCACGGCACGCGGGTGTTCAGCATGTCGTCGTAAGGCACCTCGGCGGGCGACCACGCGCCGAAGCGGCCCGCCAGGATGTAGAAGCCGATCTGGTAGGCGATGAACAGGCCAGCCAGAGCCACGCCGAGCACGGAACCCTTGAGAAAGGATTTCGTCCGCATGCCGCGCGGCGTGGCCAGGCTGCCCAGCGAGACAAAGCCGCCGAAGTGCTCGCGGTAGAGCGGTTCGGCGCCCACGGTCAGCACAAAGAGCAGGCCGCCCGCGGCCAGCGCGCCGAGGAGGTACTGCACCAGTTGCGCGACCAGAAAGCTGGCGTAGGAATCCGCGGTGGAGTAGCCGTACTCCGCCAGCGGGTACGCATTGAGCGACGACAGAAACAGCAGCAAACCGCCGATGATGCCGACCACCGCCGCGCGGCGCCAGCGGACATCGCGATTGCGCACCCGCAGCACGATCACTCCGAGCATGCCCGCCACCAGGACGAGCATCAGGGCGGTATCCACGCTTTGCGCGGCGTTATTGGCGGAGCGCAACCGCTCGTATCCGCGCAGCCAGGCTTCGGGCGCCTTCAGGTACTCGCGGTAGCCTCCGATCTCGTTGCCGAGCACCGTGACTTCCACGCGATAGCTCGCGCCGCGCACGTCGAAATCGCGCTCCTTCCAGGTGAAGACGTGATCGGTGCGGGCCGGGCGGGCGCGGCTGGACCCCTCGACGAATTCGAGCGTCTCCGGCGCGCGCGCCATGCGCCTGCCGAGAAAGGATTCGGCCAGCGCCCGCGCCTTTTCCTCCGGCAGGCTGGGACGCGGCGCCGCTTCCGGGATTTCGTGCTGGAACGCGACCGGCTCGCCGCGGGGGGTGACCGAGACGCGGAATTCCTCTTTCTGCGCGGGGCGGAACCAGCGCCACGACCAGTGCCACAGGCGCACGCGGGCGCCCATCAGGCGGTTGGCGGCCTCCAGGCCCAATTCGCGCTCGAGGAAGGTCTTGGCGTCCTCGTCGTAGCCGAAGCGCGCGGCCTCGCGGTATCCCGTTACCCCGTGGCCGAGCATGGCGAGGTACGAGCGGGCGATGCCGCCGGCCTCCTCGCGTGTCACGCGAAAATCGATGGACGCTTCCGGAAATGCCCGCCGGAAATACGCGGCGGAGAACCAGACCGCAGCGGCGAGCAGCATCAGGCAGACCGCAAGAAAGCGGCGGTCCGCCGAATCGAGGCGCATGAGGTTAGCTTAGCCCATCTCCTGTTATCGTATTTTTATGGTGGGGCGCGCGGAAGCTTTGGATTTGCTCCGTTCCGAAGATCTGATCGGCATCGGCATGGCGGCGGACGCGGTACGCAAGCGGTGGCACCCGGAGGGGATCGTTTCGTATATTATCGACCGCAACATCAACTACACCAATTTCTGCACCGAATACTGCACGTTCTGCGCTTTTTACAGGCCGGTGGGCCATCCCGAGGGCTACGTTCTTCCGAAGGAAACCATCTTCCAGAAGATTCAGGAAACCATCGGCCTGGGCGGCACCGGCATCCTGATGCAGGGCGGGCTGCACCCGGACCTCAAGATCGAGTGGTTCGAGGACCTGTTCCGGTCCATCAAGCAGCGCTTCCGCATCCACCTGCACTGCTTGTCTTCACCCGAGGTGCTGAACATCGCGGAAGTGAGCGGCCTCCCGCTGCGGGACACCATCGCGCGCCTGATGGACGCGGGGCTGGACTCCATCCCTGGCGGCGGCGCGGAGATCCTGGACGACGACGTGCGCCGCCGAGTCAGCCGCCTGAAGTGCTCCACCGCGGAATGGCTGGAAGTTCACCGCGTGGCCCACTCGCTCGGCATGCGGACCACCGCCACCATGATGTTCGGCTGCGGCGAAACGCTCGAGCAGCGCATGAACCACTTCGAGGCCGTGCGGCGGTTGCAGGAGGAGACCGGCGGCTTCACGGCTTTCATCCCGTGGACGTACCAGCGCGAAAACACGCCGCTGGCGCGGTCGATAAAGGAAGAGGCGAGCGCCGTGGAGTACCTGAAGACCCTGGCGGTCGCCCGCATCTACCTGGAGAACATCGAGAACATCCAATCCTCCTGGGTGACGCAGGGGCTGAAGACCTGCCAGGTGGGGCTGCGCTTCGGCGCCAACGACGTGGGCAGCATCATGATCGAGGAGAACGTGGTCTCCGCTGCCGGCGCCCATCACCGCGCCAGCGAAGAGGAACTGCGCCGCATGATCCGGGAGGCGGGCTTCATTCCGAAGCAGCGCGACACGCTCTACCGGACGTATTTCCTGAACTGACCCCGTCAGAAGGTGTAGTTCAGCAGGATGTAGGGACACGTATAGGAGTGTCCGGGGGTGACGCGCTTGAGAAACTCGCCGGGGATGGCGCGCCCCACGGCGGCGCCGATCTGTAGCTGCTTGGAGAGCGAGTAAGCCGCTTCCACCGCAAACTCCTCGCCCACATGGCGGCCCGCCGAGCCGTCCGGCACGCGGAAGAGGGGCGTCCCCGGGGCGTTGTACAGAAAATCGCGAGTGCTCGCCAGCCACCAGTTGTGGAAATGCCCGCCTGCCAGCCATCGCGGGCGCGGCTTCAGTTCGAGGCCGAAATGCACATCGTGGATATTGCGCCAGCCCACCTGGTCGGTGTAGCCGTATTTCGAGTGCGGCGTGGGGTAGAGGGAATCGAAGGTGCCGCGGCGGTTGTCGCCGGGGTCCCGGTCGCCGGAGGCGTAGTTGTACTCGGCGATAAGGCGGGGACTCCACGGCGCGCGGACCGTGTAGCCCGCCAGCCAGTGTCCGGCCCAGGCGCGCAGATCCTGCCGCGCCGCCGTGCCCGCCTGGAAGGCCATTTCCACGCTGTAATCGAAGCCTCCCGGCAGCTTGCCCGCGCGGCGCGCGCCGTAGGTCCTAAAATCGAGACCGGGTGCCACGCGCCACAGCGCGTACGCCTCGCCCGGCGCCGCGGAGGCGTAGAGGCCGTGGAAATTGTTGCCGGTATCCGGGCGGTTGAACCGGTCGTCCCGGATCACCACCACCGAAGACGCCCAGGCATCCAGGCGCACGCCCGCGAAGCGCACGGTGGCGCGCACGGCGTCGAAGGTGCGCGCGGTGTTGCTCCAACTGGTGTGGCCGATGAGCCGCTGCTCGCCGAAGACCAACTCCTGGCGGCCGGCGCGCAGCCCGAAAGATTTCTTATCGGAGTCGCCCAGCTCCAGGTAGCCCTGGCGCAAGTCCATGGAGTCCTTGTAAGGAGGCCCGCTGGGCACGCGCTGGTTGCCCCAGATGCGCGCGTCCTGGCCCTGCACGAAGAACTTCAGCCAATCGGTGGGCCGGATGCCGAGATTCAGCCGCACGCGGTTGAGCGCGTGGGTGTCGCCGTTCGCTTCGCGGAACGCCATGCCCTGGAACGATTCCACGCGCATGCGGTATTCGCCGCCGAACTGCACCCAGGACGGGAGATGCCCCACGAAGGCGGCGATCAGCAGCGGAATCATATCCGCTTGCCCGCGCGGATAGCGGCGAGTTGGCCCTGGCGCGCGTAATCGATGGCCTCTCCCAGAATGCGCGCGGCTTCCTGCGGCGCGTGGAAGCCCATGGAGTTTTCGGCGTTGACGAAATCGGCGCGGAACTGGGCCTTGCGCTGGAGCTTCAGGGCTTCGGCAAGCTGCTGGTCCGTGGCGCCCGCGGCGCGGGCGGCCTTGATCTCGTCGTAAAGCGCGATGAGCGCGTCCTCCGCGCGGCCGAGCAGCTTCGCGTGCCGGTCCTGTATGGCCTCCGCGCGCGCTTTCATCTCCTCGGCGGAGAACGGATGGCACGCCAGGCAGGCGCGTTCCACGTTGAGCAGCGGGCTGCGCACGTGATGGTCGCTTACTTTGACCGCGCCTTCGCGTTTGTAAGGCATGTGGCAATCGGCGCAGGCCACGCCCGAGCGCGCGTGTATGCCCTGGTTCCAGGTTTCGAACTCGGGGTGCTGCGCTTTCAGAACCGCCGCGCCGGTCTCGGCGTGTTTCCAATCGGAGAAGCCGATCTCGTCATAGTAGGCTTCCACGTCATCCACCGTGAGACCCTTGGCCCAAGGGTAGGTCACCAGGCTGGCGCCCGGCGCGAAGTAGTATTCCACGTGGCACTGCCCGCACACGAATGTACGCATCTCCTGGCGCGAGGCCATGGTGTTGGGGTCGTAATCCGGCGACTTCTTGACCGCCTTGATGGCGTTGAGGAAGGCCGGGCGGGTGACGCGCAACTGCATGGTCTTGGGGTCGTGGCAGTCGAGGCAGCCCACCGGGTGCGAGACCAGCTTGCGCGCTTCGGCGAACGGCATGGCACACATTTTCGCGAACCCGGCCATTACGTCGCCCCCGCCCAGCTTGCGATAGGCCGGCAGGACGGAGGCGTGGCAGTGCAGGCAGCTTCCGGGCTGGGCCTTCTTCTTCGTGCGCTCGGTTTCGTCCTGGTCGCGAAGCGAGAAGGCGTGGCCGTGCTCCTCGCGGTAATCGAGCGAAAACGCGTAGCCCGCGAAAATGCGCCGCAGCCGCGGGTCGGCATCCAGGCGGCTGAAGGCCTCGCTGCCGCCGTAGCGCGTGCGCCGGGCCTCCACGGTGCGCTTGAAGCCGTCGTACTCGCGGGGAAAATTCCTGCCCCATTCGGCGGGCTCCACGGTGTCCTCGGTGAGGTTCGCCACCTGGACAAACGAGACGCGCGCCTCCTGTTTCCGGTCGCGCACGTTCATCAGCAGCATGAGCACGGCGAACGTGACCGCGGCGGCGCCGGCGATCAAAGCGATGTAAGTGGAGCGCTTCACTGTCTATCTCCTTGGACCGTGGCCCACGCCCGCGTGGCAGCGGAGGCAGTCGTCGCCCATGGCGGCATCCTCCACCAGCGCCGCGTGGCAGCGCACGCAGTTGGCGCGCAGTCTTTCGGCGTTGACGGGACGCAGCCGTATGGGGTCTCCGTAACTGGCGAGCGTGAACTTCACCGAATGATTCCAGCCGTTATCGGCCTTGGTGATCATCTTGGGAACGATCCGGTGGGGTGAATGGCAGTCGTTGCAGACAGCGCGCGCGTGATGGCTGGATTTCCGCCAGCCCTCCAGGTACTCGCGCATCACGTGACAGTTCGCGCAGGCATTCGGATCGTCGCTGAAATAAGAGAGGCCCTCGGCGAAATGGAACGTGTAGGCTCCGGCGCCGGCCAGCACGCCGACGACGGCGCTCAGCACACCGCGCAACATACTCCGAGTTTATTTCAGTTTTCGAACCGAATCTCGTTTGAGCGCGCCGTGCCGATGGCGATCGTGACGGTTTGCACGCCGGAGGGCAGGCCCGCGGGCAGTTCCACGTTCACCTGGTACAGGCCCTGAAAGCCCGGGGCGAGTCCGCTGTAGGCCACGGCCGCCGGCCGCGCTCCGATGAAAGCCTGCACGGCCAGCACGGTGCGCGGCGGGTCCCCCGCACCCACCGGGCCCAGTCCGGTACAGTACACCTCCAGGAAATTGCCCGCGCGCCGCACGGCGAAGATGCCGGGGGCCACCGCGGATACGGTGAACGGGAACGGAGAGGAGGCGCTCTGCGCGTTCGCCACCACCAGCGTAGCGGCGCCGGGACGGACGTCGCCAGGCACCACAAAATTGATCTGCCCGGCGTTGGCGAACAGCACGGAGGCGGACCGCCCGGCGATCGAGACCCGCGCCGATTCCCCGAAGTTGGCGCCGAAGATCGTGGCGATCGATCCGGGCGCGATGCCCGGCTGGTAGGAGGCTGCGTTGAGCACGGAAGCCACCTGCGGCACGGCGCTGCCAGCGCTCAGGACCAGCGCGGACTCCCCCGCGCCTTCCACCCAAACGCGGAGCTGGTTGACGGCTGCCGGCCCGGGGTTCCACTGGAGCCGCGCCTTACCGTCGTCATCGGTGACCGGAGAGGCCGGCGAAACCCTGCCGCCCTCCGACGCCGCGGCCAGCAGCCGGACTCCGGGATAGGGCAATCCGTTGATGTCCGTGGCACGCACCACCAGCGGATCGCGCGAGACTTCCACCACCCGCAAGCCGGCGGGTTCGGCCACCTGAATGCGGGCGGCGGCGGTGTGATAGCGCGGGTCGCGCGGCGTGGCCAGAAGCTCCTCCACCCCGGCGCGCACGCCCGTGAGCGGGAAGTTCGCGGACCTGGCGCCGGCCGGGATGGTGACCACCGCGGGGGCGCTGGCCACGCCGTTGCGGCGGTCGAGGACGATTTCGAGCGGCACGGCGGGCGCGGTATCCACGGCGGCGGTGACGGTTGCCGTGCGGCCCGCGATCACGCCCGCGGCGGGAAATACGGAGAGCCGCAGGTTCAGTTTCAGACTGGTGTCCGCAACCGCGCGGCCGCCGGTCGCCTTCCCGTTGTAGAATTCCTCGAACCGCTCCCGGAACTGGTTGAGCTTGGCGAGGGAATCGGCGCTGGGCTGGTCTCCCTGCCGCACAATCAGGATGAAGGCGAAGCGGAAGCGGCGCTGCGCCACGGTGTGGTCCGGCGTGCGGCGGCCCACGGCGGAAATGATCTCGTCCAACCGCACGTCGCGGCGCTGGCCGTCAAAAGCCACGCCCGGCTGCGGCATTCGTTGCAGGAAAGAAAGCGGCGCCCCGGAAACGTAAAACATGGCGTGCTCGGGCTCCACTTCTTCGGGAGCGCGGAAACCCATCAGGTACTGGTCAAGCGGTGAATAGCCCTGAACGGTCGCCGTGGTCAGGAAACGCGGCGTGGCGGCCGGGCCGTTATCCTGTATGCGGTTGCCCTCCAGAAGCGAGGCCTCCGAGTTGAAGCCGAAATACCAGTGCGCGTTCTGGAATCCGAGCATGGGCTTGGCGCGCGGGTCGTCCGGCGCGGGCACGCTGGCGTAAGCCAGAAAAAGGTGGCCGGCTTCATGCGCGAGCACCGTGACGGGCGTATCGCGGGCGGGGCTGCGGCCGCTCACCACGGCGTCCGGGCTGGCCGGATACTGGCTCAGCGGCCCCATGTTCATGATGGCCTGAAGGCGCGCGGCGGAGCCGAATTCCGCGCCGGCTTCCACGGTCCTGTCGCCGTAGCCGGTGCGGCTGTTGCGCACCGTGAATTCGTAGGCCACCGCGCTGGTCATGGAGGGGATGTCCAGGTCGTTGAAGATCGCCAGGTAGTCGTAGGCGTCCTCGTGGGTCTGATAAAACCTCTGGACGGCCGTGTTCACGTCGATTTCCAGGTTGCCGCCGAAGCGCTCGCCGATGGTGGAGTCGTACTCCGCCGACGGATCGTTGGCGAAGGAAACCAGCGTGGTGGCCCCGCGCAAGCCCCCGGGCGAAATGCCGACCACGGCTCCGCCGGTGGCGATTCCCCGCCAGGCGAACTCGATCCGCCCGTCCGGGTAGAGCCGCACCTGAAACGTCTGCTGCGCGCCGGCGCCAAAGTCGGAATACTCCGGCACGCCGTCCCAGGTGACCACGAACCGGCCGGTATCGGCGAGCACTCGAACGCCGCCCGAGGATCTGGAGGGGTCCAGGTCCTCGAACAGGGGCGCGATGCGCGGCGGGCCGGCGGCCACGCGGCCGAGCGACCGCTCCGAGGAGGACGTGTCCGGGGCCGTGAACGTCAGGTTGCCGTCGCTGTTGATCCATACCTGGCGGTAGGTGGAACCGAAGAAGGAAAAAGCGAAAGGCAGTGAGGCTTCGCGCGCATCGTCGTCCTCCAGCCCGTTCAACGGCGTGCCGGCGCCGGCGGCGGCGGCGTCGTAGCCCTCCGGCCCGATCGTGTAACGGTACTTCGCGGCCCCGGCCAGCGGCTCGAAGGTAAGCGAGCGGCGGTCCAGGTTGAACTCGTTGCGCCGCGAGACCACCCCGTCGGCATCCTCCATGATGACGATGTCGCCCAGGTCGTAAACCTTGCCGGTGCGCGGGGCGGCCAGGGGCCTGATGCGCCCGCCGCGAAGCGCCTGCCGGTGCAGGAAACGCTCCTCCTCGAACAGATCCGGCCGCGAGCCGCACAGGGATCTGTCCAGGCGGGAGTAAGAGGGCCAGGCCCAGGCCAGGAGGACAAAGAAAACAGCGAGACGACCCATACTGAGGTACCCCTATTGTCCCATGGACCGGGAAACCGGGGACAGACGGATCCGGCCGCGGTTTTTCCCGGTTTTTCGCTATCATGGCGCGTATGCCTTTCTGCACGAACTGCGGAACGCAAATCAACGAGCAATCCCGCTTTTGCAGCGGATGCGGGCGGCCCATGGGCGGCGGCGCCGGCGCGGGGCCTGCGGTGGCGGTCGAGCCGCTGGAATACACCATTCAGGGCGATAACCTTCAGATCGCACGGGTGAAACTGCGCCCCGGCCAGGAGGTTTTCGCCGAAGCCGGCAAGATGGTTTACAAGACCCCCAACGTCCAGTGGGAAACGCGCATGAGCGGCGACTCGCTGGGCCAGAAGCTGCTGGGCGCGCTGAAGCGCGGGATCATGGGCGAGTCGCTCTTCATGACCTACTTCCGCGCCAACGGCGAGGGCGAAGTGGGCTTCGCCGGCGATTACCCGGGCCGCATCCAGGTGTTCGATCTGCAACCCGGTCAGAGCGTGCTGGCGCAGCGCGACTCCTTCCTTTTCGCGCAGCCCAGCGTGCAGCTTTCCGTGGCGCTGGTGAAGAAGATCGGCGCCGGGCTGTTCGGCGGCGAGGGCTTCATTCTCGAGAAGCTGACGGGACCGGGGACCGTGTTCATTCACGGCGGCGGCGATTTCGTCGAGTTCACCCTGGCGCACGGAGCAACGCTCCAGGTGGATACCGGCTGCATCGTGGCTTTCGATGAGAGCGTAAGCTATGACATTCAGCTCGCGGGCGGCATCAAGACCGCGGTGTTCGGCGGCGAAGGCCTGTTCCTCGCCACCATGACCGGCCCCGGGCGGGTCATCATTCAGAGCCTCACGCTCGCCAAGTTGCGGCGCGAGCTTTCGCCGATGAAGAGCGGCGGCAACGAGCGCAGCGGCCTGGGCGCCGTCACCGGCCTTTTCGGCAGCGAGGACTGATGGCGCGCGCGGCGGTGATCGGCGGCGGGCTGGCCGGCCTGGCGGCCGCCGCGGCGCTCGGCGAGGCGGGATACGGCGTGGACGTGTTCGAGGCCCGGCCCTTCCTCGGCGGGCGCGCCGCCTCCTACCCCATCGACGGCGAGATCATCGACAACTGCCAGCACATCCTGCTGCGCTGTTGCACCAACCTGCTGAATTTTTACCGGCGGCTGGGCGTGGAGCAGTGTGTGCGCTTCTACCGCGAATACACCTTCATCGAGCCGGGCGGTCGCGCCTCCACGCTCCGCCGCAGTCTGGGGTCTTTTGCGCGCCTCGAATTCCTTAACGCGAGGGAAAAGCTGGCGGTCGCCCGCGCCATGCTGGCGCTGCGGCGCGAGCGCACCCGGCGCACCGACCTCGACCGGATCTCCATGCTCGACTGGCTGTTGCAGAAGCGGCAGCCCGCGCGCGCCATCGACCGCTTCTGGAGGCAGGTGCTGGTCAGCGCGCTCAACGAAGACCTGGACCGGATGGCCGCACGCCACGGCTTCCAGGTCTTCTGGCTGGGCTTTCTGGCGAGCGCGAACGCTTACGAAATGGGCGTGCCCACGGTTCCTTTGAGCGACCTGTACGATCCTGCGCGCTGGAAACAGGCCCCCGCGATCGCGCTGCACACGCGCGCGCCGGTGGAGCGCATCGAGGTGGTGGATGGCGTGGTGCGCGGCCTGAGGGTGGCGGGCGAGACGCACTCCGCCGACGTGTACGTCTCCGCCGTGCCCTTCGAGCGCCTGTCCGCGCTGGCGCCGGAAACCGGCATCCCGGCCGATCTGCTCGCGTATTCGCCCATCACCGGCATCCACCTCTGGTTCGACCGCCCGGTCATGAACCTGCCACACGCCACGTTGCTCGGCCGCACCATCCAGTGGGTTTTCAACAAGCACGAGGGCCGCTACCTGCTGCTGGTGGTGAGCGCTTCGCGCGACCTGCTCCCCATGAGCCGGGCCGACGTGCTGGCCATCGCGCAATACGAACTCCGCGAGTTCTTCCCGGCCGCCTGCGAGGCAAAACTCGAAAAGGCCCACGTGGTGAAAGAGGCGCGGGCCACCTTTTCCGCCGCGCCCAACACCGAGGCGCTGCGTCCGGGGCCGCAAAGCGCGGTGCGCAACCTGTTCCTGGCGGGCGACTGGACCCGCAGCGGCTGGCCGCCCACCATGGAAGGCGCGGTGCGCAGCGGTTATCTCGCGGCGGAAGCCATCACCGGGCGGTCATTTTGCGTATAGCACGCGGTTGCCGCGCAGGATCAGCCGCGTGAAGTCGTGATACTTCTTCCCGTCCGCGGCGGTCTCCTCGGTGAACAGCGTCAGGTGCACCACCTCTTTGATGTCGGGCGCGCCGGTGACGCGGTGGACCACGTCATAGGTGGGGAACCGCTCGTTGATGCGCTTGGGACTCCAGTGGTACAGGAACCGGCCGTTGCTCACCGCCAGCACGCCCTGTTCGATCACCGCGCCCGGGATGATCGCGGCGTAATGCACTTCCCGGGCCGTGGTGCGCCCGCTGACGGTCAACCCGAGGTTCGCATTGAAGGTGGAATCGGGGGGCAGGTCGAGTTTCATTTGCGGCGCGCCGGCCGGGCGCTCCTTTTCGATCACGTAGATCGCCCCGCCGTCGGGCGGCAGCCCCGGCATCACGCCTTTGTGGCCCTGCCAGTCGGCGGCGATGTGGAAGCGGTAGACGCCGGGCACGTCCAGCGTCCAGCGTTCCTTGCCCACGAAGGTGCCGGAGGCGTCGCCCGTGCCCCAGGTGAAAACGCGCCGGCCATCGGGATACTCCAGGGTGAAGGTTACGTTCACAGGCAGGATGGGGTCGATCTGTAACGCGGCCGCGAAGCTGGTGCCGGCTTCGTACAGCATGCCGGGACGCGTGCCCACCAGGAAGAACCGGCCGTTCGATCCGTGCGGTCCCGGAACGTCTTCGGCGCCCGGCGCCACCACGCGGTTATTATTGGAACCCTTGGGTAGGATGAAGCCGCTGGCGATGTAGCCGGCGTAGGCGGGACGCTCACCCCGGCGCCTGAGGGCCACACCGCCGATGAAGCGGTAGATGTCGCCCGGCATGTCGCCGTTGGGCGAAGCGTTGATCTGCCCCCCGAACCCGTTCGGGCTGGTGGGCCAGTAGGGCGCGCGCACGCCGTTTTCGGCCACCAGGAAGCGCGACATGAACCCCGGCCGCGGCGCCGCGCCGTAGTAATAGGCCCAGTCCGTGATGTATTCCGGGAACAGGTGCGGCGAGTACCCGTTGGAGGTTTGCATCATCACGTTGCTGTTGCCCACCCCCTGGAAGCGGGTGTCGTAGGGCTTCTGGTTCTCCTTAGGTTCCCACATGAGCACGGGCTCGATCTTGTTGGCGCCCTGCCCGTCGCTGGCGATCAGGATCACGTCGCCCGGGTTGTAGGGGAAGGTGATGTGGTCCAGGTGCGTGGTGCCGTCCGGATCGATCCAACCCTCGAAGTGCGTGTGGCCGCGGTCCACATAGTTTCCGCCCACGCGGATCTTTTTTCCCCGCGCCACAATCGGGCTGTCCTCCGGATACACGATGCCTGCGTGGCGCATGGTGGAGACCCACAGCACGCCGTTCTTATCTGTGTAGCGGGCCAGCCACTTGGCGTGATACTCGCCGGGGGCGTCGAGCGGCAACTGCTTCAACCCCTGCGCGGCGGTGAACACGCCCGAGGGCGACGCCTGGCCCTTGCAGGTCGCGGTGCGGACGTTCTCCGGGTCGGAGTTCACGTAGAGCGTGACGGCGCACTCCACGTCCGCGGGAACCGCCGGAGCGAACGCGGTGTCGCGGCCATAGCGCCCGCCCACCGGGTACGCCATGCCCTGGAAAGTGGCGGTGAACAGCGTCATGCGGTTGGCGATCCAGAAGTGATAGGTGCCGCCGCCCTCGTAACGGTTTCCCCAGATATCCGCGATCCAGCCGGCGGCGCGCACGGTGTAGCGTCCGTATGCCGGCGGACGCCAGGCGGTGAACTCGCGCCGTTTGGTGGTGGGGTACTGGCCGGCCTTTCCCAGCCATGCCGCGCGTCCGAGGTCGGTCACGCTGCCGTCCGGGTTGGTGATCTGCACGGAGTACTCGCCTTTGGTGAAATCCCACGGAATGTTGTTGCGCAGTTCGATGGTGTCGGTGGGGAACTGGGGCTCGAGCGAATAGCTGAGTTTTCTTCCGGCCGCGTCCACCAGCGGCAGGATCACATCGTCCGGAATGATGTTGCGGTTGGAAAGCGCGAAGTAGGGCTGGTCCTCGTCGGCCACCACGCCGGAGTAGCCATTCGAGTTGTACGGATAGAGCAATACCCAGGGCACGCGCGGGCGTATTGTGGCGGCGTCCACGCGGCGGCCGGAGACGTGCGTCCCGCTGGCGCGCACCGGCGGCGAGTACATGTGGGACTCGGTCGGTTTTCCCTTGAAAAACGGCCGGTTGGGGAAGGAATCGCCGTTCAGGTTGTAGTAGCGGCGGTTGGTGTAGACGCCGAAATCGAGCCGCACGCGATAGATGCCGGGCGGCAGATCGAGCGGGAGGATCTGGCCGGCTTCGAAGCGGACCTCGCGGTCCTGGTTGCCGGCCACGCTGCCGGTCACGAGCTGGTCCACCGGCGTGCGGAAGCCGTAGCCGAACCGGTTGGTCACCGCGCCCTGCACGCCGCCCTCGATGGCTAATCCCGTGGGGGTGAGCAGGGTGGACATGCGCTCGTCGCTCCCCAGTCGCAGGCGCCCGCCCGCGTCGAAGGTGCGCTCGGCGGTCACCAGCATGACGAACGACTCCGGCACGAAGCCCGCCTTCTGCATGGCCTTGAGGTGGCCCTCGCTCAAGTGCAGCGTGGCCGTGACCCGCAGAGGATCGCCGGGCTGCCACACCGAAGGCGTGACCGCCGCCTCGGCTCTCCACTCTCCCAGGTCGGTGTACCCGGGGGAGCTGAACTCGTGCGTCTGTGCCGCGAGCGGTGCGGCCATAGCCAGGATCAGGGGGAACGCAAGCCTCATGACTTACTCCTTTTCGGCATCTTGGACGCGGCGGTTAACCGAAGTTAGTACGGCCGCGGACACAAGACCGCCACAATTTTGGAATACCCGGGGGCGGCAATCAAGATCCCGGTGGGTTAATATATGCCCCGAGGGACCAACAGCATGAAAGCATCCATCTCGCGGCGGGTTTTCGCCGCTTCGGCGTTCACCATCGTGCCGCGGCACGTGTTGGGCGGGACGGGCTACGTAGCCCCCAGCGACAAAGTCACCCTGGCCGCCATCGGCATGGGGCGGCAGGGCATGGCGATCACCATGGACCTGCTGCGCGAGCCCGAAATCCAGGTGGTGGCGGTGTGCGACCCCAACCAGGGCAGCAAGGATTACGCGGAATATGGCCGCAATGCCATGCTCCAGCAGGCGCGCCGGACGCTTGGACCCGGATATGAAAACTGGGGCGAGGACCTCGCCTCCCCCGGCGAGGTGATGCTGACCAACGTCTTCCGCACCAGCCTGGGCTTCGGCGGGCGCGAGCCGGCCAAGCGCGTGGTAGAGGCCTACTATGCGGGCCACAAGCCCTCCGGGGTCTGGAACGGATGCAATGCCTATCGCGATTTCCGTGAGCTGCTGGAAAAGGAAAAGGGCCTGGACGCGGTCTACGTGGCCACCCCCGACCACTGGCACGCGCCCATCGCCATCGCCGCCATGAAGCGCGGCAAGCACGTGCTGGGGCAGAAGCCGATGACGCACAACATCGGCGAGGCGCGACGTATGGCGCAGACCGCCCGCGAAATGAGAGTGTCCACCTCCGTCACGGTGGCCAACGCATCGTCGGAGAGCACGCGCCTGATCGCTTCCTGGATTGCGGCGGGCGCCATCGGCCCGGTGCGCGAGGTGCACAACTGGTCGAGCCGCCCCTACTGGCCGCAGGGCGTGGCGCGGCCCAAGGACGAGCAGGCCGTTCCCCCGGGCCTGGACTGGAACCTGTGGCTCGGACCCGCGCCGGCGCGGCCGTACAACAAGGCGTACCTGCCCTTCGTGTGGCGCGGCTGGTACGATTTCGGCTGCGGATCATTCGGCGACATGGGCTGCTACAGCTTCGCGGGCATTTTCAAGATCCTGGACCTTGCGCCGCCCGTGGCGGTGGAATCGACCACCAGCGAGCCGTTCGAGGAGACCTACCCCAAGGCTTCTCTCGTGCACCTTTCTTTCGCCGCGCGCGGCGGCATGCCGCCCGTGCGCCTGAGCTGGTACGACGGCGGGCTGAAGCCGCCCCGTCCGGAAGGGCTGAGCGACGAGCAGGCCCGGCGCTACTTTGCGCGTAACGCCGAAGGCATCATGTACGTGGGCGAGAAGGGCATCATTCTCGGCGGCTTCAACGGCGACAACCCGCGGGTGCTGCCGGATAACCCGAACTACCGGAGCCGGGAGACGCCCCGCGGCCGCGGCCCGGAGCGGCGCGACCCGGTGGTGGAACAGTTCATCGCGGGGTGCAAGGGCGGACCTTTGCCGGCCGCCAACTTCGGAACCCAGGCGCCGGTCACCGAGGCGTTCCTGCTGGGCTGCATCGCCCAGCGCATGCCCGGCGAGAAACTGCGGTGGGACACCGCCGCCATGAAATTCGATAACACCGCCGCCAACCAGTACGTGGATCCTCCGTATCGCACGGGCTGGTAAGCGGGAAAGGAGACAGTATGGGCGCTTTATGGATATTGCTGGCGCTTGCGGTGCAGCAGGCCGCGGCGCCGCCTCCGCCGCGCGCCGCCAAGCTGGCGGACGGCGTGTACTGGGTGAAAGGCGGCGCCGGAGCCAACACCGGCTTCATCACCGGCAAAAAGCAGGTCCTGGTGATCGACGCCAAAACCACTCCGGACGCGGCCAGGGCCATGCTCGGCGAAATTGCCGCCGTTACGCCGAACCCCGTCACGCGCGTGGTTCTCACGCACAGCGACGGCGACCACGTGAACGGCCTCGCGGCCCTGCCCCGGGAGGCCACCGTCATCGCGCACGCCAACGCCAGGAAGGACATGGAAGAGGCGTTTCAGGACGCCAAGCTCGCCGCGCTCAAGCCCTGGGTGCCGCGCGAGACCGTGGAAGACAGCCGCACGCTGAAGGTGGACGGGCTGGAGGTCCGGCTGCTGCACTTCGGGCCGGCCCACACCAACGGCGACCTGGTGGTCTATATCCCCGCGCGCAAGATCGCCTTCATCGGCGACCTGGCGTTCGTGGGCCGCGACCCGCTCATCCACCGGCACAAGAACGGCAACTCGTTCGGCGTGGTGCGCACCCTGAACCGTCTGGCTTCGCTCGACGCCGATACGTTCATCTCGGGGCACAGCGACCCGCTGACCAAGCAGGACCTGCGCGCGCTGGCCGCCGCCTTCGAAGAGAAGCAGGCCAAGGTGAAGGAACTGGTCTCGCAGGGCAAATCGCTCGAAGAGATCAAGACTGCTTTCGGCGTCGCCGGCGGCGGCGCCGCCCGGCGGCCCGGCCTGATCGAAGTGATCTACCTGGAGATTACCGGGAAAAAATAAGTCGCGGGCGGGACTAACCACCGATAGCAATCGGGTAATAACCCAAGCGGATCTGGCGTGCGGGGCGCTTCGGGGGCATCATGAGGCTCACATGGCGCCCGAAATATCGAGACTCGCCGACGTACGCCGCAGCAAGGGCGTGACGCTCGAACAAATTGCGGCCGCCACCAAGATCCGCGTATACTACCTGCGCGCCATCGAGGAGGGGCGGCTCGAAAAGCTGCCCGGCGGAATCTACACGGCAAACTACATCCGGCAGTATGCCCGCGCGCTCGAGTGCGATGCCGAGCCGATAATGCCGGAAGCCGTCCGGGCCCCGGCATTCGAGGACTCCTGGAAACAGGCGGTCGGATCCTGGGCGGCCGTTCGCACCGGCTGAACGCCCGGGGAGGGCTGACTATAATGTGGATTGCCCCGCCGCAAGAGGCCCCGGCCGCATAAGCCCGTCTCTGTACACGCCGCCGTCCCACGGCGCCGCGCGCTCCGGTTGCCCGACTGGGCTGCGTGGGCCGGACTGTGCCTGGCGGCGGCGGAGTTCTTCCGCGCCAAGGCCTTTGCGGCGCGGCCCGCGCGCATCGGGGATGGCTGGGAATACCTCGTCATGGCCTGCAACTGGGCGCGGAACTTTACACCATGGGTGGGAAGAGACGCGCTGGTGGCGTGCGCCCGGGAGACTGACTGGCCCGTGGAGCAGGCCCTGGCCGGGTTCATCCGCCATCCGCAGGTGGGATATGACCCTTTCCATTTCTGGCTGCTCAGCCTGCTGGCCGCGCCCTTTTCCGCGCTCTGCCGGGCGGTGGGCGCCAGCCAGTTCTATGCGTTCCCGCTGTTGCACCTGGCAATCACATTCGGCGTTGCCTGGCGCCTGATCCGGGCGCTCGGGCAGGCGCGCGCGGCATGCCTGCTGTTGATCATGATCTCCTCCCCGCTCATCTTCTGGAGCAACAAGGCGCACTCGGAGTTCTTCGTAGTCTCCGGCGTGCTGCTGGCGTTCGCGGTGCTGTACCAGGGCAGGAAGCTTGAAGCGGCCTTCTGGCTCGGACTGGTTGCCAACCAGCAGCTCACCGTGGCGCCGTTCGCCTTCGGGCTGGTGGCATGGTGGTTCCTGAGCGACCGCTCGCGCTTGCGGCAATGGAGGGCGTGGCTCCGCGCCCTGCCGCCGCTGGCGGCCCCGCTGCTGTGTCCCGTATACACGGAATTGCGCTACCGCCTGCCCAGCCTGATCAACCTGGCGGGCACCAACGATTATTCCGCGATATCGCTCCGCCGCGCCCTGGCGCTCTTTATCGACCCGGATATCGGGCTGTTCCCGAACTGGCCGCTGGGCCTCGTGCTGGCCATGGCGGCGGCCGCGTGCGCCGTGCTGTTGCGGAAGAGACTGCACGGATTGGGCGGCATGGCGCTGTTCACCGCCTGCTGGTGCCTCCTCCTGCCCCTCGCCATGACCATCCAGACCAACTGGAACTCCGGCGGCACGGTGTACATCTCGCGGTACGCGCTCTACCAGATCCCTCCGGTCGCGGTCTGGTTCATCGTGCTCATCTTCCGGCTGGCGGAGCGCTGGGCGCCGCCTCCGCACAGCCTGCCTGTAGCGGCCGCCGCCGCCGTGGCGGTGTGCCTTGTGATGTGGGCGCCGTACCGGCGCAACCTCGCGGTTTTCTATCCCGGCCAGGGTGAACGGTCGGGCGAGCGCACGCCCTTCGCCGAATGGATCTATGAGCGTTGGCCGGGTCTGTACGATCCTCCGCCGGAAATCTTCATCGAGCGGACACTCAACACCGAACAGCCCTCGCAGTATTACGGACCCGGGACGTGGGCGGTGAGCAATTTCAGTTGCTCGAAGCTGCTGTTGGTGCGGCCGCTGGAGCAGATGCGAAAGATGACCGCGTTCGATAAGCCCAACGGCTGCTACCGCGAGATCGACTTCAGGGCAATCGCCGCGGGAGTCGTTGCCGGCAGGATCGAGCCCACCCCCCTGGGCTATATCAATCTGCCGTAACCGGGGGCGGGCTACCAGCTCACGTGGAACTCCCGCAGGCACTTCCAGCAGCGGGTCTTGTGGTTCACCGGGAGAGACAGGGAATTGTGGAACAGGCGGCAATACCGGTTGCCCAGTGCGCTCAATGCGGACCTCCAGGGGAAAAGCGCTCTGGGCACCCGCACCGCCCCCAACACCAGGGTTTGATCGTAAGTATTCATAAAAGACCTCGCGGCGCCATCCGGGAAGGACCGGGGGACGTGTCCTTCCCAAAACAAACGCGGCGCCTATTCGAGACTACGGCATGCGGGGAGGCGCGGGAAGTAACGCTAGTACCGGCAAGGTACTAAGGGTTGCGGTACCCAATCGGGATCCAGGCTGAGATACGCGAGCGCGTAGCGGCGTCCGAATTCGCGCTGCGATTCCGCGTTGAAGTGCAGCTCATCGCCGATGTGCCCGAGCCCGGCGGAGGAGACGAACGCCGTGCGGAAGATGCTCACCGGCGCCAGCGCGAGCCGTTCGTTGACAGCCAGCGCATTGGGGTATCCGCCCGCTGTGCGCGTGTAAAGGAACTCGCCGATCTCGCCCACCACGATGGGCACATCGGGCGCGTTCAGGTCGCGGCGGAGCCTCTCGAACAATGCGCCGAGCCGCGGCAGGTAATCGACGAAACTTACCTCGTCCCTCGAATCCCTCTCGCCCTGGTGCCACAGGACGCCGCGAAGCGTGCCCGTGCCCCGCACCGCGCTGAGCCGCCGCAGCGCCTCCGTGTACAGCCTGCTGGGAGTCTCGCCGGGAGTCCACTCCGCAAGGCTCGTGCCGCCCACCGCCGCCGGCACCAGGCCGATGTTCACGTTGGGATTCAAAGCCGCGAGGACGCGAGCGAACGAACGGCCCAAGCCGACGCCCGCGGCGGCATTGTCCCAGTGCAGAGGATCCACCGCCGCCTGCCACACAAGGCTCTCATTGACGGCGTAGACGCGTGGGATCACCTCGCGGTCCTGCGGCTCGATGGCGCCGCGGCCCACCATGTTCGATTGCCCGATGAGCAGGAAGATCTGAACGTCGCGCGGAGCCGGCTGTGCCGCCGCCAGGGACGGCAACCACAACATGCCCGCAAGCGCGATCCGGAAAGGTCCGATGCGCATGCAGGCATGGTACCATTCCCGCGTGCTGAAGTTTCTCCTGTGGTGCATCCTGCTGGTGCTGTGCTGGCCGGTGGCGATCGCCGCCCTCGTGCTCTATCCGATCGTGTGGCTGCTGCTGCTGCCGTTTCGCATCGTAGGCATTGCGGTCGGCGGCGTGCTGGAACTGCTTTGGGCCGTGGTCACGCTTCCCGCCAGACTCCTCGGAGTCAGATCTCGTTCCCGGAGGTAAGCGGCGCGAACGGCGCACGGGCGAAACGCTCCCGCATACGGTACGGCGCCGTACAATCACAAATCGTCTTACACGGGGCGCCAGTCCCGCGGGCCGGCCGCGCAGTCCGCCCGCGACGCTCAGCGCGCCGAAGCCCAGTGGCGTGGTGGGCGGCCGTCACGTTTTCCTTTTCCCCATTACGGTCCGAATCGAACGTCCAAAGATCCAGCGCGCTCGCGTGTTTCCGGCTTCAGGCCGGTGAAGACGCGGAAATCGCGGCCCGGCTCGCCCACTTTCACCGTGTAGACGCCGGTGCGCGCAAACACGCGCGGCTGATACTCCGCGCCCCGGACGCGCAGCGTGTATATGTGCTCGCCCGTGGTTTCCTCCACCACCTGCACCACGGGGTTCCGCATTCCCTGGACCCTGAGGCGCGGCAGCCAGGCTTCCCCCTTTTTCGCGAAGTTGTCTTCAATTCCCACCGTCTTCGGCCAGCCCGGGAACTGCCTGGAGGCGGCGCCGGGTTGCGAGGCGTCCACCAGAATCGGCCAGCACTCGATGGTGATCTTGCCGCCGGGCTTATCGAAGCGCACGATGCCGTAGCCGGAGGCCTTGTCCATGAGCAGTTCGTACGGATGCTCGCGCCATTCCTTCTTGGGGTTGGCCACGGCCCAGACGGTCATCCTGTTGCCGAAGGCGTCCAGGTGCTCGCCGGTGTAATCGGGCATGCCGGGCTGGCGGTTTCTACCGGGAGCGTCCGGCTCGAACAGGCGCGGGTAGCCCGCCGCGATGGAGGGCACGGCGAAGCTCCAGCCGGAATCGTTCCAGTCCTCCACCCCCAGGTGGACCAGCGTGGGCAGGTGAGTGTCGCCCGCGTACAGGAAGGCGTACCCCTTGCGGATCTCGCGCACCGCCTGGTCGCGCCCGGAGTGCGGCCAGCCATTGGAATCCATATCGCCCACCAGGCGCATGAAACCCGCGCCGTGGTTGGTGGGCACGCCCGCGAACATGGTCTGGCTGAGGGCCACCTTGAAATCGGCGCCGCGCCAGTCGGCGGTCCAGTCGCGCACGAAGGCAAGCTGGCGGTCGCCCAGAATGGTCGCGCCGGGCGGATCGTAGGCGGCGCGGTCGAACTTGGGGTCCGTGATGTGATCGGCGCGGCCTCCCGTCTCCGGCGTAATGCCCTTCGGTCCGGATTTGAACTTGCGGTCCTCGAGAATGCCGAAGCTGATGCGCCCCCACAGCAGTTCGGTGTAATAGACCGTGATGCCCTGCTCGGCCGGGCGCGGGTCATAGGCATCGGGCAGGTGCGAGGTCTGGGTGCGCTGCACCATGTTGACCCACTCGGCGGGCATGACGTAGCCGCCGCGCTCGTGTTCCTGCTGCGCGACTTTGCGCCCGCCGGCGCCCCAGATGTTGCCTTGGTACACGTCGTGATCGTCGGGCAGGTGGACAGCCGGGCGGTCCCGCATCAGGCCGCCGAAAGCCCAGCCGAATAGAAACCATTTCCGCAGGTAATCGAGCGCGGCGGTGCGGATCGGCTCGCGCTGGATCCCGTAGCCCGCCACATTCTCGTAAATCTGATCGCCCGAGAAGAACAGAAGATCGGGGTCGTGAAAGCGGATGTTGTTCACCGTGGGGGTGTTGGGAAACCCGGTGTCCTGGTTCCCGGTGAAGCCCGCCACCACGATGGACGGCTTGTCCACGGGATCGCGGCGGAACGTGCCGGTCCAGTAGTGCTGCACCGTCTTTCCGTCTGGACGCCGGTAATCGTACACGAGGCGGTAGGGCACGTCGCGCGAAGCATCCCAGCCGGCGATGCGGAAGGTGGCCGTGTAAGCCAGGGTGTGAACCTGTTCGGTATCGATGGTCTTCCACGCCGCGCCCTCGCGCACCTGGAGCTGGACGGTCTGGCTGTCCTCGACGCCCAGCGGCGGCATCTGCGCGGTGAGCTTCAGGACGCCTTTCGAGATCGTGTACTGGGACCACAGAATGGGACCCCAGGCCTGTTCGGGATGAGCTTCCACGCGCGGTCCGGAGAGCCTCCAGTCGCGGAACCAGAAGCGCAGGTTGCCGCCGCGCGCATCTCCCTGCCGCCGCGCGCGGGGCTTGCGCGCCGCCTCCCCGATCCAATCCGAGACCAGCGCGACGTTGCCGGCAAGTCGTTCTGACGGCACGGTCTCGACGGCCTGGGAGATCTCCCGGCCGGACTTGAGCGCTGCCAGAAGCAGGCGAGTGCCGCCCTGCCCGGGCGCGGCCGTCAGGCGCAATTCGAGGTCATCCAGCGTGGCGGAGGCGCCGCCGGCGGCCAGCGCGGCCGCAAGCTGCTTTTCGCCGATGAAAGTCTTGCCCGCCGTGGTGATGCCCGCATCCAGGCCCCGCCCGTGTATGGCCGCGTAGCGGTAATCGTCAATGGGACCGGAGATGCCGATGCGGAAACCCGCCCAGCCGGCCTCCAGCCGGCCCGCGGGCGCCCCCAGCCGGACGGACATGGAAAACGCCGCCGCGCTCTTCCCCAACTGATGCGTGAGCAGGTTGACGTTGCGATTGGCCCCGCTCACCGCGCATTCCAGCCGGCCGTTGGCGACACGCCAGTCCTGGAGCGGATTGGCCCAGTATTCTGGGCCGGCCCAGACGCGCTCGGTGTGCGCCGGAAACGCGCTCTGAAACTCGGCGGCGGCCGGCGCGGATGCCGCCGCCAGCGCCAGAATCAAGAGATTACGCATGGGATCACGTGTAACACGTCCCGTTTCGCACAGTGCCGGCGGCCCGCGGCGCAGCATAATGATTTCAGGAAGCGATGTTGCAGGCGGAGTTATTCTCCTTGCTGGAGGGCACTGCCGATGCCGCCTTCACGGTGGACGAGCACGGGCGGATCTGTTCCTGGAACGAATCCGCCCGCAAGCTGTTCGGCTACTCCGCCGGGCAGGTGCTCAACCGGACCTGCGGCGAGCTACTGGGGGCGCCCGCACCGCAGGTGAACGGCCACGCACCCGCCGCCTTCGACATGGAGGTGTCGGATCAATCCGGACGCCGCCTGTGGGTCAATATTTCCACCGTGATTTACCAGGACGAGCGCAACGCACGCCGCCTGGTGGTTCATCTGGCGCGCGAGGTGACCGAGCGCAAGAAGGCGGAAGAGTTGATGCTCAAGGTGCTGGAACTCTCCCGGCAACTGGTCGCCCTGACCAGCGGGAAGGGCGGCCGCACGCCTGCCGCGCCGCTCTCCGAGCAGGAGCGCCGCATCCTGCGGGAGCTTTCGCGGGGCGGCAATTCGGCCGAGGTGGCCCGCGACCTCGGCATCGGGCTCCAGACCCTGCGCAACCATCTGCATCGCATCAATCAGAAGCTGCACACCCACAACCGCCTGGAAGCCGTGCTGGCCGCCATCGAGCGCCGCCTGATCTGAACCGCTTCCCGCACCCGTAAGCCGCTCGTTTCCCCACACTTGCGTGGGTGGGGGGTGGATGTTACGCTGGTGGCTTAAATATTTAGAGAGAAAACCAGGCAGCGCCTCGCCCTGTATCATCAATGGAACAAATTCTGGACGCGCTCGGCAATCTGATCTTGAGAGCACTGCCCACCCTGGTGCTCGTGGCCCTTTTGCACGCGTATTTGAAGTACGTGTTCATCAAACCCATGGAGCGCGTGCTGGATGCGCGCTATAAAGCCACCGCGGGCGCCAGGAAAGCGGCTGAAGCGAGCCTGGCGGCTGCCGCTGCGAAAACCACCGAATACGAAGAGCGGCTCCGCGCCGCCCGCGCCGCCATCTACCAGGACCAGGAGCAGATGCACGCCCGGCTGGAGCAGGAGCGCGCCGCGCAGCTCGCCGCCGCCCGCGCCGAAGCCGAGACCGCCATCCGGCAGGCCCGAGAGGAACTGGAGCGCGATGCCGAACAGGCCCGGGCCGGCCTGGCGCGCGAGAGCGAGTCGCTGGCCGCCCGCATCGCCGAAAGCATTCTCGGCGGGAGGGCGGCGTGAAGCGGCTGATCCTGCTCTTCCTGCTCGCATTCGGCACGGCCATGGCGCAGCACGGCGAATCGCACGAAAAATCCGGCGAGGCCGCCCAAAGCCATGGCGGCGGCCACGGCTCGCTGGACGCCTGGAAGTGGGCCAACTTCGCGCTGCTGGCGGGCGCGCTGGGCTGGCTGATCAAGAAGAACGCCGGCCCGTGGTTCTCCGCGCGGTCGCGCGAGATCCGCAAACAGATGGTGGAGGCCGAGGAGCTTCAGGCCCAGGCGGAACGCAAAACCAGGGACATAGAGGCGCGGCTCGCCAATGTCCAGGCCGAGATCGAAACGATGCGGAGCGAAGCGCACGCCGAGGCGGTAGCCGAGGCCGAACGCGTGCGCCAGGCCACCGGCGCCGAACTGAAGAAGATTCAGCAGACGGCGCGCCAGGAAATCGACGCCGCGGGCAAGCAGGCCCGCCTGGAGTTGAAGCGGTACGCCGCGGATATCGCCCTCGCGCTGGCCGAAACCCGCGTGCGCGCCGGAATGACTCCTGCGGCGCAGGACGCCCTGGTGCGTTCCTTCGTCCAAAACCTGGACGGGCCCTCCTAGGAAAACCGCATGGCTTCTTCGGCTGTAGCTTCCCGATACGCAAACGCCCTGGTGGACGTGGTCACGGGCCGGGGCGCCGCCGCGGACCCGCAACAGGTGGCGCGCGAGTTGCGTTCCTTTGCCGCCCTGGTGGCGGAATCGCCCGAGCTTCGCGAGGTGCTGACCACCCCCGCGGTTCCCACCGCCCGCAAGCGCGCCGTGGTCTCGCAGATCGCCGGGCGTTTGGGAATGGGCCGCGTGGCGCGCAATTTCGTGTTTGTGTTGATCGATCACCGGAGGGTGGCGGGCCTGGATGCCGTGATCGACGATTTCGAAATCCTTCTTGACGAGCGGCTGGGATTCACCCGCGCCGAAATCAGCGCGGCCGGCCAGCTCAGCGAGGCGCAACGCGCCGCCGTGGTCGCGCAACTCGAGCGGCTGACGGGCAAACGCGTCCGCCCGCGGTTCGCGGTGGACGAGACCCTGATCGGCGGCGTGGTGGCGCGCATCGGATCCACGGTATACGACGGCTCGGTCCGCGGCCAGTTGAACGTGCTGCGGCGGCGGCTGGAGGCGGAGTAGCGGAACCAGAGGTTTTATGGCTCAAATTCGAGCGGACGAAATTACCAGCATCCTACGCCAGGAGATCGAGAACTACGAGCGGGCCATCGACGTTTCCGAAACCGGCTCGGTAATCTCGGTGGGCGACGGCATTGCCCGCATTCACGGCCTGGAAAAGGTCATGGCCGGCGAACTGATCGAGTTCCCCCACGACGTGGCCGGCATCGCCATGAACCTGGAGGAAGACCAGGTGGGCGCCGTGCTGCTGGGCGACTTCACCGGAATCCGGGAAGGCGACCAGGTGCGCCGCACCGGGCGCATCATGTCCGTGCCGGTCGGCGAGGCCATGGTAGGCCGCGTGGTGGACGCGCTCGGGCAGCCGCTGGACGGCAAGGGCCCCATCCGGGCGGAAGCCTACAATGCCATCGAACGCCTGGCCCCCGGCGTGGTGGACCGCCGCCCGGTGAAGGAGCCGCTGCAAACCGGCCTCAAAGCCATCGACTCCATGGTCCCCATCGGCCGCGGCCAGCGCGAGCTGATCATCGGCGACCGCCAGACCGGCAAAACGGCCATCGCGCTCGACACCATCATCAACCAGAGGGGCGGCGACGTGATCTGCATCTACGTCGCCATCGGGCAGAAGCGCTCCACTATCGCGCAGGTGGTGAAGATCCTGGAGGACTACGGCGCCATGGATTACACCATCGTGGTGGCCGCTTCCGCCTCCGACCCCGCGCCCATGCAGTACATCGCGCCCTACGCCGGCTGCGCCATGGGCGAATATTTCCGCGACCGCAAGCGGCACGCGCTGTGCATCTACGACGATCTCTCCAAGCACGCCGCCGCCTACCGCGAGATCTCGCTGCTGCTGCGCCGCCCGCCGGGCCGCGAGGCCTACCCGGGCGATGTCTTCTATCTGCACAGCCGTTTGCTGGAGCGCGCCGCCAAGCTGAACGACGAAAACGGCGGCGGGTCCCTCACCGCGCTGCCCGTGATCGAAACCCAGGCGGGCGACGTTTCCGCCTACATCCCGACCAACGTCATCTCGATCACCGACGGCCAGATCTATCTCGAAGCCGACCTGTTCAACTCCAACGTGCGCCCGGCGATCAACGTGGGCCTCTCGGTAAGCCGCGTGGGCGGCAGCGCGCAGATCCGCGCCATGCGCCAGATCGCCGGCTCGCTGCGCCTGGATCTGGCGCAGTACCGCGAGTTGGCCGCCTTCGCGCAGTTCGGCTCCGACCTCGACCGCGCCTCGCTCAACCAGCTCAACCGCGGACGCCACATGGTCGAGATTCTCAAGCAGAACCAGTACGAGCCGCTGCCGGTGGAGAAGCAGGTGGTCATCATCTTCGCCGGCACGCAGGGGTATCTCGACGACATCCCGGTGGAGCAGTGCCGCAAGTTCGAGGCGGAACTGTTCCGCTTCGTGGATAACGCGCACCGTCCGATGCTGGCCCAGATCCGCGAGAAGAAGATCCTCGACGACGATCTGCGCGGCCAGCTTCACTCGGTGATCAAGGAGTTCAAGCAGCGCTTCCTGGCCGAACAGCCTCCGGTAACCGCGCATGCCTAGCCTGATCGACATCCGCCGGCGCATACGGTCCGTGCGGAACACGCAGCAGATCACCAAGGCCATGAAGATGGTCTCGGCGGCCAAGCTGCGGCGCGCGCAGGACCGCGTGATCGCCGCCCGTCCCTACGGCGGGCTGCTGCGCGACATGCTCGGCAACGTGGCCGCCGCCGCTTCGGCCGACCCGCGCGTGGCGGCCAATCCGCTGCTGGCGCGCCGTCCCGAACAGCGCATCCAGCTCGTGCTCATCACCGCCGACAAGGGGCTGGCGGGCGCGTTCAATTCGAACCTGATCAAAGCCTCGCAGCGTTTTATCGAGGAGCACTCCGGCGCCGGCGTGCAACTCGAGTTGCTCGGCCGCAAGGGCCGCGATTTCTGGCGCAAGCAGCCCGGTGCGCCCATCAGCGGCGAACGCCTCGGCCTCACGGCCAAGGTGGAGTATGCCGCCGCCGCGGAGGTGGCGGGCACGCTCATGGAGCGCTTCCGCGCCGCAGGGATCGATTCCGTCTACCTGCTCTACAACGAATTCAAGACCGTTCTGTCTCAAAAGCTTACCGTGACGCGCGTGCTGCCGGTGGAGATGCCCGCCCAGGCGGGCGCGGTGGACTACCTGTTCGAGCAGCCCCCGGCCGAGATGCTGGAACGGCTGCTGCCGCGCTACGTGGAGACGGAGGTGTACCGCGCGCTGCTGGAATCGGCCGCGGCCGAACACGCCGCGCGCATGACCGCGATGGAATCGGCGACTTCCAACGCGGCCGAAATGATCGACCGTTTGACTTTGTTCATGAACCGCGTGCGCCAGGCCAGCATCACCAAGGAGATCATCGAAGTGGTGAGCGGGGCCGCGGCGGCGGTGTAGATGACGAACTGAGTATGGCCGCAGACGAACGCAGAGGCACACAGAGGAACACCTTGTTTAGTCTGCGTCTATCTGCATTCATCTGCGGCCATTAAGGATTTTGTTATGGCGAATCAGAACGATTTGGCGATCGGCAAAGTGGTGCAGGTGGCCGGACCCGCCGTGGATTGCGAATTCCCCGAAGGACGCATTCCCCGGGTCCACACCGCCATACGCATCACCAGCGAAGGATTCAACGTTCCCCAGCCGATCGATATCATTTGCGAGGCGGAGCAGCACATCGGCGAGGGCCGCGTGCGCACCGTCGCGCTCCAGCCCACCGAGGGCCTGGTGCGCGGCATGAAGGCCGCCAGCCTCGGGCACCCCGTCCAGGTGCCGGTCGGCCCGCAAACCCTTGGCCGCGTGATGAACGTAATCGGCCAGCCGGTGGACCGCATGGGTCCCATCGAAGGCGCCAAGATGTACGCCATTCACCGGCCCGCGCCCTCCTTCGAGGAGCAGTCCACGCGGCTGGAGATGTTCGAGACCGGCATCAAGGTCATCGATCTGCTGGAGCCTTACCTGCGCGGCGGCAAGATCGGCCTGTTCGGCGGCGCCGGCGTGGGCAAGACCGTCATCATCATGGAGCTGATCAACAACATCGCCATGAAGCACGGCGGCGTATCGGTCTTCTCCGGCGTGGGCGAGCGCACCCGCGAGGGCAACGACCTGTGGCTGGAAATGCAGGAGTCGGGCGTCATCGACCCGAAGGACTGGCGGAAGTCCAAGTGCGCGCTGATCTACGGCCAGATGACCGAGCCGCCCGGGGCGCGCCTGCGGGTGGGCCTCACCGGCCTGACCGTGGCGGAGTACTTCCGCGACGAGGGCCAGGACGTGCTGCTGTTCATCGACAACATTTTCCGCTTCACCCAGGCGGGCTCGGAGGTCTCGGCGCTGCTCGGCCGCATGCCCTCCGCGGTGGGCTACCAGCCGAACCTGGCGACCGAGATGGGCGAGTTGCAGGAGCGCATCACCTCCACCAAGCGCGGCTCCATCACCTCCGTGCAGGCCATTTACGTGCCGGCCGACGATTACACCGACCCCGCCCCGGCCACCACCTTTGCGCACCTGGACGCAACCACCAACCTCTCGCGCGCCATCGTGGACCTGGGCATTTACCCGGCGGTGGACCCGCTGGCCTCCACCTCGCGTATCCTCGATCCGCACATCCTGGGCGAGGAACACTACGGGGTGGCCCAGCGCGTCAAACAGATCCTTCAGCGCTACAAGGACTTGCAGGACATCATCGCCATCCTGGGCATCGACGAGCTCTCCGATGAGGACAAGCTCACCGTGGCCCGCGCCCGCAAGATCCAGCGCTTCCTCTCCCAGCCCTTCCACGTGGCCGAGCAATTCACCGGCTTCAAGGGCAAGTACGTGAAGCTGGCCGACACCATCCGGGGCTTCAAGGAGATCCTGGACGGCAAGCACGACGGCATCCCCGAGCAGGCGTTCTACATGCAGGGGACCATCGAGGACGTGCTGGAGCGCGCCGAGCAGCTCAAGGCTGCCGCGTAGGACCCCATGGCGGAGCTGTTCAGACTGGAAATCGCCACGCCGGAGCGCCGGCTGGTGGACGAGCAGGTGGACGAGGCGCAGATCCCCGCCCGCAACGGCTATATCGGCGTGCTGGCAGGCCACGCCCCGCTGCTCGCCGAGCTCGGCACCGGCTTCCTGAGCTACCACGCCGGAAGCCGCCGCTGGCGCCTCGCCGTGCATCGCGGCTTCGTGGAAGTGCTGCCCGGGCACGTGCGCGTACTGGCGGACGCGGCGGAAAAGGCCGAGGACATTGACGTGGAGCGCGCCCGGCGGGAGATGGAGCAGGCCCGGCAGCAGCTCGCGAATCCCGCCCTCGGGGTGGACCCGGCCATGTCGCTCGAAGCCATCGACCGCGCCCGCGCCTGGCTCGACGCCGCAGACCGCAAATAACCTGCTACACTGGAAGTGTCTTTGATAGGTCCGCGTAACAATCTGGCCGAATTTGCACCTGCCTGGTTTGAACCGCACGATCCATCGAGAGAAGGAGTAACTTTGAAGAATATTTTCGTAGGCAACCTGGATTTCGGAGCAACCGAGTCCACCATACGGTCGTTGTTTGAACCCTATGGCAAGGTGGAGCGCGTAAGCCTGATTACGGACCGGGACACCGGCCGGTCGCGGGGTTTTGCTTTCGTGGAGATGACGGACGCGGCCGAGACCGAGCGGGCGATTGCGGCCCTCAACGGGATGAATGTCGACGGGCGTGCGTTGAACGTCAATGAAGCGCGTCCGCGGGAGAACGGAGGCGGCGGCCGCGGCTTTGGCGGCAACCGCTTCGGCGGCGGCCGCGGCGGCAGCGGCGGCGGACCCAGGCAGCGCCGGGAACCGCGCTGGTAAACTGAGATGAGGGCCGGCTTCCGGCCGGCCCCATTTCACTTTCGAGGCAAGATTATTCCGACCCGATCGAGAACGTCTTTTCAGAAACGCCAGAAAGAGATCGCCCGCATGGAGAAGCAGCGGGACAAGGCCGCCCGGCGTCTACAGCGCAAACTGGAAAAGCAGCAGGGAGCCGGCGCCGGTCCCGAGATCGAGGCCCAGGCGGAAGCGGGCGAGTTCGAGCGGCCCTCAGAAGAAGAACAGGCGTGACGCCGCCCGCCGCACGCTGCTGATCATGGTTCTGTGACCGGCAGCAGGCAGGAGCCGAACTGCGCCGCAACCCACGGACAACTTCATGGCGGCAGCATATCGCAACCATCAGCCGCGCGGGGCCCGGCAGATCACCAGTTCCAGATCCTTGGGAAGCGCGCCCCGGCCTCCGGTCTTGATCAGCGCTTCAAAATCGGGGAACTGCCCGCCGCGGGGTTTTTCCAACCGGCTGAGCAGGCGCGCCAGTGAAGACTCGTCCTCCAGGAACGCCGCACCCGCATTGATGGCGCTTCCGCCCGTCCCGGAGATGATGAGCACGCTGCCTGTGCCGCCCAGATTGGGCAGCAGCGCGATCATGCAATAGCCCACGCGGGGTTCGCCGGGAGCGGCGGCTGGCCGGTACCGGCCGGGCGCCGGCGGCCGGGCCCACGTATCCACGGGGAAGTAGACGCCCGGGCCGCTCTCGTAAGTCCAACGCAGCCCCAGCCGCGGTTCGAAGGGTTCGATCCACGGATTCGAGCGCGTGTTCCCGAACAGCACCGTGTTGGCGGTCCTCAGGTTGCGAAACGAGTAATCGCGGGCGAATTGCAGCGTGGCCGCGCGGCTGTGGAAGGCGGGGGCCAGCGCCGCGAGGCGCCACAGCAGATTGGCGGCGGCGTAGCTGGAGTGCCGCCGCAACATGATGGATTCCGCGGCCGCGCGATCCAGCCCGCCGCCGGCCGCGGCTTCTCCGGCCTTGCGCAGGTAGCTGCGATCGTAATACTCGGAGAGCCCGATGGGCCGGTTGAGTAATTCCTGGTAAAGCGCAATGGAGGCGTCGTCCAGCACGATGCCGGTTTCCCGCGCCGGGTCGAAAATCCGCGACCAGAAGGCGCGCGCCGCGGGCCCGCCCCGCCACTCCGGCGTGGAGCGGGCGCGCTCGCCGCGCCACAGAATCCACAGCCAAACCGTAGCGCCGGCCAGCAGGAGCGCCACGGAGGCCAGGGCGGCAAGGCGCCAGTCGCGCCGCGGCCGCGGGGCCGCCCGCTCGCGGAACACGGGCACATAACCGCCCTTGGGGATCTCGATGGTCCACCGCTCGTCGCGGCCCTCGCCGGCAAAGTACTGCGCGAGCCGTTTGCGCAGCATGGAGGCGTGCACCCGCACGATATTGTCCGCCGCGGTGTCGTAATCCGGCGGGCGGCCGAAGACCCTGTGCCCGATCTCCTGCTCGTGCAAGTCCGCCGCGGCCCCCTCCAGCGCTTTTCCGCAGAGGTAGAGCAGCAGGTCCCGCAGCCGCGCCGATTTGGCCACGTAGCGGCTGCCGGCCACGCGTTCCACCACCGCCCGGCGGCTCTCCACGACCATCATTCTAAGTCATTGCAGTTCCGCGAGATTTAACCCGCTCTATACTGTAAAGACCGCCTCCGATACGGTAAAATCGCTTGCCGCACGGGGCCGCTGCGCACTAGCATGAAGCAGTCATGAAACCATTCGGCCTGAGCCGGCGGAGTGTGCTGGGCCTCTTCAGCGCGGCCGCCGCCCCGCTGCCCGCGGCCCCCACACGGGTGGGTTTCCGCCTGGGAGTCTGCTCTTATTCCTTCAATGCGTTCCAGCGGCGGCTGGCCATTTCAATGATGAAGGAACTGCGCGTTCATTACGCCAGCGTTAAGGACTTCCATCTGCCGTACTCCTCGACGCCCGAGGAGATCAAGCGCGCCCGCGCCGCATTCGAAAAAGCCGGTATCACCATCGTCAGCGGCGGGACCATCTACTTGCAGGATGAAGACCCGGCGGCGCTGCGCAAGTACTTCGAATATGCCCGGCGGTGCGGCATGCCCATGATGGTGGCGGCGCCCACCCGCGCCACCCTCCCGGCGGTGGAGAAACTGGCGCGTGAATTCGACATCCAGGTCGCGATCCACAATCACGGTCCGGAGGACCCGCATTTCCCCACCCCGAAGTCGGTCCTGGATGCCGTTAACGGCAGGGACCCGCGCATGGGCCTGTGCATGGATCTGGGCCACTCCCTGCGCACCGGGGCGGATGTGGTCGAGGAACTTGCGCGCGCGGGCACCCGGCTGCTTGACGTGCATATCAAAGACCTGGAGTCGCCCAAGGATAAGAAAAGCCAGTGCGACGTCGGGCAGGGCGTGATGCCGGTGGCGGCCATCTTCCGGCAACTCCAGAAGATGAACTACCAGGGATGCGTCAACCTGGAATACGAAATCAACGGCGACAACCCGCTGCCGGGCATGATGCACTCGTTCGGCTACATGCGGGGTGTGCTGGCGGGAATGGCGGCCGCATGAGGACCGTGGCCCTGCTGCTGCTGGCGTGCGGCCTCCGGGGGGCGGAAGCGCCGCGCCCCCGCATCCTGGGGGTGGCGCACGTGGCCGTGTTCGTGAGCGACGTGGCGCGGGCGCGCGCCTTCTACACCGGATACCTGGGCCTGGCGGAGCTGCCGCTCGAACGCGCCGCTGGGGCGCCGGAACGGCTGGCCGTAGTCAGGATTAACGGCCGCCAGTTTCTGGAGTTGATCGCCGAGGCGCCCAAACAGGACGGCAACCTCAGCCATATCGCGTTTCAAACCGATGACGCCGCGGCCATGCGCGCCTGGCTCGCCGCGCGCGGCATCGACGTACCCGGCGCTTTGCGCAAGAGCCGCGCCGGCTACACCGGATTCCAGTTCCGCGATCCGGACGGGCACATCGTGGAAATGGTGCAATACGCAGCCGGCGCCCGCCTTGAGCCGATGCCCGAAGGCCGCCTCTTCTCCCGCGTCGGGCATATCGGCATCCTGGTGCGCGACAGTGACCGAGCTCTCGCCTTTTACCGGGGAATGTTGGGATTCCAGCCCGCTTCCGGCGGCAAGCTGCGCGTTCCGGAGGGCGAGGACTGCCTGGAACTCGGCCTGAACCGCAAGGAACCGGCGCCGGAGCGACTGAACATCAAGAACCACGTCTGTTTCGATTCGCGCGACGTGGCCGCGGCCGTCTCCGCGCTGCGGGCGAAATCCGGCGCGTACGAAATCGAGGTTCATAAGACATCCACCGGCCGCCAGGCCGCCAATCTCCGCGATCCCGACGGGGCGCGGATCGAAATCATGGAGCCGAATCAATGACCGCGAGGGAACTCGTCCTGCTATCCGCATTAGCGCTCTGGAGCGCCGCCTTGCTCGGCCAGGAGGGTCGCGGTACCATCGCCGGGCGCGTGCTGGACGCCAGCGGAGCCGTGGTTGCGGGCTCGGAAGTCCGCGCCGTGAACGCCGGGACGGGCGCCGCCGCCCGCACCCGCACGAACGAATCCGGCGCCTATACCCTTCCTTACCTGGCGCCGGGCACATACACCGTGACGGCCGAGATGGCCGGCTTCAAGACCACCGAGAGGCCGGGCATCGAAGTGCGCATCAATGACGTGCTCAGCCTGGAACTCGTGCTTCAGGTCGGCGCGGCCAGCGAGAAGATCGAAGTCGTAGCCACCACGCCCCTGCTGGAGTCCACCACGGTCTCGGTCGGCCAGGTGGTGGACGGCCGCCGGCTGCTGGAACTGCCCATGCAGGGCAACAACCCGTTCGAACTGGTCATGCTGGCTCCCGGCGTGGTGAACACCACCAACCTGCGCGCCAAGAAATCCAGTTTCGGCAACGCCAGCTCGCAATTCCGCACCAACGGCGGCCGGCAGTACTCGAACGAATTCACCATTGACGGCGTACCCAACACGTTTTCCGCGGGCGACAATCCCGAAGTCGCCTTCCAGCCGCCTCGCGCGGCGGTGAGCGAGTTCAAGGTGCAGACCACCGCGTTCGACGCCAGTCTCGGCCACACCGCCGGCGCGGTGGTCAACCTGATCACGAAGAGCGGCACCAACCAGTTTCACGGCGAGATGCACGAATGGTTCTCGCACAGCGCGCTGGATGCCGCTACCTTCTTCCAGAACCGCGCCGGCGAGAAGAAACCCGTTTACCAGGACAATCTTTACGGCGCATCTCTCGGCGGACCGGTGCGCCTGCCCAGGCTGTACGATGGCCGCAATCGCACGTTCTTCTTCTATGCCTGGGAATCGAACCAATGGGTGAAGCCGATGCCCAGGGTGGGAACGGTGCCCACGGCGGCGGAGAAGAACGGCGATCTCTCCGCCTTGCTCGCGCTCGGCTCCAGCTACCAGATCTACGACCCGTTCACCACGCGCGCCGCTGAGCGGGGACGCATGAGCCGGCAGCCCCTGGCCGGCAACATCGTCCCCGCCAGCCGCATCGACCCGGTGGCGCGCAAGATCATGGCCTTTTACCGCGAGCCCAACACGCCTGGCACCCGCGACGGCCGGGACAATTTCACCCACACCAACAAGGACGCACAGGATTATACGGTCCATTTCGCCCGCGTAGACCACAACTTCTCCGAGCGCAACCGTCTCTTCCTGCGCTTGAACTGGGATAAGCGCACGGAGACCAAAGAGCAGTTTTACGAGAACATCGCCATGGGGCTGAATAACGTGCGCGCCAACCGGGGACTGGCGCTGGATGACGTGGTGGTGCTCAGCCCCTCTTCGGTGCTGAACCTGCGCTACGGCCTGAGCCGCACCGAAGCGCCCAAGGCGCGGGTCAGCAGCGGCAAGATCGACCTGGCGACCCTGGGTTTCTCCCCGGCCCTGACTTCGTTGATCGATCCCCAGCGCGCCAGTTTCCCCATGGTTTACCTGAACACCAGGGCCACCAATTCGCCCTGCAAGGGCAACTGCACCGGGACGTTCTCCGGCTTCGGCGCACCGGAATCGGGCGAGGGCCACAGCTCCGGTTTGATACACAACTTCGCCGCCAACCTGACTACCCTGCGCGGCCGCCACAACCTGCGGTACGGCGGCGATTTCCGCGCCTACCGCGCCTTCAACGCGCCGCTGGGCTACGACGTCGCTCCCGGGTTGCAGTTCTTGCCCACCTATACCCGCGGGCCGCTCGATAATTCGCCCATGGCGCCCATCGGCCAGGAGTTCGCGGCTTTTCTGCTCGGGATTCCCGAAGGACAGATGAACCGCAGCGCGAGTTTCGCCACCCAGGACATGTTCACCGGGCTGTTCCTCCAGGACGACTGGAAACTGACCTCGAAACTCACCATCAACCTCGGCCTGCGGTATGAATACGAAACTCCCATGACGGAGCGTTTCAACCGCGCCGTGCGCGGCTTCGACCAGACCGCCGCCAATCCCATCGAGGCGCAGGCGCGCGCCGCTTACACGAAGAATCCCATCGCCGAAATTCCCGTGGACCAGTTCCGCGTGCGCGGCGGTTTGACCTTCGCCGGACCGGACAACCGCGGCCTGTGGCAGGGCGAGAAGAATAACCTGCTGCCGCGCATCGGATTCGCCTATCAGTGGAACGCGGCTACCGTGGTACGCAGCGGCTACGGGCTGTTCTTCGACACGCTGGGCGTGAACCGCACGCTGCCCAGCCAGCCGGGCTTCACCGCCGTGACGCCGATCATCCCCTCCTACGACAACGGCCTGACCTTCAGCGCCACCACGGCGAATCCTTTTCCGAACGGACTGATGGCGCCGGTAGGCGCCGCCGCCGGGCTGGCCACCAATCTCGGGCAGGACATGGCTGTGTTCCCGCTGCGGCGCCTGCACCCCTACTCGCAACAGTGGACCTTCGGCATACAGCGCGTGCTGCCCGCCGGGTTCCTCCTGGACACGGCCTATGCCGGCAACAAGGGCATCCGCTTCGAGGTGGATCGCTCCATCAACCGCAACGCGCTGCTGAGCCGCAGCGGTGAGCGGGACCAGGCGCTCATCGATTACCTCAGCCAGCAGATTCCGAACCCGTTCTACGGCCTCGGTCCCGTGTTTACCAAGACCATCTCCCGCTCCGATCTGCTCAAGCCCTTCCCGCAGTTCGGCAGCATCGACGAGAGCGAGCCCATCGGCTACACCTGGTATCATTCGCTGCTGGTGCGCGGCGAGAAACGCTTCTCGCGGGGCTACACCGTGAACGCAGCCTACACCTGGTCGAAATCCATGGAAGCCACGAGTTTCCTGAACAGCGTGGACACGGCCCTGTACCGCTCCATCAGCCGCTACGACCGCCCGCACCGCTTCGTGGTCAACGGCATTGTGGAACTGCCCTTCGGGCGCGGGCGCGCCATCGCCTCCGGCATCCCGGGCGCGCTCGACCACATCATCGGAGGCTGGCAGGCCAACGCCGTCATGACCAAGCAGAGCGGGCCGCCGCTCGCCTTCGGCGACGTCATCTTCCGCGGCAGTATCAAGGACATCCCGCTGCCCGCGAGCCAGCGGACGGTGGAACGCTGGTTCAATACCTCCGGGTTCGAGCGGCGCCCGTCGCAACAACTGGAGTACAACGTCCGCACGTTTCCCCGTTATCTCTCCGGAGTGCGGGCAGACGGGCAATCGAAATGGGACCTTTCGCTCACCAAGCACTTCCGCATGAGCGAGCGGATCAACCTGCAATTCCGGGCCGAGTGCTACAACTGTACCAATCACACCAACTTCAACGAGCCCAACATGACGGTGACCAGCACCAGCTTTGGAACCATCACGGACCAAAGCGGGCTGAGCCGCCAGTTCCAACTGGCGCTGAAGCTGACCTATTGACAAACCTATGAAGAAGATCGCGATCCTCACTCTTGTCCTGCCGTTGCTTTCGGCCGGCGCCGAAATCAGGCGGCCGCGCATCCTGGGCGTGGCGCACATGGCGCTGTACGTCGGCGATTTGCAGAAAGCGCGCGCTTTTTATAAGGATTTTCTCGGCTTCGAGGAGCCGTTCGCGCTCAAACGCGGGAACGGCACGGACCGCATTGTGTTTATCAAGATCAACGACCGCCAGTACCTGGAACTGTTCGCCGAGGAGCCCGGCAACGACGGCCGCCTGAACCACATCTCGTTCTATGTGGACGACGCCAAGGCCATGCGCGATTACCTCGCAGCGCGCGGCGTGGCGGTCCCGGACAAGGTGGGCAAGGGCCGCACCGGCAACTCCAATTTCAACATCAAGGACCCGGACGGCCACACGGTGGAGATCGTGCAGTACGAGCCCGATAGCTGGACCTCGCGCGACGCCGGGAAATTCATGCCGGCCACGCGCATCTCCGTCCACATGCCGCATTTCGGCGTGCTCATGGGCGCGCTGGAGCCCGCCATGAAGTTTTACCGCGACCTGCTCGGCTTTCAGGAAACCTGGCGCGGCAGCGGCTCCGGACGCGAACTGAGCTGGGTAAACATGCGCGTGCCGGACGGCGAGGACTACCTCGAATTCATGCTCTACCGCAAGCCTCCGGAACAGGATCGCCGCGGCGTGAAGAACCACCTTTGCCTGGTCACTCCAGACCTGGCCAAAGCGGTGGCCGCACTGGAAGCCCGCCCCGCCCGCAAGCAGTACCCGCAGAAGATCGAAATCTCGGTCGGCGTGAACCGCAGGCGGCAGGCCAACCTGTTCGACCCCGACGGCACGCGCGTCGAGCTGATGGAACCCGCGACCATCGACGGAACGCCCACGCCATCCTCCACCGCACCCCCGCCTCGATAGTTAACCTTTGGCAGCATCCGGCTGCTAACCGTTTATGGCATCGACAACGCCTTACGTTCGACCTAAAGTACTAGTACGTCTAGAAAAAGAGTACTGACTCCGGCCATGCCTTTGTCGATGTTCGTGAGGTGCTTCTGTGCGTTGCCAATACTGCGGTAAAGAACTGTGGTTCACCTTGGGGCGCGGGGACAGAGACTTCTGCGGCCCTGTCCACCGCAAGAAGTATCACGACCGGCTCCGGCGCGCTCTGGACGATGCGCCCTCGGGTCCCCCCGCACCGGCTGCCGGATTCGCTCTCGAGATTGAGGCCATGAGGAGCGGCGATGCGCGGCTGTCCCTGGCGGCGGTGAAACCTCGCAGCCGTTTTGTGCGGCCGGTAAAGCCGCTGGCGCTGGCACTGGAGTGTTCGGCGCCGCTTGGCAGCCGCCCCGTGGCGGTGTTCTCGGAACCTCTGGCGCCGGCTCCCCTGCGCTTCGCTCCGCTCCGCCCGTGCGTTCCTCTCGTGGAAACGGCGCATACGCTCGAAGCGCCATGGACTCTCGCACCCGAGCGGCCGTCCGGATGGGTCCGGCTCGCGCCCGCCGCGGGCGTCATGCCCGATGCGCTGCGGGAGGCTTCGGCCGCCCCGGTGTACACGGGTCCGCGGTTCGCGCTCAAAGCGCCGCACCCCGATTACAGTTTCGGCGCGCTCTCCGCGGCCACCCAGTTCGAGGCGCCGTTGCGCGTGGCGGCGGCGGCCGCTTATGAGCCTCACGCGATAGGGAGCGCCGATGCGCGGCCCGCGGCGGTCGCGGCGAAACCCCACCGCCGCTTTGCCAAGTCGGCAAAGCCTTTGCTGTCGGGGCTGGAATGCTCGCACCCGCTGGGCCGCCGCCTTGCGCCGGAGTTCCCGCTACCTCCGGCGCCCCTCGCCGCGTGGTTCGCTTCCCTCGGCCGGTGCGTTCCCCTGGCGGGAACCGGGCATGTGGCCGAGGCGCCGTTGACGCTCGCGCCGCGGCGGCCGTCCGGGTGGGCTCCGCTCGCGCCCGCAGCCGCTATCATGCCGGCCGTAGCGCACGCCGCCTTTACCGCCCCGATAGCGGCGCATGCGGAATTCGCACCCCAGGCCTTGCACTCCGATTACGGTTTTGCCGCGCTGGCCGCGGCAAACCGGTTCAAGACGCCATTGTGCGCGCTGGCGGAAGTCGCTCCGGCGGCGGCTTCGATGGCGGCCACCGCCGCCTGGCCCGCCCAGGGCTTCCTCACCACATGCCGGCCGGAGGCGCCGGCCCTCACCGCGGCGCCGGCCCGGCCCGAGCCCGCGGGATGCGGCCGCGTGTTTCAATTTGCCGCCGCTCGCGTGCCGCGCGGGGTGCCCCGGCTCCTCGGGCCGGCTCCAAACCGGAAATCGCGCACCCCGCTGGCGCCCCACCTTCGGCCAACTGGAACCGCCGCGCTGCCGCTCATGACCCGGGCGGCCGGCGCCGGCCCGCGGATTCGCCCGGCCATCGCGCCCCCGGCGCCGGTGGCCGCCGACCCGCGCTCGCCCCAAACCGGTGAGTTGCTCATGCCCCATGCGGGCGAGCTGCCCGCGCCGCTTGGACCGCGCGCCCACTTCGGCCCGGTTGGACTCGCTGAGAACCCGTTCCCGCCTTCCGCCGGCGTACAGGCCCGCGGCCCTGCCTCGCCCGCGCCCACCGTGGTCCTGCCGGCGGCGGCGCCCATAGACGCCCGCGACCCCGACTTGGCGGGGCTTGCGTTCCTTTACGCCAGCCAGCGGCTTGCCACCCGGAACTGGAGCGTGCGGCAGATTCAGGCGCTGGCCGCCACCATCCTGCTCGCGGTGTTCCTCTCCTACGGCGCTTCCGGCATTTGGAGGATGGGCGAATCGCCCGGCAGCCTCCGCGACGCCATCGCGCGCCGCGCCCCCATCGGCATGGAGGAGGACTTTACCACCGGCATGCGTGCCTGGAGCGGCGAGGACCTCTCCACCTGGAAGCTGCACGCGGCGGGATACGCCAGCCCCGGCCAGCTCGCGGTCTACAGGCCGTCGTTGCGGCTCGGCGACTACCGGCTTGAGTTCAAAGCGCAGATCGATTCCAAGAGCTTCGGGTGGATTTACCGCGCGCGCGACCGGTCCAACTATCACGCCGCGGTGTTCCGCATCACCAAGCAGGGCCCCGCGCTCGTGCGGTATTCGGTGCTGGACGGCAAACGGGAGCAGCCTTCCGAATTGCCGCTTCAGAGCGTGTTGCAGAATAACAGCGCCTTCCTGGCGGAGTTGATCGCCGAAGGGGACCGTTTCACCCTGCTGCTGGACGGCGAAACGGTCGATACCTGGACAGACGACCGCCTGCTCGAAGGCGGGGTGGGTTTCTTTCAGGAGTCCGGCGCCCGCGCGCGGCTCTATCATGTGCGGCTGACAAGCCAGGACGACTGGATCGGGAAGCTATGCGCCTTCCTCGCGCCCGCCCCGGCTCCCCACACGGCCCAGTTGCAGATTACGGAGGAGAGTGACAATGCAGCGGTGGAAATCCGGCGTGTTCATGCCAGAAGTCCAAAAATCCAGCGCTGAGCCGCCCGCCAAATCGCGGCGGGCCGGCGCGGCCCTTTCCAAGGCGGTTTCCCTTCACCTGGAGCATAAGAACGGCGACGCCATCCGCGAACTTTCGCGCGTGATCGAAGCCGGCGAAGAAGACCCCGGGGTGTATGCGGGGCTGGCTTACCTGTACTACGAAGCCTCCGATTACGCTGAGGCGGCGCGCTGTTACACGCGCCTGCTGGAGCTCGAGCCCGAACACAAGTCCGCGCACTATAACCTGGGCGTGTGCCTGGGCCGCCAGGGATCCTGGAAAGAAGCCTGCGAGGCCTTCTCGAGCGCGGTGGAATCGGAGCCCGACAACCTGGACGCGCACTTCGGCCTGGGCGTCTCGATGGTGCACATGAACCGCCCCAAGCTCGCGCTTCCCTCGCTTACCCGTTACCTGCTGAAGCACCCGGAACACGAAGGCGCGCTGTTCGCCAAGGCGGCCGCGCTGTACCAGACCGGGGAGACCAAAGACGCCGCGGAATTCTACCGGCGCGTGCTCGAACGCAACCCCAAATCGCAGGAGGCGCTCACCAACCTGATCGTGATCGCTCTGGATACTCGCGACTTCCAGGCCGCGGCGGAGTACGGCGGCGCACTGCTGGCGCTTGACCCGGCCAACCAGACCGCGCTCGAAGCCCTGGCCGCCGCGGCCTTCGCCTCCGAATCCTACGAAGCCGCGCTCGATCACGCCAAAACGCTGACGCAGCTTGCGCCGAACCGTTATCAGAACTGGTTCAACCTCGGCGTGGCCCATCACAAGCTGGGCAATTCCGAAGCGGCTCTACAGGCTTACAACCGCGCGGCCGAGCTGAAACCGGAGTCCGCCGACGTCTACGTGAACCTCGCCGTGGTCCAGCAGCAGGCGGGCAACCTGCAAGCCGCCCGCGACGCGTACGAACGTGCCCTCGCGATCAATCCGAATGTGGAAGGGGTGCACTGGAACCTAGCGCTTATCCTGGAGGAGCAGGGGAAGGCGGCGGAGGCCGAAACGCTCTACGCCAAGCTGGACGGCTCGGGTTCGGAGGAAGCGTCTTTCCGGCTCGGCTACCTGCGGCTGAAACGCGGGGACTACCGCGGCGCCGCGCAAGCCTTCGAGGTCTGCCTGAAACACCGCGCGGGTTGGCATGAGGCGCAGGTGAACGCGGGCATCGCACGCTGGCGCTCCGGTGACGCGGCGGCCGCCCGCCGCATGTTTGAATCGGCCCTCGCCGGCAGCCCCGATTCCACCGAGGCCGTGCGCGGCCTGGCCACGCTGGCGCTCGAAGAGGGCGATTTCCGCGCCGCCGCCGACCTCTACCGCAAGCTCACCGCGCTCGGCGACCGCTCTCCCGAGGTGTTCTATAACTCCGGCCTTATCGCGCAGAAACAGGGCCACGCCGAACAGGCCGTGCAGCTCTACCGCGAGGCGCTGAAACAGCGGCCGAATTTCGCCGAGGCGCTCCTCAACCTTGGGCACGCGCTCATCGATCTCGGCCAGGAGGACGAAGCGCGCTCCTGCTGGCGCCGCGCCGTGCTGGAAAAGCCGGAACTGGCGCGCGGCTACTTCAACGGATAGACTGCGCCGGAAGTTCCTTGCCGATTTCGGGGCTCACCGGCATGCGGTCCGGCAAGGCCCCGGTTTCCTTTTGCAGCCGGGCCAATTCAGAACGCAGCTCCGCGAGCTTGGCCTGCGCTTCGGGAGCGGCGATCAGGTTGCGGGTCTCGGCGGGGTCCGCTTCCAGGTTGTACAGTTCCGCCAGGTGCCGGTCGGGACGGCCCTCACCCTCGGGCGCGTGCATGTACTTCCACGAGTCCGTGCGCACCCCGCGCACGTTGGGCGTGTAGGGAAACTCCTTCTCGAAGTTGTATTCGTAGTACCACGACTTGCGCCAGTTGCGCTCCTGTCCGAGCGCGGCGTTCTTCCATGAGCGGCCGTGAACGCGCTCGAGCGGCGGCGCGCCGCAGATATCCAGAAGGCTGGGGGCGAGGTCCACGTTCAGCACCATCTCGGAGGCCACGCGCGGCGTGCGGAAAAGTTCCGGGTACCGCACCAGCAGCGGCACCCGGATGCTTTCCTCGTACATGACGCGCTTGTCGATGGCTCCGTGTTCGCCGATCAAAAAGCCGTTATCGGAGGCGAAGACCAGCACCGTGTTGTCAAGTTCGCCCGAGGCGCGCAGGGCTTCATAAACGCGGCCGACGGCGTCGTCCACCGAGAGAATAGTGGCAAGGTAGGTGCGCACGAACCTGGCGTAGTCCTTAACGCCGTAGAGCGGCCCGTCGATGCCGTGCCATGTGGGAACGCGCTGCCGGATCCACTCGGGTTTGCCCGCTCCGGTGTCCGTGGCGGTAGCGGGCTTGCGGATCTCCACGCCGTCGAAGGCGCGTTCGTACTTGGATTCCGGAATCCAGATGCCGTGCGGCGCCTTGTGCCCCAGGATCATGAGAAACGGACTGCGCCCCGCCTGTTTCAGCCAGTCCACGGCCAGGTCCGTGACGCGGTGCGTGTAGTAGCCGTTCAGCATCTGCCGCTTGCCGTTGATGTTGAACTCGGTGTCGTTGTACTTGCCCTGCCCGCGGTGGCTGGCCCAGTAATCGAAGCCGGGGCGCGGATTGTCGTTCTCCTCGCCCATGTGCCACTTGCCGATGTAGGCGGTGCGGTAGCCGGCCGCCTGCAACTGCCGCGGATAGCTCGCGAGCGCGGCGGGGAACTCAGTGAAGTTGTTGATCACCTGGTGCGTGTGCGCGTAGACGCCGCTCAAGTAACTGGCGCGGCTTGGCGAGCACAGCGAGGTGGTGACGAAGGCGTTGCTGAAACGCACGCCCTCGCCCGCGATGCGGTCCATGTTGGGGGTTTTCAGGAAGGGGTGCCCGGCGCAACTCATGGCGTCCCAGCGCTGGTCGTCGGTCAGGATCACCACCACGTTCGGGCGGCGCGCGCGGCGGCAGGCGGCGGCCGCGAGCGGCGCGGCCAGAAAGGTTCGGCGCTTCATGACGATCAATGGTAACAGGCGTTATCGTGTAAGGAATGCTGACCAGAAGGCAACTCGCGGCCCTGCCGCTCGCCGCCGCCGCGCCCGCGCGCAGGAGGCCGGACATTGTGCTGTTCCTGGCCGACGACCTCGGCTCCGCCGATCTCTCCAGTTACGGCGCGCCGGATATTCGCACGCCGAACATCGACCGCATCGGCGAGCACGGCGTGCGCTTCACCCAGTGTTACAGCAACGGACCCGAGTGCTCGCCCACCCGCACCGCGCTGCTCACCGGGCGCTACCAGCAGCGCGTGGGCGGCCTGGAGTGCGCCATCGGGGTGGGCAACGTGGGCCGCTACGATGAGGCCGTCTGGCTTCAGCAGCGCGGCGAACTGGGGCTGCCCGCGACGGAAATCACGCTGCCGCGCATTTTGAAGGATGCGGGCTACGATACCGGCTGCTTCGGCAAGTGGCATCTCGGCTACCTGCCGAAGTTCCTGCCTCGACGCCACGGCTTCGACGAGTACTTCGGCATCCTGGGCGGCAACGCCGACTACTTCACCCACCGCGAGGAAGACGGCAGGCTCACGCTCTACCAGAACGAAAGCCCCGTGGAGCGGCGCGGCCATTCCACGGACTTGTTCGCGGACGAGGCCATCGCGTGGCTGAAGCGGCGCACCGATAAGCCGTATTTTCTCTACCTGCCTTTCACCGCGCCGCACACCCCCATTCAGGACCCCGCCGGTATGGATTCCAAGACCGGCACGGCCCCCTGGCGCAACCGCGAGCGGCCGGTCTACGCGAAGATGGTGGAGCACATGGACGCGCGCATCGCCACCGTGCTCGACCAGGTGCGCAAGCTGGGCCGCGAGGAGAACACCATCGTGCTGTTCCTGAGCGACAACGGCGCCGACCCCAACGGCAACAACGGCGCGCTGCGCGGGCGCAAGAGCAGCCTGTGGGAAGGCGGCATCCGGGTGCCGTGCCTCATGCGCTGGCCCGCGCGGCTGAAAGCGGGCGGCACGGTCCGGCAGCTTGCCATGACCATGGACCTCACGCCTACTCTGCTGGGCGCGGCGGGAGCCGCTGCGCGCGCGAAGTTCGACGGCGTGGACCTGATGCCCTCCCTCACCGGCAAGCGGCCGGACTTCGCGCGCACGGTTTTCTGGCGCTACAAGCGGGCACAGGAACGGCGGAAATGCGTGCGCGAAGGCGACCTGAAGCTGGTGATCGACGGCGCGCAGGAGGAACTGCACGACCTTGCCGCCGACGGGCGCGAGGAGCGCAACCTGCTGGCGGAGCGGAAAACCGAAGCCGATGCGCTCAGGAAGAAACTGGACGCCTGGGAGCGCGACGTGCAGGCTCCCCGGCTGAGCGGCTTCCGGCCTGTGTAAGAGCCGCCTGAAAAGGCGGCTGCGGCCAAGATCGCCCGCCCCGCGAGATCCCGCTACTCGTCCGGCAAGAGCACGACGGCGCCCTCGCGGCACACCAGCCGCGCGGGCGCCGATTCGAGCGGGCCGTTGACGTTCCCGGGTTTCTTGCCGTCGCGGAATTCCGGGCGGAACTCGACCCTGCCGTAGATCACCGCCCAGCGGTCATACCAGGGACTGCCGAAGCGGAACTTCGCAAGAGCCGTGTGCTGGCGGATGACTTTCATCTTGCGGTCGAGTGCGGCGGCATCGACCGTCAGCACCGGCGGCGCTTTCGGCGCCTGCTTGTCGTCGAAAGCCACCTGGATGGAGCCGGGCCAGCCCTGCGCGGCGGGGCAGTTTTCCTCGCTCACGTACCGTCCGTTCTCACGGAATGAGAACCGGCCCGCCAGCGCCACCACCGCGCCTTCGCGCTCGGCGGCGTGGGCCAGCAGTTCGCACACGCTCACAGGTTCGAGCGCGCCCTCGCCCGCGAACAGCGCCGCGCTTGCCATCAAGAATATGGACAGCCGCGGCCCCATCGTCACCCTTGGTCGTATCCTTTCAGACGGCGCACCCAGATGTTCCGGTACCGCACCGGATTGTTGTGACCCTGGAGCATCAGCGGCTCTTCCGGCCCATGCGGCTCATAAACCCCGACGATCTTGTGCCGCATGGCCCCGATGTGCGCTTTGTGATGGTGCACCAGCACGCCGTTGTGAAATACCGTGCTGTAGGCCGGCCTGACGAGCTTGCCGTTCTCAAACACCGGCGCCTCGAAGGCGATGTCGTAGGTCTGCCACTCGCCGGCCGCACGCGAGGCGTTCACCAGCGGCGGCCACTGGCCATAGATGGAACCGGCCTGGCCGTCGGCGTAGGTGATGTTGCCGTACGAATCCAGCACCTGGATTTCGTACCGGCTCATGATCAGGACGCCGCTGTTGCCGCGCGCCTGGCTCTCGCCGCGCGGCGGCTTGGGCGTGGCCCACTCCACGTGAAGCTGGCAGTCGCCGAACTTTTCGCGCGTAATCAGGTGTCCCGTGCCGGGTTTCACTTCGAAGTAGCCGTTGCCCACTTTCCACAGCGCGTCGGTGGTCTTACCGCGGTTTACGCTCACCCACTGCGAAAGATTCCCGCCGAACAGGACGACGGCATCGGAGGGCGGGCGGCCCGGATCCGCGCGCACTACCGGCGGGCGTGGCCGCGCGATGTCGTGCACGCGCCATTTCTGATCGGGCAGAACGGGCGTGTCATCGTAGCCGGCGGCGCCGGCGGTCTTCTTTTCCTGAGCGGAGGCAAAGGGAACCAACCCGAGGGCCAGGATGCGTCTGCGGTTCATGGCTTCTGTTGGGCTGATTATAGCGCGCGGCGTCCGTCAGACGGCCACCACCCGGACCTGGAACGGCGCGAGCGAAATGTCGATGCCGCCGCCGGGGCCGTCGATCCGCGGCGGGGAACCGGTACGCGGCTGCGCCACTTCCACGCCCATCTGCGCGGCCCAGGGCCACGGGAATACGAAGCTCGGGAAATTCTGCGCACCGCAGTTGGCGAACACGCACACCTGGCCCGGAGAGCCCAGCGGGTTTCCCGCGGTGCGGCAGTAAGCGAAGGCGCGTACGCCCTCGTTCCAGTCCATCTCCGGATGGAAGTAGAAGAAGTCCACCTCGTTGCGCTGGAGCGCGGCGTGCGACGTGCGGAGCTTCACCAGCGCGCGCACGTCGTCCCACAAATCGCCGTGGCCGGGGATCGCGAGCCGCGTCCAATCCACCGGGTCTGACATCTTTGTGTCTTCCGTATAGAGCAGGTCGTGCACGTCGCCGAATTCCTCGCCCGCCAGGAACATGGGGATGCCCACGGAGGTAAGCAGGAGCGCGAAAGCGCTGCGGCAGCGGTCGAGCGCTTCGGCGTGCGCCGCCTGCACGGCCGCGGACTGTCCGGCGATATCGCGGATCAGGCGGCGTATCCCCTTGATGGTGCGATCCTCATCGTTCTCCGCGGTGGGGTCCACGGGCAGCAGGCGGCGCAGCCACAACAGCGCGCCGAAGATCTCGTTCATCATGCGGGGGGCGTCCTTCACGTCGTGCGAGACCAGGTAGTTCACGCTCTGCGCCATGTCCGCATAGCCTTCCCGCACGGAACCGCCGCCGTATTCCTCCCACATGGCGCCGCCGCCGATCAGCATGCGCACGCGGCCGCTGCGCGAGGGCTGCCCCCAGTTGGTCGTGATCTGGTTGGTGAGCAGCCGCCGGGCGTCGTCGCGGAAGGCGAAATTCCAGAGGGCGTCCACCACGCCGGTGCGCGCGGCCTCGAAACGGCGGTCGCTGTCTTCGGCGATGACCGTGAAGGGGCGGCCGGGAAAAAACCGCTGGTGCGCGGCCCAGGCGCGCTCGCGGAAAGCGCGGATGAAGTCCCAGTTCTTGATGCTCTTGAACTCGTCGATGCGGAACCCGTCGATGTGGTACTCGCGAATCCAGTATTCCGCCGCCTCGCAGTGGAACTCGCGCGCATCCGGGCGGTCGTCGTAGCGGAACAGCTTTCCGCCCCAGCCGTTGCGGCCTTCCTGCTGATCGATGAAGTATTCGTCTTTGACCAGCGTCACCAGCGGGCACTCTGTCGAGGCGTGATTCATCACCACGTCGAGCAGCACCCGGATGCCGCGCCGGTGGCAGGACTTGATGAAGAATTTCAGATCGATGGGGCCGCCCATGTCCCAGTCGGGCGCGAAGAAGAAGCGCGTGCCGTAGCCCCAGTTCAGCGTGTCCGGGGAGTCCTGCACGGGCAGCAGCTCGATGGCGTTGACGCCCAGGTCCGCAAGCTGTGCGAGGCGCTTGAACAGGACCAGGTCGAAGGTGGCCAGCCCGACCTGCCGGTCGAGCTCCGCGGGGCCGCTCACCATCCAGCGCAGCGGCATCTCGTAGATCACGATCCGGTTGTTGTCCGGCAGGGTTACGCCGGCGGGCAGCTCGTCGGTCCAGCGGAACGGCTGCCGCACCGCGGCGCCGTTCTCGAAGCGCAGCACCGCGCGGTAGCCGCCGAAGCGCGTGAGCTCCTCGGCAAAGGGATCGGGCGCCACCACACCGTCAACCACGTATTCGTATTCGTAAGTGCCGTCCGGAAGGTTGAGCGTGTCCAGGTCCGCCTCCCACCAGCCCGGAAAATTCGCGCAGCGCGCCAGGGGTAGCGCTTGCCAGGCGGCGGGGTTGAACATGTCGCGGGCGGAGATCGGCGCAAAGTGAACGGCGATTTGCGCCGCGCGCGGAGCGGGAATCCTCAGCAGGCCGGGCCTGCCGGTGGGATAGGGAACGGCCATGTGGTTCATTTAGCGCCGGCTTCGAGCAGCGGTCAAGGCGGCGCGTTGAAGTAAAGAGAAAAAAATTACCTACATGCCCCAGTTCCAGTTGTTCGGGATCCACGCCTGCCCGTAAAGCGCATACAGCATGACGATCAGCCCGACCACGGCGGCGAGCGCGATCGAGTGCGGCAACACGGCGCGGAACAGGTCTCCCTCGCGCCCTTCCTGCCCCACCGCGGCGCAGGCTACGATGATCGACTGCGCGTCGATCATCTTGCCCATCACGCCGCCCGCGGAATTGGCCGCGGCCATGAGCACGGGGTTCAGCCCCAGGCGGTTGGCGGTGATCACCTGAAGGCTGCCGAACAGCGCGTTCGAGCCCGCGTCCGTGCCGGTGAGCGCCACCCCCAGCCATCCGAGCAGCGTGCCGAAAAACGGAAACAGCGGCCCGGTGCGGGTCATCGCCAGTCCCATCACCGCGTCCATTCCGGAATAACGCGTCACGAATCCCAGCGCCAGCATGGCGAGGATCGCCAGCAGGCTGAAGCGCATGCGGTAACAGGTGCGCAGGAACACCCGCCAGGCGCCCGCCAGACTGAGCCCGAGCAGCGGCCCCGAGATCATCCCCGCAAGAAATGTCGCGGTCCCCACCGAGCCCAGCCAGGCGATGTCCGCGACGGCCGGCTCGGGGTAGGCCTGCGCCACCACCGGCGGCGTGCGGACGACCGCGAGGTGCAGCGCAGGGACGGGCAGGCTGATGCTGGTGCGGCCCAGCGCGCGCGCCACCGGCGGCATCCCCCACACGATCACGAACACCGAGAGCAGCAGGAACGGCGACCAGGCGTGCAGCACCCGCCAGGCGCCGTGGCCGTGCGCGGGCGGTTCGAGCTTGCCGTCGTGCTCGTAGCGGAAGACCTGGCGCGGCTTCCAGAATTTGAAGAACAGGGCCAGTCCCGCCAGCGTCGCCATGCCTCCCAGGATGTCCACCAGCGCGGCGTCGCGGTAGTTCGACCAATAGAACTGGAAGCACGCGAAGATGGCTCCGCAGGCGAGCAGCCCCGGCCAGACTTCCCAGGTGCGCCGCCAGCCGGTCACGCTGCGGATCAGCCAGAGCGGGAGGATCAGCGCGGTCCACGGCAGGATGCGGCCCACCATGGCGCTTAAATCGGACTCCGGAAGTCCGGTTACCGCCACCAGCACCCGTATGGGATTCCCCACGCCGCCATAAGCCACCGGCGAGGTATTGGCGATCAGGCACAGCACCGCCGCGTGGAAGGGTTTGAAGCCGAGACCCACCATCATGGCCCCGGCGATGGCCACCGGCGCCCCGCCGCCGCCCGCTCCCTCCAGCACCGCGCCGAAGGCGAAGGCGATCAGCAGCACTTGCAGGCGCCGGTCCGTGGTGATGCCTCCGATGGACTCCTTGATGATCTCGAAGTGGCCCGTCTCCACGGTGATTTCGTAAACGAACACCGCGCACAGCAGCGTCCACGCGATGCGTATGAAACCGTAGACGATGCCGTGCGCCGCCGCCGCCCCCACCATGGCGGCGGGCATGCGGAACACCAGCGCCGCGAGCACCAGCGCCGCGACGCACGCCAGCACCGCCGCGCGGTAAGCCAGGATCTTGCGCACCGCCAGCAGATAAAACAGCAGCAACACGGGCGTGGCCGCCGCGGCGGTCGAGAGCACCGCGTTGCCGAGGGGGTCGTAGTTTTGAATCCACTGGGGCATGGGGACTAAAATACACCTAAATGCGTCGCGTGGTTGCGATAACGGCCGCGGCCCTGATCCTGCTCTCCGGTTGCGCGCGCCGGAAGCGGGCGAGGGTCGCGCCCCTGCCGGCCGGAACCGTGAAAGTCGGGATGATGGAAACGGGTGTGGCAAGCTGGTATGGCCATCCGTATCACGGACGCGCCGCGGCCAGCGGCGAGATCTATGACATGGAGCAGATGACTGCCGCGCACCGCACGCTGCCCTTCCACACCTGGGTGCGGGTGCACGACCTGGACAACGGCAAGACCGTGGACGTGCGCATCAACGACCGCGGGCCGTTCGTGAACGGCCGCATCATCGACCTTTCGCGCGCCGCGGCGCGGCGCATCGCGATGATCGGCCCGGGCACCGCCAACGTGCGGCTGGAAGTGATCCGCACGGCGGAGATGTCTTCCTCCGGGCGTTTCGGGGTGCAGGTGGGCGCCTTCCGCGAAAGATCCAGCGCCGAACGTCTGCGCGAGCAGATGCAGCGGCGTTACGGCGCCGCCCGCCTGATGCTGCGCGACGGCAACCCGCCGGTGTGGCGCGTGGTGGTGGGCGACGAAGCCACCGAGGACGGCGCCGGGGCCCTGGCCGGCCGTGTGCGCCAGGAAACCGACGCGCGCTCCGCCTTCGTGGTGCGGCTGGACTCCTAACGCGACCGGAACTCTTCGGCCGCCGCGGGCGTGTAAGGCGCCAGCGCGGCTTCGCTCGGATACACGTGCTCGGTCTTGGCCCAGGATAGCGGCTGGCCTTGCAGGCGCGCGCTGAAGAATCGCCACAACGCCAGCACGGTGGCGGCGCAGTTCAGCCCGTTGCCCCATACCGCGCGCACGGGCACGCCCAGCGCGAATCGCCAGCCGTAAAGGTGCGCACTGCACGCCCCGCGGACGGCCATTTGCAGCAGCGAGATCGCGACGGTTGCGCCATACACCCATTCGAGCCCCGGCTCCGGCGCGCGCGGCAGGCGGCCGGTATGGATCCAGACCGCGGCGCCGTAAAGGAACGCCAGGTTCACCACGGGGGTGAGCAGGTTGCCGGCCAGTCCCTTGCGATCACGCCACAACCAGTAAAGCTGGCGCGGCGCCACGCGCCAGCCGAACCTCTGCCAGGACTGGAGTGTGATCCCCATCACCCAGCGCGTGCGCTGCCGGACGGCCGCGCCGAAGCCGCGCGGAAAATACTCGCGCGTGGCCACGGGCCCCAGCGGGCCGGGGCGCAGGTTGAGGAACACCTGCGGCCAGCCGAGCTGGTGGATGCGCAGCCCCACCTGGTAGTCCTCCGCCAGCGACGCCGGCTCGAAGATGCGGCCGCCCGAAGCCGCCGCAAGCTGATCGAGAACCTCGCGCGCAAAGCCCGTGCCGACGCCATTGGAGGCGATGAAACCGCCCAGCATCTGGCGCACCGGGATGTCCTTGATCTGGTACTCGGCGAACTCGTCGCAATAGAGCCCGTGGGTCCACTCGCGGGCCGGGGTGGGGAGCGGCAGCACCGGCACCTGCACCATGCCGTAACGCGCGCAAAACCAGCCGGTCAGGCGCGGCGCTTCCGGATCGATCAGGTCCTCGGCGTCGTGTATGACCACCACATCGTAGCGGCTGCCGGACCGCTGCTCTTCGGCGAGCATGCACTCGTAGATGGCGTTGAGGCAATCCGCCTTGGAGGTGGGGCCTGGCTGCGGGTTCATGGCGGCCCGCACGCGGGAATGGCGCCGCGCCATGCGGTCCACCGCGGCGCGCGTGCCGGGGTCGTTGGGGTACACGCCGACGAAGAAATCGCAGCGCGCCGCGCGTGTCACCTTAAGGTTGTGCCGCAGCATGCGCTCGATCACGCGGTGCTCCTGCCACAGGGGGATGAACACGGCCATGCGGGGGCGCGGCGCCCGGCGCAGTTCGCCCGCCGAGGGCCACTCGAACTCTTGCCTGCCGGAGGCATACCGCCACGCCAGCGCAAGTTGCAGAAAGAGATCGTCGATCCCGCTCACGAGCGCCCAGAGCGCCACCACGGCGAGGCACGCGGGCACCCACTCGAATTGCGGCACTGAAGAAACACAGTGCCGCGCGCGTCCGAAAAATCTCAGTTAAGCCCAGCGGCCCCGCAGGGCCGACGGCGGATCGGCGATCGACTGGAACCGCAGCAGCCTGGCCCGGTCCGTACCCTTCATGGTGACCAGCGGCATGATGCCGCGCTCCAGAACGGCTTCGGCGGCCGCCTCGGTCAGCAGCGTTTCGGCGCAGGGCTTCAGGTGCGACTCGCCACCGCTGCGGTACACATGCGCGGGCAGGCCGTCCACATCCAGGTACGAGCCGGGACGCAGGCCCCATCCATCCTCGGCGTAGCTCTCCGCCACCAGTGAGACGCAAGCGAACACGGGGTTGCCCCAAAGATAGTCCTGGTGTGCGGGCTCCCCGGGCATCTCTTCGAACTCGAAGCTCTCCACCGCGGAAGTCTGCGGGCCGTAGGGCAGCCGCAGAAGGAAGCGCGGCAGAGCGAGCCCGATCCAGGGGGCCTCGGCCGCGGCGCGCAACTTCCGCCAGGCGGCGTCCAGCGCCGGGTCCGGAGTCCACGCGCGCGGGTCCGGCGCAGCGGCCAGCGAGCGGCAGCCGAGCAGCCGCGCACTCGCCTGGGCCAGCACGGGAGCTCCGGCCGCGCGGGCCGAGGCGGCCAACTCCGCCAGCCGCTCCAGTTCCTGCTCGTTGGCCCCGAACACCAGCGCCGCGGCCACCAGCGCCCACGGCTCCGCCCCGATGGGCTGCGAGACGAGTACGCGCCGGGCGGCGTCCAGCCCGCCCTCGGCCGCGTCCATGATGTAGAGCTTGAGCCCCGCTTCGGTCTCCATGCGGCGAGTGAGGAAGAATAGCCCGCGCCAGGCCGACTCCACCGCCTGGAATTCGGGGTGATGCAGGATGGCGCGCATCTGCGCCGCAACGGTTTCGTCGAGCTGCGCCACCATCTCCGCCTGCCGGGGATCCGGCTTGGGCTCGACGTGCGGCGCCACGATGTTCCGCACCAGCAGGTCGAAATCGTCGATGGCGCGTTCGGGCGGAGCATCGGCGGGCGAAACCTCGTCCAGCATGCTCGCCACCAGCTCCGAAGGCGTCAGCCTGGGCGGGCGCGCGGGCGCGGGCCGGGGCGGCGTCCACGAGCGCATCTCCGCCGCGGCGGCCTGAAAGCTGCCGCGGTCGAGCAATTTCCCGCGCAAGTCGCGCAGGGTCTGGAAGATGTCCAGAGAGGCGAACAGCCGGTCGGGATGAAAATCGTCCAGCTCGCGCACCCTGAGGGGGCCGAGCCGCACACCCGCCCGGTCCAGTACGCTGTCGAAGTTATCGCGGTCCACCAGCGTGGGGCGGCTGAGAGCCGCCGCGCCGAAATTGCCGATCAGCAGAATGCGGAAGGAGACATCGGCGGTTTCCGTCACCGGCCAGCGTTCCGGCTGCAACTCGCCGGCTTCCAGTTCGACGCCGGCCCAGGAAGATGTCCGAGGCATAGATGCAACTTTAGCTCAGGCGGGAACTCGCGGAGCGATTCTTAACGTTTCTTCATGCGGCCGCGTGCGGCATAATAGGGGTTTATGCTGGCATTCCTGCTCGCCTCGGCCGGGGAGTTGAGCGCGGTTGAAATCCCTCTCTCCATGCTGGCGGTGTTCGGCTCCGCGAAACTGCTTTCGGAGATCTTCGAGCGGTTGGGCCAGCCGGGGATTGTGGGCGAGATCCTGGCCGGCATCCTCATCGGCCCTTATGTGCTCGGCTGGATGGCGCCGAACGTCGTGCTGACGGTGCTTGCCGACCTGGGGGTCATGTTCCTGCTGTTCCGGGTGGGCCTGGAGGTGAAGGCCTCGGAGTTGATGAACGTGGGCGGCACGGCGGTGGCGGTGGCGGTGGCAGGCGTGACGGTGCCGTTTGTGCTCGGCTGGGGCATCTCGGTGCTTTGGGGCGAGCCCGCGATTGAAGCCATCTTTACCGGCGCGGCCATGGTGGCCACCAGCGTCGGCATCACCGCACAGGTGCTGGCCTCCAAGGGATTGCTGGAACTGAGGGCCAGCAAGATCATCCTGGCCGCGGCGGTGATCGACGACGTGCTGGGGCTGCTTGTGCTGGCGCTGGTCAGCAGCATGGCCAAAGGCGGCATCAATTTCATCGAGTTGGGGACCACGGCGGCCATCGCCATCGGGTTCACCGTCCTGGTGGCCAAGTGGGGTACCCGGGCCATGCACCGCGTGGTTCCGCGGGTGCAGGCGCGGATGAGCCTGGCCGAGGCGCAGTTCGCCTTCTCCATGACCATGCTGTTCGGGCTCGCGCTGCTGGCGGTGTATGCCGGAGTGGCGGCCATCGTGGGTGCGTTTCTGGCGGGCATGGCGCTTTCGGAAAGCGTGGACCGCCGCGTGGCGGACCTGACCAACGGCGTCACCGAACTGCTGGTGCCGTTCTTCCTGGTTGGCATCGGGCTGCACTTCAACGTGGCCGCCTTTTCGAGCGCTTCCACGCTGATGCTGGCGCTCACGATTTTCGTGGCCGCGGTGATCTCGAAGTGGGTGGGCTGCGGGCTGGGCGCCATCCGGCTGGGGCGCGTGGACGCCATGCGCATAGGGGTCGGCATGGTGCCGCGGGGCGAAGTGGGAATGGTGGTGGCGCAGATCGGCCTCGGCATGGGGGTCATGTCGGGAGGGGTCTACGGGATTGTGGTTTTCATGTCGGTGGCCACCACCCTGATCGCCCCGCCGCTGCTGAACTGGGCCTACCGCGGGGCGGCCGCCGCGGCTGGGGGTGGGGAAGAGATCCCGCGGCTGGGGTAGTACAATGACCAGGAGAGACCTTCTGGGCGCGGCATCCACCGCGCTGCCATTCCAGGTACGAAAAGACGTGATTAGGTACATACGCTTCCAACGCGGCAACGCGGCCGCTTACGGCATACTCGACGGGGAAACGGTGCGGGAGATCGAAGGCGGTCTGTTCGGGCCGCGCCGCGAGACCGGGGCCCGGCACAAGTTCGCCGAGGTCAAGCTGCTCTATCCCTGCGAGCCCACCAAGATCCTGGCGGTGGGACGCAACTACCACAGCCACCTCGGGACACGCACGGCGCCGTCACGCCCGGAGATTTTCTATAAGCCGCTCACCTGCCTGCTCAACCCGGGAGATCCCATACGGTTCCCGCCGGAGGCGCGCAACGTGCATTACGAGGGCGAACTGGTGGCGGTCATCGGCAAGCGCGCGTGCGGCGCCTCGAAAGACGAGGCCCGCGACGCCATTTTCGGCGTCACCTGCGGCAACGACGTGAGCGAGCGCGACTGGCAGAACGGCTCCGACAAGGACCTGCAATGGTGGCGAGCCAAGGGCGCCGACACCTTCGGACCGCTCGGGCCGGCCATCGCCGTGGGCCTGGATTACGGCAACCTGCTGCTCCAGACGCGCCTGAACGGCGAGGTGGTGCAGAAGCAATCCACCGCCGACCTGATGTTCGACCTCCCCACCATCGTGAGCTTCATCAGCCGCTACGTCACGCTGCTGCCCGGCGACGTCGTGTATACCGGGACCCCAGGCACGACCCGGCCCATGAAGCCCGGCGATGTGGTCGAGGTCGAGGTCGAGGGCATAGGGGCGCTGCGCAATCCCGTCGCCTGATTAAGTTTCCGGTTCTCCCCGCCGATATGTAGGGCGAGGAAGCCGTGAGGGTCTTTCTTGTCTTCGGGCTGATGGCGGCCTGGCTGCCCGGCGCGCCGCCGGAGCTCACGCGCGTGGAACAGATCCGGCGGCTCACTCCGGAAGAGGCCGGCCGCGCCTACCCGGTGCGGGTTCGCGGAATCATCACCTATAACGACCTGGCCTTGCGCACCGCCTACTTCCGGGACGCCACCGGAAGCGTATTCCTGGAGCGCGGCCCGCGGCCTCTGGGTGCCCGTCCGGGCGACCGTGTGGAAATCTACGGGGTTACGAACGCCGGCCGGTTCAATCCCACGCTGGCGCCGTTGCAGATGAAGGTCCTGGGCCGGGCGCCCCTGCCGCGCGGCAAGCGGGTCACCTTCGGCAGGCTCGCCAACGGGCTGGAGGCTTCGCAGTGGGTGGAGATTTCCGCCGTGGTCCGGGAGGCGACCTGGAACCGCAAGCGCAAATGCGTGGATCTCCTGCTGAGCGAGGACGGCAACCTGTTCCGGGCCGTGGTGCCCAACATCGCGGCCGACGCCGGCCTGGGCGCCCTGGTAGGGGCGCGGGTGCTGGCGCGGGGGCACTGCGGAACCAAGTTCAACACCAACCGGCAGCTTACCGGCTTCGAGCTGCGAATTACCGATCCCTCCCTGCTGAAAGTGGAACACGCGGCGCCGCCGGACCCTTTTGCCGCGCCGGTACGGAAGAGTTCGGCGCTGTTCAGCTACATGCCCGGCGGAGGCGAAGGGCTGCGGGAAAAGGTGCGGGGGACCGTGCTCTGGTTCGTCCCGGGAGAGGCCGTGTACCTGCGCGACAGCGCGGGAGCCCTTCCCGTGGAAACGCGGCAGCAGGCCCCGGCGCTGGCGCCCGGGGACATCATCGAGGCCGTCGGCTTCGTCGCCGTGCGCGAGTTCGTCCCCGCCTTGGAGAATGCGATCTACCGGCGCGTGGGCGGCGGTCCGGCGCCGGCGCCGGTGCCGCTGCGGGCGGCCGCGGCGCTGCGCGGAGACCCGCATTTCGATCTGGTTCGCGTGGAGGCCACGCTGCTTGACACCATACGCTCCACCAGCGAGCACGTGCTGATTCTGGGATCGGAGGGATTGATTTTCAACGCCGTGCTCCCCGGCAAGAACTTCCGGCCCCTTGAAGAGGGCAGCCGGCTGGCGCTTACCGGCATCTGCGTGCTGCACGCGGAGCGGGGCGCGGCGGCGCGGTCATTCCATATCCGGCTGCGCACACAGAGCGATATCGCGGTGCTGAGCCGGCCGCCCTGGTGGAACCTGCGGCACGCGCTCTGGCTGCTCGGCCTGATGACGGCGTTGATCCTGCTGGCGCTCGCCTGGGGCGTGGCCATGCGCCGCCGCGTGCGCGCCCAGACCAAGGTCATCCGGCAGAAACTGGAGCGCGAGAACGCGCTCGAAGAGCGCTACCGCGACCTGTTCGAAAACGCCACCGATATCGTCTACGCTTGCGAGCTGGACGGCCGCATCATAACGCTGAACCAGGCCGGCGAGCGGGTCATGGGCTATTCCCGCGAGGAGATCGCCGGCGTGCGCATCCTCGACCTGCTGCCCCCCGAAACACGGTCTCACGGAGAGGAGTTGCTGCGGGGCTTCCGCGAGGGCACGCCCGCGACCGGCTTCGAGCTGGAAGTTCTGAACCGCTCGGGAGCGCGTCTCACGCTGGACGTCTCGGCCCGGCTGAGGAGCAGCGGCGGCCGGCCGCCGCGTATCGAAGGCATCGCGCGCGATATCACCGACCGCAAGCGCTTCGAGCGCGAACTGCGTGAAGCCAAGGAAGCCGCCGAGGCTGCCAGCAACGCCAAGAGCGAGTTTCTGGCCAACATCAGCCACGAGATCCGCACGCCTCTCAACGGCATGATGGGGATGACCGAACTGGCGATGGCCACGCCGCTCACCGCCGAGCAGCGCGAATACCTGGAGACGGTGAGGTCGTCGGCTGACTACCTGATGGCCATCATCAACGATGTGCTGGATTTTTCGAAAATCGAGTCCGGCAAGCTGAGCTTCGAAACGGCGGCGTTCCGGCTGGACCGTTGCCTGGATGAAGCCCTCAAGGCGCTGGAGATCCGCGCCGCTCAGAAGGGCGTGGCGATGCGGCGCGCGATCGCCGAGGGCACGCCCGAGTGGGTCTTGGGCGACGCCCTCCGGTTGCGCCAGGTGCTCCTCAACCTTGCGGGCAATGCCGTCAAGTTCACCGACGCGGGAGTGGTGGAGGTGCGGGTGGAGCCGGTGCGGCTCGAGGAAGACGTCGCGGAACTGCGCTTCACCGTGATGGATACCGGCATCGGCATCCCGCCGGAAAAGCACCAGTCCATCTTCGAAGCCTTCGTGCAGGCGGACGGGTCCACCGCGCGCCGCTACGGCGGCACGGGGCTCGGCCTGGCGATCTGCACCCGCCTCGTCGCGCGGATGGACGGCCGCATCTGGGTGGAGAGCGAGCCGGGACGCGGCAGCAGCTTCCACTTTACGGCGGTATTTGGCCGGGCCGCCGCTCCGGGACCGGAGTCCGCAGCGGCGGAGGCGGGCATTGTTCCCCGGCGCGCGCTGCGCATTCTGCTGGCGGAGGACAATCCCATCAACCAGCGGCTGGCGCGTGCGATCCTTGAAAAGCACGGCCACTCGGTAGTCGTGGCGCCGGACGGCGTGGAAGCCGTGCGCGCGATGGAAAACGGAGCCTTCGACGTCGTGCTCATGGACGTGCAGATGCCCGGCATGGATGGCCTGGAAGCCACCCGCATATTGCGCGCCCGGGAAGCCCACACGGGCGGCCATGTGCCCATCCTGGCCATGACCGCTCACGCCATGCGCAGCGATGAAGCGCGCTGCCGGGCCGCCGGCATGGACGGCTACATCGCCAAGCCCGTGCGCGCGGCCGAACTGGTGGAGCGCATTGAGACGCTGACGGCGCCGGCGGAGGCCATCCTACAATAGTCGTGAATGCGCCTGATGCTGTTTGCCGCGACCACCGGCTACCAGATCCGGGTGTTCGCGGAAGCCGCCCGGCGCCTCGGCGTGGATTTCCGGCTGGCCACGGACCGCTGCCGCCGGATTGAGGACCCCTGGGGCGACCACGCCCTGCCGGTACGTTTTGGCGATACGGCCGGCTCGCTCAAGTTGCTGCGGCTGCACCGTTTCGACGCCGTCGTGGCCGTGGGAGACGCGCCCACGGTGCTGGCTGCCGAAGCGGCGGAGCAGAAGGGGATCCTGTTCCACCCGCCCGCGGCGGTGCGCGCCTGCCGCAACAAGTTTCTGGCCCGTCAGGCCTATCAGGCCGCGGGGCTCCCCGTGCCCTCATTTTTCACCGCGCGGCTGGCGGACGGCCCGGCAGCGGCGGCCGCCCGCGCTCCCTATCCGTGCGTGCTCAAGCCGCTCGGCCTTTCGGGCAGCCGGGGGGTGATCCGCGCCAACACTCCTGACGAGTTCGCGGCGGCGTTCCACCGCATCCGCGGCATCCTGGCTGATCCGGAGATCCGTCGCCAGCGCCAGGAACATGACACGTTCGTGCAGGTGGAAAGCTACATCCCGGGCCGCGAGTTTGCCGTGGAAGGCCTGGTCACGGGCGGCGATCTGCGAGTGCTGGCCCTGTTCGACAAGCCCGACCCGCTGGAAGGCCCTTATTTCGAAGAGACCATCTACGTCACTCCCTCGCGCGCGGATGCCTCCCTCCAGGAAGCGATTGTGGACACGGTGCGGCGCGCGGCGGGGGCGCTCGGGCTGCGGCACGGTCCGTTGCACGCCGAATGCCGCGTCGACGAGCGGGCTGTGTGGATGCTGGAAATCGCCGCGCGGCCCATCGGGGGACTCTGCGCGAAAACGCTGCGCTTCACCGGCGGCATGCCGCTCGAAGAACTCATCATCCGGCACGCCATCGGCGAAGACGTACGCGGCGCGCAACTGGAAGGCCCCGCCTCCGGCGTGATGATGATCCCCATCCCGAAATCCGGCGTATTTCAAAGCGTGCGCGGCGTGGAGCGGGCCGCCGCCGTGCCTTGCATCGAGGAAGCGCTCATTACCGCCACGCCCGGCCAGGTGCTGAAACAACTCCCCGAGGGCTCCAGTTATCTCGGTTTCCTCTTCGCGCGCGCGGCCGCGCCGGAGGCGGTGGAAGAGGCGCTCCGCGCGGCGCACGCGGAGCTGGCATTCGAGATCAGCACCGCTCTCGCGTGAGGTCCGCTACAGCTTCGACCGCGGCGGCACGTAGTCCGGCGGGAAGGCGGCGCCTTCTCCAAAGAAATACTGGTCCATCTGCTCGAGCAGGAACTGCTGGGCCTGCGGGTTGCCCAGGTTCAGCCGGTACTCGTTCATGAGGATCTTCATGTGCTCGAGCCACATCTTCCAGGCCTGCTTGGAGACGCGCGCAATTGCCGGAGTTCTACCGCACCGTCAGCCGCGTCACCTGGATCACACCGGACGCCCGGCGCACGGTCGAGACCTGGCGGCGCTTCGGCCTTGACGACATCGAACCGCACGGCGACGTGCAGTTGAACCTGGATCACCGCGGCCGGCCGTCAGTGGCCAAAGTGCGCAGGCTGACCGGCTGGCTGGGCGCCCTTGCCATCGACTGCCTGCAACCGCTGGGAGGCTCCAATCCGTACACCGAATTCCTCTCCGCGCACGGCGAAGGCATTTTCGCGTTGCTGCACGAGCCGCCCACGCCGGAAGCTTTCAACGCCGAAATCGGCCGCATGCGCCGCCTGGGTGTCTCCGAACTGATGCGCGCCGGCGAGTTCCTGTATTTCGACACGGTGGAGGGCGGAAAATACGCGCTAGGGCTGGTGGTCCCGGACGGGCAGCCGGGCGGCGAGGGCCGCGCGCCCGTGACGCAGTTCGCCTTTGTCGCGCGCGACCTGGCGGCCGTCTCGAAATACTGGGCGCGGCTCGGCTTTCCCGAAATGAGCGTCACCCGCCCCCAACTGCGCGACCTGACCTTCCGCGGCGCGCCGGCGAGCTTCCAGCAGGAGCTTGGCTGGCAGCGTCACGGCAAGATCGCCTACGAATGGTGCCCGCCGCCCCGGGGCGCGCGCACCGTTTACCAGGAGTTCCTGGACCGCCACGGGGAAGGCGTGCACCACCTGGCGTTCAACGTGGACGACATGGACCGCGCCATCCGGGAGAAGGGGCTTCCGGTGGTGCAGGCCGGCGCGTGGGGTGAAGCGGGGCAGAAAGGCTCGGGGCGCTTCGCGTACCTGGAGACCGGCACGGGCGTGATCGTCGAGTTGCTTTGGAGCCGCCGTTGACGCATCAGGGCATTGCCATTCTCTTCCTCGTGTTTGCAGGCGTTGTGCGGGCGCAGTGCGTCTTCACCATTTCCCCGGCGCGGGCCGACGTGGATGCGAGCGCCAACACGGGCGTCATCACCATCATGGGAACCCCCGGCTGCCCGCGAACTGCGGTGAGCAACGCGGCCTTCATCACCGTGACGTTCGGCCAGACCGGCACGGGCAGCGGGACGGCCGGCTGGGCGGTGGACCGCAACACCTACCCGGCGCCGCGCACCGGCGCCATCACGGTGGCGGGGCAGACCTTCACCATCACGCAAGCCGGGGCGGCGTGCCAGTACACGTTGCTGGCCGCGACTCCCGCCAGGTTCACCTCTTCCGGCGGCGCGGGCGTCATCACGGTGAAGACCCAGTGCAGTTGGACGGCGTCCACGGCCGAGCCTTGGATCAGGATCACCTCGGGCGCGTCCGGCACGTACGATGGCGAGGTGCGTTACACGGTGGCGGCCAATGACGCCTCGCGGGACCGCACGGGTTCCATACGGGTGGGCGACCAGAGCTTTACCATCACGCAATCCGGCGTGGCCTGTGTGTATGACGTCTCGCCCGTGGCTCTGGGGCTGGCCGCCGCCGGGGGCACGGGGCGCGTCTCGGTGGCGACCGATCCGCGCTGCGGCTGGGCGGCAACCACCAGGACGCCATGGATCCAGGTGACCTCCCCGGCGGTGCTCGCCATGGGACCGGGGACCGCCGAATTCACCGTGGCGCCGAACTCCGGAGCGCCGCGGACCGGCACGGTTACGGTGGCGAACCGGGACGTGACCGTCGCCCAGGGTGAAATCCGGCTGCTCGCGGTGGTCAACGCGGCCACCTACGCGCAGGGCGCGGTGGCGCCCGGTGAGATCGTTACCATCTATGGCGCGGGTCTCGGCCCTGCGGCGCTGGCCACGCTTCAACTTGAGAACGGAGCGGTGTCGAAGATGTTGGCGGGCACCCGCGTGTTGTTCGGCGGAGTTCCCGCGCCCGTGATCTACACGTCCGCCGGGCAGGCCAGCAGCGTGGTTCCGTATGCGGTTTCCGGATCCACGGAGATGCAGGTGGAGTACAACGGCGCGCGGTCGAACACCCTCACGCTTCGGGTCACGCCGGCTGAGCCTGGTATTTTCACGCTGGACGCCTCTGGAACGGGCCAGGCGGCGGCTCTCAACCAGGATTACAGCGTGAACGGGGCGGCCAATCCCGCCGCACGCGGCACCGTGCTGATGCTGTTCGCCACCGGCGGCGGCGCCACCGAGCCGCCTTCGGCCGACGGCGGCGTCACCGGCGCCGAGCTTCCGCGCACCAGGTTGCCGGTAGGGGTCAGGATCGGCGGAGTCGAATGCAACGTGCAGTACGCCGGCGGCGCGCCGGGCTTGGTTTCGGGCGTATTGCAAATCAACGCGGAGATCGCCGCGGAGGTTACGCCCGGCGATGCGCTGACGGTGGTGGTGCGCGTGGGCGACGCCGAGACGCGGCAGCGGGCTACGGTAGCCGTGCGATAGCATGGGCTTATGCGCACTCTGGGGCTCGCGCTGCTGTGTTGCCAGTGGGCGGCGGGCGCCTATTCGGACCTTGTAGCCGCCGCGGACGGCAGCGCCGTCTGGTTCCGCGTCAAGACCGGCTTCGGCGATGCGCGCTGGTACAGTGCGAAGGCCGCGAAGTTCTATCTGGAAACGCAGGAGCTGAACAAATCCCTTGCCGACGTGAACGCCTCGGGTACCACCCTGGCCGCCGCATCCTATGGTGAGCGCTACTGCGGCTTTGCGGGGAGCACGTGCTGGGTGGCGGCGTCCTGTTCGGCCGCCATGTCCATCGGCGACGAGGTCAGCCGCTCCGGCCGCCCCACCTTCTTGCGGCTGGATCGCTCCGGACGGCTCGCCTGGATCGATCAGCAGGGCGAGTGCCGCGGCCTGGGCATGCAGTTGCCTGCTCCCTTGAACGGGCTTTACGAGGCGCCCTCGCTCCGGCAGATCGCTCCAGCAGGCGGCGCCAGGCTCGCCAATACGCGCTACGGACGGCGGCTCATCACGGATCGCGGCCAGGCGCTCACCTTCGCCGGCATTCAGTTGCAGCTCCTGGACGCCGCGGGCGCGCATCCCGTGCGGCACGTCGCCGGCGCGTATGAGGCGGTGATCGATGCGCAGGGGAAGAACATCGTCTACGTGGAAGACCGCTTCGGCGCGCTGCACTGGATCGCGGATACCGATGAGCCGCTGGGTCTGGAAGGCTCCGCTCCCGCCCTGAGCGACGACGGCGGAACGTTGCTGTATCTGGATGCGAAAGGCGCGCTTCAGGCTTACGACCGCGCCAGCCGCACGGTGCGCCGCATCGGCCCGGACGCGTACCAGGAATTCACGCTCGCCGGCAGCACGGTGTTCGCGGTGACCGCCGCGAACCGGCTGGTGCGCATCAACCTGCCTGCGGGCGAGCAGTTCACCTGGCTGGAGCCCTTCCCCGAAATCGACTCCGTCACGGCCCCGCCCGCGGGAGTCAGTGCTTCCTGCCCGCTGATCTGCTATGGGATGCCGGACCGCTGGCTGGTCCTGGGGCGCTCGCAGCTCGTGGTGCTGGCGGGCCGCTACCTGGACGCGCCCGGCTGGCGCGCCCGCAGCGCCGAGGTGGACATGCCGATACAGCCGATTTCGGACAGGGCTGCGTGGTTTCAGGCGCCCGTGGATTTGCCGCGCACCGGCGACTGGCAGCCGGTGGAGATCTACAATCCCGGGCATCCGCTGCGCTTCCGCATGACCGTGCAGGTGCAGGACCGTGCGGCGGTGTGCCTGGGCACGCTGCACCAGGATTTCAGCCGCGTGGTAGCCGCCGAAGACCCGGCCTCGAGCGGAGAAATCGTGCATGTGTTCCTCACCGGCCTGCCGGGTGAGGCGCCGGCGTTCGCGCCCCAGGTCGAGCCGCTCTACTTCGGCCCAGCGCCCGGCCTGATCGGAATGCAACAGCTCGATATCCGGGTGCTCGGTCCGCTGGAGACGCCGCTGTTCCGCGATCTCAACTCGTACGGCTGCGATCTGCCGGTGGCGCCGTAGCCCGCAGGCCGCGCGCCAGACGCCGCGCGAAGAACGCCCGCAGCTCCCGGACCAGCGGCCGCCAGTCCACTCCATCGGCTTCCGCAGCCTCGCGCAGGGTGAGGGACCGCGGCACACGGCGCGTCCGTTCGAGCGTCTTCAGGCCGCCGCGGACCAGCAGGCCCCGGGCGGCCGGGTAGGCCGTGACGTACCAATACAGCGGCAGGTTTTCATGCACCGTGCGGTCCACAATCCAGGCGGGCATGGGCGAGGCCAGCGTCGCGCCGATGTTAAAGAAAAACAGCAAGACGGCCGCGAACTCCAGCAAAGCGGAGACCGGCAGCAACCGCCACGCCGGCTCCCACGCCCCGGAGTAGGCCAGCGGCTCGCTCGCCACGCGCAGCGCGCAGCCGGCCGTCAGCGTGGCCAACGCCCAAAGCATCAAGCGCGGGCTCCACAACTCGCGGCTGTTGAGAAACGAGGGAAGGATCCGCGGGCCGATGGAGAAAATCAGGGTGGACAGGAAGCCCACCGTAAAGGCGTGGCGCGAGGCTCCTCCCACTCCGGGCACGGATTCGCCGAGCGCCAGCGACGCCGCAATCACCAGCCAGACGAAAGCGAGCCGCACGAACCACGGGTAACGCCGGTCCACGCCCAGCGTTTTGGCGGGCCGTATCGAAGGCTGAAAAATGCGCAGCGACGCGCAGGCGGCGGCCACCGCCGCCAGGGCCAGCGGCTTCCACACGATCGATGCGGCCAGCAGGCCGAGTCCGGCCCAGGCAAGTCGTGGCGCCGGCTTGCGCAAGCCGAGGATGGAAGGCAGAAAGCGCCACGAGTAGCCCCACACGGCCGGGAACGCGAAAATCCACAGCGCCAGCCACAGCAGCGCGCGGTTGCCCGCTTCGGGTACGGCTGGGACCGCGTCGGGCCGCCAAAGCAGCCGGAGCTGATATGCCAGCGCCACGATCAGCCCTGCAAAGCCGGCCAGCGCCAGCACGTTCCAGGGCTCGCGCTCGCGATGCGCCCGCCCTCGGGGGGTGATCTGCCAAACCAGCAGCAGCGCTACGGCAAGCTCCGCCGCGGCGGAAACCGGCCATGTTTCGCGCCAATGCCATCCCCACAGCCCGGACGCCCAGCGCGCCGCCACCGCCGCGGTCCACACTCCGAACATCGCCCACCCCACGGCCAGCGACCTTAGATTCGCGCCGCGGAACTTCGGGAACGTATAGAGCGAGATGCCGATGATGAAGGTGGCCACCCAGCCGAACAACTGCGCGTGTCCGTGGGCCTGTATGAACGGCGCGGGCACGGCCTCCGCGGCGCGGCGCGAACTGATGCCGATCAGCGTCCACACGCCGAGCAGCGTTCCCGGAAGGGTCATGAACACCAGGCCGCAGGCGATGAAGGCGGCCAGCAGGCGGGCGATGCGCCGCTCCGGCAGCGGGCCGGCGCCCTGCGCGGCGCCCGCCCGATCGCGCTCGAACGCGCGCACCCAGGCCGGGGGCAGCGCGCTCATAGCCCGGGCAACTCTGCGCGGCGCCCGAGCACCGCCTTGAGAGCCCGAACCAGTTCGGCGGCGGCCTTGCGCAACTCCTCGCGATGCAGCGGCGCAAGGCGCCGCAGCACTTCTTCACCCGCTTCGGTCAGCTCGATCATGACCTTGCGCCGGTCCGGCTCGCCGCGTGCCCGGCGCAACAGCCCGCGCGCCGCCAGCCTGTCCAGCAGCCCTACCACGCTATGGTGCCGCAGTTGCACGCGCTCCGCCAACTCTCCCACTGTCGGCCGTTCGAGCGCTTTGACGGCCAGCAGCAACTGGTGCTGCGTGACCTCCAAGCCGTGCGCCCGCGCGGCGGTTTCGCTGAAACGCAGGAACCGGCGCAGCCGGTATCGGAACTCGGCGAGGTCCCTGTATTCCTCCGCCGTGAAATCCGGCTCCATGCCATTTATTATATCGCTATTCGATATTGTGCAACTCTATTAAAAAGGTCTTGATCAGTACTAACCTAGGATATATCCTAGTCGGTACTAGGAGTTTTGGAATTTAAGATAAAGGATTCCCTGAACGTGCCACTACTGACTGCAACTCGCTCCACCTCCCCTTCCCGGGCTCAGCGCAACAGTCTGCGTCCCGCGCCCGAGGTTTTCGACCGGACGCTTGAGCATCTGTACATCCGGCGAGCCACCCTGGAGAACCTCATACGCTCCCTGGAGTGCTACCGCCGCACACGCGATCTGGAGAAGGTCTTCGAGCTAAGAGGTTGAGACCAGCTTGCGCTCGATTGCGAACTTGACCAGTTCGACCAGGTCGTGGACGTTCAACTTGCGCATGAGGTTTGCGCGGTAGGTATCCACGGTCTTGGGGCTGATGGCGAGCAGGCGGGCGATGTCCTTGGGCCGTACTCCGTTTACGAGGTGCAGGAACACTTCGTATTCGCGCTGGCTAAGTTGGCCCAAGGGATCACCGGGGGGCTTGGAGGGCGCGGTAAACATCGCCGCGCCGCCGAGCAGCGGCGTGACGTAAACGCCGCCCTCCTGGATGAAGCGTATGGCCTCGACCAGATGCCGAGAAGGACCGTCCTTGAGCAGGTACGCATCCGCGCCCGAACGCAGCGCCTCGGCGACGACGGTCTCGTCGCGGCTGATGGAAAGGATCATCAGCCGCGTGGGACAGGCGGTTTGCCTCACCCGGCGGACCACTTCCAGTCCCGTCAAGCCGGGCATTTGAAGGTCAAGGATGGCGAAATCCGGCCGCAGGTTCTCGATCATCGTCAGGGCCGTTTCGCCATCGGAACATTGACCCGCCACTTCGATTCCGGGCTGCGCTGCGCACAAAGCCGCGATCCCCTCCCGCACCATGGCGTGATCGTCGGCGATCACGACGCGCAACATCTTGGTCTCGCTCATTGGCGTATGGTCAGCGGCAGGCTCAGTATGAGCGTGGTTCCTTGCGCTCCGCTGCGCAACTCGAAGTTCCCGTTGAGAAGCTCTGACTGCGTTCTCAGCGACCGGATCCCGATACCTGTCGCACGATCCATAATAGCCTGATCGAAGCCCTTCCCGTTATCCTCCACGGTGAGCCGCACCTGATTGTGGGTTTGGACCACGCTCATGCGCACGCGGGTGGCGCCGGCGTGCCGGACGATGTTGACCAGGGCCTCCTGCGCGGCGCGGTACAGCAGCACCTTGGCGGCGTGGGGCGGATCGGCGGCGATTTGCACGTCGAGCGTGCCCTCATATTTGTCGGGGATCCCGGTCACGTTCCAGAGGCTTTCGAGCGCCGCGGCCAGCGAGAGGCGCTGCCAGTCCGGCGGGTGGATTCGTTGCGCGACGGAGCGCAACTGCTGGAGCGCCTCCTGCGCCAGGAGCCCGATACGGTGCAGGCTGGTTCGCACCGCCGGCGGCGGATCGGGCAGCAGCGAGTCCACGATCTCCAGATGAATCTTAATACCCGCCAGCGCCTGTCCGACGCCGGCGTGCAGCTCGTGACCCAGCCGTGCGCGTTCGCGTTCCAGTTCGCCGGTGATGGCTTCGGCCGAGGAAACCGGCACGCGCCCGGTCCGCTGGGCGAGGTCCTGCTCGGCCCGCGCCAGGCGGAAATAATTCCGCATCATCTGGCAGTGAACTGCCTTTAAGCCCTTTAAATCCGCAGGGGCGAGCGCGCCACTTTCCGGTATCAACCGAAGTAAAAGCTTCGAAATCGGTACTGCGTCAGTGCGTGACACGGTAATACGGTAATGGGGTACTTACTTAGTACCGCTAGGAATCCTCGGATCTCGAATCCTGACAACCCTTAAGTTATTATAAGCGGGTCACTGATGCAAGCAGAACGTGCACAGATCCCACGATTTGCTTTCCTGCTGGCTGGTGTGGCAGCCGGTACCGCCGTCCGGTTGCTGGTAAGCGGCCCGCGGGAAACCGCCTCTTTGCGGCGCCAAGTGGCCGACCTGCGGGCGGAAATCGCACGCCGGGAGGCCGAACGGGACCGGCGTTTCGAGTCCATCGAAAACCGGCTTGCCGAACACGATGCGGCTCTGGCCACCGTCCCGTCAGCCGCCGAAATTGGCGCCGCAGTCGAGGCGGCTCTCAGCCGCACCATGCTTAACCTCGACCAGCGGCTCACAGCCCAGGCCGAGTCCATCGATCTGCTCAAGACCACCGTCGCCCAGACCGATTCGCTACTCGAGCGCGTGCTCGAATCGCTCGATTCGCTACGCCAGGATGCCGCCCCCGAGCGGTAGCCTCGCCGGAACGCCGCCCGCGTACTCGCGGCGCCCGGGAGAATAAGTTACCTCTTGGTAACGCCATTAAGAAATCGCCGGCGCACAAAGTAGAAATTCTGAATTCCCTTTTGGGATAAAAAAGCTTTATTCTGGGAATTCCCGGGATGAATATCGACGAGGTGCTGGCGGAGTTGCACGAGGAACTTGCACGCCTCAACGAAGCGATTGCGACGTTGGAGCGGTTGCAGGAAGGCGTGCCACGCCGCGGCCGGCCGCCGAGCTGGCTGTCGGAATTGCCCAGACAAGTCCGCGGGCCATCCAAACACTCCAGGAAACGCCGCGATCCGGAGGAGTGACCCGCCGCCGCGGGTTATAATTGCCGGGTAATGGACGTCTACGAGGAGCTGGTGCGGCTGCGCCGCCTGGGGCAAAAATGCGCGCTCGCCACCATCATCGAGGCGCATGGATCCATACCCAGCCATCGCAATGCCAAGTTGCTGGTCCGTGAAGACGGCAGCATCGCCGGAACCATCGGCGGAGGCTGCGTCGAGGCGGATGTATGGAACGCCGCCCGCCAGGTGCTGGAAACCGAAAAACCCCGCCTCCTCAGCTTCAATCTGGGTCAGGACGCCGCCGCCGAAAGCGGCCTGATTTGCGGCGGCCAACTGGAGGTTTACGTGGAGCCGGTGCTGCCTCCGCCCGTGGTTTTCATTTTCGGCGCGGGCCACATTTCGCGCGCGCTCTCGCAGGCGGCCACCCTGGCCGGATTCCGGACCGTGATTGTCGACGACCGGGACGCCTTCGCCAACCGCGAGCGCTTCCCCGAAGCCGCCGAAATCCACGCCGGCGGCTACGACGAAATCTTCTCCAGACTGGCGGTGAACCAGGCCAGCTACCTGGTGATCGTCACCCGCGGGCATCGCGACGACCTGCGCGTGCTGCGCTGGGCTGCCGGGACGGGCGCGCGCTACGTCGGCATGGTGGGCAGCCGGCGCAAGGTGATCGCCATCGTGCGCGAACTCGAGAAGGAGGGCCTCCCGCCGGCCGCTTTCCAGCGCATTTTCGCCCCCATGGGGCTGGAAATCGGCGCCATTTCGCCCGAGGAGATCGCCATTTCGGTGGTGGCGGAGATGATTGCCGTGCGGCGGCGGCCCGCGGCCGAATGGCGTTCGTTTTCCAAGACCGTGTTTGGCAAGGAATCCTTACGGGACCCGCTGTTGCAGTGAGCGTCGCGGGCATTATTCTGGCGGCGGGCGCCTCGCGCCGCATGGGCACGCACAAGGCCCTGCTGGATTACCGCGGCGAGACCTTTCTCGACCGGCTCATCGGCTGCCTGGTTCCCTACTGCTCCCCGGTGGTCGTGGTTCTGGGCGCGGGCGCCGTGGAGATTCAACCCCGCCTGATTCGCGGCGCCCAGGCCCGCATCGTGGTGAATCCGGATTGGGAGGCGGGGCAGCTCACGTCGCTTCAGTGTGGACTGCGCGCGCTGGAGGCGCCGTGCGGGGTGCTCTTCACCCTGGTCGATCACCCCGCGGTGCGGCCCGAGACGGTGGCCAGGCTGGCGGCCGGCCCCGGCCTGCTGCGCATTCCGCGTTTCGCCGGGCGGCGCGGCCATCCGGTCTATTTTGCCTCCCAACTCATCCCCGAGTTCCTGGCCCTGGGTCCCGCCGCCTCCGCCCGCGACGTCGTGGACCGGCACGCGGACCGGACCGTCTACGTTGACGTGGACGACCCCGGGATCGCGTGCGATATCGACGATCCGGCCGCGTACCGGCAACTGCTGGAGGGGCGTCTATGAAGCCCGCGGCCGTGCGGCTGTTTAAGGCGCTCGGCGTTGGATGCGCGCTGGTCGTGGCGGCCGGCCTGCTCGCGCCGCGCATTGGCGCGGACCGTTTCGGACCCCGCATCCAGGCCGCTCTGGAACGGGCCTTCGGCCGCAAGGTCGAAATCGGAAGAGTCCGCTTCGAGCTGTTCACCGGACCGGGGTTTTCCATCGACCGCGTCACCATCCACGAGGACCCGGCGTTCGGCCTGGAACCGGTCGCCTATGTGGGCGCCCTGCAAGCCGTCCCCCGGCTGCACTCGCTGTTCGCGCGCAAGCTGGAATTCGCTTCCATACGGCTCACCGACGCGAGCATCAACATCGCCAAGAGCGGCGCGGCTTCCGAACCGGGCCGCTGGAATTTCGAGCCGCTCCTCCATCGTTCCCTGATGACGGCATTCCCGGAAATCCACGTCCGTTCGGGGCGCGTCAATTTCAAATTCGGCGACAGGAAATCGGTTTTCTACTTGACGGGGACGGATTTCGATATCTATCCTCCCGTTCGCGGCGACGCCTGGAACATCCGCATCTCCGGCGCGCCCGCGCGCACCGACCGCTCAGCGCACGGCTTCGGGGCGTTCCGGGCGCGCGGCGGGTGGCGCACCTCAGACCGGCTGGACCTCGACCTGGAACTCGAGCCCAGCGCCGTGGGCGAAATGATCACCCTGGTGCATGGGCAAAGCGAAGGCATCCACGGCAACGTTTCGGCGAGGCTGCGCCTTACCGGACCCCTGCGCGATATTCGCCTCACCGGGCGCATCCTGGTGGAAGACGTCCACCGGTGGGATGTGCTCCCGCCCAAGGGTCACGGCTGGCCGCTGCGCGTCGCCGGGCGGCTGGACATCCCGGGGCAATCGCTCGAGGTGGAATCCAGTTCGCCCGCCGGTGAGGCCCTTCCGCTCTCGGTGCGGTTCCGCGTTGCCGACTATCTTGGAAAGCCACGCTGGGCCGTGGCCGCCAACTGGAACCGTTTTCCGCTGCAACCGCTGGTGGAGTTGGCGCGCCACATGGGGATCGCCATCCCGCCGCGGCTGGCGCTGACCGGAAACCTGGACGGCGCGGTCGGTTACGACGGCTCCGCCGGCATGCAGGGCGAGCTTTCCTTCCACGACGCCGCGCTCACCATTCCGGACTCCCCGCCTGTCCGCTTCGAGCAGGCGCGGCTGCTGTTCGCCGGGGCGGAGGCGCGGCTCACGCCCGCGCTGGTACGAGCCGCCAACAACGACCAGGCCGAGATCGAGGCCGTGTGGCGATGGGCGCGGAACGAGCTGGAGCTGACGGTCTCGACGGAAAGCATGCACGTGGCCTCGCTGCGGTCCCAGGTAGCTTTGGCGGCGGTTCCCTGGCTGGGCCAGGCCGCCTCCGGCGTCTGGAGCGGCCGCCTGCATTACAAAAACAGCGGCGCCGGCGCGGGCTGGGACGGCCAGATCGAGCTGCGCGATGCCGGGTTTCCCATAGCAGGCATACCCGAGCCCCTGCTGATCCGGTCCGTGCGCGCCCGCATCCAGGGGGCCAGGCTGTCGCTCGACCGCCTGCGCGCGCGCGCCGGAAAGACCGTCTTCGAAGGCGAATACCGTTATGAACCCGCCGCGCCGCGGCCCCACCGGCTGCGCCTGCACGCGACCGAACTGGACGGCGCGGAACTGGAACGGCTGCTGGCGCCCACGCTCTACCGCCGCCGAGGCCTGATCGCGCGGGCCCTGAACCTCGGACGCCCGCCGGTGCCGGACTGGCTGCGCACGCGGCGCATGGAAGGCTCCGTGGAGGCCGGTTCGCTGGCGCTGGGCCCGGTGAAGCTCGAAAACCTGCGTGCGCGCCTGCTATGGGACGGCACTCGCGCGCGGCTGGAACGTTTCACGGCGCGCACACGGGAGGGCACGCTCAGCGGCGTGCTCAACATGAACCTGCGCGGCTCCGAGCCCGCCTACCTGTTCGCCGGAAAGCTGAAGGACGCCGCCTGCCGCTCCGGCAGTCTGGATGCCGAAGGCGTGCTGGAGACGCGCGGCGCCGGGGCCGCCCTGCTGGCCAACCTGCAATCCCGCGGCTGGTTCGAGGCGCGCTCACTCGACCTGGGCGTGCAGCCCGCCTTCGATTCCATCAGTGGCAATTACAGCCTGGCGTGGGCCGTGCCGGAGCCGCGTCTCGCCTTCACGGGGCTGCGGCTTACCTCGGGAGCCGAGGTGTACGCCGGACAGGGCGCCACGCAGGAAGACGGCCGCATGCTGTTCCTGCTTACCAGCTCCGGACGCGAAATGCACGTCAGCGGCACTCTTTCCAAGCTCAAGGTGGAAGAGCCCGCCGCGCCGTAAGCGGACGCCGTGATGGAGGGCTCCTCCGGCTGCTCTTCATCCGGCTCGCCCTCGCTGTAAAGGTGGTGGTAGTAGGTCACCATTCCGCAGCCGGCCAGCAGCGCCAGCATGATCGCCAGCCATTTCACCGACCGCCGCGTCCACGGGCGCCCGCTTTCCATGGCCGCCGCCGTGGTTTTCACCGCCGCGAACGCCGTCCCCGGACCCAGCAGGAGCTTCCAGTACCAGGGAATGATATCGAGGTGGCCCTGCGCGGCCACCTGGCTCCAGAGGGTGAAAACCGCGATCAGCGCCACCGCGAACTCAACCGCAAAAAGGAGTCGAACCAGACGGCTGTTCACAATAGGAATATCCATCTTACGTTATCCTGAAAGCAGATGGCCGCTTCCGGGAGCCTGGTCCGGTTCCGATACGAATTTGTCAACGCGCTGTTTCTGGCCTGGGATTCGATCCGCTCGCACAAGCTGCGCAGCTTTCTCACGCTGCTGGGCGTGATCATCGGCGTGGCCAGCGTGGTGATGGTGGGCGCCGCCATTTCCGGGCTCGGCGTGTACGCCGAGGAAAGCACCTCGAAAGCCTTCGGCAGCAATTCCTTCCTGGTGGCGCAGGTGGCCGCGTCCGGCCGCATGAGCCGAAAGGAGCTGTTCGAGCGTTTCCGGCGCAACAAGCGCATACGCCAGGAGGACTGGAACTACCTGCGCATCGTCAACGGCGAGAGCACTCTATACAGCCCCTACCAGCAGCGCGCCGCGGACCTGAAGCACGACAGCCTGACCTGCGAGGACGCCACCATCATCGGGGTCTCGCCGGAGATGGCGCAGATCCGCGACCTGACGCTGGTGGACGGGCGCTTCTTCACCGAGCAGGAGGAGCGCACGCGCGCGCCGGTGATCGTCATCGGCGACGAGGTGCGGTCCACGCTCTTCCCCGCGGAAGGGTCCCCGCTGGGGCTGACGGTGAAGCTCAACGGCATCGACTTTCGGGTGATCGGCATTCTGGAGAAACTCGGCTCCGCTTTCGGCCGCAGCCTGGACCGCGCCGCGTACGTACCCTATAGCGCATTCACCCGCATGTTCGGTCCGGGGCAGTCCATTGCCGTGTTCGCCCGCGCGCGAAACGAATCCGGCATGAGCATGGAGCAGGCGCTCGACGAGACGCGCGTGGCGCTGCGCACCCGCTTTCACGCGCGCCCGGGGCAGCCGGACAACTTCGACACCCTTACGCCGGACGCCATTCGCGGCTTCATCGATTCGGTGCTGGCCATGATCGCCGCCGTGGTGGTGCCGGTGACCTGCATTTCGCTGGTGGTGGGCGGCATCGTCATCATGAACATCATGCTGGTGAGCGTCACCGAGCGCACCAGGGAGATCGGCATCCGCAAGTCGGTGGGCGCGCGCCGGTCCGACGTGATGCTCCAGGTGCTGCTGGAAGCCGTGATGATGGCGATGGCGGGCGGCGCGCTCGGAGTGGGGCTGGGCGCCGCGCTGACGGCCGTGCTCGCCCGCGTGTTCGAGATCAGCATGGCGATCACGCCGGGATACGTGATTCTGGCTCTGGGAGTTTCGAGCGTCGTGGGGATTGCCTCCGGCTGGTATCCGGCGGCACGCGCCTCGAAGCTGGATCCGGTGGTGGCGCTGCGAGCCGAATAGCCATGACCATCAGCCCCGCGCAAAACATCTGGATGGCGCTCGACGCCGTGCGCACGCACCGCTTCCGGTCGTTCCTCACCGTGCTGGGCATCATCATCGGAATCACCACCGTGGTGACCGTGGCCTCGCTGCTGACGGGCCTGCGCCAGGGCGTGGTGACTTTCTTCGAGGAACTGGGCCCGGACAACGTGTTTCTGTACAAGACCAGCGGCGATCCGAACGCCATCCGGGTGCCGGAAAAAGAGCGGCGCCGCAAGCCCATCCGGCCGGAGTACGCCGATTCCATCCGCCGCTGGTGCGCGGCTTCGGTGCAGGATGTGGGGATCGAACTCTTTATTCCGCCGGTGGTGGAGGGCCGCCCGATGACGGCGCGCGTGCGCGGCTTCGAATCGGACGTGATCTCGGTGACCGGATATTCGCCCAACATGTTCGAGCTTTCGCCGCGCGACCTCGCCGCGGGCCGTGTGTTCACCCCGGAGGAGGATTCCCGCGGCAGCCGCGTCGCAGTGATCGGCTACAACCTGGCCGAGGCGCTCTTCCCCGGCGGGAACGCCGTGGGCCAGCCCGTACTGGTGGATGGCGCCGAGTTTCACATCCTGGGTGTGTTCGCCAAGGCCAAGGGCGGTTTCTTCGGCGAGAACGGCATGGACAACCAGGTGGTGGTGCCGCTGCGGGCGGCGGCCCTGCGCTACCCGCAGATCGACCGCTACATGCTGGTGATCAAGGCCCGGCCCGGCATGCGCAAGCAGGCCTTCGACGAGGTGGAGGCCGCCGTACGCAAGCTCCGGCGCCTGAAACCCGGAGTCGAGAACGACTTCGCGCTTTCCACCCCCGACCAGGTCATCCAGCAGTTCGACAGCATTACGGGCACCATCGGGCTGGTGGCGATCGCGATTTCCGCGCTGGGGTTGCTGGTCGGCGGCATCGGGGTGATGAACATCATGCTGGTGAGCGTCACCGAACGTACCCGCGAAATCGGCGTGCGCAAAGCCGTGGGCGCGCGCCGCCAGGACATCATCGGGCAGTTTATCCTGGAGGCCATGACCCTGACCGGCGCGGGAGGCGCGATGGGCCTGGTGATCGCCGTGCTGATCACCATGCTGGTGGGGGCGCTGGTGCCCTCGCTGCCCTCGAGTGTGCCGGCCTGGGCGCTGGTCGCCGGTTTTTCGGTGTCCGTGATCGTCGGCTTGTTCTTCGGAGTCTGGCCGGCGGTAAAAGCGGCGCGTCTGGACCCGGTGGAAGCGCTGCGGTACGAGTGAATTTCGTTACAGAAGCACGGCGTCGAGCCGCGCCTCGGACTTGGGTTGGGATTCGGCGGAACGCTGCGTTTGAAGATACGCCAGCAGGTCGTCTTCCTTGCCGTCGAAGAAGCAATCGAGCAACTCGCGCACGGCCAGCCGCCGCATGGTGTCGCGCGTGGTTTGGGGGGCGTAGAGAAACGCGCGGCCGGCCTTGCGGCGCGCCACGGCGCCCTTCTTCACCAGCCGCTCGAGCACGGTCATGATGGTGGTATAGGCCAACGGCTTGGCGCGGCAGACCATCTGCTGCACCTGCTTGACGCTGCCTTCCTCGAGGGCCCAGAGCGCCCTCAAACAGGCGAGTTCCAGCGGCGGTGGAACGTCGCGGCGCGAACCGGGTTTGCGCATTCCTGTTATTCCTGTTTCCCAGGCTGGAGCGCCTGCGTGAGTTTGTCCGCTAGCAGGGAATTCTTGGGGGCGGCGGCCATGGCGGGGGCTGCCGCGGGAGGCGGGGGCGGGGGGACGGGTTGCGCGGCGGGCTCGGGCTGCCCGTTGCCGTTGGCCAGGTACCTGGCTTTCTTCAGGACCATGCGCTCCAGCGGGCCGCTGTAGGCGGTGAACATGCCGTCCACCTGCCGGTCTCGCTCGATGAGCGCGCGCATGCATTCCATCTTGGAATCCATGTCGTCGAGGTAGTGGAGCAGCAGCGCCTCGGGGAACTGCGGCAGCTTGGGAGAACCGAACTCGAGCTGCCCGTGATGGCTGAGCACCATGTGTTCCACCAGGGACCGCAGCTCGCACGGGAAATCCGGAATGCCGCGCAGCTTATCGGCGATCAGCCGCAGGGCGATGGCCATGTGGCCCAGCAGTTGTCCGTCGCTGGTGTATCCGAAGCCGCGGGCGTATTCGAGTTCGTAAATCTTGCCGATATCGTGCATCACCACGCCGGCGAGCAACAGATCCAGATCCACGTGCGGGTAGTGCGCCGCCGCCATTTGGGCCAGGCGGCAGAGCGAGAGCACGTGTTCCAGCAGCCCGCCGAGGTACGCGTGATGAATCTGCTTGGCGGCGGGAGCGCGGCGGAAGCGCGCCGCGATCTCTTCATCGTCGAGCATGGCGTCCACCAGCGCCTTCAGGTGCGGGTTGGCGATGCCGGCCAGGATGCCCCGCATGTCGGCCCACATTTCGGCGGGATCGCGCTCGGAGGAGGGGAAGTAGTCCGTGAAATCGACTTCTTCCTCCGCCAGCCGGCGCAGCTTGTGGATGGTGAGCTGCGGCCGGCTGTGGTAAACCTGCACCAGCCCCTTGACCTTGACGAAATCGTCGCGGTCGAACGTCTCCACCACTTCGGCGACGTTATCCCACATCTTGGCATCGACCTCGCCGGCGCGGTCTCCCAGCACCAGCGAAAGGTACATCTCGCCCGTTTTCTTGGTTCGGATCTCTTTCTGATGCACCAGGAAGCTGCTGGTGATGATCCGATTGGGCTCGAGTTCGTTTACGTAAGGCGATTTCATCGCGGGCCAGCCAGCCCGTTACGGCTTGGCCGCGGGCGCCGGAACCGGTGCGGGCTGCGAGCTACCGATTGTATCCTTCTTTTCGGCTTTGCCGGAAGGCAGGGGAATAATCCACAGCAGCCGCCGTTTCCGCCGCGCTGCGACTTCTTCCTTCGTGACGGTCTCGGGCTTCAATTGCGCCGGGTCCTTCCAGGTGGTGTCCTTGCCGGGCGCGGCGCCGCTGTCCACGTAGCCGGAACGGATCTCGAGAAAGGCGTCCTGGCGCAGCTTGGTCAGGTAAGTGCGCACCTTGGGCTGCATGAGCGGCATCGCCAGGCGCTCGGTGATCTCGTTCTCCACTTCTTCGTAGCTCGCCTGCCCCGGCTCCCAGCGCTCTTCCACCTTGAGGATGAGGTATCCGTTGGGCACCTTGATCAGGTCCGTGATGAAGCCTTTGCGCTGCTTGAAGACGATGTCTTCGATTTCCTTGCGCAGCTCGCCCCGCTTGAACGGCGGCAGCTCGCCCTGGTTGCGCGCGGTTTCCTGGTCGTCGGAGAAATCCCGCGCCAGCTCGTTGAACTTTTCGCCGCGCTTGGCGCGCGCCAGCACGTCTTTGGCCTTCTTCTCCGCGGCGGCCGCCTGCTCCGGCGTCTTGCCCTCGGTGGAGATCAGGATCTGGCGCAGGAACACCTGCTCCTGCCGCACGAACTCCGCCTTGTGCTCTTCGTAGTACTTGCGCTTGTCGGCTTCCGCCACGGCGATGCGCGAGCTGACTTCCTGCCCGATCACGCGCTGCGTCAGCAGTTGGTTCTTCATCTGCTGCCGGAAGTCCTCAAAGGTCATGCCGCTCTGCTCGCGGATCCACTCGTGGAACTTGTCCGGGTCGGCAATCTTGCTTTGCACCTGGATTTCCGCGATGCGCCGGGTGACGTCCGGGTCGACGTTGATGTTCAGGTCCTTAGCCTTCTGCACGAGCAGCATCTGGTCGATCTGGTCGCGCAGCGCGTCTTTGGCGCGCCCGTCCACGGTCTCGGCGAGCTTGGCGCCCGTCAGGCCCTGCTGCCGCAGCTCCAGCTCGAGCATGTGCCGGCCGCGTTCGATTTCGCTGCGGGTAATGATGTCGCCGTTCACCTTGGCGACGATCTCCTCGATCACGCGCACGTCCGCCGCCCGGACAGCGGCCGCGGCCGCTCCCAATAGCACGAAAACCCGCAGGTACATATACCCCTCATTTTACCAGCGCCCGGGCCCCGCTCACCGGGGCGGCGCCTGCCCAGGGCCCGGTCACGCGTTTTCCAGAAAAATAAACGAAGCCGTACGAATCTGTTAGCGCGGGGACGCCCCGGTTGGCGCCCGTGCGCCGGACACAATAGGCTCAGAATGTTTCCCGATCCGCAGAACGAACTTCGCGAAAAGCTGGCCCTGATCTGGGCCGAACGCCGCAAGGCCGTCTTGACGGTGCGAATCTATTACGATGTGCGCGAGGAAGACGGATGTACGCTGTACCGGCTGCACCGCGTCGAACGTCTCGACTGAGACCCCGGTGCTAGTACCGAAACCGCCGCGAAAATTCGTCCAGTGCTTGCTCGCACCCGCCATCCGCCCAATACTGGTAATTACGTGGAACAGCGGCGGACCAGGCGATTTGCCCTGCAACTTCCCGTGGCCATCGCGAACAAAGGCGATGTGTCCCGGGCTGCGTCGGGATTGACGTGCAACATAAGCTCCTGCGGAGTGCTCTTCACCGCGCCAAAGGCGCCCGATTTGGGCGCCGCCATCGAGTACATGATCACCCTCGGAGAACAGCAGGGATGCCGCGTGTTGGTCCACTGCGTGGGCAAGGTGGTCCGCTTCGAGGCCCTGCGGGACGAGCCTCCGGAGTACAGCATTGCCGCCACACTCGAACGTTACGAATTCGTGCGGGCCAATTAAGCTTCTCCTTGTTCCCCGGGGCGCAATCGTAGTAGCCTAGCAAACAAAAGGCGAAAAAAATGAGATTGTCCCTGGGATTCCCCGACTTCTCCCAGCCGCGCCTGGAAGCCGTGCTGGCGCGATTTCAGAGCGCGGCCGCACAGCCGGAATCGCCGGTGCGCGCCGTGCGCCACGAAGAGGCGGCACCCCCCGTGTTCGGAGAATATCCCGCGTCCGTGGACACGCGGTTGCGGACCGCGCTCGAGCGCCGCGGCGTGGCGCGGCCCTACTCGCACCAGGCCGAGGCGTTCGCCCTGGCCGAGGCGGGCAAGAACCTGGTGGTGGTCACCCCCACAGCCAGCGGCAAAACGCTTTGCTACAACGTGCCGGTGCTGAACCTGATGCTCGGCGACCCGGGCGCGCGGGCCATGTACCTGTTCCCCACCAAGGCGCTCTCCGAAGACCAGCTTCACGAGCTGCAAACCGCCATCGACGATCTCGGCAGCGACCTGCGCGCCTTCACCTACGACGGCGATACGCCTCAGGACGCCCGCAAGGCCATACGGCAGCGCGCCAACATCGTCCTCACCAATCCGGACATGCTGCACGCGGGCATCCTGCCGCACCACACCCGCTGGGCCAAGCTCTTCGAGAACCTGCGCTACGTGGTCATCGACGAGCTGCACTACTACCGCGGCGTCTACGGCAGCCACCTGGCCAACCTGCTGCGGCGGTTGAAGCGCATCTGCGAGTTCTACGGTTCCGCGCCGCAGTTCATATGCTCGTCGGCCACCATCGCGAACCCGCGCGAGCTGGCCGAGCGCCTCACCGGCCAGCCGTTCGAGCTGGTGGAGCGCAACGGCGCGCCGCGCGGCGAAAAGTTTTTCGTCTTCTACAATCCCCCCGTGGTGAACCGGCAACTCGGCATCCGGCGCAGCTATATCAACGAGAGCCGGCGCGTGGCCATGGAATTTCTGGAGCGCGACCTGCAAACGCTGGTTTTTGCCAACAACCGGCTGGCGACGGAAGTGCTGGTGACGTACCTGAAGGACGCCTGCGACCGCGGGCCGCTGCCGGTGGAACGCGTGCGCGGGTATCGCGGCGGGTACCTGCCGCGCGAGCGCCGCGAGATCGAGCGCGGGCTGCGCACGGGCGAGATCCGCGCCGTGGTGGCCACCAACGCCCTCGAGCTCGGCATCGATATCGGCTCGCTCGATGCCGTGGTGATGGCCGGCTACCCCGGCACGGTGGCATCCACATGGCAGCGCGCCGGGCGCGCCGGACGGCGCAACTCCACCTCGGTCGCCGTGATGGTGGCATCCAGCGCGCCGCTCGACCAGTACATCGTGGAGCACCCGGACTACTTCTTCGGCCAATCGCCCGAGCACGCGCACGTAAATCCGGATAACCTCGAGATCCTGCTGGCGCACCTGAAGTGTGCGGCCTTCGAGCTGCCCATCCGGGACGGCGAGAAGTTCGGCGAGCATGCCACCGCGGACATGTGCCGGTTTCTGGAAGAGGCGGGCTTCCTGCACCACTCCGGAGGCGCCTGGCACTGGACCTCGGAGACCTACCCCGCCGACGCCACCAGCCTGCGCGCGGTCACCAGCGACAATTTCGTGGTGGTCGATATCACTGGCGAGCCCGAGGTGATCGCGGAGGTTTCTTTCCCCACCGCGCTGACCACGCTGCACGAAAAGGCCATCTACCTGCACGAGGCGCGGCAGTATCACGTGGAGCGTTTCGACTATGAAGAGCGCAAGGCCTACGTGAAGCGCGTGGAGTGCGATTACTACACCGACGCGATCGACTACACGCAGGTGAAAGTGCTGGAGGAGTTCGAGAGCGCGGCGCTCGGCGGGGGCGTCAAGGCCTGGGGCGACGTGCGCGTGAACACACAGATCGTGGGCTTCAAGAAGATCAAGTTCTACACCATGGAGAACGTGGGCGCGGGCAATCTTTCGATGCCCGAGCAGGAGATGCACACCACGGCGTTCTGGCTGCACTTCCCTTCGGCGTTCATGGCGCGGTTTTCCGACCTGACGCCGGCCGAGCGCCAGAACGGCCTCAGCGCGCTCGGCAACGCGCTGCGCACGGTGGCCGCGCTGCTGCTGATGTGCGACCCGCGCGACCTCGGGGTGGCGCTCAGTGAAGACATCTCCGGCGCCCTCGCGGCCTTCGAGCCGAACCTGTACCTTTACGATAATTACCCGGGCGGCATCGGCCAGAGCGCGCCGCTTTATCAGCTCGCCCCGCGGCTGATCGCGCAGGCGGCGGAACTGGTGGCCGGCTGCGGCTGCGAGAGCGGCTGCCCGTCATGCACGGGGCCGATCGGAGAGGTGGGAGACCGGGGCAAGGAAGCGGCGGCGCGAATATTGGCGGCGCTGGCGTAAAGCGCCGGGATCGTGATGCGTTTCCTGGCGGTCCGCCGTATGAGATCATTCACCTGAAGAGCAGGTGTTTGAAGAAAGGAACCGGCGCCCCATGCTCATTGAACCTGGACTGACTACTTCGCGCCGCGATTTCGTCTCCGCGGTTACGGCGGCATCCGCCTCGCGCGTTGTGGGCGCGAACGACCGGGTGCGCATCGGCATCATCGGCACGGGCGGCCGCGGGTCGTACCTCATGCGGGAGGCCAACAAGTGCCCGAATGTCCAATGGGCCGCGGTGTGTGACGCCTGGGACCAGCGGCGCGACAAAGCGCTCGAACTCACCGGTCCCGGTGCGGAGAAGTACGCGGACTACCGCGCCTTGCTCGACCGCAAGGACATCGACGGCGTGATCGTAGCGACCTGGGACAATACCCATTCACAGATCAGCATTGACGCTTGCCGTGCCGGCAAGGACGTCTATGTCGAGAAGCCGATGACTTCGCAGCCCTTGCAGGGCCCGCCGCTGGTCAAGGCCGTCCGCGAACACCGCCGCGTTTTGCAGACGGGCGTGCAGCAGCGCAGCACCGCGCACTTCCTGGAAGCCAAGCAGCGCTTCATTGACAGCGGACAGATCGGCCGGGTCCACATGGTCCGCACCATCTGGAACAACAACAACGGCTACCGCCTCGCGCCCCCTCCGGGAATGGAACATAAGCCGCCGGGGCTGGACTGGGAGGCCTGCCTTGGATCGCTCCCCAAGATCCCGTGGGACCCGAAGCGCTACTTCAACCGGTTCTCCTACATGGACCTGTGCTGCGGCCAAACGGGCGGTCTGTTTGTGCACATGGTGGACGTGGTCCAGTGGTTTCTCGGCATCACCCGCCCGGCTTCGGTCGTCGCCCTGGGCGGGATCTACGAATTCAACGACGGGCGCGACACGCCCGACAACGTGAACCTGGTTGCCGAGTACCCGGAGAAACTCACCGTGACTTTCGAAGCAAGCGTAACGGACCGGGTGGCAGCCGAGAGCGCCGACATCGTGTTTCTGGGCAGCGGCGGACGGTTGCACATCTTCCGTTCCGGCTACCGTTTTCTCCAGGCCGGAAGCCGCGGCGCCGCCGCGGCCGTTACCGCCAAGGGCGTTCCGGACCGGCACATGCAGAACTGGATCGACTGCATCCGCAGCCGCAAGGAACCAAACGCCACGGTCGAGCAGGGGCACTTCGGGGCCATGGCGTGTCACATGGGCAACATCGCGTGGATGGAGAAGCGTCTGGTCGCCTGGCGCCAGGAGTGGGATATCTGAGATGCCCAACTCGCGCCGGTCCTTCTTATTGGGCGGTCTTGGCGCCGCCGCCGGCAGCGGCGCTCCCGCCGCGCCGCGGCAGCGCCGTCCCAACATCATCGTCAACGTCATGGATGACCAGCGATGGGACTGCCTGAGCTGTTACGAGGGCCGGACCGTCCTCGACTTCATTCGTACGCCGAACATGGACCGCCTGGCGGCCGAGGGCGTCCGCTTCCGCAACGCATTTGTCACTTTCTCGCTCTGCTCGCCGAGCCGGGCCACGATGCTCACCGGCAAGGACGTCCGAACGCATGGCGTGAACCGGCTGGCTCTGGACGTGCAGCCCGGCTGCGCCATCTTTCCCGCGCTGCTGAAGCAAGCCGGCTATGAGACTGGATATACCGGCAAATGGCACCTCGGGAAAGAAAGCGACGTGCCCGACCCGGCCTTCGACTATTGGGCCGGTGTGCGCGACCAGGGTCAGTACATCGACCCGGTGATGAATATCAACGGCAGCGTCACCAAGGCGCCTGGGTATGCCACCGAGATCTTCATGGACCGGGCGCTGGAGTTTGTCGCCAGGAAGCGCGACAAGCCGTTCTTCCTGTGGCTGGCGCAGAAGGCGCCTCATTCGCCGTGTACGCCGCCCAAACATCTGGAACGGCTGTACGAAGACGTCACGGTCGCGAAACCGTCCAGCTATTCCGAGAACCACGACGACAAACCGGCCTGGTTCGTGGAACAGCACGATCACGATTTCTTCCACGTCCTGCTGCACCCCAACACGGCGTATCAGAAGTACACGAAAGATTTCTGCCGCACGATCACGGCCGTGGACGAGCAGCTCGGCCGGCTGATGAAGACACTGGATGAAAAGGGGCTCACGGAAAACACGGTGATCATCCACATCGCGGACAATGGCCACTTTCTGGGCGAGCATCAGCTCTATTCGAAGATGCTGATGTACGAGGAATCCATCCGGGTGCCGCTCATCGTTCGTTACCCCGGGTTCGCCCCGGCGGGCAGGAAGTGCGATGACATGGTGTTGAACCTCGATATGGCGCCGACGGTGTTGGACCTGGCCGGGTTGCCCGTGCCGAAGGACATGGAGGGCCGGTCGTTCCGCGAAGTGCTCGCCGGCCGCACACCGCGCAACTGGCGGCGCTCCTACCGCTATGAATACTATTGCTCTTCCTGGGGGCTGCCGGATTTCGATGGAGTTCGAACGGCCGATGGGTGGAAGTATTGCCGCTTCCCCGGTTGGGAGCAGATGTACAACGTCAAGGCGGATCCAACGGAAGTGCGAAACCTCGCCCAAGACGCGCAGTACGCGGCCAAGAAGCGCGAATTGCAGCAGGAACTGCGGCGGCTGGGCGGAGGCGTGCGGAAGTTGCGGCCGCCGTGTCCGTACAAGCGGAGAAGCGGGGAGAAGCACACCCCGCACCCGGCCGATTTTCTGAACCGGTGAGGCGGCGCGATCCGCCGGCCGGCCCTACGAAAGCACCCGCTTGCAGAACTGAAAGCAGCGCTTCACCTCGGTCAACGAGTCCGCCGCGCCCTTGTATTCGTATTGGATGGTCGCCGGGAACGGGTACCGTTCGCGCTTCATGAGCAGCAAGGTCTCCCGCAGCGGGGTGTCGCCTTCGCCCCAGGGCATCTGAGCGCCCTGATTCGCCTTCCGGTCGCACAGGTCGATATTGGTAATGCGCCGGTGATTCCTGCGGATCCACTCGACGGGGTCGTACCCCGCCGCGAAGTAATGCCCGACGTCGAAGTTGGCGCCGATGTACCTGGAAAGCGATAGCGCCTTCCCGAAGCTTTCCGGTGTGGCGAATTCATTCGGATTCGCCACGTTCGAGTGGTTGTGAACGCCGTACGGGATCTTGTATTTCTCCGCGAAAGGAACGATCCGGCGCACCACGCTTACGGTCGAGGAACCCGTCATCACGCGGACCCCGAGCGCGCGGGCGAAGCGGAATCCGCACTCGATCTCCTCGTCGGTGAAATCGTCCCGCACGCTGTAAATCATCCCCCAAAGCGGCAGCCGGGCTTGTTCGAAGAGCTTGCGCGCGGACGTGTACTCTTTGATAGCCGTGGTGAGCCGCCACTGCCGCAGCTTCTCCCGTCCCTCGGCGTCGCGGCCGAACCCGAGCGGCCGCTCGAGGTGTCCCTGGTCCAGCTCGCAATAGCCGATGCCCGCCGCCGCCTGCGCCTTGATCGCCCCCTCCAGGGGCAGGTCGCGGAAGCTATACGTCATGTTCCCGATGCGCACGCCATTCACATCCGCCGCGTGCGAGCGGAGCGCCGCGGCGGCGGCTGCCGCTTTCACGAAATCTCTGCGTGAATGCATTCCGTCCTCCTTCCGGCATCCGGATCTCTCGGTTCCCCGCAATCCATGATGCCAGCACCGCGGCCGCGAGAGAGCAGTGGCGCGGCGTGGAACTTCCGATCAAGCCACGGTCACGCGCCGCACGGCGAGGTCGAGCGTCACCCTCGCCTTGCCGGGGAGCGCGACGACCAGCCGCTCCGGCGCCGCAGAATCGAGCCGGGCGGCGGCGGGCGGCGCGTCGGCCCTGCGCGGATGCAGCACGGCGGCGATCACGCAGCTCTCCACCGGGCCTGCCGCGGCGGTCAGCACGCTCTCCGCGGCCCTTGCCTCCAGGCGCTCCGGCAGCAGAAACTGCACGTCCATGGCCACGCCACCGTTGTGCACCAGGAAGCGCGTCGCGTCGCGCTGCTCGAGCGTCTCCTCGGCCCGCATCCGCCACTCGAAGCGGGATGATTCCTTCGCCGCCAGCTCGTCCACCACGATGACATAGTCGGGCCTGAGATAGATGAAATGGCGGAGGAATTTAATAAGTCCGGGATAGATCGTCATGGCATCCCCCAGCAGGTAATCGAAGCCGGGGCGGTGTTCCGCCTTGAGTATCTTGCTGGTGGCGCGCGCGGCCAGCACGGACTTGCGATCGAACCATGTCTGGCCCTCGCCCAGTTGCCCTTTGCCGTTCACCAGGATGGTGTTGTGGTTGCGCGTCCACTTGGGGCGCTCGTACTGCGGGTCGATGGCCAGCCACTTTCCGTAGCCGTAGACCTGGAAGCTGTTCACGTCCGGGTGGCCGTGCCCGCCGCCTATCTCGTGCGTGTCCGGGGGCAGCGCGTCGTAATAAGCCTGGACCTTGTGCCCGTGCATGGGGGAGTTCTTGAACCCCACCATGACGGCGTCCGGAGCCCAACTGCCGCGGCCCGTGACCCAGCCGGTGTCGCCGCAATTCCAGAAGAGGGGCAGGCCGGCAACAGGCTCGGGCCGGAGGGTTTCGTCGTACCAGAGCAAACTCGCCCAGCCGCAGAACGCCGTGCGCCCCACGCCGCGCCGCGTCATCTCCAGCGCCAGCCATTGCGCCTGCGGGTGGCGGTATTCGGCCGCGGTCCGGTAGAGGATGTGGCAGGGGCCATGGGAATCGTAGCTGCGGTGCGAGTCTCCGAACGACATCACGCAGTTCTTGGCCGAGAAGTCCGGAATGGTGCTGTGGATGATGAAGTCCGGAACGCTCCTGAGCCACTGGTTGCCGTAAAGGTTCTCGTGCAGGAGGTCGCGCGCCATCTCCGCGTACCGCAGGATGGACTCGGCGGTGTAGCCCCAGTACTGATGCCCCTCGGTGGAACCGCCGTCGGGTGCGGAATACTCGAGCGCCTTGCGAAACACCGCGTGCGCCTGCTCGATCCACGCTTCGGCGCGCGGCACTTCGCCGCGCAGGGCGAATCCCGCGGCGGCCAGCCCGAGGTGCTCGACGTGGTTGTGGTTGGCGAGCCACATATCGTGGTGCACGGGCGGCGCCTTGAGGAGCGCCTCGGCCTGGTGGACGAGCTTCTCGCGAATCACGCCGCGGTCCCGCTCGTCGAGCTCGCCGTAAAGCCAGTCGTAGCCGAGGGCCACTCCGAACAGGCATTCGCCCGCCGCCAGGCTGTTGTCGCGCTCCCAGCGGGGGAACTCGCAGATGCGCAGCATCCAGCGCCGGGCGCCATCGCGATAGCGCGGGTCGCCCGTGACCAGCCACATCAGGGCCTGCCAGGGAATGCCGCGGCCGTTGGAGCGCATATCGCCTTCTCTGTCGTACCTGGGCGAAGGTGTGCGGGCGAGCATTGCGCCGGCATTCTCTCTCACGATGGCCCACAATTCGGCGTGCGAGCCGGAGATCTTCCTTTTTACCTGCGCAAGACGGGCGGGGGTGAGGAACAGGCGCGGCCTGGGCGCCTCGGCCGCGTTTCCGGCGGTCGCAACAACGGGAGCGGCGATGAAGTCTCGGCGTCGCATGCAGGTCCTATTCTATTCCGTGGCCGTGCTATATTGCTTCGCCATGGGGTACGGACCGCACCTCTCAAGACGTGAAATCTTCAATGCGATTCCGGTGTTGGGTTCAGGCGCCGTGCTGCTGCCGCCCGGCGGCCGGACCGCCATGGCGCCGAACGCCGTGATACGCGGCGCGCTGAAGGACGCCGCCACGGGCCGGCCGGTGGCCGCCAAGCTCAGCGTCACCGCCGCGGCAACCGGGGAGAGCTACATGCCGGCCTCCTCCATCAAGACCATGCCGCAGAAGGTGAGGACCGGCGCGGTGCGTTATTTCTATGCGCGCGGCTCGTACGAAGTGGCGGTTCCGCCCGGCCGCTACCGCATCGAGGTGGTGCGCGGCATCTGCCATGAACCCGGTGTAGCGGAGATGGAGGCGAAACCCGGCGCCGCCGCCACGCGCGATTTCGCCCTCCGCCCCTTGTGGGACCTGCGCCAGGCCGGGTGGTACTCCGGCAACACCCACACGCACTACAACGTGGAGATTGAAGAAAGCGTGGACGACCGCCTGCGCCTGGTCCCCGCCGCGGAAGCCGTGGACGTGAGCGTGATCAGCTACCTGATCCGCAAGAATCTCCCCTATCCGAGCAACCGCATCCCCATAGGCCGGCTGCCGCGCATGTCCGATGACGGGCCGATTCTGGACATGGGGGAGGAATGCCGCAACAACAGCCCGTCGAACTCCATCCCAGGCGGGTATGGCCACTGCCTCTTCCTCAACATCCCGCGCTTGATCGAGCCCGTCTCCACGGGCATGCTCTCGCCGGATCCCGGCGCGCCCGATTTCCCCACGCTCTCCATGCTCTGCGAACAGGCCAAGCGCGCCGGCGGGACCACCGTCTGGTGCCATAACGGCAACGGGCTGGAATCGCCCGTGGCGGTGGCGCTCGGCCACGTGGACGCGTTGAACATTTCCGACAGCGCCGCCGTCGACTACAACTGGTATTACCAACTGCTCCACTGCGGCTTCCGCCTGCCCATCTCCACCGGCACGGACTGGTGGGAGTACGATCACAACCGCGTGTTCGTCCAGGTGCAAGGCGAGTTCCGCTATGAGTCCTGGCTGGCCGGCCTGCGCGCGGGCCGGACGTTCATCTCCAACGGCCCCCTGCTGCAACTGGAAGTAAACGGCGCGGGACCGGGTTCGGAGGCCGAAAGCGCGAAGCCGCTGCGGGTGAGCGTGCGGGCCCTCTCGCGCGTGCCGTTCGAGCGCGTGGAGATCGTGTGCGACGGCGAGGTGGTTGCCTCGCAAACCGCGGAAGCGGGGCAGGAGGCCAAACTCGAGCGCGAAATCCCCGCCGCGGGCGCCGGATGGATCGCCGCCCGCGTGGCGGGTGACACTTCCACGCGGCTGGGGTATCCGGTGTTCGCTCACACCAACCCCGTCTACATTCGTGGCGGCGGCGCCCGGCGGCGGGCAGAGGCGGCGCGCGCCATGATCGCGCGCATCGAGGAAGGCATCCGCACCATCCGGAAAGCCTGCCGCTTCGCCGGCGAGGCGGATCAGGCCATCGCGCTGGGAAGGTTCGAGCAGGGCAAGCAGTATTACGCCCGGCTGCTGTAGCCGCTTACCGGAAGTCGCGCTGAAAACGCTCCAGACAGTCCTGCCGCCCTCCGCGAAACAGGTACAGCTTGCCGCGGAGGGTCTTCGATGCGTTTCGCTTGAGCGGCCCCACCCGGATCGACGCGTGCATGCAGTTCCAGGGATTGTGAGCCTGCACGGAGAGGAAGTCCCGCCAGGCGACGCCGGTCACCCACTTGCCGTCAACCGACTCCCGGACAATCAGCCCCGCGGCCGCGTTGGCCTTCGAGGCCGGCCACTTATTTGAGAACACGAAGCCCGTGGGGCCGGCTTGACGGGCTATCAGGTTCCACAAATCGCGATTGAAGTGAATCTCGCGCGAAGCGAGGGGCGCCAGCGCCTCGCCGGAAAGGAAAAAGGTCCGCGCGCGGTCCCGGTCGTCGAATTGCGGATTGGCGGGCACGTGGAAGAACGCATTCGCGCCCAGTGATTTCGCGTCGCGCACCCGGCCCGGGCTCCAGCATGGAATGATGCCGGCGATCTCGGGCCAGTCGTGGCCGGTCGCATTCGTGATTTCCAGCGAAAGGTCCGCGCCGCCGGGCACGGCGCGAGCGCGCAGACGCATAAAGCCGGCGTCGATCAGGGCTCCGGCGCCGCCCGCGTCAACCTTCACCGGGAACCCGGTGCTCCCGGGCGTGTGCTGGCCCCGCGCCACCGCGTCGAACATGTTCCATTCGTAAAACCACAGGTACATGGCCATCCCGGCCTGATCCGGCGCCTCCAAAGCGAAGCCGCGCTCCCATTCGAACAACTTCGGCGTGCTTTGCGCCGCAAGCGGGATGCCGGCCGCCGCCAGAAGACACAGCCTGATTCCGCGGTGCATGAACGCCAGCATACCTCCGCGTTGGAATACAATGCCTAGACAAGCCACCATGCAGCCAATGAACTTGACCGGTCCAACCCGCAGGGAGGCGCTTCTTGCGGCGGCGGCTCTTCCCTCCTCCGGGGCCCTGCCCACGGTGAAACTCGGGCCGCACACCGTCTCGCGTCTGATCGTGGGCGGGAACCCCGTCAGCGGCAATTCTCACACCGCCGGCGGGCTCGGCCGCGAGATGCGCGATTACTTCACCGCGGCCAACGTGAAGAAGCTGCTCGCCAATTGTGAGGCCGCGGGCATCAACACGTGGCAGTCCCGCGGGGACAAGCACATCCAGCGGCTCCTGAACGAGTACCGGCTGGAGGGCGGGCGGATCCAATGGATCGCCCAGACCGCCTCCGAGCTCGCCGATATTCCCCGGCACATCCGCGAACTGGCGTCGCTCAAACCCGTGGGCATTTATCATCACGGCTCGCAGACGGACAAGTTCTGGGCCGCCGGCAAGATCGAGCAGGCGCGCGAAATGTGCAAGGTCATGCGGGACACAGGGGTCCAGGTCGGTCTCGGCACGCACATCCCGGAAGTGATCGACTACGTGGAATCCAAGGACTGGGACGTGGACTTCTACATGACCTGCGTGTACAACCTCAGCAGGACGAAGGAAGAGCAGGAGAAGCTGGCGGGCCGCAAGCTCGACGACCAGCTTTTCTGGCATCCCGACCGCGAGAAAATGCTTGCCCGCGTGCGCCGCACATCCAAGCCCTGCCTGATCTTCAAAGTCTACGGGGCCAGCCGCAATTGCGGGTCGCCGGAGCAGATGCTGGAGTCGCTGCGCCTGGCCGCCCGGTACGCCAAGCCCACCGACGCCATCGTGATCGGCATGTTTCCCAAGTACAAGGAGCAGGTGAACGAAAACTGCCGGCTGGTGATGCAGGCGCTCGGAGAAGTTTCCGCCGCCGGATAGGTGCAACTCATGTCAGGGAAAATTATGACCGGATTGCTGGCGCTGGCGGGCGCCGTCTTATGCCAGCCCGCGCGCACGGTGCGCTTGGACCATCGCGTATTCCCAGGCCTGCACGCCATGGACGGCAACTGGGCCGCGCTGCTTGTGGCGAGCGACGGCAAGGCTTACGTGGGTCTCACGTATCACGGCGGCAGCGGCCACCTGGTCTACTATGATTCCAAGACGGACCGCACGCACGACGCCGGCGACCTGAATACCATGGCGGGGGAGGCATTCTCGCTCCGCGGGCCGCAGTCCAAGATCCACTCCAAGTTCGGCGAAGGCAAGGACGGCCGGATCTATTTCGCCACGCACGCCGGATACTGGTTCAACAAGGCCCGCGTGGGCGCGAAGGAGGGCTACCCCGGGTCGCACTGGATGGCCTACGATCCGAAGAGCGGCGTGGTGGAGAACTTCGGAATCGCGGCTTCCAACCAGGGAGTGAACACCGGCAACTACGACCCGCTGTTCCATCGCATCTACGGCCTCACCAACCCCAAGGCCGAATTCGTGTACTATGATGTGGCCGCGCGCCGGGCGGTGAACAAAGGCCGCATCAATAACTTCGAGTCCATCTGCCGCACCCTGGGCATCGACGGCCGGGGGAACGTTTACGGGAGTTACGGCGCGGGCCGCATCTTCAAGTACGATCCCCGCACCGACGTCATTACCGAGCTTTCCGTCCAACTGCCGATCCGCGAGAAAGGCATTTCGCTGGGCCGCGATTACGACAAGTCGGAAACCGCATGGCGCACGGTGGTCTGGGACCGGCAGACCCGCAGGTTCTACGGCGTGGAGGAAAGCGCCTCCATCCTGTTCTCCTTCGATCCGGAGGCGGGCAAGGACGGCGAAATCCGCCGCCTGGGCCAACTGTGCGTGCCGGGGTTCGAAGACCGGCGCGAGGTGCCCTATGCCACCCTGAGCCTGGCGCTGGGTCACGACCGCAAGCTCTACTACGCGGCCGCGGCGCGCGAGTTCGACTACGCATCGAGCGCCGGGCTGGGGACCTCCCACCTGCTCACTTACGATCTGAAGTCCGGCCGGACCGAAGACCTGGGCGAGATGCGGCTGGAGGACGGGCGCAGAGTCATCGGCACCAACGCCGCCGACACCGGGCCGGACGGCGCCCTTTATTTCGTGGGCGCCATCGAGGTGCGGCCGGAGCCGGGCAAACCGGTCGAGGCGGCCGAACGCAAGATCGGCGGCGCGCATTACCGGCTGGCGCTGCTCATTTATCGCCCGCGCCCGTAAAGGCACGTTTGACGGGAGAAAGAATGGCGGATCTGAATCGGCGGGAGTTTTTCGGCGCCGCGGCGGCGCCCGCGGCGTTTGTGCCCAAAGCGGACCTGGGCAAAAAGGGAAAGGTCTATCCGGACCAGCGGCGCAAGTATCGCGATTCCCGCACCGGGCGCACCGTCTGGCAGATGACCGACACCCCCGGCCGCATCACCGTGGCCCAGTACGCCACCCAGCCCATGTCCACGCCGGACGGGCGCTGGCTGATTTACGGCTCCGACCGCGCCGGCGAGCCGGGGCAACTGAACCTCTACAAGCTCGATCTCAAGACGGGAATCAGCGTTCAATTGACCGAGTCAACCCGCAACCTGACTTACCGGTGGTCGCACATCTCTCCCGATGGAAAGGAAGTCTATTACATCGAGGATAAGAACCTGCTCAAGGCGGTCAATATAGAAACACTGGAAGAGCGCGAGTTATGCCGGATGGAGAGTTGTTACCGGCCGCACCAGTTGACCGTAAGTCCCGATAACCGGTACGTCATCTGTCCGACTTTCCTGGAGGACAAAAGCGAAGACGATTTCCTGGTGAAGCAGGGCTTTCTGATCCGCAGCGCGCTGGTGGTGATCGACACGCGAACCGGCAAAACGCACCGCCTCTGCGACGGCAACACGCCCCGCACCCACGCGCAGTATTGCCCCGCCGACCCCAACCTGATCCTCTACTGCTATGGCGGGCCGTGGTGGTACGTCCAGCGCCTTTGGCTCATCCACGCCGATGGCAGCGGGAACCGCCCCATCTTCCTGCAAACCCACTTCGAAGGCGCGGGCCACGAATTCTGGAGCCAGAACGGCAAGACCATTTACGTCTTCTGTAACGGCGGCCGCCAGCCGCAGGGGCTCTGGGCGGTGGACGCGGACGGCTCCAACGAACGCTGCGTGCTGGCCGGCTCGTGCACCGGGCACGGCACGGTCAACGCGCAGGAAGACCGCTTCGTGGCGACCGAAATCTACAACGATTTCAAGACCGGCCTGTGGATGTCGCGCAAAGGTTCGAACAAACCCGAGTTGCTGGTCCACACCGGGACCGACCCCTCCAAGTTCCCCCTGTACTCCGGCGCGAGCGCGCACCCCCGCTTCCTGCGGGACGGCAAGACCGTGGCGTTCAGCAGCGCGATGAGCGGATCCGGCGAAGTCTACCTGGTGGAGCTATGAAGGGCCAGGTCTATCCCGATCAGCGGCAAAAGTACAAAGATTCCCGCTCCGGCCGCACGGTCTGGCGCATGACCGTCACGCCCGGCCGCATGTCTCACGCGCAGTACTTTACGCAGCCCGCCGCTACGCCGGACGGGCGCTGGCTGATCTATGGCTCGGACCGCGGCAGCCCGCCCGGACAACTGAACCTTTTCAAGATGGATCTGCGCACCGGCGAAAGCGTGCAGTTGACCGGCTCGAACCGGGACCTGAAGCCGCGCTGGTCGCATCTCTCGCCCGACGGCAGGGAGGTGTATTTCATCGAGGATCGCAACCACGTCAGGGCGGTCGATGTCGAGACGTTGAAAGAGCGCGACATCTGCCGCATCGAAAGCTGCTTCCGGCCGCACCAGTTGGGCGTGAGCCCGGACAACCGCTTTCTCATCACCGGCGTTTTCCTGGAGGACAAGGACGAAGACAATTTCCTCATCGGGCAGGGCTTTCTGATCCGCAGCGCCCTGGTGGTGATCGATACGCGCACCGGCGCCGTGCGGAACCTGCTCGAAGGCAACACGCCGCGCACCCACGCGCAGTACTGCCCCGCCGATCCGAACCTGCTCTTCTACTGCTACGGCGGCCCGTGGTGGCGGGTACAGCGATTGTGGCTGATCCATGCCGATGGCACCGGCAATCGCCCCATCCTCAGGCAGACCAGCTTCGAGGGCATCGGGCACGAGTTCTGGAGCCAGGACGGCAAGACCATTTACGCCACCGTGAACGGCGGGCGGCAGCCGCAGGGACTCTGGGCGGTGGACGCGGACGGCGCCAACGAACGCTGCGTGCTCGCCGGCGCGTGCGTGGGCCACGGAACCGTCAACGCCGCCGAGGACCGGTTCGTCATCGACGAGTTGTACAACGACTGCAAGACCGGCTTATGGTTCTCACGCAAAGGGTCGATACAGCCGGAATTGTTGTGCCAGACCGGGGCCGACTGGTCCGGACAACCCCAGGAATCGCATCCCCACCCCCGATTCCTGCCGGACGGCAAGACCGTCGCCTTCACCAGCTCCATGAGCGGATCGAGCGAGGTGTACCTCGTTGAGCTCTGAAGCGGCCCGGCTGCGCTGGTGGCTGGCCTGGACGTTGTTTCTCTCCACCGCCATCAACTACATCCACCGCCAGACGCTCTCCGTGCTGGCTCCGGTGATTACGCGCGAGTTTCACCTGAGCGCCACCGAGTACGCCTGGATCGTCTCGGCCTTTCAGATCGCTTACGCGGTGATGTGGGTGGGCGGGGGCGTGTTGCTGGATCTGATCGGCACGCGTCTGGGCCTGGCCGTGGCGGTGATCTGGTGGAGCGCCGCCCACATTCTGACCGGAATTGCGAACTCCGTGGCCGCGCTCGGCCTGTTCCGCGGACTGCTGGGCGTGGGCGAAGGATGCAACTGGCCGGGCGCCAACAAGGCGGTGGCGGAATCCTTTCCGGCGCGCGAGCGCGGCCTGGCCACCGCGCTTTACGACAGCGGCTCGAGCGTGGGGGCGATCGTCGCCGCGCCGCTCATCTCGATGCTGGCGATTCACTTCGGCTGGCGATGGTCGTTCGCGTTGACCGGGTTGCTGGGCTTCGCCTGGCTGGCGTTGTGGCTGGCCGTCTCCCGCTCCGGCGGCCGTTCCCGCGGCGAATGGGTCCGCCCCGACGGCCGGCGCATGCTCTCGGTCCTGCGCATGCGGGAAGTCTGGGGCATCATGCTGGGCCGCTCCTTCACGGACCCGGTGTGGTGGTTCTACGTGTTCTGGGTGCCGAAATACTTCAGCGACAGCCGCGGCTTCAGCCTGCGCGAGATCGGCATGTTCACGTGGATTCCTTTTGTCGCCGCGGCGGCGGGCAACTTCGCCGGCGGCTGGGCGTCCGGTTTCCTGATCCGCCGCGGAAAGCCGGTGCCCGCCGCCCGGAAGTGGGTATGCCTGGTGTCGTCGGCGCCCATGCTGGCCGGCATCTGGGTGGGGTTGGTGAGCGGTCCCTATGTCGCGCTGGCCCTGATCAGCCTGGCGACGTTCGGCTATGCGGCCTGGTCCACCATGGGGCTGACGTTCTCGGCGGACCTGTTCCCCCCGGAACTGGTGGCAACCACCACCGGCCTCGGAGGCTTCGCCGCCGGGCTGGCCGGGACCTTATTCACCCTGGTTGTGGGCGTGCTCGTGGACCGCTTTTCCTACGTGCCGGCGTTCGCGGCGGCGGGAGCTCTGCCGCTGCTGGGGACGGCGAGCGTATGGCTGCTGATTGGAGACCGGGCGGGGGTGGGCAGGTAGGGAGAGCGCGATCAGAAGGGGACCTCCGGGTGGTAGTTCCGGACCGGCGTTTCTCATTATACGGGACTCTATGTCCATGTGGATCACTTCCGGCCTAGCGACCATCCGTTCACCGACGCGGGATATGATATGACAATGGCGAACATTCGGTACCAGGACATCTTTGTGCCCGGCGGGTTCCCACGCCATACGTACAACCCTCGTGTGGAGTTGCAGTTAGAAGCCAAGCTGGCGGAAGCGAAAGAGAACCTGTGCAAGCTTGTTACAGTAACGGGCCAGACCAAGTCCGGGAACCGTCCTCACCCGCAGGGTGTTTGCCCCCGAGGACTCTGTGTGGATCGACGGGGGCACCGTCTTGATAGAGGACGATTTTTGGCACCAGATCATCCAGCAGCTTGGCCTCTTCCAGTCAGAGGAGCGTGGCTCAAGCAACACGCTGGAGGGCAAAGTGACTGGAAAGGGTACCGCGCAAACCAGTTTTATTTTTGCCAGAGGCGGCGCCGAAATCGGCGGTGAGGTTGGCGGCAGACGCGAATCGTCGAGAGTCAGCGAACAGACGCTCTCGTCGCGCGTCGTGGCGCTGAACGGGCTGCGTGGCTCGGCGGTACCACTTATAATTGACGATTTCCATTACCTGCCAAGAGAGCTGCAAGGCAGCATCGTGCGGGCGCTCAAACCTCTTGTATTCGATGGTCTGCCGATCGTGATCATCGCGATTCCGCACAGGAGATACGACGCGCTGAAGGTGGAGAGAGAGATGACCGGAAGGATTCATCCGGTCGACATTCCTGTATGGAGCGACTCTGAGCTGGAATTCATCTCAACACGAGGCTTCAAGCTTCTCAATTACACTCTGCCGGCCAGCAAGGGTAAGCGCTTAGCAACGGAATCTATCGGCAGTCCTCACCTGATGCAAGAGTTTTGTCGCGGTATTTGCGGGGCCCTCTCAGTTGAACACGCAGGCGTGCTATCAGAACTGCACGTCACTGACGAGACTCTTGAATCGGTATTTGGTGACACCGCGGAGACGATCGGTCGGCCGATTTTCGAAAAGCTCGCGCGCGGACCACGGCAACGAACTGATCGTGTCGAAAGGGCACTCAAGGATGGCCGGAGAGTCGACATTTACGAACTCGTGCTCCACGCATTGGCCCACATCCGTCCGGGACTAGTAAGTGTGGAGTACGAGCAACTCCGCTCGGCCATACGTGACGTATCAGCCGCACAGATTCCGCAACTGCACGAGGTGGCCCGTGTGCTGAAGCATATGGCCTCAATCGCAGCTACCGACCAGAGCTCAACTCCCGTCATAGACTTCGAAGAGGAGGAGAAGAAGCTTCATATTACGGACCCTTTCTTTGCGTTCTATCTACGCTGGGGCGAGTTGTCCCGACCGACGGCGGCTTGATTCGACCACCTGGATGTATACGCGCTCGGTTCGTGCATCTGGCCAGTTCGGGCGGATTTCGGGGGACCCCACCCAACCCCAGCGTCTGATTATTCTCTCCGTCGCTGACGATAACCTCCTTCCTGAAACGTTGAAGCCGAGGTAGGCGACGCGATCGGCCCCACGCGGCCCCCGATATCCCCAGCGGTTTATGATCGTCAATTCGTAGCCTGTCACCGAAACTGCTCCCCGAAACTGCCCAGAAGCCGCGGCAGTGGCACCTCATAAGGACTTATCCTCCGGTGAGTGGTAAGAGGCGCGTAAAAGACGAGAGATCGCGGAGGGTCGCGGTCTTGACGGGAGACAATGACAACGGGGCGCGTCTTGGCGGCGAGCCCCAGATCTGCCAGTCATATCTCACCGGGTTGGAGGTTCACCGGGGCGAGGACTGCCTGTTCGGCGGCGCGCGAGCGTGCGACATCAAGAACATCCTGATCGGCGAGTTCTATCACCTCGGTGATGTCGGGCGATTCCATACTCTGCCCTTACCAGTCCTTGACGTTGATCCGGGCGTGACAGTTGAAGCCCTGCTGCTGCAACCCCGCCAGTCCCCGGCAGAATCTCGCGTAGCGCATCGGCATCGGCGCGCCTCCGCGGAACAGCGTCTGCAAGATGATGAAGCGCTGGTAGGTGATTTCCTTCGGGTAGTACATCGGACATTCGCGGACCGCGTCTTCGGCGCCCTTCGGCGACCCGCGGTCATGGTCCTTCAATGAGACCGCATGGCCCACCTCGTGGATGGCGATCTGCGTCTGCATCTGGCGTACAAGCGCCTCCCGCGCCGCCGGGTTTTGCAGGTTCTGGAGCGCCTGCTTCGGAAGCCACGGCGGAAAGCCGAATCCCGCCAGTTCCTGCGCTTCCGGTCCGGGTCCCGCCACCGCGGCAGAGAGCCAGCGGAACAGGTCCTCGATCTTCGCCCGGATGCGCGCCGGAAAGACCCTGCACACGTCGGCGTCCTTCGGCATCCGGCACTCGCCGCACTCCGTGTATCCCATGCTGGAGTTCGTGCCGCCCGGATCGGCGGGGTCCTCGGCGCCCGGCATCGCGACCACCCGAATCGCGTACTTCTTGCGCCCTTCGGCGTTGAAGTTGACTACGCGCGACTCCTCCCCATCGGCGCCCCCGGCGATCATGCTCTCGTCGATCTTATGCGCGGTGACGCCGCTTGCCTGAAGCCAGATCTCCGTGTTGAAGATCGCATCCGGATCGATGACGAAGATCTCCTTCACCTGCGGGTCGAGCCGCTTGTGGACCTTTTCCCCGCCCTCCAGCACGACAAGTCCCCGATACTCGTCGAAGAGCGTCAGGCCATCGCCCTTGCGATCCTGTCCCGCAACGGTCTCGTCATCGGCGTTCGCGTCTCCCGCGGCTTTCCTCGGCCGCTCCCAGGCGTCGGCGATCTTATTGTTGTCGTCGTCGCGCGGGATCGTCACCGAGTAGGTGTTCGCCGCCTTGTACAGGGCCTTCAACGACAACTCCGGCGCGCTTGCCCGGATCCTCCCCCATGCGCCGAAATCCGTGGCTTCAATATAGACGCTCGCTTCCGTGACCTTCTCTTTCGTGTAGGCTTTGTTTCCTTCCACAACGATGCCGTCCGGCTGCTCGCCGGAGAAGCGCAGATCGTCCTTCGCGGAGCCGTTTTGCGGGAAGTTGCCGCAGCGCCCCTTGTGCTTCGTCACCTCTTCGAGGACGAAGTCGATCCGGTCCTTGCGCGCTTCCTCGCCGCCCTGCTTGGGCTGGATGCGGGCCGTGATACGGATCTTCGTGGAGGGGGAGAACCGGACGCCCGGCATGTCCTCTTGCGCGGGCGCGGGGAGCCACGAGTTGTACGACTCCTCCGTCTCCAGTACCATTTCCTCATCCAGTTTTTGCGTCGCGTTCAGCGTGACGTTCGCCGTGCCCGCGCACGAACCGTCGGCGGGGGCGAGCTTCAGCCGAAGCGTCTTCTGCACCGTCGACGCTTTCTGCAACTCCTCCTCGCGAAAAACGAACTCGGCCGCGGGCTGCCACTCGTTCGAAGGGCACACGCCGAAAAAGTCGGAATCGGGCGGATCCGCCGGCGAGTGTACCGGGATTTCGAGAACCCCGCCGCGCTCGGTTCGTCGAAATGTCGCATAAACCTGCCGGCTTATCTCCGGCACGCCGTTCAGGATTGCGCTGCGCGTCTCGTTGTCGCGCCGCCCTATGCCGCTGCCCGTAGCCGCGGAGAGGAAGTATCGCCGGCTGTCCCCGGGCTCGATGTTCGCGAACGAGCAGCCCGGCGACCTGTCCACGTTCTGGATGACGAGATCGCCGGCCGCCGGCGGGCGAAACGACGCCTCATAGCGATGTTCCTCGCTGATATTCATGCCGGGAATCCAGAACCGCGAATCCACCGTGATGCTGAAGCAGGTCCGTCCGTCGGCAGCCGCCGCCGGCAGCGCGAGGGAGAAGAGCAATACCCCGCACTGCGCCACATGCAGGGCAGGCACAGTAGCCGGCCTCAGTATAACAGACCCCGCCGCACGGCTGAACTCGGCTCACAAGCGGTTCCGCTTCCCGCATGCGGGCCAAGGGCGGTAACAATAGAGGAATGCAACTCCCGACAGCCGCGGTTGTTTCCCTGCTGCTGCTCGCCGGCGGCACAGCCGCCCGGGCCTGCGATACCTGGGTGGCCTTGCGCGACGCCACCGCGGACCGTTCCGTCATTCTGGCCAAGAACAGCGACCGTCCGCCCATGGAGGCCCAGCCGCTGGTGTATGCGCCGCGCGCCAGCCACGGGCCCGGCGAGCGGGTGAAGTGCACCTACATCGAGGTCCCGCAGGCGCCGGAGACCTACGCCCACATCGGCTCCAGGATCTGGTGGGCCTTCGGTTACGAACACGGAATGAACGAACACGGCGTGGCCATCGGCAATGAGGCCGTCTGGTCCAAGGAGCCGTACCAGTGGGGCGACGGGCTGCTCGGCATGGACCTGTTGCGCCTGGCGCTGGAGCGCGGCAGGACGGCCTACCAAGCCATGCACGTCATCACCGCGCTGCTCGAAAAATACGGCCAGAGCGGCGACTGCGAGCGCGCCGGCGAATGGGGCAAGGCCAACAACCACAACAGCTTCCTCATCGCCGATCCGAAAGAGGCCTGGGTGCTCGAAACCGCCGGCCGTTACTGGGCCGCCAAGAAACTCACCGCCGGGGTGTATTCCATCTCGAACATCTACTCCATTGAAAAGGACTGGACCGAGGCCCACCCGCGCCTGGTGGAACACGCCCTCGAAAAGGGATGGAGCCGCTCGGCGGAGGACTTCAACTTCGCCCGCGACTACGGCGACTACTGGCGCAAGGACGCCAAGAATCCGGGCAACATGCAGATCCGCCGCAACATGACCCTGAGTTGCCTGCGCGCCGGGATGGGCCGCATCACCCCGGCGGTGATGATGAAAACCAGCCGCAACCATCTGGAGGGCACCGTGGCCGAACCGCGCTGGTCGCCCTCGGAACCGTTCTGGCCCACGCCCTGTCTCCACGACATCGCGGGGAACCCGTACCACACCGCCGCGTCCATGGTGGCCCAATTGCGTGCGGAAAAACCCGCGCTTCTCCGCCAGGTCTACTGGTCCGGTTTCTCGAATCCCTGCACGGATGTTTTCAAGCCGTTCTATCTGCACGGCCCGGCGGTTCCCGCCGGCTACGCGAAAGGCAGCAGCACGTGGGCCGCCGATTCGCCCTGGTGGTGGGCCAACCGCGTGAAGCTGCTGTGCAGCCTCAATTACCGGGCGCTGGCCCCCTCCGTCCGCGGCGTATTCGATCCCACGGAGGCCTGGGAGATGGAACGGCAGAACGCCATCGAAGCCGAGGCGCAGCGCCTGATCGAGCGGGGTCAGGAGGCCGGCGCCGTCCAACTGCTCCAGCGCTTCATCGACGCCAATTGCAGCCGCATCGAGGGCGAGTATCGGACGCTCAACCAGAGCCTTCCCGCGATGCTGAAGACCGCGGTCACGCGCTACCTGTTTCTCGATTACGTTTCGCAGTGGACTTCCGCGAGCGGCGTGCCGCTGCCCCTGCGTTGACCGCGCTTACGCCACCCGGTCTTTCGCCTGAAGCTTCGGGGTCCATCCCAGGCCCGGTGCATCCGGAATCGCGATGCCGCCTTCCTCGATGGTGAAGCCCTCGGCGAGCATCTCCGTGTGCAGCGGGTTGGCGTTGATGTCCCACTCCACCAGCGGTTCGGAACAACCCGCGGCGAGGTGAATGGAAAACGCCTGGCCGGGCGCCGAACCGAGAAAATGCGGCAGCACCTTCTTGCCGCGCCTGGCCGCCTCGGGGATCACCCGCAGAAAGTCGTGCGTGGTGCAGTATTTCGTCGCATCCGGCTGCACGATGGCGAAGGGAGAGGCCGCCAGCGCCCCGATATCGCCGCCGGGCTCCAACAGGATGTTCTCGCCGCCTGCGAGCGGCACCGGGCAATCGGCGGCAAGTTCCCCCGTAAGAGGTTCGTCTTCCACGGTGAGCGGCTCCTCCAGCCAGCGGACTTCGTAGCCGGCGAGCCGTCCGGCCCACTGCCTGGCTTTGGAGAGCGTCCAGTTGCGATTCACGTCCACGGCCACCGCGGCCTCGCTCCCCAAGTGCGCCTTCAACGCTTTCAGGTTGGCGAGGTCCTCATCGTCGCCGAACCCAAGCTTCAGCTTGAAGAGCGTGACGCCGCGGTCCAGGAGCCGGTCGATCCACTTCCACGGAAGCGGCGCATTGATGCCGCTTCCGTAGATCTTGACGCGCGGCGAGGGAGCGTTGAAGAGCAGTTGCGCCAGCGGGACCTTCCTGCGCTTCGCCGCCAGGTCCGTCAACGCCATGGACACCGCGCACAAGGCGGACACCAGCGGGCCGGTGGTGCCGGATTGCACGGCGGGTCCGCGAAATGCCCGGCCCATGTCGCGGATGAAGGCCGGGATATCCTCCACCTGCCTGCCTTTGAGGTAGGGCAGGAAGGCTGTACGGAATGCCGCCACGCGCTCGCCGGGCGCCCACGCCGGGAAGTTGATCCAGCTTTCCCCGAATCCCCGGTTGCCGAGTTCGTCCCGCAGTTCCAGCAGCACCAGGTGCCGCGCAGTCATGACGCCGAATGCGGTCTTTACCGGTTGCTCCGTGGGAGCTTGCAGGTGGTATAACCTCGATTCGGCGATCGCCATGGGCGCCGGCGCGGCTTTTCCGGCAATAAGCGCCGCGCCGCCCATGACATTGGCGAACCTGCGGCGGTTGAGGCCGTGCTGCGCCGTTTTCGCCATCCCGCGCAGTATACCAGATGGGCTGGCCCGGCTGGCGCAATCCGCTCGATCATCGAGATGTTATAGAATTGCCAGAGTTGGTCCTTTGCTCTTGAGGGAACGGAAAATGACACAACGCGACGTGCTTACCACCAACCGCCGGCGCTGGATCGAGCGCCTGCTGATTACGCTGGGCGCATGGAATAGCGCCGCCCCGCTCCGCGCGGTGGATTTCGATAAGCCGGTGCCCGGTTCGGAAAACCTCACGGCGCAACAGAGCTCCGGCTTGCTGATGTTCCGTTGGAACAACCGCGTGCTCGGGGCATACCGCGCGCACGCTTGCCAGAAGTACCCGTATTTTTACCCTCTGATCGGACCCGCGTCCGGCAGATCGCTGCTGGCCGAATCCGGGCTGCCTTATCCCCATCATCGCGGTCTCTGGCTCGGCTGCCAGCCGCTCAACGAGGGCGACTACTGGGGTGATACCAGTCTGGATAGCGGGCACATCCGCTCCACCGAGCTGCGCCTCGGAAAGGTCACGCCGCACTCCGCCACGTTCACCAATCGCAATGAATGGGTGCGCAAGGATGCGCCCTCCCCGGCCGAGGATGCGCGCACCTTCACCATCCATATGGAAGGCGGGCGGCTCTGGTGGATGGATGCCGACATGGTCTTCACCGCCCGCGAGGACATTACCATCAAGTCGGCGAAGCACTCCTTCTTCGCCTTGCGCGTCATCGCGGAACTGACGCCCCTTTACGGAGGAGTGCTGATGAATTCCGAAGGCGCCGCCGGCGCGGAGCAGACCTACGGCAAGCCCGCGCGCTGGTGCGGTTACCACGGCAAGACGGCGCAGGGCATGGTCGAGGGCCTGGCGATCATGGATCACCCGGAAAATCCGTGGGCGCCGTGCCCGTGGTTCACGCGCGACTACGGCCACCTCTCGCCGTCTCCGTTCGCCTTCCTGAAACAGCCCTGGACTTTGGCCAAGGGCAAGTCCATCCGCATGCGCTATCGTGTCGCGCTGCATGCGGGAACTCCCAAGGAAGCGGACCTGGACCGCCTCTACCGGAGTTGGATCGGTTAGCGCGGCGCAAGCGGCACACCCATACCGGAGTAAGCGATGACTATCAACTCAATGAATCATACCCTTCGAATTGCCGCGGGCCTATTGGCGTGCGCCGCGGCGGCCCTGGCGCAGGGCTCCGGAACCATTCATGGAAATGTCAGCGATCCCACCGGACTGCCGGTGGCGGGCGCCACGGTGACCTCCACCATGGTCGAACGCGGCAGCATCCGGACCACCTCCACCGGGCCCGATGGCGCCTATGTTCTGCCGGTGCTCCCCGTGGGCTCGTACAGCATTAAGATCGAGACGCCCGGCTTCAAGATCTTCACCCAGGATGGCGTGCAGCTCACCTCCAACGAGAATGTCCGCGTGGACGCGCGCCTGGAGGTCGGCAGCGTTTCCGAGTCGGTCTCGGTGACGGCGGAAGCGCCGCTGGTCGATAGCCGGTCCTCCGTGGTCGGCACGCTCATCGACACGCGCCGCATCACGGAACTGCCGATCAACGGCCGCAACGTGATCGCCCTGGCCGCCCTGCTGCCCGGAGCCTCTCAGGTCAGTTCGCCTCAGACGTTCACCGGCGACCGCAGCGGCCCCACCGTGTCCATGTCCGGCTCGCGCGGCAACCAGAACCTGTTCCTGTTCGACGGCGCTCATTTCAACGCGGTCTTTCGCAATACGGGGCTGAACTATCCTCCGCCCGACGCGCTGGCCGAGGTCAAAGTGCTGACCAACAGTTACAGCGCCGAATACGGCCGCAACGCCGGCTCCATTTTCAACGTCGTAACGCGCTCGGGCACCAACGACTTCCACGGCAGCGCGTGGGAGTTCCTGCGGAACCAGGCCTTGAACGCGAGGAGTTTCTTTGCGCCGTCGCGCAAGCCGCAACTCATCCAGAACCAGTTCGGCGCCACCGCGGGAGGCCCCATCCGCAAGGACAAGCTTTTCATCTTCGGCTCCTATGAAGCGCTGCGCATCCGGCCGGAAGCTCTCTCGGCCGCCGCTTTCCCCCCGACGGAAGCCGAGCGCGGCGGCGATTTCTCGGCCACCAGGACGGCCGTGCGCGACCCCAACACCGGGCAGGCATTTCCCGGCAACCGCATCCCCTCGACCCGCTTCGACCCGGTGGCGGTAAAACTCCTCGCGCCGGGCATGATCCCTCTGCCCAACCGCAGCGACGGCCAACTGGTCGAGACTACGCCGGCGCCGAGCAACAATAACACGTTCCTCGTGCGCTTGGACTACAACTGGCGCAAGCACGTGATCGACGCGCGCTACAACTACAATCTGGCGACCGAGCGCAGTTCCTCCGGCAACATCCCGAGCTACCTGCCGCTGGACACGCGCGCTACCGTCCAGAGCGTCACGCTCGGAGACACCGTCGCGATCCGCCCGGACGTGCTCAACCAGTTGCGCGTGAGTTTCAACCGGGTCAAGTCAACGGTCGTCAACCTCAATCCGGTGCACCTGTCCAATCTCGGCGCAAACTTCCCGGTGCTTGGGCCGCTGATCCCGCCCGCCATCACCGTCTCCGGGCGTGTCACGCTGGGAAGCGGCTCGGGCGCCGATTCCTACAACGTCAACGAGTCCTGGCAGCTTTCCGAAACCGTGAACTGGACGCGCGACCGGCACGCCATCAAAACCGGTTTCGAGATGCTCAAGCTGCGCTATCTGAACCGTTCCTCGTTCCATACCATGGGCACGTTCACCTTCTCCGGCCAGGCCACCGGGAATGCCGCGGCCGACTTTCTGCTGGGCAAGGCGGAATCGCTCACGGTAGCCAGTCCGCTGCTGGAACAATCGGGGCTTCAGAACAACACCTACTATTTCGTGCAGGACGATTGGCGGGTGCATCGGCGCTTCACGCTCAACCTCGGGCTGCGCTACGAGCTGCCGATGCCGTGGGTGCATCCCCAGAACTACTGGGGAACGTTCCGCGCCGGGGTCCAGTCGCGGGTGATTCCCACCGCGCCGCTGGGCATGCTGTTCGCGGGCGACGACGGCGTGCCCCGCGGGATGATTCCGACCGACAAGAACAACTTTTCCCCGCGCTTTGGTTTCGCCTGGGACCCTTTCGGCTCCGGCCGCACCTCGCTGCGCGGCGCCTATGGCGTGTTCTATGAGACCATCAACGCCGATATCATCCAGAACACCAGCCAGCCGTTCCGCTATCAGTTCAACATCAGCGCGCCGTACAGCCTGTCCGACCCCCTGCGCGGCCAGGCCGCCATTCCGCTGGTGGTCAACACCCGGAACCCCTTCTTCGTGGGCGTACAGACGGTCAACTTCCCCGACGGAAATGTGCGCACGCCGTACGTGCAGCACTTCAACCTGACGCTGCAACACGAGGTGGTGCGCGACCTGGCGGTGCAGGTGGGATATGTGGGCAAGCTCGGACACAAGCTGATCATGAGCGTCGCCGCCAACCCGGCTCTGTACGGTCCCGGCGCCACGCTGGCCAACCTCGACCGGCGCCGCATCATCCAGCCGTACGGCGACATGGTCCGGCTCGGCTCGCAAGCCAACTCGCGCTACAACGCCCTCCAGGTGGAGGTGAACAAGCGCTACAGCCGCGGCTTCACTCTCAAGGGCGCCTATACCTTCTCGCGCTCCATCGACATGCACTCGGGCACCAGCATCGGCGCGGGCACGCCGAATGTGTTCGACCTGTCCACGCAATTGGGGCTTTCCGATTTCCACGCCAAGCACATCGCTTCCTTCTCCTGGATCTGGGATCTGCCGAAGCTGGCAACCGCCGTGGCGCCGGCGCGCGCCGTGCTCGGCGGCTGGCAACTCAACGGCCTGGTCTCGGCGCGAAGCGGGCTGCCGGTCAATGTGGTGAGCGGCCGAGACGTCGCCCTGAGCGGCACCTCGAACCAGCGGCCCGATGTCGTCGGCAATCCCCGGTTGCCGGGAGATCGGGACAAGGGGGATAAGATCCTGCGGTGGTTCGACCGCAATGCGTTCGCCTTCCCGGCCGCGGGAATGTACGGCAACGCGGGAAGGAACGCGCTCATCGGCCCCTCGTCGTTCACCACCAACCTCGGACTGTTCAAGAACTTCCGCCTCCCCAAACCCGAGGGGCTCACCCTCCAGTTCCGCTCGGAGTTCTTCAGCGTGTTCAACAATCCCACCCTGGGATCACCCAACGCGCAGCTTACGGCGGGTGATCGGATGGGCCGCATTACCAGCGCCGGCGGCGCGCGCGTGATTCAGTTCGCGCTGAAGGTTTTGTTCTGACCGGCTACCAGTTCACGTCGTTGTGCCCCAGCCGGTGCTTGCTTTGGGACTCCACGCAGTCGAGCTGGAGCAGGCCCCAGAGCAGGTCATCGGCCCCGGTGATCGCCTCGTAGTGGCGGCTTGAGCCGTCGGCGCGAAACAGCCCGTTGCGCGAGAACAACGCGATGGACATGCCCGCCACATCGCGCGCGAACGCCATATACCGCGGGGCCTTCGCGGGGCGGTCGCCGGAAAGCGACACCAGCAGAGAAATGACCTGCCCCGCCGCACCGGGCCAGATGTCGTCCTTCACCTTGGGAAGGCCCTCTTCGACGAACGCGTCCGCAATCGCTTCGGCCCGAGCCAGGAACCGCGCATCGCCGGTTTGGCGGTAGCGCGTCAAGTGCAGCAGAGCGCGCCCGGAGACTCCCGACGAGCCGTAACTCATCCTCCAGATCGGGCTCAACGTCTCGCTGATGGTTCGCGCGCCGCCGGCGGTCACCAGAACCGTGCCGGGACGAGCCATGCCCTTGTACTTCTCCGCATTGGCATCGGCGCCGCCGGCCGGAGCGGCGGCGCGCGCGATGCGCAACGCCGTGCCGGAACGGGCGAAATCCTCTTCGTCGAGTTCGCGCACGATGCCGCGCCAGGCGTCGCGGCGCTCAGGCACCAGCCCCGCGGCGTCCCACAGCATGAGGCGCAGCGTCGCATCCAGGCTCTTTTCGGGCTCAAACGAGCCCCGGTCCACCAGCAGGCTGAGGGGCTGCGGACGCCGTCCCGTGCGGCTTTCGATCAGCACTTCGGCCCGGTTTACGAATTTCGGATCGCGCGTCTGCACGTACGCATTGGCGTACGCCCAGATGTAGAAGCCGGCGTGGCGCGGGTAAGCCGCACCGGTCTCGGCCCGGTAGGCGAAGTATCCCGCGTGACGGCTGAAATCGCCCACTTTCTTGTTGCCGATCTGCGACATCCACATGGCGTCGGCGAGGCGCGCCGCGCGGTGCGGATCGATGCCGTAGAGCTTGTCCCAGAAGGGAAAACGGCGGTACACCTCATGCGTATCGGCCCAGGCTCTTTCGCGCACGAAATCCCACGAGTTGTGCTCCCCCGAGGCCATCAGGCCGGTTTCCGGGCTTTGACAATGGAGCAGCCAGAAGCGAATGTAGGCGTCGGCGTGCGCGGCGTATTTCTTCTCCCCGGTGATCGCCGCCAGCTCGTACATGACCCGGAGCAGGTTGATATCGTGCTCCAGGTTGTTCCCCATGGGAGCGCGGTCCCCGGGGCGGATTCCCACCGGCGGATTGGGAAGGCCGAAGCCGAAGGCCTGCCGCTGCCGTGCGTCAGCCTTGAAGAACTCCGGCGGAAGCGCCTCCAGCGGCAACGAGAGCGTCTCCAGGTCGAGCATGGCCGCGAACAGCGGCGAGTGCACGGCGCCGTAGCGGTCGGTGCCGTGCTCCACCATGGTGTCCACAAACTGCCGGACCACCTGCAAATACCGGCCCTCACCCGGATAACACGGCAGAGCCAGCGCGAGCAGCAGGGGCAGCCCGCGCATCAGAAGACCACGCGGAAGGCCAACTGCATGTTGCGCGCTCCGCCGGCGGTGTTGATCACACCGAAAGTGGCCTTGTCCTTCATGTCCGTACCGGGATTTCCCCATTGCGGCGTGTTGGTCACACCCGAGGCGTCCAGGCGAACATCCACGTTCACGCGCTCGTTGACCTGCACGCGCTTGATCAACGAGGCGTTCAGCGACTTGGAGGTGGGGCTGCGCAGTTCGCCGAAAACCGGCGGCTCCGGCGAGATGGTGTACTGGGACGGCAGCGATACGAACGCGGTGGTGTCGAAGTACGGGTTGAGCACCTGACGCGTCACCGGATCCACTTTGTCGCCGATGCGATTGACGATGGCCCCGCTGTAAGATGCGTCGCGGATGCGGATGGGCCTGCCGTTGCTGTCGGAAATCGAGAGCGGGTTCCCGGATTCGTAATGCGCGCGGCCGCTCAGCGACCATCCTCCGATGATCTTGCCGGCCAGCCCGCGGCCTTGCAGCAGCGGCCGCCCCGGACCGAACGGCAGATCGTAGACGAACGCCATGTTGATCACGTGGGGCGTGTCGTTCTCCGAAATCGTGCGGTAGTGGCGCGTGTTCACCAGGCTGGTGATGTTGTTCTCGATCATCTTCGAGCCGGTGTAGTTCCACAGCAGCGTCAGCCCGTGGGTCAGGCGCTTCTCCAGGCTCAACTGCACCGCGTGGTAAACCACCGTGTGGGTATTGCTGGCGTTCTGGGTCACACCGCTGAACTGCGGATAACGAAGCCACAACTGCCGCTGCGCGATGGTCCGGGACGAGCCCATGCTGACCTCCGCCGGGAAAATGCCGTAGAACGGGTTGGGCACCTGCACGTTTTCCTGCGTGCCGAGGGCGAGATAAGCGTCCGGCTTTTCATTCAGGCTGAAGCCCTCCAGGCCCTTCAGGCTGAGTTGCCGCACGAAGTTGGCCTCCAGACGAATCTGCGAAGGCAGGCTGTGCTGGATGCCGAACTGCATCTGCTGCGTGTAGGGGAGCACGCGTCCCTGCGCCAGGAAGGAGACGCTTTCTCCCAGCCGGCTGGCCATGCCCTTGCTGTTGCCGATGGGCTTCGGAATGCCCGCGGGGAACGGGTTCGAGAAATTCGTGTAGGGCGTGAAGCCGCGGTCCTGGCTGGCGATGTAAGTGATGGCCGTGCTGAAGGTCGGCGGAATGTTCACGGTCGTGTCCAGGTTGCCGATGTTGCTGGAGAAGAACATGCCGTAGCCGCCGCGCAGCACGGTGCCGGGGCGCACCTGCCAGGCGAAGCCGAAACGCGGCCCCAGGTTGTTCCAATCCGTGTTCCCCTGCCGGCGGGGATAGCCGTTGATGCCCGCGAACAGCGGTCCGCCGCGCAGCGTCATGCCCGGCACCTGCACCGGGTTCTGTGCGGTGTAATCGAAGCCGTAGTAGATGTGGTCGTAACGTTCGTTATAGGGAGTTTCCACTTCCCACCGCACGCCGAGGTTGAGCGTGAGGGTGCGGCTCACCTTCCAGTCGTCCTGCACGTACGCGCCGTAGTAAAAGCTGCGCAGGGCGTAAGGAGTAGGACCGCTGATATCGCCGCTCGAGGGGATGCCCATGATCAGCGACGCCATGGCCGTCCCCGAGGTCTTCGATGCCGCGGACTGTTGCGGGTCCGATTGCGTGAAGCCCGCGCTGAAGTTGAAATACCCGGCGGCATGCGTGTCCGGGCTGTTCTCGTTCCAGTTCACCAGCCGCGCTTCGCCGCCCACACGGAAGGTATGCGACCCGGCCAGTTTCGTCAGCGTGGGCACCAGCGCGTGCGTGTCGTTGGCGCGCGTCTTGAAGCGGTGGCCGAAGGCGATGGTGCCCTCGCCCATGGTGATGTTGGGCCACGCCGGGCGCATCTGGTTGGCGAGGATGGCATCCGGCAGTTTCAGTTCCTTCGGGTCCTGGAAGTTCCCGGAGAACCAGGTGTCGCTCCAGTACCGCCCGAAGTTGTAACGCACCGAAAGGATCAGGGTCGGGCTGAACAGGTAGTCGTCGTTCAGGCTGGCGGTGTAAAAATGGCGCCAGTCGCCGTTGGGGTTGCCGCCGATCGGCGCGCTGTAGAGGCCGCGCGGGATAGACGGGAACTCGGTCTTATAGTTCATGAACCCGAAGCGGCCGAACAGCCGCTGTTTGCCGCTGACGGACTGATCCACCCGCTGGCTGATCTGCGTCGAGGGTACGGCCGAGGCGCCCTGCTCCACCCAGTTGTAGAGCCCGATCTGCGCCGGCACATTCACGTTCGGCTTGGGGAAGGCATTGGCGATCGCCAGGCCCGTGGTGTTGTGCAGCGACGCCGGGATGCGGTTCCCCGGGAACGGCTGGCGCGTGACCGTGGTGCCGCTCACGGTGGTCGTGTACGGGTTGTAGATGGTCAGCGCGCCGCCCTGGCTGTTCAGCGTCTGCGAGAAGTCGCCCTGGCGCTCGGCTTCCGTGGGCACGCGCCCGGAAAACGTAGTGCCGCCCTTGGTCTTCTCGTGCTGCACGCTGGTGAAGAAAAAGGTGCGGTTGCGCCCGTCGTACAGCTTGGGAAGGTAAACGGGACCGCCCACGGCGCCGGACCAGAACTGGCGGGTGTCGTCGGGCTTCTTGACGCCGCGCTTGTTGTTCGTCCAACTGTTCGCGTTGAACGCGGAGTTGCGGTAGAAATCCTCGAACGATCCGTGCAACTGGTTCGTGCCCGAGCGCGTGGCGTAGCTGACCACGCCGCCGTTGGAGTGGCCGTAGGCGGCGTCGAACATGGTGGTCTGCACGCGCAACTCCTCCACCGTGTCGCCGGAGGGCGAAGTCGCAATCGATCCGCCCTGGCGCGGCATCACCACCGAGGCGCCGTCCACCACCACCTCGTTATTGCCCGAGGTGGCGCCGCCGCCGTTCACGCTGAAAGTGTGCTGCCCGCTATCGGCGAAGCGCCCGCCGCCGCCCTGCACGCCCGGCGTGAGCGAGATCAGGTTGAGCGGGTTGCGGTTGGAAATATAAAGCAGGTCCATGAAACGGCGGTCGATCACCTGCGCGATGTCGGCCGAGCTCGTCTGGAGCAGCGGCACGTCGCCGGTCACCGTGATCGAGTCCGCGGTCGCCCCCACTTCGAGTTGAAAGTCGAGCGCGAGCTTGTCGCCGGTTCGCACTGTCACGCCGGATCGCACCAGCTTGCGGAACCCGGAGGACTCCAACGTCATGGTGTACTGGCCGGGCTCGAGCAGCGGCGCCAGGTAATTTCCCTCCTGGTTGCTGCGGGTCACCAGCGGCACGTTGGTGCCTTCGTTGGTTACGGTGATCTGGACGTCGGGCACGACGGCGCCGGTGGCGTCCGTGATGCGGCCGAGGATTGTGCCGCGGTAGTCCTGCGCGCACAGCGAAACGGCAAGCCACGGCAACAGCGCGATCAGGCGGTTCGTTGACATGATACGGCCCCCACGAGAAGTATTCGGTTTCAACCTATCAGTTTCGCCCGGCCCGGCGCAACTGGGGAATGGGCCGTTTCCCGGATTCCCGTTATGCTAAGATCAGCGCTCGTAAACAGGACCGTTATGAATCTGCGCAAACCCGCTTTTTCTCGAAGGCAGGCCTTGGCGTTCGCCGTGGCGGCGCCCCTGGCTGCGGCGCCGCGCTCCCCGTCCGGAATGCGGTTCGGCCTCACCAGCTACCAGTGGGGCAGCGACTGGGACATCCCCACCCTGATCGCCAACTGTACGCGCGCGAAAGCGCTCGGGCTGGAGATCCGCACTTCGGCGAAGCACCGGCACGGCGTCGAGCCCGATATCGACGCCTCGCGCCGGCGCGAAGTGAAGCGCATGTTTGCGGACAGCCCGGTGAAGCTGATCGGCATCGCCAGTCCGGTGCGCTTCGATTCCCCGCAGGCTGCGGAGCTCGCGGCGGCTGTCGAATCGGGCAAGGCGCACATCAAGCTCGCCAGCGACGTGGGCGCTTCGGGCGTGCGCGTTTTCCCGAATGCGTTCCACCCCGAGGTGCCGCAACAGAAGACCATCGACCAGATCGCGCGCTCGGTCAACGAGCTCGGACGGTTCGCGGCGGATTACGGCCAGCAGGTCCGTCTCGAAAACCATGGCAGCGCGGGCCGGCTGATCACGCTGGCGGCAATCTTCAAGCAGGTGGAGGCGAAAAACGTGGTCATCAAGCTCAATGGCGATGCGCGGGACACCGCGGACGGCGGCTTTGCGGCCAACTTCGCGCTCATCCAGGACCGCCTCGGCGATACTCTGCACATGCACGAATTGAGCGATCCGAAGTTCCCTTATCAGCTCCAGTTCGATCTCCTCGCCCGGCGGCGTTGGCGCGGCTGGTGCCTGGTGGAGCGGAGCGACAAGGTCCCGGACCGGGTGCAGGCGCTCATCGAAGAGCGCGCGCGCTTCGAGCGCATGGTCGCGGAAGCGGAAAGCAAAGCCTGAGGCCGGAATCTCCATCCTCTCGCGCTCCGGCCGTGGCCCAAGATCGGGGTGTTATGCTGAACGGCTACCCATGCACGTACCGTTTGGCTTCCACTCCCTCGACCAGCTTCGCGCGCGTATTGCCGAGCTGGGTGTCAACCTGAGCGTTTCCGAAGATATCGCCCCGCTGCTCGAGCCGGTCGAGGCCGGCAGCCTGCACATGTCCAACCGCCTTTGCGTTCTGCCCATGGAAGGGTGCGACGGCACACCGGACGGCGCCCCCGACGAGCTGACCTTCCGCCGCTACCGGCGTTTCGCCGCCGGCGGCTCGGGGCTGCTCTGGGTGGAGGCCACCGCGGTGGTGCACGAGGGCCGCGCCAACCCGCGCCAGCTCTGGATTCACGAGGGCACCGTTGGCGGCTTCGCCCGCTTGGTGGAAGAGACCCACAAGACCGCGCGGGAGCGCTTCGGCGCCGCGCACCGTCCCGTGCTGGTGTTGCAACTTACCCACTCGGGCCGCTACAGCAAGCCGGGGCGCGCGCCCGCGCCCATCATCGCGCACCGTTCCAAGTATCTCGATCCCATCCACAAGCTCGGCCCGGATTACCCGCTGATCAGCGACGATGAGCTCGAGCGCCTGGAAGACATCTACGTGCAGGCGGCGCTTTGCGCGCAGCGCGCCGGCTTCGACGCGGTGGACGTGAAGGCTTGCCACCGCTACCTGGTGAGCGAGCTGCACGCCAGCTTCACGCGCGAGAACAGCCGCTACGGCGGGCCGGACTTCGCCAACCGCTCGCGCCTCTTCCGCAACGTGGTCGCCAAGATCCGCCAGGCCGCGCCGGCTCTGGTGGTGACCTCGCGCATGAACGTCTACGACGCCATGGCGTACCCCTACGGCTTCGGCGTCTCCCCCGGCGACGTGAACACGCCCGCGCTCGAGGAGCCCATCGAACTGGTGCGGTTCCTGCGCGCGCAGGGCGCTCCGCTGGTGAACATCACCATCGGCAATCCGTACTACAACCCGCATGTGAACCGTCCCTTCGACCTGCCCACGGCGGGAGCGCCGCTGCCCGAGGAGGATCCGCTCAAGGGCGTGGACCGCTTCGTGCAGATCGTGCGCCGCATACAGTCCGAGGTGCCGGATATGGCCGTGGTAGGGGGCGGGTACTCCTGGCTGCGGCACTATTTCCCCAACGTGGCCGCCGCCAACGTGAAGCAGGGATGGGTCTCCATTGTGGGCGCGGGCCGCATGGCATTTGCCTATCCCGATTTCGCGCGCGATCTCGCCGGGCGCGGCTGCCTGGATCCGGAGCGCGTGTGCGTGGCCTGCTCCGCCTGCACCCAGATCATGCGCGACGGCGGCCGCAGCGGCTGCGTGCCGCGCGATTCCGAAGTCTACGAACCCATCTACAAGGCGGGCCGAGCCGAGGCGCTCGACACCATCGCCGCCATGGCACGCACCTGCCGCCAGTGCAACGACCCCACCTGCGTCAGCCACTGCCCCGCACAGGTGAACGTGCCGAAGTTCGTGGCCCAGATCGCCGCGGGCGAGTTCCGCGCCGCTTACGAAACCATTCGCGACGCCAACGTCCTGGCCACCATTTGCGGCTACGTATGCCCGTCGGAGACGCTGTGCGAATCCGGCTGCATCAACCAGCACTACACCCAGACCGTGCCCATCCGGCACCTGCAACGCTGGGTGAGCCGCAAAGCGGTGGAGGAAGGCTGGGCGGCCGTGCCGCGCGCCCGCGGCGAGGCCACCGGCAAGCGCGTGGCCGTGCTCGGCGCCGGACCGGCCGGAGTGGCCGCGGCGGTGAAGCTGGCTTCGTTCGGACACGAGGTGACCCTGATCGACCGCGCCCGGGAAACCGGCGGCATGGCGCAGGACACCATCCCCGCCGAACGCCTGCCCGGCGCAATCCTCGGCGGCGAACTGAAGGCCGTGCTGGCCTCCGTGGGCCTGGGGGCGAAGCACGCCGGCATCGGCCGTGGCTACGGGCTGGACGAGGTGTTCGCGGAAGGTTACGACGCCGTGCTGGTGGCGCTCGGCATGAACGCCTCGGTGGCGCTCGAAGGGCCGCGCCCCGCCTCGGGCGTGGCGGGCGCGCTGGAGTTTCTTTCGAAAGCCAAGCGCGGCGAGTGGACGGGGCTGGCGGGCGCGGCGGTGCTCGTGATCGGCGGCGGCAACACCGCCATCGACGCGGCCCTCACGGCGAAACGCGCAGGCGCGGATGTCTCCATCGTCTACCGGCGCTCGTTCGCGGAAATGCCCGCCTGGCCGAACGAGCGCGATGAGGCCATCCGGGCGGGCGTGAATTTCCTGATCCTGACGGCGCCGCTCGGTTACGGGCAGGGCGGTTTGAAAGTGATTCGCACCCGCATGGGAGCGCCCGGCGCCGACGGCCGGCGCAAGCCGGAGAACGTGCCGGGCACGGAGCATGTGATCCCGGCGGACCTGGTGATCGAAGCCATCGGGCAGCGTGTGGACGAGGAGGTGAAAGCGGCGCTGGCGGGCGTCGAGTTCGGACACGGCGGGCGCGTGGCGGTGCGGCCGGGCTCGTTCGCCACGACGCGCGCGCGCGTCTTCGCCGCCGGTGATATTGTGAATGGCGGGACCACCGTGGTGCAGGCCGTGGCCGAAGGCGCCCGGGCCGCACGCGAGATCCACAATTTCTTGCAAGGGGCCGTACATGAACCTCACGAGACGGCAGTGGCTGGTTAGCACGGCGGCGCTGGCCGCCCACGCCGCGCCGCGTTACCGCCTGCAACTTGCCGTTGCGGTCTACGTCTGGACACAGCAGTTCGCGCGCGAGAAGAAGACGCTGGCGCAGGGCGTGGAGGAGATGTTCCCCGCGCTGGTCCGGGCCGGCTACAAGCGCGTGGAGCTGATGGCCAGCTTTTTCGCGCCGGGCGTGCGCGACCGCACCATCGCGCTGCTGAAGCAGCACAAGCTCGAGCTCCCCATCGTCTACATCGGCGGGGCAATGCACGAGCCGGAGGCGGCCGCCAAGACCACCCAGGCGGCGCTCGACCTGGCCGCGCTGGTGAAACCGCTCGGCGCGCGGGCCATCGCCATCAACCCGCTGCCCAAGCGCGAGCGCAAAACGGACGAGGAGCTGCGCATTCAGGCCGAGGCCCTGGACAACCTCGGCGCGCGCCTGCGTCGGCGCAAGATGGGACTTTACCTCCACCAGCACGCGCCGGAGATGCAGGAGAACGCGCGCGAGTGGCGCTACGACCTGGCGCACACG